>JBMNIG010000023.1:0-71545 GCA_050950785.1 Eubacteriales bacterium | reverse complement strand
CCTTACTTCACATCTCATTTCTATTTGCGTCTCCTTACTTTTGATAAGAGGAAATGGGGACAAAAATAAACTTGATAAGTTTGCCTTGATTTTCACAAACGGAGGCTTTATGGGCATTCCACTTATTGCAGCCATACTTGGCAGTGAATCGGTTATCTTTGCATCGATTTATGTGATGGTTTTTAACCTGACACAGTGGACTGTAGGTGTTTTGCTGCTAACCGGACGCTCAAACATAAAAAATACCTTAAAAAAAGTAATACTGAATCCCGGTATCATTTCAATTATAATTGGATTCATAATATTTTTATTCTCCATAAAACTTCCATCCACCGTTTCAACTGCCATTGATTTTATTGCAAGTCTACATACTCCCATTCCAATGATCCTAATCGGGACTTATATAGCACGCACTAATGTCTTGTCTATATTTACAAACATAAGAGTATATTATATTTCCTTTTTGAGATTGATAATTATCCCTCTGCTGATGATACCGGTATATTTTATATATCCAACCTCCAATAACATTGTCATAGCTAACTTTATAGCAACAGCTTGTCCTGTAGCGGTCCTTGCGTCAATGTTTCCGGCAAATTATGGGTATGATCCTGATCATAACTTAGGTTCCATCACTGTCTCTACCCTTCTTTCAGTTATAACCATACCATTGATGGTTATGTTACTTAATCTGATTGTCAAACCGTTATAAAATGCATCTGTAAACTTTAATATCTTCTGATTTTTCTAATTTATAAAACATCATATCAATCTACAAAAGTTCATTATTTCTAATGTGAATTATCATCAAGTGTATAATTATATGTATTTATACATATAGTAAATATAACAACTATACATACAGTATATTTTAATTGTATTATACGAATTATTATAGTTTCAAAACATTTACCCATAATTCAAATGACTCAAATCAGACAAGAGAAAACAGCCCCATATCTTAGAGCAAGTTTTTAAGTCAGAAAAAGCAGCTCTCTCTCGTCTTAAAAAAGCAATGACGGAAGATCTTTAACTGTACAGATCTTCCGTCATTATTACTTATCAACTATTGTACATTTATTCTTTGGATTCGGGGAGAAGTACCATCAGTCCGGTATCTCCTTTTCAGAGTCCTTGTTCATTGCCCTTTCTCTTCATCTTCTGAAACCATTTGAGTCTTCTTCGATATCCCAAGTCATCTTCGTCTTCTTCACGATCAAGGACGAGCAGCGGCAATTACACGAGCTCCCTCATTTACACGCATGACCCCTTACACCTTGCGTTTGCACGGGAATAGATATTGATATCTATAGGACGGCATCCTTATCAATGTCCCATCATCCGAAATGGACGATTACATCATCTTCCTCTGAAAACTAACAGTAATTGCAGCAACAAGTCCCTGTTTTTTTCGGTAATTCGATAATTGAGAAAGCCCTTTTGCCCACCGCGACGCTGGGGGTTGTCCTATCTTCTTCACTGCCCTCGCATGTATTCATCTATCGGGGGTGCGCTTTTCCATAAACCATTTTTCAGTTATTGTGAGCAAGGTTCCTTCCGGGGGACTGTTTTGCACTGCACCAATGACATAATCGTCCTCCCTCAAGACGTATACCTCTGACACCCATTGCCGTTCTTCCCATAGGGACGGATGTCATTCTCGTCAAAGCAGATAGCCATTCCGTTTCTGGTCCGCAATGATGATTTTTTTGGTTTTCCATCCGTTCTACGGGACAGAAAATCAAACTCATCTCCTTCTTCAAGTGTCAGAGCACGAAATTCCACCCCTTGCGGATAGTATCAAGATTGGGAAAGCTTCATCCCTCTTTACAGTTCCATTTTTGGGGTCGTCATTACAAGGTATTCATCCTCTGTAAAACTCCTGAACAGGGGATCATGGGCTGTGACCTTCTCATCCGGTTCAAGGGGGTAGGAGATTTACTATATTCATACCCCTTGGCAGTACGACCCCGATTCAGGGATCATATATCCCTTCTTATTATAGAGTCCTGCCCTTGATTTGTAAAGAAAAAGGATCCTATCGTGGGGAAGAAGCAACAAAATACAGTCTCCCGCAAAAATCCCTCATCCCTTGTGGTCATAGCAGATATACCTCTGCCTCCACGACGTTGTGTGCGGTATACATCACTGTCCTTGTCGTTTTTATATAACCCAGATGGGGTAAGGGGTGTAAAACACAATCTGTCCTTATCGATCAGGTCCTTCAATGGTCCTATCTCATCTTCAACCTGCTCTATCTCCGTGCGGGCGGTCATCACCGAACTTCTTACTTATATGCAAACAGTTCTTCTTTTAAGGATCGCAATGACCCGGCTTTCATTTGCCAGAATATCCCTTAAGATCATCGATTTTGATACGAAGTTCACGCAATTCATTTTCAATCTTCTCTATCTCAAGACCCTGCAATCTGCCCAAACGCATATCAATAATAGCCTGGCCCTGGACATCAGTTAGATCGAATCTCTCCATCAAGCGCTGTTTTGCATTATCATAACTGGTGCGGATGATACGTATTACTTCATCTATGTTTTCAACGGCAATATGCAGCCCTTCCAGTATATGAGCTCGCTCTTCGGCCTTTCTTAGTTCATACTGAGTCCTGCGAACGATAACGACTTTCTGATGGTCGATATACTCATCCAGCATTTCCCGCAGTGAAAGCACCTTTGGCTCACCGTTAACAAGCGCCAGATTTATGATACCGAAGGTTGTCTGCATTTGAGTCATTGCATAAAGACGGTTCAAAACAACTTGTGGATTTGCTTCACGCTTAAGCTCAATGACTATTTTCATTCCGTCACGGTCTGACTCATCACGAAGAGCTGAAATTCCTTCTATTCGCTTGTCCTTGTGTAAATTCGCAATCGATTCAATAAGGCGTGATTTGTTTACCATATATGGTAACTCTGTCACTACGATCCTAAACCGGTTGCCATTCATCTCCTGTATTTCGGAGCGCGCTTTGACTTTTATGCGGCCACGCCCTGTTGCATATGCAGCACGAATACCAACCCGCCCGCTTATTATTCCATAAGTCGGGAAGTCGGGTCCCTTTATATGTTCCATTAGATCATCAAGGTCTGCCTCAGGGTTATCAAGGATGCAAATTATTGCATCGATGGTTTCCCTAAGGTTATGAGGAGGTATATTTGTTGCCATACCTACAGCAATACCCTGTGAACCATTAACAAGCAAATTTGGGAAGCGTGAAGGTAGCACTACCGGCTCTTTACGTTGATTGTCAAAGTTCGGTTGAAAATCAACTGTATCTTTATCTATATCGGCAAGCATTTCAAGAGTGATTTTTGAAACGCGTGCTTCCGTATAACGATAAGCTGCCGGAGGGTCTCCGTCAACAGAACCGAAGTTGCCGTGTCCTTCTACCAAAGGATAACGCAGCGAAAAATCCTGCGCAAGGCGAACCAACGCATCATAAACCGAAGCATCTCCATGGGGATGGTATCTACCCAGTACGTCACCGACAGTAGTTGCCGATTTACGGAATGGCTTGTCCGGAGTAAGTCCGTCCTCATACATTGTGTAAAGTATGCGTCTATGAACCGGTTTTAGCCCGTCGCGGACGTCCGGAAGAGCGCGTGCGACTATTACCGACATGGCATAGTCGATATAAGAACGCTTCATTTCCCGTACAAGCTCAACCGGAATTATCGTCTGCTCCTCTAAAATTCGTTCGTCTTCCATAGTTACCTCCATCCCACCGGACTTTTATATACATACGATGGGCACAATGAGCTATACATCAAGATTAACAACATATCGTGCGTTCTGCTCGATAAACTCACGACGAGGTTCAACCTTCTCTCCCATCAATATGGTGAAAATCTCATCAGCGTGTGCAGCGTCAGACAATTCTACTTTAAGTAGAGTACGACGGGCCGGATCCATGGTTGTCTCCCAAAGTTCTGTAAAGTCCATCTCACCAAGGCCTTTGTTTCTCTCTGAACCTCAATTTTAGCATTTGGTCTTTCACTGCGTATTTTTTCGATTATCTGATCACGCTCTTCGTCCTTATAGGCATAGTGTATTTGCTGCCCATGTACGATCTTATAAAGGGGTGGTTGAGCAATATATATATGACCCCGCTCGATCAGGGGACGCATGAATCTGAAGAAAAATGTCAGCAAAAGTGTTCGTATATGGCTTCCGTCTACGTCAGCATCAGCCATAATAATAACTTTGTGATATCTCAGTCCGTTGATATCGAAATCCTCTCCGATACCAGTGCCAAGTGCCGTTATAATAGGCATCAACTTATCGTTACCATACACTCTGTCAAGACGTGCTTTTTCCACGTTAAGCATTTTTCCCCAAAGAGAGAGGATTGCTTGATACTTCGAATCAGCGTCCCTGTTTAGCAGAACCTCCTGCCGAGTCACCCTCCACCAGAAATAGCTCCGTCAGTTCCGGATTTTTTTCATTACAGTCAGCAAGTTTTCCTGGTAGAGATGCACCGTCAAGAGCCGTCTTTCGAGCGGGTAAGTTCTCTGGCTCTCCGTGCAGCTTCTCTTGCTCTTGAAGCACCGATTGCTTTTTCCAAAATCGCTTTTGCCACTGCCGGATTTTCTTCAAGAAAAGTCAGTAAACCTTCACTGACTGTATTATCGACCAGAGTGCGCATCTCACTGTTTCCCAGTTTTGTTTTAGTCTGACCTTCAAACTGTGCGTTTGTCAGTTTGACAGAAACTATAGCGCAAATACCCTCACGGACATCTTCACCGGATAGTTTTTCTTCTCCTTTTAAGAAGTTGAACCTTTTGCCGTAATCATTCAATACACGCGTAAGTGCAGATTTAAATCCGGTTTCATGCATACCGCCCTCAGTTGTGTTGATGTCGTTTGCAAAAGAGAGTATGTTTTCATTGTATCCGTCATTATACTGTATAGCTACTTCAGCAAAATTGTCGTCTTTGCTGCCGCTCAAATAAATTACATCATTATGAATCACGTTTTTGTTTCTGTTTAGATGCTCTACAAACTGGCGTATGCCACCTTCATAGCGCATCTCAATCTTCTTCTCTGATCCAGGTCTGCTATCTATCAACGCTATACGTAGTCCGGCATTTAGAAAAGCTTGTTCACGAAGGCGCGTCTTAAGTGTATCAAAATCAAAAGATGTGGTATCAAAAATTTGGCGATCGGGCTTAAATGTTACTATCGACCCACGCTTTTCAGTTGGACCAAGACTTGTCAGGGGTTTTACAACAGCACCCCGTTCAAACTTCATGATGTAGTGTTCTTTCCCGTCGCACACTTCAACCGAGAGAGTCTCACTTAGAGCGTTGACAACAGCCGCGCCAACACCATGGAGCCCTCCCGAAACCTTATACCCGCTTCCTCCGAACTTTCCACCTGCATGCAAGATGGTGAATACTACCTCAACTGCAGGTTTTCCGGTCTGCGGTTGTATACCGATTGGAATACCTCTTCCATCGTCAGATACTTTTATGATGTCTCCATCAAGAATCTCAACTTCTATATTCTCACAATAGCCCGCAAGAGCTTCGTCTATCGCGTTGTCCACTATCTCGTAGACAAGGTGATGAAGGCCTCTTTCAGATGTAGTTCCAATGTACATACCTGGCCGTTTTCGAACAGCCTCCAGCCCTTCTAAAACCTGTATGTCAGATGCTCCGTAATCCTTGTCAGCGGGACGGCTGTTTTCGGGAATATTCCCGTTGACCGCAGTCATATCCGTCATCCGATTAACCTCCGTCCTATCTACTACTTTTGTTTCCTTTTAAGTCTTTCAACCTAATTATTATAACATAAATTAGCATAAAAATAAAGTTCTTATCAAATCAAATCGCCTTAGTTAAATACAACAAACTTCAGTCTGAAATTCTTTTATGTCATGCTGTTTTCGTCAACTCTCTTGAGCAGAGTCTGAGATGATATTTGGGAAATGTATACATAATTGCTTCCTTGCTTTTTACAGACAATAAATGACCTTGGAAGTTCGCCCGATACGTTGACAACTCTTCCATCTTTTTGAGCGATCTCAAGAAACTTTCTAGTGTGCTTGGAAACCGTTGCGTTGTCCAGATCAAAAATGCCAATAATACTGCTAAACGGAACAACAATCTGTCCACCGAGATGCAAATACATAAATGTACCCTCGTATAGAAAATATTTTTCTAGTTCTAAAAGCTTGCATCAGCCTGCCGCTCAATATTACCCGAGATTATTTCAAATGATCGCCCACGACAGAATTCCTGCTCGCTTCCATTGCACAGTGTAATAATAACTTGACCGTCAGAAATTTTATTCAACACATAATCACGTCTTCGTTCATCAAGCTCGGACAATACGTCATCTAAAAGAAGAACAGGATTAACACCGCTATCAATGCAAAATAGCTCTCTTTCAGCCATCTTCAGAGATAAAGCAGCGGTACGAGTTTGGCCTTGTGACGCGAAAGTTTTTGCCGGTTGTCCGTCGACAAAAATTTCAAGATCATCCTTGTGTGGGCCGCTGAGGGCACTTCCTGCTGCAAGCTCAGCATCCCTATGAGTTTTCATATGATAAAGAATTTTTTCTTTAAGTCGCACCGGTGAATCAAACGGGTCATCGATTGTTGAAACAGTCTTGTATCTGAAAGAAAGTACTTCCCTGTTACCTGAAATTTCTTTGTGTATCTGTGAAGCATATGTGGTTATTTTATCCAAAAACCTCGCTCTGTAACCTATGATCTGCGCGCCGATATCTGCTATCTGTATGTTGAATGTAGGAAGCGCTTCTAATAGCGATGGCTTCTCTCTCCAATCTCTTAAAATCCTCGTCTTATGATCGTGAAGGCGGTTGTATTTTGACAGTAACTGTGCATAATTAGGCCTCAGTTGACTGAAAGCAGTGTCCATAAATTTCCGCCTGGCTGCAGCTCCATCCCGGACCAAATAAAGGTCATCCGGCGAAAAAAGAACGGCGCGAAGCCGCCCTGAGAGCTCACCCACAGTTCTTAACGCAACACCGTTGACTGAAAGCTTGCGTCTTCTATCAGTGAAGAGATTTGCCTGCACTGAGTACTCCATATTGGGTGTCTCGATATCTGCATTTATAACAGCGTGTCCGGAACCATGTCTTACAAGTTCCTTATCTTTTGCACCTCTAAAAGACTTTCCGGAGGCAAGGTAATAAACAGCCTCTAAGAAATTGGTTTTTCCCTGGGCATTGTCACCATATATGACATTTGTGTTTTGTGAGAGTTCAAATGTTGCGTTTATATAGTTGCGGTAATTCTCTAAATCAATTCGCCTTATAATCATACGATCAGAAATCTCTCATCCGAAACGGTAAAAATATCGCCAGGCCTGAGTTTTTTTCCTCTCATCAGGCAAACTTCACCGTTAACTCTCACTTGTCCATCAGTGATCAGTATTTTTGCCTCGCCACCGGAGGAAGCTATATTAGCGAATTTTAGGGCTGCATCCAGGGTTATATATTCAGTACTTATTTTTAACTCTTTAATTGAAGAGTGCATATTTTGATTCCTTTCTTAGGCCTTTAGCCTTACAGGCAATACCATAAAGAGATAGCTGTCATCTTCAACAGGTCTGATGATACAGGGTGAAATTGGATTGATCAGGGAAACCTTGATTTTATCGTCAGGAACAGCTTTGATGGCATCACTTAGATATCGGTTGTTGAATCCGATTTCAATATTACCACCGTCTCCGTCTATGTTTATCTCATCATTAGCGCGACCCAGCGGTGTAATGCAAGTAAAACGAAGTACACCATCTTCAAAATAGCATCGAATAGGATTTTTTAGCCTCTCATTGATGATAAGAGAGACACGTTCTACCGCATTTTGCATCTTTTTTGCATCTGCTATTACAGTCACAGGCATATCCTTTGGGATCGAGGCTTCATAATTGATAAAATCTCCTTCAAGTAGACGTGATACCAAGGTGACATCATCAATTTCAAAAGTTATATGTCTTCTCCCAAGAATGATGTTTACATTTTCCTCAGTTTCTCCGCAAAGTCGCTCAACTTCACGAAGAGCAGGTCCGGGAACAACAAAAGACATTTGATTGACAGTAGAAACGATTTTTTCACGTCTGATGGCCATACGGTATCCGTCGACTGAAACAACGTTTAAAAATCCATCTTTTACATCGAAAAGAGAACCGGTGTGTACGGGTTTGTTTTCGTTGTCGGAAACTGCAAAAATGGTCATAGATATCATAGAACGAAGAGTATTTGCCGGAATGGACAGGGATTTTTCATTTTCAGGGGTGGGTAATTCCGGATATTCACTTGGGGATAGTCCCATAATCGTAAATTCACTCAAGCCACATGTGATTTTTACTGTTAAATTATCATCTGCGTCAAGAGTAATAAAATCATCGGGACTTTTACGGACGATTTCACCCAAAAGCCGGGCGTTGATAACGATGGAGCCGGTTCTTTCAGGCTCTGTATTGATGATTGCCCGGACACCGGTAGTGAGATTGTAGCCGGTCAATGTAACCGAATTGCTATTAGCTTCAATAAGGATACCTTCTAATGTAACGATTGAAGAACTTTTTGAGACAGTGCGAGCAGCCGCACTTACAGCATTTAGAAGTATGGCCTTTTCACAGGAGAATTTCATAATCATCAATCCTTTGTCTACAAATATGTTATATGGATATTATAATACATTATTTTGCTATATTATAGCCTTTCCGCATTTCAACAGGACTTGCTTAAAAATCAACAGGAATATTTGCTTATATTATAACATATAATTATAAGATTAGTAGAAAAAGCAGTAGGGGCTGTGGATTGTTGAAAACTATGTCAAACCCTTGAATATTGCGGTGTTGATAGAAAGGACAACCTGTGGATAATTTTCGAGTTTTGCACAGTCAAAAAAAATCATAAAAACAATGCACAGATTTCCTCAGATATTCATTGTGGATTCCACAGGGCTTGTGAAAAGTAAAGTGCAAAAATGAAAATGCTATTGACGTTGATCAAAAGCAAAATAATATGAGCTCAATCAGCAAAACATGTGTAAAAAAAAGCAAAAAGTAAAGAATTTATATATGTGAAAATGTGAAAAAAGAAATCAAGACCTTCTTTAGCGATGGTCTTTGATGTTTTCTATTAGATCCTTTATATCAGCATCCAGTTTTGGATCATCTTTACGCTGGTTTTCAACAGTCTCAATTGAGTGCATGATTGTGGAATGATGTCGCTTAAAAGATGCACCAATATCGGGTAGAGACAATTTTGTAAGAGTTCTGACAAGATAGACCGCTATATGGCGAGCTTGAGTTATAGCACGGCCACGACTGCCTCCCACTATTTCACCATGATTTAGACCGTAGAACTTCTCTGTTTCTTCTATGATAATTTCCGGTGTAGGATTGAGCCCCGGATTTTCTTGAAAAATATCTTTGATGGCTTTTGAAACAGTGGATACATCAATTTTGGCATCCAAAAGATATTTGTATGCCTGAAGTTTCTTGACAACTCCTTCAATTTGGCGTACATTTGCAGTAATATTCTCTGCCATGTACATCACGGCTTCATCATTGATGTCAAGTCCGATGGCTGTCGCCTTGTTTCGAATTATGGCAACACGGGTTTCGAGGTCGGGTGGTTGGATATCACAGAGAAGACCCCATTCAAATCGAGATTTTAAGCGATCTTCAAGTCGGGCCATCTCTTTTGGTGGTCTGTCCGCAGTAAGAACGATTTGCTTCCCTGCTTCATAAAGAGCATTGAAAGTGTGGAAGAACTCTTCCTGAGTTGAGTCCTTACCTGCAATAAACTGTGTGTCGTCTATTAAAAATAAGTCGGCACCACGGTACTTTTCACGGAATTCAACGTTTTTTCCGGCCCTGATAGCGGCTATCAATTCGTTTGTAAAATCTTCTCCCCGCTTGTATATGATTTTTTGTGATGGTTTTTCTTTGCGAATTTTATTTGCTATTGCATAAAGCAAATGTGTTTTTCCCAATCCGGAACCACCATAAATGAAAAGGGGGTTATATGCAGCGGCAGGACTATTTGCAACAGCGACAGCAGCGGCGTGTGCGAAGCGGTTCGAAGGTCCCACAACGAAGTTTGCAAATGTAAATTCGTTTGTAGTCCAAAGGCCGTTATCTCCGTTTTTACTCGCGCGAAAGGCACTGAGTTCTTCCTCCCCGGAGAGAAGGATGCAGGAGATAGGCACTGAGAAAAGCTGAAGGAGACATTCCTCTATCATATTTATGTAGTGTGTGGAAATTGCTTCTTTTGCAACAACTGAACGCACAGAAACTACGATTGCGCTTCCGGTAATGTCTACGCCTTCTGTGCCTTCAAAAAAAGTGTTGATCGTAGTTGATGTCAACTTTTTACTCAACATCTCTATTACTTTTTTCCATATTTCTTCAGCCTGTGACATGCGAGGCTCCATTCTCCACGTGTGTTATATAAATAAGGTTCAGCGTTCCACGTGGAGGACGCATGAACCGATATAATCTTTCAGAAATTATAGCATAAACCGCCCCTTTCCGCAAGCAATACGGACTTTACAGAGGGATTCATAAATAGTTCACATTAACTTCATGTATTAATAAAATATTACTGATAAAATACAGCCAAACAGCAGAAAAACTCAACAAAGAAGGAGAATCATAATGAGCGGAAATCAATATAACAACCCTTACGGAAATTTCCCCAATGACCCTGATTCGAATGATAACTCGGGAAACATTCCAAGTGACAATATGAACACTCATAGCAATGATTCTTTTGATATGCGAAAGGACAACCAACCGACATACTATTATCGAAACTATGAAAGATCCCAAGACCCGACATCAGTACCAAGTCCGATAAATTATGTCCAATCGGAACCCGCAGCGAAGAAACGTCGTCGTGGTGCACGGGGCCTTAGGACGGTATTTTCACTTCTTATTGTAGCAGCGATTCTTGTCGGAACTGTGGGAACTCTATCACTGTTCTATGAAATAGTTCCTGGTGATGGGGATATAGTATTTAGTCTTGAACGCATAGACAGAAGAACAAATCAAAACACAGTTCCAAATGCTCCCATCGACAATGGAGAAAAAGATAAATCAACCACCCTACGGGAAGTCAATCCTAACGGACCGGTACTGGAGATAAATGATCCTCCGGCTCCAAAAACAACGCCCGTAGCAAGAGAGTCCGGCGCTGTCTTAACTGTTTCTGAGATTGCAGAAAAAGTAATGCCATCAGTTGTTGGTGTGGTTTCCTCGGTTCGTTCTCTCTATGGAACGTCTAGCTATTCAGGAACCGGTATCATAATGTCTTCCGATGGGTACATCATCACAAACAACCATGTCATAGATTCTGCTGAAAACATCAGCATAACTCTCATGAACGGCAAAACATATGACGCCAAGTTGGTTGGACGGGACAAGCGAAGCGATCTTGCTGTGATCAAAATAGAAGCTAACGACCTGATCCCTGCAGAGTTTGGTGACTCCGATGCTCTTAAAGTGGGTGACTTGGCTGTTGCCATCGGCAATCCATTGGGATTGGATCTTATGGGTACTGTTACAGACGGAATAATATCTGCAATCAATCGCGATGTTGTTGTTGAAGAGAGAACAATGACTCTCATTCAAACCAATGCAGCGATCAACTCAGGAAACTCCGGGGGACCGTTGATCAACAAGTACGGACAGGTAATCGGGATTAACACCCTGAAAATGCAGGACTACTATACAAATGTAGAAGGACTTGGATTTGCAATACCAACAAATACAGCAAAGCCTATTATTGATGAACTGATCCAGTATGGTTATGTAAAAGGACGTCCTTCCATTGGAATAAATGTCAAGACGATTTCCGAAAGCCAGGCAAGATATTTCAATGTTCCCCAGGGTGTTGGGGTATACTATGTTCATCCTGAGGCAGATGCTTACAAGAAAGGGCTTCAGGTAAACGACATTATTGTTGAAGCACAGGGCAAGGAAGTCAAATCCGCTTCGGAGATCAATCGCATCAAAGAGGAATATGTTGCCGGGGATCTGTTTACAGTAAAAGTTTATCGAAACGGCAAATATCTGGAAATAACTTTTGAGCTGATGGATGAAGCCGTAATCGATATGAGCCAGGGATCTTTCTTAGTTCCATAAAACTGGCATACAACACGCATCCAATACTTTTTATATATTGGACTCCAAGACACCTCTCTAAATAGGATGAGAGCTGACTATTAGCAGTCGGCTCTCATCCTTTTTGCTGTATTACCGTAATTATTTGGGGTCATATTACATTGAGTTATATTTCTAATCTAGAATCTTAAAAGATCCCCCGACTTTAGGTCAGGGGGATCATGACATTTATGTTAAATACGTAGTTGGTGGAATTTAGAATGCTTGATCCTTGCGATCTATAGCTTTTTTATATTAGAAGAGATTTCGCTTAATGCCTTTGATGCTTCCATATCAAACTGTTGGGTCCGTGCAAGATCTCCAAGGGAAAGCATACCTACAACATGCCCGTCTTCAGCCACAGGAAGCCTGCGAATTTGCTTTTCAGCCATAAGCCTTGAAGCCTCTCTTAGGTCATCCTCCGGAGAGACAGTGACAACATTTTTAGTCATGATTTCTCTTACCTGTGTGCTTTCCGGCTGACTGTCGGCTGCAAGGCAACGTAGTACAATATCGCGGTCAGTTATTATACCCTTGATTTTTCCATCAGTAGAGCACACTGGAAGAGCCCCAATATTGTGTCTTGCAAGAAGACGCGCGGCGCGGGATGCGTTTTCCTCGGGTGTGATAGAGACAACCCCCGAGCTCATCAAGTCCTTTACCTGCATAACAAGCTCCTTTTCTCCGGCATATATAGTCAATGTATCAATGACCACACGATATTGCCGGTTGTCGAGTGATCATTATAGACATTAACAGTATTTCCTTTGAAAGTAGCTTTATACAATGTGAGCCGATTTGTGTTAATTCAACTTAAATCAGGGAAAAAAGTTCAAAAAATACTGAAAGTTGTATCCATTACCACCACATTATCCCTTAAAATGTTGACGTAAATTTTATGTTGTGCTAAATTTGTGAGCGTAGTGTATGCAACTACATAACCAAAAATCAATGTATATAGCATAATACGATCATTTTCAGGGAGGCTAAAACTCTATGGCAAAGCGCGCCATTTCACTTATTATCACATTTATACTATGTATAACTCAGATAGGAACAGCCGTATCAGGTTCGATATCCAATTTTGATGATAACATATCAACGGAGACGATTGAGTCTTTGCAAATGTTGAGTAGTCTGGGAATAATGAAGGGCTATGAGGACGGCAATATAGATCCGAATGGATATCTGACACGGGCTCAGGCAGCCAAGTTGATATATGTCGCAAGGACCGGATATGATGACAATGCAGATTCATATAAAAAAATTGGTTTCTCACTATTTACAGATGTGCCTGATGACTTTTGGGGCGCTGGATATATCAACTACTTGGTTCTAAAAGGATATGCCTCCGGGAAGGGAAATGGAAAGTTTGACCCCAACGGACTGATTACAGGAATTGAGCATATGAAGATCCTGCTAGCAGCCCTTGGATATGATTCTGTTATTGAGGGCTTTATAAATAATATATATTGGAAATTCAACGTTATCGATGTAGCAGTCAGTGCGGGTTTGACTACCGGATATTACGGCAATCCCGATGCCTATGTGCTTAGAGGTGACGCGGCGATACTAACAAAAAATATGATCGATTCCCGGACGATCACTTATGACAGAAACAAAAATCATATATTCTCAGAATCTACATTCGGCAAACAATTTTTTGACCTCGAGAAAAATATAGGTGTAGTTACTGCAAACGAAGATACTGATATAAACCTTAGGGGAAAGACAACCATTGAAGTGCCTGAAGGAGGAATAGGCAAAACCGGTACATACAGTGTGTCTACTAAGTTTGAAGACATCGGAAAGGCGGTAATAATTTATACAAATGGTAATAGTCTTACAAATATATACGGTGCGGCGAACGTGAGACCTATAAATAAGACTGTCACCACATACACGGCCCTGAATGATAAAAGTGAAAGGGATAATGGTTCTCTGCGCTATTGGCTTTCTGAAAACGGATTAAAAATTGACACAGCTGCTCCTGTTTGCGTTACAAAATCTTTAGGCGTACCGTTGTTTGATCAGTTCAATTCAAACAGCGCAGGAGAAAAGCTCACCGCCATTGACAATGACAGAGATGGCAAAGTCGATTATATGATAAAAATTATTGAGGTCGCTGCTTTTGTGACAGTAAAAAGGACAACCGGAGTGGGAAACATTCAATTTGACAGTATTCCCGGTAACTGGAACTCGAAAAACGTTACTTCTTTTTCAAGCCTGAGTGTCGGAGATGTTGTGCTGGCCTATGAGGTAGGAGGCAAGCTGAATGTGCGAAAAGCCGAATCCTTTGATGGCGAAATGACTTCGTGCATACCTGCATATGGAAAAGCAACCATCAACGGCATTTTATACGGAGCATCATCACTTGCATTAGATGATATTGACGGCAGCAACTCCGACTCTGTGACATTTGCCGATTGGATCGCTGATGGCGACAATTTCTACAAGAAGCGGACATTCTATCTGGATGGTGGCGGAAATATTGTTTTTATTTCAATCCCTAAGGAGCAGTCGATCAGTCAATACGCATATATACTTGAGACAGCAGCATCTGTAGGTTCCTGGCCCGACTATGAACCGATTGCTTATGTGAGGCTACTGTTTGAAGACGGCACAATTGGAGTGAGAAGAGTTGGAAGCTTAAACAGTAAGCTGATAAAGTCCATGTCGGAAAGCGAGCTTAACAACTATTTTGATGCTCATACACCTAATGAAAACCTTTTAGTTGGAAAGATTGCTTCATTTACATCATGGGAGAGTGAAAGTGATATTGGCAGCGAAGATAGCTTTGTGGCTCTATCAACAGAAAAAGTATCTCTGACGAATCTGAGTGGAAACATTGATTTTGGTAACCCAAATCTTGTTGAGGGGAGTATATATGCTGATAATAGGACTGTCTATGTAAGTTATGATCAGGAGAAGAATACGGCAAAAACATATATCGGCGTTGGTGAAATGTCTGAATATGAAGTTTCAAGCGGAGCTGTAGTGCATGAGAACAATATTGCAAAGGTAGTCTTTCTTATTTCTGCAAAACAGATCTTCTCAACATCGCAAATAGTATTTGTAACAGACGGACCCACTATGACAGTTTCTCCAAAAGGAGAAGTTATCTACACATATCCTGTATTTATGGATGGCAAGGAAGGAACATTGTCTGTAAGCGAAAGTAACAGCGATTTGTCGGTGGGATTGTATAGATACACCGTTTCAGAATGGGGAGAATACACCTTTGAGCCTTATGATGATGTGATAGGTACTGCATCGATCGTGGGTGACGGGATCGTAGTAGTCAACTCAACAGCATATATGACAGATAAGGATACAGACATTTTTATTGTCGGATCGGACTTTTCAGTGAGCACTGGGAAGATATCAGATTTGGCTTTTGGAGATAGTGTTATAATAGTAAGCTCATCAGAACCAAATCAATATCATGCAGACCAAATATATATTCAAGCACCTTAACAAAAGCATACAACACTGCCATATACTTGACGTGAAAGTTCCAATAACGTATAATACAGGAACTATAGTGAGATCAAAGATTTTAATAGAATGGGCGATGAAATAGGTATGAAAAACACCGAAAAGACCATGGACAAGATTGTTGCTCTGTGCAAAAATCGTGGATTTGTTTACCCCGGCTCTGAAATTTATGGTGGACTGGCTAACTCCTGGGACTATGGACCACTGGGTGTGGAGTTAAAGAACAATGTAAAAAAGGCTTGGTGGAAGAAGTTTGTTCAGGAGAGCAAGTACAATGTGGGTCTCGACGCGGCTATACTTATGAACCCGCAAGTTTGGGTTGCGTCAGGGCACGTTGTCAACTTCAATGATCCTCTCATAGACTGCAAGTCCTGTAAGATGCGTCATCGGGCAGACAAACTTGTTGAAGAGTACAACTCGGCAAAAGACATATCCATGCAGGTAGAGGCTTTCTCAAATGAGGAACTCTCAAAATACATCCGTGACAACGATATCCCCTGTCCTTCCTGCGGCAAATCCGACTTTACCGATATCAGGAAGTTCAATATGATGTTTAAGACGTTCCAGGGTGTCACAGAGGAGTCTGCATCCGAAATATATCTAAGACCTGAGACCGCTCAAGGCATCTTCGTAAACTTTAAGAATGTTCAGAGGACCACAAGAAAGAAGATACCTTTTGGCGTTGCTCAGATAGGAAAGTCATTCAGAAATGAGATCACACCCGGTAACTTCACGTTCCGCACCCGTGAGTTTGAGCAGATGGAGATGCAGTTCTTCTGCAAGCCGGGCACAGATCTTGAGTGGTTCTCTTATTGGCGTGAATTCTGCAAGAAGTGGCTTCTTGATCTGGGAATGAGAGAGGAAAATCTGCGTCTGCGTGATCATTCCCCCGAGGAACTAAGCCACTACTCCAAGGCAACGACCGACTTTGAATTTCTATTCCCGTTTGGATGGGGTGAGCTTTGGGGAATTGCTGACCGAACCGACTTCGACCTTAAATCGCATCAAGAGCATTCCGGAGAATCAATGGAGTATATCGATCCCGAAACCAACGAGAGATATATACCATATGTTGTTGAGCCTTCCCTTGGCGCAGACCGCGTAATGCTGGCATTTCTGATCGATGCATATGATGAAGAAGTGATCGATGCAGAGAAAAACGACGTTCGTACAGTTTTACACTTGCATCCTGCACTGGCACCTATTAAGGCAGCAGTTCTGCCGCTGTCCAAGAAGCTTTCGGAAGATGCATTTCCGATTTACGAAGCTCTGTCGAAGAAGTTCATGGTAGACTATGACGAAGCAGGTTCCATTGGTAAGCGCTATCGTCGTCAGGACGAGATCGGTACTCCGTTCTGTATCACCTTCGACTTTGATTCGTTGGAAGACAAATGTGTCACAGTGCGTATGCGTGATTCAATGGAGCAAGTGCGTATAGCAATCGACGAATTGGAAGCATGGCTTGAAGAAAGACTCGCTTATTAATAAAATCAAATTCAAGGAGCCCTTGTTAGGGCTCCTTTGTTGATAAGGTGAGGGTTTTGCTATTTTCTTTTCCCATGAGAAGGTGACGGTTCTGTTGTCTTGCTTTCCTCATTTCTGTGGCATGTCCTTTTGCGTTCACACAATATAGGCAAGTTCAGTATTTATTCATCAACAAAATGCTCTGCTCGATCTTCCCATAAAAATATACTCATCCTTATGGTAAACAGTTTTACTATTTTTACTGTCTACCCTAAAGTGAGCATATCATGAGCAAGGAGTTTTCTCTGTTAAAACTGTAAGATAAAGATAATTTTAGTGCATAAGTCTGCGTGCTTCAGCAAGGAGCGCGTCTTTTTTATTTTCAACTTTACCTTCAATTACAAGGTCAAGCAGCCTGTTTAGGATTTCACCAATTTTCTTGCCCTGAGGGATCCCGACTGCGATAAGATCATTGCCGCTGACTGCTAAATCACTTAAAAATATGCACGCGTTTTGCTCGATTACTGTATCTAGGATACTTTCAAGAGCATCTATCTCTTTAGAGTTCAACATATTGAGGTGTTTTGGATCATATTGGAGTTTTGTTTTATTGTGAAATCTTGAACTTTCGGGCGGTTCGGGCGGATAGTTTTCTGATGAGGCAAGAGCGCGCTTTGCTTTTAACAGAAGTCTAAAGGGTTCAATTCCGGTATATCGCAATATTCGTTTAACACCGGCAGGTGTTGGAGCGATATACTCATCGACATAGCGAATAATAATAGTTACCTGTTTTATGATTCGTATTGGGAAACGCATTCTTTTTAGTATTTTTTCTACAGCCTTTACTGATGTTTCGGCGGATTGAGCAGATACGGACTTAGCTGATATATTCGGCAATGATGTCTTGTCATCCGATGTTGCTATGTGGTCTAAGGAATTCGATTTGCCAATGCCTCGTAACAATAAAGCTATACGCAGGGCAAGGTCACGATCAGCAATGGCGATAGCTCTTATAGAATGACTCAAAAGGTCGGTGTGGTCGATCGCGTTTCCGGAGAGCGATGAGAGCTGTTCTAATTCAGGTATTAAAAAAAGCAAAACGTCACGAAACTCATTTAGAACATTTTGCACATTTATCCCCATCAATGTTTTTGATAGTTCGTCTGTAATTCGTTCCTGTGATATTTTTTTGAGTAGAGGTGTGCATTTCATCATAGCTTCTTTTGTTTGATTTTCCACAGTAAAGGATAGTTGAGAAGCAAACCTCATGCCGCGAAGGATGCGAAGTGCATCCTCATTAAACCGGCTTACAGGATCACCTACACATCGGATCAATCGAGTTTTTATGTCATGCTCTCCTCCAAACGGGTCGATCAGTCCTTCCCTACCATATGCACATGCATTGATAGTAAAATCTCTACGTGCAAGATCCTCTATCAAATCGGACGTAAAGGTTATGGTGTCAGGCCTGCGTCCATCGGAATAATTACCGTCTATTCGATAGGTGGTTATTTCAACAGGTTTATGGTCAAGTATAATTGTGACAGTACCGTGTTTCAGACCGTCTAAAGCCTGAGGAAAACCCGAAAACACTTTTTGTATCCGAGCAGGTGTAGCGTTAGTTGTAATGTCCCAATCATGAGGCTTTCTGCCCATTATTGAATCGCGAACGCATCCTCCAACGACATAGGCATCATGACCATGCTGTTCGAGTGCATCAATAGCAAAACGAACTTCGTCGGGCAAATTGATTTTGAATGGTTGCATATGTCGTCACCCAATCTTAAAAGTTGACCCACTATGAAGTGGTTCCGAATGTTTGTGGACAAAACTACGACAATTGCGGGCATAGAATAATGATTTTCCAAACATTTTACTTCTAGCAGTTTACATCATACAGAACGGCCAAGCCAACAAAAAGTCGTACTTCAAGCTCACTTATGACTAAATATTATTTCTTATCAAATATTATACTATAAAGAACCCAGAGTCTACTGTTTTATTCGAGTCGAAGGACGCCTTGATGGCGGATTTCAAAAAGCCGGAGGACTGCCTCAGTGTCAAAACCCAGTCCGCAGTATTCAGCCTGGCCTATGGAAAAATCGAGTACATAGAGATCAACGCAAAAAAATATTCTTTTATCTCACAGACAATAGTGTACGGGAGGTAGCCGGTCGCCTTACGGATCCTCTGGAATCCACCTCTCAGGCCGGCAGTTCGGCATAAGCCAAAAAAGGGATGCAAAAATTTTCATTTTGCAGTGCTCCCTTTCCACATACCCTCAAAAGGCAGGCCAGAGATAAAAAAATGCCCCTAAGTATTGAAAACAATCACTTAAGGACGACTAGACTAACACCGACGTTGAAATCCGTACTAAATGTCAACTCAGTGTCTCAAATTTGGTGGAGACAACAGGACTCGAACCTGTGACCCCCTGCGTGTGGGGCAGGTGCTCTACCAGCTGAGCTATGCCTCCGTAACGAATATATCGGTTCAAATAGTGCTTGACGAGAGAAACGAATCAACGTTACTCTCGTCAGCATTACCATGGTGACCCGTAGGAGAATCGAACTCCTGTCTCCGCCGTGAAAGGGCGGTGTCTTAACCCCTTGACCAACGGGCCATCTGGTAGCGGCAGTCGGACTTGAACCAACGACCTGTCGGGTATGAACCGAATGCTCTAGCCAGCTGAGCTATGCCGCCACATCGTTTTTTGCAGTGCAAGAAACATTATATTAGAAAGCGACAGGTTTGTCAACAAAAATTAATCAGTAAACCAACAGTTTTTAAATGGTTATTTTGGCAATAAAACAATGTTATAATTTGTCGGCAATAGTTAGGGCATTTATTATGCAGAATCAACATACTAGTATTCCATACTATATGTCATTCTAGTTGGATGTTATAGCTATTGCAAGAAACCATCAATGCCTCGAATATAGTGCGCTGATTTTCGATTGCCTGTACTAGTGGTGAGCTAAGGAAATAATTTTATTAAGAGATATGGAGAATAAGTGTTTTCACAAAAAGGGGATCAAAAACACGATATTTTAGTTTTTGAGTTTGATGTTGGTATAAATGATAACGAATCAAAGATATCTTCATTTCCTTAATTTCTTAAAAAAGTCACTGAGCAAAGATGCACACTCGTCTTTCAAGATGCCGCTTTCAACTTCAGGCTTGTGGTTAAAGGGTCGATCAAATATATTCGTAACACTTCCGCAAGCGCCTCCCTTTCGATCAGAGGCTCCGAAAAAAACCTGCGGTATTCGCGCATTGATGATAGCTCCGGCACACATTGGACAAGGCTCAAGGGTTACAACAAGGGCGCATTTCCATAGGCGCCATCCACCCAATCTCCTACATGCTTCGTCGATTGCCTCGATCTCGGCATGTGCAAGGGCATTGCGTCCCAGCTCACGGCGGTTTCTACCCCTGCCAACTATTTTCCCTTCGCAGACAACAACGCAACCAACAGGAACTTCACCTTCTTCAGCAGACATCTGAGCAAGCTCAATAGCCTCAAGCATGTATTCTTTTGCTTCCTCTGCCGATATCTTTCTATATTCCATATTCCCTCCTACCAACACTTGCTGTCAAGGTTTATGTTTTTAACTAGTATAGTTTACCTTGAAATCAACATTGTTGCAACAAACCTAAATAAAAACACTTGGAAAATTTATTATCCGATATCAAGGATTCTGGATAGTTGAGAGTCTAGATCTAAAGGGTTGTGTTGCACAAACTTTCTTTGCGTTTTCAAAGTTTTAGCACAAAAATATCGTTGAAATGGCAGAATTAGATGGAGTTAGCGTTGATAAGTTCATTATAGAGCCTTCATCCCACTAACTAAAGTCATGGACTTCGGCTAGAGCTCATTGTAAATACAATTAGTGAAAAGTCGGATATGAAAATGCTATTCGTATACGTCGATCCTAAAAAGCAAAATAAGTTTATTTTCCAACTTTGCTGGGCAAACGGTTGGAATTCAACTTTGCAATTTCCGCGACATTTTTTGCCTAAATAAAAGTGTTGACACAAAAATACGAATATGGTATTATGATTAGGCCGTTCCGAAAATGGAACGACTAAAAAATGCTGGTGTAGCTCAACTGGCAGAGCAGCTGACTTGTAATCAGCAGGTTGATGGTTCGAGTCCGTTCACCAGCTCCATATGGAGGAGTACCCAAGTGGCCAAAGGGGGCAGACTGTAAATCTGTTGTCAGTGACTTCGGTGGTTCAAATCCGCCCTCCTCCACCAAACATGACCTGTTCGTTTTCAACGAACAGGTCTTTTATATCGAATAGATTTTGTGCTGCGAACTCGGCAAGCCCAAAGCGAGACAAGGGGGTGATTGATCTATCTTGGAGCTGACTCCAAGACAAAAGAACCATCCCCTTGTCTGGTTAAGATGAAGTCACGATTGTGACTTCATCTGCGCATTTATAAGCTCTGTGTACAAACCATTTTTTGCGTACAACTCATCGTGTGTGCCCTGCTCTGCGACAGTTCCGTCGTGCAGAACAAATATTATGTCGCAGTCCCGTATGGTGGAAAGGCGGTGGGCAATAAAAACTGAGGTTCTCCCTTGGGAGATGCTATCTAATGATTGAGATATGAGTGTCTCCGTCTGGGTATCAATATGCGCTGTTGCTTCGTCCAAAACGAGAATGGAAGGGTTATGGGCGATTGCCCGTGCAAAGGAGAGTAGCTGACGCTGTCCGGTGGAGAAATTCAGGCCTTGCTCAGTTACAGGTGCCGACAAGCCTCCCATTTCCATAATAAACTCGTTGGCGCATGCCTTCTCAAGTGCTGTTTCGATTTCATGATGTGTCAGACCTGCTGACATTTCAATATTATCGGCCACAGTGCCGGTAAACAGGAATACATCCTGCAGGACTGTACATACGCCGCGGCGAAGGTCCCGGAGATTCCAGTCCTCAACGGGAACGCCATCAACCAGTATCTGCCCCTTTTGAACTTTGTAGTATCGGCTGACTAAGCTTATGATCGTTGACTTGCCTACGCCGGTTGCCCCAACAAATGCAGCTTTCTTTCCCGCCGGAACATGAAAGCTTATGTCCTTGAGCACCCAGTCTTCACCTTCATATGCAAACCAAACATTCTTAAACTCTAAGTCGCCAACAACTTTGCCTCTCTTTGTTCCGGTATGGGGCTCTTCTAGGTCGGTTTCATCAAGTATCTCATATATGCGATCGGTAGAAACAAGTGCGGACTGAACTGTTGTATACTTCTCTGCTAAGTCATTGATTGGATTAAAGAACTGCTTTACATAGTCTGTAAAGGCGTATAGTACCCCTATTTCGAGCAGTCCGCCTTTTATCCTGTTGTATCCGTAAGCAATTAATAGTGCAATTACTGCGCTGTTTATAACTTCCATCACTGGCCGCAAAAATGAGTTAAAAAACACCTGAAGCTTAGTTGTGCGGTAATAGGCATTGTTTAGCTCCCGAAACTCCTTTAGCTTTTCCGGTTGCCGGTTGAACGCCTGGACGATCCGCATTCCCGATATGTTTTCGGCAAAGAACCCATTTATCCGGCCGATGATCGTCTTCATATTCCTGAAGTTACGTTTGATAATACGCTTGAGTGAAAAAGTGATAATAGCAATCAGCGGTACTCCCGTGAATGCAACCAAAGCAAGGGAGGCATCCATCAGTAACATTGCAATGACTATCCCTATGAGCATAAAGACATCTCTAAAGAGATTCAAGAACACATCGGAATAAAATTCATTTACAGTTTCAACATCATTTGTTGCGCGAGTGATCAAACGCCCGGTGCCGTGCCTATCAAGTACCTTCATCGGCATAAACAGGATCTTATTGAATGTTTCCTTACGCAACTTGTTGAGAATGCTCTGAGACAGACGGGTAATAAGCCTGACCTGAGTCATAGACAAAAGTGAACCGATTGCCACTACTATAAAGTATATTACTCCTATTCCAACGATGGAATAGATACCCTGTTGCTGTTTTTTGCCTACAAGAAAATCGTCGATCACGATTTTTGAGAGATAGGGTTTTAGAAGGTCTGCAGAGTTGACAATTATCACGCACAGCATTGCAAGGAGCAGTTTACCCAAATGGGGGCGCATCAAAATTGCCAGACGCATTAAACTGGAGCGCTTTTTAGGCATCTTCTGTCTGCTGCCCGCAGTCGTTGACGGAGGTATGTTGTTGCGCTCGGTTTTTTTGTTATTAGCCATTCTGCTCCGCCTCCTTCGACTGTTTAGTGTAGGTTTCGTAGTACTCGCCACCTAGAGCCATAAGTTCTTCGTGAGTACCACTTTCGGTGATCTCGCCGTCTCGTAGCCAGAGTATTTTAGACGCACTTCGTAGCGAGGAGAGCCTATGACTGATAACGATAGAAGTTTTCTCCGAGAGAACTCCATTGAGGTGAGAAACGATTGTTTGCTCGGTTAAGTTGTCTACAGCGGAGAGTGTGTCGTCTAAGATCAAAATTTTCGGGTCACGGATCAGTGCTCTGGCAAGAGCTATTCGCTGCTTTTGCCCTCCTGACAGATGAGTTCCGCGTTCCCCCACCATCGTATCGTATTTGTTGGGGAATGACTCGATTTCATTTCCAATGCCAGCCAGTTTGGCTGCATGCCTTATTTTCTCATCATTGGTTCCGGGTTGATAGAAAGAAATGTTGTCCGATATGTTGCTTGAAAAAAGAAAGCCGTCTTGCGGAACATACCCTACACTTTCCCTGATCGACAATGCCGGAATATCATTGATATCCTCACCGTCAATAAACAAGCTTCCGTTCGGAGCTTCGTAGAATTTCAGGATGAGACTGACAAGTGTTGTCTTACCGCTACCCGTAGGACCTGCAATGCCGAGGGTCTGACCTGCTTTGAGGTCGAAGCTGATATTTCTGAGTGCAGGAGATGACATTCCCGGATAGGTAAAGGTCAAGTTTTTGGCTGAAATAGAGCCACGTATCTCCTTTGAGTAAGGAATCATTTCGCTCTCAGGCATATCCGGCTCCTTGTAGATGCCGCTGAGCCTTTTGTAGGATGCAAGGCCGCGTTGCAGCATGTTGACTATTCTTCCCAACTGTATTACAGGTCTTTCTAAAAGGATCAAATATCCCTGGAATGCCACAAGACTGCCGAGGGGAAGTAAACCCTGTGCCACAAGATTTCCGCCGTATATCAGGCTTATGGCAAAGCTCAATCCAAAGGTGATGGCAGTGATGGGGCCGAGTCTGGAGCTTGTATTGGCAAGTTTTATGTTAGCATCACGCATATCTGCCGACACCTTGGTAAACTCGTTGAGCCATTCGTCTTCCCTTGCAAAAGTCTTGACAACTTTAATGCCCATGATCGACTCGTTTACAAAACCCGATAGCTTTGCAAAAAGCGCTTGTACTTTGCGAAATCTTAAGCGCACCAGTCGTCCTATGATAACGATACCCGCGGCTGCAATGGGGATCGGAAGCAGTGCAAAAAGGGTAAGCCTGCTATCAACCTCATTTACCATTGAAAAGATCGCCAGACCTCCGGTGATCATCCCGTTAAAGCTCATAGCCAACACAGGCCCAAAGGTCATTCGCACTGCTCCAACGTCATTTGTTGCATATGCCATCAAGTCGCCCGAACGCTGCTTTGCAAAAAATGACACAGGCAGGCGCTGCAGCTTCTTAAAAAGCTCCTCCCTTAAATAGACCTCCATTGTCCGGGCATTCATTACGATGAACATCCGCCATATAAATCGTGTAACAAGTACTCCAACGGCTATAAGCAATATCATGGTAGCCTGACGGTAGACCGCGGATCTTTCAGCTATTCCGCTTTCCAACATGTCTATGGCTTTGCCAAGAGCCGCCGGTGCCAGAGTCTGGATTTTAGAGTTCAGTGCTAAGAACAGAATGCCCGGGATATACTTCCAGCCATGCTTTTTCATAAATTTTGATATCAAGGCATAACCTCCTGTTACGGCTGCAGGGACAAAACGACCGGCCGTAAAATAGTTGATTTAACAACTATTATACGACCGGCTGTATAAAATGTCAAAGAAAGCGTTCAACAGAGAAAATCAATGGATTTTCAAAGTCTACTCAAAAATTGCATTTGGATGGTAGCAAATATGCGCGCACTTATAATTAAGACGTAAAGCACCCTCCGGCCTCTTGAATGGAAGGGTTGGAGAAGAAATATCCTCTCTGCCGGGCACACCGTCCATGATCATCTGGTCAAGGATGATAAAGTCGTTGACATAGGACTTGTCAATAGGTGTACCGTTGTGGGCGGGGCAAATGATATCATACTCATCATAGCGAGCTTTCAGCTTTTTCATGTTGCGCTGGTGGTTTTCTATAGTTTGACCCGGAGATTTTATACCGCTCATATTGCATAGGACCTGACCGGGATCAAGCTCGTCACCGGTAAAAAGCATACGGCATGTACGATCCAGAATTGCAATACTGCCCAAGCTATGTGCACCAATGTAGATTATCTCAAGCTCACGGTTTCCCAGGTTGAAGATCCTACCCTCTTCTACTGTTTCGATCTCATAATCCATTGGGTACCCGGTCAAGTCACCGAAGCCTCTTCTTGCGTCCTCAACTGCCAGTGGGTGCATATAGGCCTTTTTGAACCATCCGTTGCCAAGGGTGTGGTCGCCATGGCCGTGGGTGTTGATGACTCCGGCTATGGGAAGGTCGGTCAGTGTCTCACAAAATTCTTTAAGATTTCTCTTAGACATGCCTGAGTCGATGAGCATCGCACACTCATCCCCAAGCAGAAGATAGCTTTCGCAGCCCGTTCCGGTTATTACGTAAGTGTTTGGCGTTATTTTGCGCGCTGTGAAGATACGTTCTTCAGTTCTGTCCATAATTTCAACCCCTTTTATGTTTTCCTATATATTAACATCAAACACTTGTAAAAACAACCATTTTATTATAAATATGCTGTAAAAGGAGCAAGCTGGATTGTAGAGCGTGGCAGGGAGTGGTTTTTTACAAATTGTTCATTGTATTTTGATCCCAATATCATTATAATTAAAGTAATCGGACAAGCAGACTGGACAGAATGACAAATTGACTATATTGAGCGAAACGGAGCTGACGAATATGTCAAGAAAGATGCTTATTGTCGAGGACGATGACAATATATCTGAGCTTTTCGGTCTCTATATGGAACGTGAAGGATTTCGGACCGAGATTGCGCGTGACGGCGAAGAAGCCCTTCGCCTTTTTAAGGAGTTTTCCCCCGACATAATACTGCTTGACGTTATGATTCCCAAACTCGACGGTTGGGGCGTGCTCCGGGAGATCCGCACCGAGTCACAGGTCCCTATAATCATGATAACCGCAAAGGGTGAGACCACCGATAAGGTATCCGGGCTGCAGATGGGCGCAGACGACTACGTCGTAAAGCCCTTCGAAATGAAAGAGGTAATAGCACGTGTCCACGCAGTTATGCGCAGGTTCGGTGGTGAAAAGGATAAGGTGAAACGCCTGACCTTTGAAAACCTTGAGATCAACATGGAGTCATTTGAATTGACTGTATGCGGTAAAAGGATCGATACACCTCCAAAGGAACTTGAACTGCTGTTTTTCCTGGCGTCATCCCCCAATAGGGTGTATACCCGTGATCAGTTATTGGACGAAGTGTGGGGGTTTGATTATTTCGGAGACAGCCGTACAGTTGACGTGCATATTAAACGACTGAGAGAAAAACTGGAGGGTGCAAGCGATAAGTGGTGTCTCAAGACTGTTTGGGGCGTGGGTTACAAATTTGAGCTTTCTAAACCACAGGATGCGTCTACTGATCGCAAATGACTCCTCCGCCAATTTTGATGTGAGTAAGATATGAAAAGTACTTTTTACAAGACATTTATAGTTACATCCCTGCTGCTTTTGTTCAGCTTTATAATCCTTGGCTCATCTATTGCGGTATTTTCATACCGCTTTTTTATCAGGGAGCGCCAAGGTTCACTCCTCGATACCGCCGTTGAAATCAGCAAAAAAGCAGGACAAAATGTATACAGCAGCAAAATTCTCATAAACAGGAATTTCAAGGAAATAGTATGGAGCTATGCCAAACTTTCCAACACATATGTTATAATCACAAACAATCTTGGCGAAGTTATAGAGACTTCTGACGATATAAGCATCAGGAGTATATCCACAAGGTTGTATGTCGGTGAAGACGTTATGCGTCAGACCATTTTGAACGGTGGGTACAGCGGATTTGGTACTCTTGGCGGGCTTCTCGCCAGCGAATACTACAGTGTGGGAGTGCCCGTTGAATCCTGGAACGGAAATATTGTGGGAACAGTATTTGTGTCCACAACGGGAGCGCACCTACGGGATATGATATTTGATTTCATCAGAATATTCATTTCCACTGCGGCTGCCGTCCTTTTGCTCTCCCTTGCATGGACATTCATAGCTGCTCAACGAATGACAAGACCGTTGATATTGATGTCCTCCGCAGCCCGGGAATTTGCACGTGGCAACTTCTCGGTCAGGGTACCCGAAACCGATAGGAAGGACGAGATCGGAAAACTTTCGTCGTCATTCAACAATATGGCAAATGAGCTACAGCGGACGGAGGAGCGCAGACGTGAGTTTATCGCCAACATCTCTCACGAATTAAAGACCCCCATGACAACCATCGGTGGCTACGTGGACGGAATCCTTGACGGTGTTGTGGCACCCGAAAAACAGGAGACCTATCTAAGGGTCGTTTCCTCCGAAGTAAAGCGATTAAGCAGGCTTGTCTCAGAAATGCTTGAGTTGAGTCGCCTTGAGGCGGAAGAGATCAGCTTGAATTTAGAGGCATTTGATATCTGTGAACTCACAAGGCTTGTAATATTGGGACTTGAGAAGAAGATAACCGACCGCAATTTGGATATTGAAGTCAACTTTGACGAAGCGATGGAAGTCATCGCCGAAAAGGACAGTATCACAAGGGTCATCTATAATCTAGTGGATAATGCCGTAAAGTACGCCAATAAGGACACCACCATAAAAATATCTATTTTGCGTAAGGACAAAAAGATTAATTTCTCAGTGACCGATATTGGTAAACCTATCCCGCCGGAGGAGCAGGAAAGGATATTTGACCGCTTCCACAAGTCGGACAGGTCACGTAAGTCTGAGGGTCTAGGACTTGGCCTGTACTTGGCAAAGAATATTTTGCGACAGCATGGAGAGGATATCATCTGTGAATGCGAAGGTGGTAAGACTACCATGAGCTTTACATTGCCGGCGGCAAGCAATTGAGCCGGATATTTGATTTCAAGAAGATTCGTAATGATCCGCCAGAGAAAGGATTTTTCGGCGGATCTAGAGGTGGACTAAGTATGAAAAATAAGAAATTGCTGCGACGCACAGGTGTTGCGGCTTGTGCTTTGCTGGCTGTTATAGCGCTTTCTTTTGCAATTACCGCACTGTTTGTTCGAGCTCCCGAAATCGGTGACCGGGACTCCGGAAAGAAACAGACCGGAGACTCCGCAGACTCCACTGAGCGCCTAGGAAAAGCACCCGTTGGGTATCTTCGACGCTTTTACAGCGAAGGTGAGGACGGTCTTCAGATTTCAGAGGGAGAGGAACCCGAGACTGTTTCGGGAAACAGGCGTAAAGGAACATATACGATATTACTTATAGGGACAAGCGACGACTACACCTCCGATACGCTTATGGTCGGAACTATTGATACGGTAAACAAGTCGTTTCATGTCCTGAGCATTCCTAGGGACACTAAGGTTGATGCCCGAAGGTATATCAAGAAGATCAACAGTGCACTTGGAACGGGTGGAGTTTCCCTCGTTGTCAAAGAGGTTTCTGAAATTGTTGGTTTTGAACCTGACTTTACTGTCAAGGTGGGACTTGAGGGGCTGATCCGTCTTGTAGATGCCATTGGAGGAGTAGACTTTGATGTTCCATATAGGATGAATTATGATGATCCCACGCAGGATCTGCACATACACTTTGAGCCGGGGTTACAACATCTGGATGGACAAAAGGCAATGGAGCTTGTCAGGTACAGGGGACATATCGGCTCGGATTTCAGCAGGATGGAGATCCAGCAGCAGTTTCTAATGGCTGTGGCCAAAAAGCTATTGACACCTAAAAACATCACAAAGATAGAGACTTTTGCAAAGATATATTCCGAAAATGTTGAGACCGACCTTTCGGTCGGCAATCTGATATGGCTAGGGTTGAAATTATACGATATTGGCACCGACAATATCCATATGTATACGCTTCCCACATATACCAAAAATCCCGATGTAAACCCTTACTATTATCAGTTTGTTAGCAGTGCTGAGACTATTGAGCTGATCAACGAAACAATAAACCCGTATGAAACTGCCATTACTAAGAAAAACGTAAGACATGTGCAGTTTGTGCAACCTGTGAAGCCAACACCAAGTCCAAGTCCTCAGCCCGACCCAACGCCACAGGCGGAGCAGGTGGATCCTTCGCCTGTGCCGACCCATACTCCGGAGCCTTCACCTGCAGAGGAGAGTCATCCCTCCCCTACTCCAACGACTCCGGAAACCGGGCTTGACGCTGGTGGGGTAGAAACAGATCCGTTACCGAATCCGTCAGCTACTCCCCAGGAAGGTTCAAACGAACAAGGCAGTGAGGAGGGCGACGAGCAGAGCAACGTGTTGTTGCCAAATCCCGTGTCGACTCACGAGCCATAGGAACAAACTGACCACATGATCAAACTTAGCAACCTAATATTCACCTAATGCAGAAATATCTTTTTATACTAATCCAGCGTTTATATAAGCGTTTATATATCTAAATCGATATAAGTCTGGCAAAGTCTTGTTGCTTCAATCCAGCATCATCTGGATTTGATTGATCGTAGCCCAGCCAACGACTCCGTCAACTTTCAATTTGTGATCCCTTTGGAATTTCTTGACTGCCTGCATTGTCCCGTTGCCAAATCTACCGTCGGGCGTGCCATGATAATAACCTAATTGGAGGAGATTTTCCTGCAACTCCAGGACATCGCTTCCGATGTCTCCATGCTCCATAGCCCTAAAAGGGATGTTGTCATATTTGATATAAACAGGGGTTCCCCATTTTACATATTCCTTCAGCTCACGCACGTCTCCGTTCAGCATTCGGATACAGCCGTGGGATGCATTTTTGCGCCCTATAGTCCACGGTTCATATGTACCATGTATCCCGTATTTCCCCCAGGGGACATTTATTGAAATCCAGCTTCCTCCAAAGCCCTCCCCCCAATTTCCGATTCCGTTGACCTTGAACAGCCCAAGGGGAGATGGTGAATGTTTTGCACCGCCTGAACAGGGCCAGGTTTTGAAAACCTCGCCATCCTTATATAGCGTAAGCTGCAACAGGTCAAGGTCTACATATACCGCATAACCCTCCTTGGGAACAGAGAAGGAAGGGTAAATGCGTTGCCAGGGGTAGTTTTCGGGGTCCGGGAAATAACGGTTTACAAGATAGGCCTCGAGAATTCCAAGACCTACGCTTATAAGTGCCAATACTATAACCATTAGGATAACAAAGAGGAGCTGTTTCAAACGAGCTTTTTTCAAAATCAGCATGGCAACCTCCGAAGATTCTGATATCATTATAAGGCTTCATATCGTGATACTTGTATAAATATATGTAGGATCGTCGTAAGGTTAGCACTTGATATAAAACACTCGTCTATAGTATAATTTTCTTAGATCTATCATCTCGCCCGCTAATTGAGGGAGTTTAAGATGAGGACTAAGAGTAAACGGTATTAGAGCAGTTGCGGTAGCAAAACACCAAATATCATCAATGTTGCAAAGGAGTGAAAGAGATGAGCACCACTATGCGAACAGCAGCCATTCTTAAGGTCAACGATGAAGGGCGACTTCTTTTTGAAGAGGAGCTGCTATTTAAGAAATTGAAACGATGGATAGCCGAAACATTAAGTGAATGCGGCATTGAAGAGTTGCTCCTTGTCGTAAATGACGTCTCTGAGTGCGATAGCAGGTTGGGGGATCTCTTTTCCACCTTTACAAGATGCGATGCCGGGCAGGTTCGTGAAGCTCTGAGGGAACTTGCGGATAATGGACACGAATGTGTTATTACAATATCCGATACAGTATTTTTTGACAGGGATGTGATCGAAGAACTGCTTGATACCCTTCAGTCCAGGGAAAAGGTAGTTCTGACGTCGGGTGGATCTCCCATTGGTGTTTGCGGTTTTTCCGGTGAGGACGCGTTTGACCCGCTGTTGATACTCAGCGCATTAGAAGGCCAGGACAGCTTTGAGGACTACTATGAGATCGACTGCTTGGATACAGGGACGCTTGGTCTTGTGACACGCAACCTAGAGGACATTTGCAGAGCTGAAGAGCTGCTTCGTGATGTTGTCAACCGCAGGCACATGGCAAACGGGGTTCGTTTTGTGGGAGCAGACACTTGTTATATATCGCCTGATGCGAAAATCGGCTCGAGAAGTATCATTTATCCCAATACGATCATAAAGGGATCTGCTGTGATCGGCCAGGGATGTAAAATCGGACCAAATACAGTTGTAAGCAATTGCGATGTCGGAGATGGTACAGAGATAAATTCCTCACAGGTGTTGGACAGTACTATTGGAAACAATGTCAAGATCGGTCCATTTGCTTATATTCGTCCGGGTTGTCAAATCGGCGATGATATAAGAATTGGTGACTTTGTAGAATTGAAAAAGGCTTCTATCGGCGACGGTACGAAAATTTCGCACCTGACATATGTCGGGGACGCCGAGGTGGGCAGAAACGTAAACTTCGGATGCGGTACGGTCACGGCCAACTACGACGGCGTCGCAAAGCACCTTACTGTAATTGAGGATGGGGCCTTTATTGGCTGCAATACAAATCTGATTGCACCGGTACGGGTGGGTAAAAATGCTACGACCGCAGCCGGGACTACTGTGACACATGATGTGCCTGAAGGCAGCCTAGCCATAGGTCGTGTACGGCAATCCAACAAGGCGGATTGGAATAAGAACAGGAAGAAAAACTAAAAAAAGAGCCAACATATTTATGTGGCATTTATATTGCATAATAAAGTTAAAATGTATTGATCAATGATGACATTATTTCAAGCTTTGCCGGATATGATAATATTAGGCCGGATAAGGCTTGGAATGTCGAAATGGAGATAAAAAATGTTATTCAGGAAGAAACCCGGGCCGGTGGACTATATTGTTGCGGGGCTGGGAAATCCGGGTGCAAGATATAGCGGAACCCGCCACAATGTAGGGTTTCGAGTAATCGACGAGCTTTCCCGACGGCACTCGATCCCGGTAAACAAAAACAGGTTTCAAGCCCATACCGGTACAGGAACGATCGGATCTGGAATAGGAGAACGCGGAGCGAAAGTTCTCTTGATCAAGCCCCAGACATATATGAATTTGAGTGGCAGATCTATTCGAGCTGCCTCCTCCTTTTACAAGATCCCGCCGGAGCGCATTATTGTCGTTTATGACGATATACACCTGCCGGTTGGGAAATTACGTGTGCGTAAAAAAGGCAGTGACGGCGGCCATAACGGAATAAAATCAATTATAGAACTGTGCGGGTCCGAGGATTTCCCCAGACTAAAGGTAGGGGTTGGAAGTCCCGATGACGGCGACCTTGTAGATTGGGTAACTTCGGTTTTTGTAGGAGCCGACCGCCAGCGCATAAATCGCGTTATCGATGTTGCCGCAGATGCAGTGGAGCATATGCTTACCGGTGATTTTGACGGCGCCGCCGGTGCATTCAACGGACGATTTGTGGAGTAAGTGCTGATGCATATATGGAGTGAGGCCCTTAGGGGCTTAAAAGAATTTGAGGATTTAGTGGATGCGGTCAGTCTCGGAAGATGTCCGGCTGCCGCAGGTGGTCTAAATCCGGTCCATAAGTCACATATAGCGGCTGCGCTATCCGAGAGGACAGGCAGACCGCTCTTTGTTCTCTGCCCGGATGATTTAGAGGCAAAGCGCGCTGCAGCTGATTTATCTGCCTTTATTGGCGAGGAGGTTCCCATCCTTCCCTCACGGGAGTTTGTGTTTCACACAACTGAAGTTGCTTCAAGGGAATGGGAACACAACAGGATCGCAATTTTAAGCAGGATGGATGACCTGCGGGCGGTTGTAGCATCATACGATTCCGTAGTGACAAGGACGATCCCGCCTAAGATCATGAACCGCGTGGTTGAGGAACTAAAACCCGGCGATGAAACGAGTATAGACTTCCTTGTTGATGCATTATTGATGGCCGGATACAAACGTGCATCCATGGTCGAGGGAGAAGGCCAGGTATCCACCCGTGGAGGTATTGTCGACTTCTACTCTCCCGGAGCTGAAGGACCATACAGAATTGAGTTTTTTGGCGACGAGATAGATACTATTTATTACTTTGACCCCATATCACAGCGCAGAACGACACAGTTGGAGTCTGTGAAAATTTTACCTGCTTCCGAAACGCTTCCTGCACATGCACCGGGTGGGATCGCAGGCTTGATTCGGACAATGGAAGGTCTCACCTCAAAAGGCAGGGGCAACTCTGATTTGAACCGGACTATAGCATCCGATATTGAAAGACTTGAAAATGAGATAATCTTCCCTGCCGCCGACCGTTATCTTGATCTGATCTATCCTGACTTCGCTACGGCTATCGACTATCTGCCTGAAAATGCGATCGTGGCAGTGATGGATCACGGAAGAGTTGCCGAACGCGCAAGGAGCTTTCTTTGGCAGCAAAATGAAGACATGAAGTCACTGATCGAGTCGGGCAAAATACACCCGAAACACGCCCGTTTCACAATCGATTATAATGCCTTGAACGAACACATATCACTATATCCTGTAATTTATCTTGACACATTTATAGGTGCTAAATATCCGCTTTCGCCATTGATCCTTACCGGCTTTACTGTAAAGCAGCTACCTTCCTATGGTGGAAGTATAGATACCGCCGTTTCTGACATACAACACTACGTTGGCAGATCCTATTCGGTATCCGTTCTATGTAAAAACGAAACTCGTGCTAAGAACCTGGCTGAAATACTGCAGGAAAATGGTATTTCCGCATCACTTGACCTTGGTCTTGCCAAATTACCGCAAAAGGGCCATTGTACCGTTGCTATAGGATCGATAACCGCGGGATTTGAGTACCCGTCATTGCGCATTGCGGTGATAACTGAAGGGCAGATTGCGGCTGAGAGGTATAAGTCTCGGAAAGCGAGAAGAAAGACATCGCGAGAACGGGTTCGGTCCTATGAAGACCTCACACCCGGAGATTTAGTAGTGCATGAGCATCATGGTATTGCCAAATTCATGGGTATAGTGACCATGGAGGTCGATGATGTCAAGCGCGATTATATAAAGCTGGCCTTTGCAGGTACTGACGCGCTTTATGTTCCGGCTACACAGCTTGACCTGGTATCGAAATATATAGGTGCCGGAGAAGATGTTAGGGTCAAACTCAACAAACTCGGAGGAACCGAGTGGCAGCGCTCAAAGTCGAAAGCTAAGTCGGCGGCAAGAGAGCTAGCCAAGGAACTGATTGAGCTTTATGCTGAGCGAATGCGCAAACCGGGTTTTGCCTTTCCACCCGACAGTGAATGGCAAAAAGAGTTCGAGTTGGGATTTGAGTATGAGGAAACTGATGACCAAAATCAGTCAATAAGAGAGATAAAAGCAGACATGGAGTCAAGCCATCCCATGGACAGGTTGCTGTGCGGTGATGTAGGGTTTGGTAAAACCGAGGTTGCGTTGCGAGCGGCCATGAAATGCATACTTGCCGGTAAGCAGGTGGCGTTTTTGGCTCCCACAACAGTACTTGCGCAGCAGCATTATACTACTGCAACACGCCGGTTTTCAGGCTTCCCCATAAAGATCGAAGTTTTGAGCAGGTTTCGTACGCCAAAGCAGCAGCTGGAGACAATTCGGAGAGTCAAGGACGGTACAGTTGACATGGTAATCGGCACCCACCGCTTGATCCAGAAAGATGTCAGGTTTAAGGATCTGGGGCTGCTGATCATTGACGAGGAACAGCGATTTGGCGTTTCACATAAGGAGAGGTTAAAGGAGATGACCCGCACGGTTGACGTGCTGACCCTTTCTGCCACCCCCATTCCCCGCACGCTAAACATGGCACTTTCGGGCATAAAGGACATGTCATCCCTTGAGGAGGCCCCAAGAGACAGACACCCCGTTCAGACATATGTATTGGAACACGACTGGAACGTGATATTGGACGCTATTCGCAGGGAGATTGGCCGCGGGGGGCAGGTATATTACCTCCATAACCGGGTCGAATCGATCGAGCAGACCGCATCCCGCCTTTCCAGGGCACTGGAGGGGGTTGCGATTGCTGTAGCACACGGTCAAATGAGTGAGCGTGATTTAAGCGACGTAATGCAGCGGATGGATCACGGTGAAATTCAGGTACTTGTTTGCACGACAATTATAGAAACAGGAATAGATATTCCAAATGTAAACACACTGATCATTGAGGACGCAGACCGCCTTGGTCTGTCCCAGCTTCATCAGATCAGAGGACGGGTGGGTCGCTCGCAGCGTCACGCATATGCTTATCTGACTTTCCGCCGGGGAAAAGTGCTTTCCGAAATTGCGGAAAAGAGGCTCAATGCCATAAGGGAGTTTGCGGAGTTCGGTGCAGGATTTAAGATAGCAATGAGAGACCTTGAGATTCGGGGCGCCGGAAACATTCTTGGCCATGCCCAGTCGGGGCATATGATAAATGTCGGATATGATATGTATCTAAAGCTCCTTGAGGAGGCTGTCGTTGAGGAGCGCGGCGAAACCAAGGGGGTTGTGGTGGAATGTACAGCAGACCTTTTGGTGGATGCCGGGATCCCCGAGGTATATATCCCCGATTCAGGACAACGAATAGATCTCTACAGAAGGATCGCCTTAGTGCGGACTGATGATGACGCCTCCGATCTTATTGATGAGCTTGCTGACCGATATGGCGACATTCCTAAAAGTGTTCACGCTCTCATCAGGATCGCTATACTTCGAGCAGCTGCAGGAGAACTCGGCATAACAGAGATAAGCCAGCGTGAAGGACATTTGAATCTTTCCACAAGCAGACCGGATATAAAGGCAATAAGCCTGCTGTGCAGTGACAGAAGGTACAAAGGAAGGCTGTTTTTCAGTGCAGGGGAAAAACCATACCTTTCACTGCGGTTTGCCAAAGGGACGGATGTACTTCGTGAAGCTGAAGTACTCATCAAGAGTCTTGGTGAATACTCTAATCAGCAGTAGCCCTAAATGCCGTAGAAATTTGATTTTCATTCAATAATTTCTAACTGTGGGAAGATAAAATACCGTGATATGCAAAGATGATTTGGCTAAAACATATTTACGTTATGTATAATCAACAGAAATAATAAAGTTCGGTATAAAGCAATTTGTAGCTCTAAAATATTTTGGCAACAATATAAGTTGAGGAAAGTAGACTTGCCTCAAAGTCAACTTTTTTCATTGACAACGATCGATATAATGTGGTATCCTTGTTGTTGTGAATTTAACGCCGGAGTGGCGGAATAGGTAGACGCCCGGGACTTAAAATCCCGTGGGAGCCAATCCCGTGCCGGTTCGACTCCGGTCTCCGGCACCAAACAAGACAAGTGGACGGTCCTTCTGTCTAACTGTGCAGATCAAAAAACGCTTTGCCCTTTATTTTGGCAGAGCGTTTTTATTGCGATTAGAAGAACCGTCCCATTTGCCATTAGAACCGTCCGCTTGCTTGTCATCAGCCGTTTCAGCGGAGCGTCTTATTGTTGAATGAACGGCGAACTCGCATATTGTATGATACCGGACATAAGGTCAAGACAAGGGAGTTGGGAAACAAGACAACAGAACCGTCCTTTGTCTGTCCTTGTCTGTCTACTCCTAATAATCGGAGATTCTCTGTTGTGCAACCCTCTCGGCATAAAGAGTTTGCACATCTATTTTGGAGTACAGTGCAGTGCGCTTGACGGTCAGTTCTGATTTCCAGTCCTCTAGCAGCTTGTTGAATGCATCTGTGGCACACTCTTCTCTGATAGATTCAAAGTTTTCTTCAAGGAAGTTTTCGTCCAGGGGCAATCGATTTATAATACACAGGGAATCACTTACAATGAGGACTTCGCTAAACTCTCCGGGTGATATCGATACCGCAGCCTGATAGTAGTCTTCAGGCATGACGCCGCGCGAAAAGCTGACGGAAGTACCATTTATGGCTGTGTCCTCATTATATCGTTCCATAAGTACACCAAAGTCCTCCCCGTCTTTGAGGAGCTGGTATATATCATCCATAAGGTCTCGACGATCATCCTTTTCGGTGGTACTTAGGGGGTTGCCCTCTTCGTCGATCATAAATAAAAGTATATGGCGTGTATTTAGGTATGACTGCTGGTAGTAATTGAGGACATCACTTTCATTGGGACACATTGGGCCGTTTTCTCCGTAAAGGTGCTGGTAAATTTTATAGTATAGCTCAGGACCCCTAAGTATGTATGTATAAAGCTCCCGGTCAATACCGCTTGCTTTCAGTTGCTTTTCAAATTCCCTCCTGCCGCCTGCTAGCTCGATCTGTTCGTCGACTATCCTCTCTATCTGCGCTATCTCATCAGGAGTCAAAGAAAGGCCAAGTCTGTTCCCGTTGAGTTTGACGGCACGGTACAAAATTACGCTGTTTGCAGCCTGTTCGCGGAAAAATTCATCGGCGGGCATACCCTCTATTGACTTATTCCAGTCAATGGGCTCTCCGCTATAGTATTCATATGCCCTCATCAAAGAGACAAGCTGATATTCATATTCCTTTTTGCTTACCGCTTCATCTTCAACAATGAGGACGCTTTCATCATCAGCGCTAGTTTCACATCCGGCTAACATCAAGGTAGCTAAGAGTATAAAAGTAAATACAACCGCTAGGACAGACCGCCGTTTCAACCCGAATACCCCCTATTGCTCTCAATAGAGAAATATTATTCCAATTAAGAGTATATCATTGTTAACATAATTCGTACAGAGCAATATATACAAAATTTGAAAACAGTAAACCCCTCCTGTAATACAATATGAAACAGGAGGGGTTATTAGTGTTTGATTATATTCTGACAGTATAAACAAAGCAAAATATTACAAATTGTATAGCGATTTCTCTAAGTGTACAATTAAGTGTACGACTTACAAGTGGTTGATTTAGAGAACATAATTGACGTTGTCAGTTCGCTTTTCTCTGGGGGTCTGATCACTCGCCTGCCGGGTAACCAAAGCATGCATCTATAACCACAGTTGATATCTGTGTATAGTTCAATCGCACGATTGAAGATATATCTAAGAAACAGCGTTGATAATACCCTTGACGATCAGCGTGAGAACATAAAGTACAGGTTGATGAATGATGTATACAAACATAGTGTTTCTGCCAACTGCAGCGAAAAAAGGAACTTTCTGTGTATAGAACCTCTCAGGCAGCCGCTTTTCAACGATATAGGTACCTGCCAGAGTGCCTATCAGGTATATGAAAAACCAGGGCAGCAGCGGGAAATAGTCCGCTGAAGCCCAGCCCACCGGCCTCAAGCCCAACCACCAAAGCCAGGAGATGTCATATCTCCTGCCAATAAAGGGCAGTGAGCATAGATGCAAAGTTATGTAGATTATAAGCTGAAGCGGTCTGGGTATTCTGTCGATTGCCGGGCGTAATAGACTAAATAGTATCGCGGCCGTTCCAAGGAAGTGGATGATTCCAAACCAAACAGGCAACTTTATAGCCCAAGTGACAGCTGTAATTACAATAGCGACACCCAGCATTTGAAATCCACGTCTTGAATTGCTTTTTGAGAAGCGACAGCTTATGCCGGAAAGGAATATAAAGACGCCAGCAAAAAACTGCTGTAGGACGTCAAGAACAGGGTTGTCGATAAGTTGTGGAGGTGCTCCTGCAAAAATAATCAAATCATATCCAAAGTGATATGCAACCATCAGCAGGATGGAAAGTCCGCGCAGACCGTCAATGATCTGGATCCTGCCGGGCGTATCCTTAACAAATAGGCTTTTCATACGTTGAATCGGAACAAAACCACGTCACCGTCGTGCATGACGTAGTCCTTCCCCTCCAGCCGATAGAGACCTTTTTCTCTTGCATGGGCTACTGAACCTGCAGCGGACAAGTCATCGAATGCAACGACTTCGGCACGAATAAATCCCCGTTCGAAGTCGGAATGTATCTTTCCGGCGGCCTGAGGAGCCCGGGTTCCCTTTTGGATCGTCCATGCACGGACTTCCTGCTCCCCTGCCGTAAGGAATGATATAAGTCCAAGCAGGTCATAGCTCTTTCTTATCAAACGGTTTAGACCGGGTTCCGTCATTCCGAGGTCTTGTAGAAACATCTCCCTATCCTCACTTTCGAGAGACATGATTTCCTCCTCAAGTTTTGCACAGACAGGTAGCGCCTCTGCCCCCTCACCTTCGGCATGCTTAAGTACAGACTGGTAGTGGATGTTTTCAGCAAAGTCTTGAAAGCCATCCTCGTCCATGTTGGCGGCATAAAGCACCGGCTTTGCGGACAACAGCTCAAGGGTGGAGAAGAACTCTTCTTCACGGCTGTCGGCGGGATCGAATGTCCTGGCGTTCTTACCTTCGTCAAGATGGGCTTGAAGCCTTTCCAGCATATCTACCTGGTACTGTAAAGACTTGTCGCCCTTTAATGCTTTTTTCAGCTTATCTGCTTGACGGTTAAGGTGCTCGATGTCCGACAAAATCAGTTCAGTGTCGATTATTTCAATATCGCGCAAGGGGTCTGTCCGACCCTCTACATGTGTAATGTTGCCGTTTTCAAAGCATCTGACGACATGGACTATCGCATCGACTGAGCGAATGTGACTAAGAAATTTATTGCCAAGGCCTTCGCCGCGGGATGCCCCTCTGACAAGACCTGCAATGTCAACAAATTCTACGATAGCGGGTGTTGTTTTCTTTGGATCGTAGAGCTTTGCCAAAAAGTCAAGTCTTTGGTCAGGGACTGCAACAACACCGACGTTTGGATCGATCGTGCAGAATGGATAATTAGCCGATTCTGCGCCTGCGTTTGTAAGCGCGTTGAATAGAGTAGACTTTCCCACGTTTGGAAGTCCCACAATGCCCATTTTCATTTATATCTGTCCTCCAATTTGAGGGGTCAAATTCAATTATAACCCAAGGAAATTATATAGAAATCAAGAAAGAAAGCAAGCAAAAAATCGAAACTTTGCGCTTACACCTCCATAACAACAGGAAGGATCATGGGCTTACGCCTCGACCTTTTGTATATAACATCGCCAAGCCTGTTTTTTACAGCAGTCTTGATCGCGTTGATGTCAATGTTTTTCGAGGCTACAGACTCAAAGGCGTCCGTAACATGGGCGGTGAGCTCAGAAATGATTTCGTCCTGCTCACGTGAATAGACGAATCCACGTGTGATGATGTTAGGACCGGAGACGATTTGACCGGTATCGGTGCTTAGTGTCATAACGGCTAGTACGATCCCGTCTTCAGCGAGCAGGCGTCTGTCGCGCAATACCACAGCTCCTACGTCACTACCGAGATTTCCGTCCATTAAAATATGTCCGGAGGTAACACGTGATCCGAATTTGGCAGTGTTTTTAGTAAATTCGATGGTTCTGCCGTTTTCCCCCATGATAATATTCTTGGGCGGTATTCCCATGCTCATTGCAAGCTTGCCGTGTGCACGCATGTGCCTTATTTCGCCATGAATGGGTACGAAATACTTCGGCTTTGTAAGACCGATCATGATCTTCAGCTCTTCCTGACAGGCATGACCCGAGACATGCAGAGCATGCAGGCGCTCATAGACAACGTCGGCACCCTTGTGTAAAAGCTCGTTTATGACTTTTGATATCAGCTTTTCATTTCCCGGTATGGGAGAGGCGGAAATAATTATCTTATCCCCTGTCCCGATTTCCACCTGACGGTGTGTCCCGAAAGCCATGCGGTACAGCGCAGAAAGGGTCTCTCCCTGGCTGCCTGTTGTAATTATTACCAGCTTGTTTTTAGAGACGCTGTTTATGCGAGTTATATCAATAAGAGTTCCATCAGGGATGCTTACATAGCCTAGTCGGACTGCTAGATTTAGGATGTTTTCCATTGAGCGGCCCGATATTGCAACCTTTCTGCCGTATTTGACAGCAGACTCGATAATTTGCTGTATGCGGTGTACATTAGATGCAAAGGTGGTAACGATAAGGCGCTTTTTGGACTCCTTGAAGAGGTAGTCAAAGGTCTCTCCGACTGTGCGCTCAGACATTGTATAGCCGGGACGCTCAGCATTAGTTGAATCGGAAAGAAGGGCAAGCACTCCTTTTTTTCCATACTCACCAAACTTTGAAAGATCTATCATATCGCCCTGTACAGGGGTGGAGTCGATCTTGAAATCACCTGTATGGATAATTGCACCAACGGGTGTAGTGATTGCGAAAGCACAAGCATCGGGAGTCGAGTGGTTTACGTTTATAGCCTCTACCTTAAACGGACCTATATTCAAGACGCTTCCTGCATGAATGGTGTTGAGTTTTGCTTTTTTTAGGATTCCGGCCTCTTCCAGTTTACCTTGGATTAGCCCAAGTGCCAACGGTGTGGCAAATACGGGTGCATCTAACTCCTTTAAGACATATGGCAATGCGCCGATATGATCTTCATGACCATGGGTGATGATAATACCCTTTATGCGGTTTTTATGCTTTTTTAAATAAGTTATGTCAGGAAGGACGAGGTCGATTCCCAGCATATCTCCGTCGGGGAAAGCCATGCCGCAGTCAACAACAAGTATTTCACCTCCGAATTCGTAGACATAGAGATTCTTGCCTATTTCGTGCAGGCCTCCCAGAGGGATGATTTTAAGTTTTTCAGCCATATATATATGATTCTCCTTAATGAAAATAAGATCATGTTTTAACGGATGTCCGTATGTATAACTTTTGCCCGATTTTGAAACGCAAAAGGACAATGGCAGTCAGGGATAACTTGTTCCTCTGCCGGTTATTATGGACAATCCGAGAACTTTTTATAATTATAGATTGTTATATATAAATCCACGGCCGTAGCCGTGTTTAATTACAAAAATAAAAGTCGTTTGTTTATTATATCACCAAAATGCCAAATTGTATACATCAAACTTGGAATTAGCCTTCAGTTTCGTTAAATTTGTCTTTTGATTATATGGTTAGCTTTATTATCACTATTTAATAAGCTATCCATATAAGAAAAAAAGAGGGATCTCAAAGAGATTGATGTTAAGCAATTTTTCAAAATAACAAAAGACCAACAGATAACAAACGGACAATTGACGCTCTAATTTCTAGTTAATATAATGCATTTACCTTTAGGGACGTAAGGTATAAATTTCTATAACATTAAATGGAGGATAATAATGAAAAGAATTTTAGCTCTGTTAATTATTGCTTTGCTAACCGTTACTTTGTTTTCGGGATGCAGTGATTCAACACCGCAGCTATCCGAACAACCGGACAAAGATGAGGTAACGCCATCCCCTTCTGCAGACATATCAGACCAGCCTGAAGAGCCCTCGGGAGTACGTCTCCCAATTACCGATGAAAAGACAACGATCACCGATTGGAAAACCATTCAAACTCTTTCCGCAGTCTTTACAGACTGGAACGACTGTACAGGTTATCAAGAGCTTGAGAAACGCACAAATATCCATGTTGAGTTTTTGATTCCCGCCGTCGGAAATGAAGCGGAAAACTTTAACTTACTGATGGTTTCAGAGGAGTTTCCTGATATTATTGAGTTCTTTACAAGCTATTATACCAGAGGAATTGATGATGCAATAGAACAGGAAATAATCATTCGATTAAATGATATAGTTGATATGTATATGCCAAATTACAAAGCGCTCATTTCAGATCCGGAGCGCGCATTGAAGACAGTTACCGACAACGGGAACATCGGTGCGCTATACTGCATCTATGATGAACCACAAAACCCCTGGGCGGGAATCTCGATTCGAAAAGATTGGCTTGACGATCTGGGTCTTGAGATTCCTCGTACATATAACGAGTGGTATGAAGTACTAACTGAATTTAGAGATAAAAAAGGAGCGACATCGCCCATGCTTTTAAATAGCAACGGCGACTCCATAATTGGGAACAATTGGGTAGGAGGATTCGGTACGATCAACGGTTTTCTTCAGAAAAACGGCACAGTATATTATGGGCCACTTCTTCCTGAGTATAAAACCTACCTTGAGACATTTTCTAAGTGGTATGCGGAAGGCCTTATTGACCGCGACTTCACGACCCAGCAAGATCCTTTTGACAATACAAAGGCATATAGCGGACAAGCAGGAGCGTGGTATGGTTTTGCTAGCGGAGATTACGAGTATCTGGCCGGTAAAACAGAGGATGTAAACTTTATTGGTCTAGCTGTGCAAAATCCAGTATTGAATAAAGGTGACACATCTCACTTTAAAGTTATGAGTTCTGATGTGGGTCTCGGTTCCTGTATAAGCACGGACTGCGATAATGTGGAGATCGTTGCCAGGTGGCTGGATTATTGTTACAGTGAAGAAGGGTCGATTTATCTTAATTTCGGGACAGAGAATGTAACATTCTTCTTTGATGAAAATGGCGAACCAACCATGGATGCAGAGGGAATGGAGAAAGTTTTCAATATGCCTTTTGCAACATGCCGTCAGGCTACAGGGCCAGTTGAAGCACCATATTTGAGACGTATGTACAGAACCACACCTGTAAAGAAGGCGTCTGTTCCAATGTCTGAATACTTCTATCAGAGCTACGAAACATGGGGCAAAGACAAGCAAGACTGGATGATTCCTGCCAACATTTCGCCGACAGCGGAAGAAGCTACTGAATTTGCCACACTCTTTAGCGATATCAACACATATGTGACGGAGAATACAATAAAGATAATTGTAGGAAGTCTCCAGTTAAGCGAATATGATAAAATTGTAGAGGAAATTAAAGACATGGGGATCGAACGCTGCATTGAACTGCGCCAGGCAGCAGTTACACGGTATTTTGAACGCACGAAATAACATAAAATTTATGTAGGTGGTGACTGCCTTGCTACATACTTATTGTTCAAAGTGAGGCAGTTTCACTATTTCGAATATAAAAAACAAGGTCTGAGGCCACCATTAGTTGAGTAGCCTCAGACTCAATTTATCGTAGAGATCGTTCTGTGGGGGTTCAATAAATATAGTTTAATGTACTAGTTTGATTATTTTGTTTCAAATATGTTATTTTCATCAAATGAAATCATTACTACGCCGTAGAAAGCACCTTCTCTTTCAACTGGTGCATAAGGACTTGGCCGCTTTTCCTTTTTCAGTGTGCCCTTCATGATGCCTTCCATACAGGCGATGCAATCATCAAGGGTACGGGAGGGTTGTGGTTTTGCCGGTTTTGGTCCTACATGTCCGTTGAAATTGTAATCGAATTCCGGTTGACGTGCCTTTAGGCGTATCAGCCCTTTCCAAGCTGTTTCTACGGGGGCAGAAGTATAGTCGACATCCTCCATTTTTCCAAGACCAAGCAGCAAATTGCCATTTGCCGCATCACCTGAAAACAGGACACGGCTCTTGTCATCAATGAAAACGCAAGAACCATAGGTGTGACCAGGAGTATGCACTACCGACACTTTGCGCCCGCCCAGATAAAAAATAAAGTTATCTTCAAGCGGCAACAATTTTGGCAGCTCTCGTCCATAATTTCCGATATCTTCTTCTCTATATGGCCTAGTACCAGTAATAGCAGGAAAGCGAAAGGCATATTCTTTTCTTCTTTCGATCGAGAGGTTTCTAGTCATCTCAAAATCGGCAGGATGTACATAAACCTCATCAAATTGACGTATCCCTCCCGCATGATCCACATGACCATGTGTAAGTGCAACAGTTATTGGCTTTTGGGTGAGTCCTTCAACGACCGCTTTGAGGTCTCCAACACCAGTGCCTGTATCGATCAATAGTGCTTTTTCTGTCCCCTCAATCAAAAAGACAGCGTCCAAACCGAACTCGTTGATTATCCAGACACCGGGACTGAACTCTGTTATCTCATGAGCTTTTGAAAGTTGCATTGTAGAGTCCCCCATTAATAAGAATTATTCATTATTCATCTTAACATTGAATGATAAAAACACAATTGTCTATTTGTTTTAAGATGTCATATTGTTAACAATACTCTGAAATAGCTAGTACAAAAGCTGGCAAATTGTCTACATAAAATTGACAAGCAAATATGAAGTAGAGTATAATTAAACCAAATACTATAACGTTATACTAAAGGGGGGAATTTTGTGAAAAAGCAACTTTTGGCGAAGAAAACCACAAAAATATATCGTCAATTTTTATTCTCTTATTCTGTGTTTTTGGTAATTATTCTTTGCATAGGCTTGTCTTCGATATGGCTATCTTCGATTATTATAGAGGAACAAGTGGGGCAAATTTATACTGCGTCACTCAAGCAAATATGTACAGTGGTGGATAGCTATGTTACGTATGCTGCCAAAACGGGAGCAGCATTTATGTACAACAGCAGGGTCCAGTCATTACAAATGGCTGGAACATGTAAAAGACCAAATGATATAATTGTAATGACTCAGCTTCAAGAGGACATTAGAAATGCAATGATCGAAAACACATCGATTTCAAGGATAGCCATATACTTTCCAACAGGCCATTTCGCACTTGATAATATGGCATGTATCAGGGAAGAAATGTTGGATGTATGGTCAAAGACATACTACCACATGAGCTTTACCGATCTCAGTGATTACGCATTTGGACATCATCCTGTGGGGGCAGTAAAGCTTAATATTGACACAGAGACAGGCATATCGGATTTGTTGTATATAAGAACTCTTGGATATTATCCGTCTTCATCTCGGCAACCCGTACTTTTGATCAGCATAAAGGGATCTGAATTATCTGATATTTTAAGAGAATTCACGCAGACTATCGGAGCGCAGACCTATATTGTAATGGATGATGGACCAATAATTGATGAATCATTTACACTTGTTGCAAAAGAAAGCGATTGCGCAGAGAATACAACAGTTAAAGACATTTGGGGTAAAATCACTGGATCTGAAAACTACATAACAACTGTTCAATCCTCAACAATGAACGCAAACTATCTTGGTGCAATACCAAGGGAGCTATATCTAAACCAAGTGAACAATGTTGTACATATTATGTTTGTTTTGCTGGCGGCCTTTATCGTCATTGGGATCATTTTTACTATTTTCTTTGCAAGAAGAAGCTCCGCGCCAATTGAAAAGTTGACTAAATTGCTCAAGCCCGCGGAAACAGAACTCTTTGAACCCCGTAATATGTATGAGTATATTGAGCATTCATTGAGCGATATACTCAAAGAGAACAAGATGCTTGAAGAAAGCCTGAACTTACATAAGCAAAAGCTCAAGGATGAGTTTCTTACGAAACTTGTAAAGGGCAATATTCCCTCCGAGTCTCTTCAAGTAATGCTGGAGTACTATAATATCGAGATCGAGGGAGATATAGTTATATCTGCCGCGTATGTAGTTGAGGATGTAGGCCCACACTTCAATGATGCTTTAGATCAGTCTAACAATTTGATCAATTTTTCGGTTCGTAATGCTGTGGAAGAGCTGACAATGAAAAAATATGATTGCTTTATCTGTACCATTGAAGATGCCATAATTTGTGTTTCCTCAAGCAATGGTCCAAGCCAAAAATTATTCAGTCAAACCATATCGATCGCAAAGACAGTTGTAGAATTTTTTGAAAAGAAACTGGGAGTTCGGCTGGTTGTCTCCGTTAGCTCTCCAATTCAGGCAATTACGTCAATTCCTCAGGTCTGTAGGGAGAGTCTCGACATTCTAGAGTGCCGGAATGCGACAGGAAGAAGGGATTCGGTCTGTTTTCCGGAGAATAACGTTGAACCTTTGGATGCATTCGGGTATTCCATTAGTACAGAAAGAAACTTTATTAACTGTATCAAAGGTGGGGACTTTCAAAGGGCAAAAAAGTATCTTAATAATTTGCCCACAGAGTGTAGAAAGATTACGTCCCTACCCCTGTTGAAGGTTAAAACGTCCGGACTTATCAGTTCAATATTAACCGCGTTGACTGAATACGGGTATGGTAGTGATCCCAATTTCCTAGTTGGTTTAGATCCCTTTGAAGCTCTGATAGATGCTAAGAACATTGGTGATTTAGTAAACACAACACAAGAAATTCTTGATTACATGATTGAATATCAAGAAAGAAAAACGAAAAAGATTGAGAAAACATTGATAAGTGATGTTGAACACTACTTGAAGTTAAACTTTTGTGATCCTCAGCTCAGTATATCTTCGCTGGCCGAGAAGTTTGGTATGAATCGATCGTCACTTAGTCAGAGATTTAAGGCGAGGACAGGGCGGAGTCCGATTGAGTATTTGCATAGATTACGAGTAAAAAATGCAAAGAAGTTGATTCAAGAAGGAGAGACAAATTACACCAAGATTGCCGAGGCATGTGGATACTATGACAGTCACGCACTAAATGTTGCCTTCAAGAAATATGAAGGACTAGCTCCGTCAAAGTATCGGGCCACCCTTGATATGTCGAGCGAAACAGCGATTATTAGTACATAAAAAACTAACCACAAAAATTGTGGTTAGTTTTTTACCTTAAGAATTTAGAATATGTATCTACGTAACCTGATTGGAAACATAAAATGTTATTTAACCGTACTTGCAACTATGAACTATCTGGCTATTTTGATCTACTTGGTATTATCAACAAAGGTAAGGTGGTTATCCTTAGCGAACTTCTCAAGCTGCTTTTTGTAATCTTCGAAATACTTTTTTTCCTTCTGCTTGAACAGGACAACGGGTGCCGGCGACGGAGAGTACTCGATTGAAATTTTCTCAGAGTCACCTATCTTAAAAAGCGACACCCTTTCCTTGCACTTATCAAACTGGATGCGTCTTATCTTGTCAGCGGTAATATTGATGTTTCTCCACTGATTTCCCATAAGTACAGTGACGATTATTTCCGTTTTGTCACAGAGCAGATGATTTTTTGCCATATCTATACCCCTTTGTTCGGTCCACAACGGAATGTATATTTCCGAAGTCAACCCATTTTTAATAACCAATACAATTATACTAAACTATTTTAGCATAATCAATACGCTTTTGCGTTGTTTTTGGCTGTAAAGTCTGTTATAATAGCCGCATAGCTGCCCTATTAAAGGAGGAGGAATTTTGAAGAACAAGAGGATCACAAGGCTCCTCGAACCGGGAATGAGGGCCTACTTTATAGTATCTATGATTTTTTTCATAGCAGTTTTGTGGATAAATCGTCATGTTGGGGCGGCGGGTCTCCTCCTTCTTGCCGCTCAGTACCTTATTTATCGCAATGCTGCCGCTAAGCGCAGAAAGGAAATATTGGCGCTCATAGACAGCGTGGCATCAAGCATTGGCGAAGCAACTACAAATTCAGTCAGCGCATCGCCCTTCCCTACCGTAATAATTCGGGTGGAGACGGGCGAAGTTATCTGGTGTAACGATCTTTTTCATACCATCACAGGTGAACGCCAACACACCTTTGAGATCAAACTTACAGACATAATCCACGATATTGATGTACGGTGGCTGATGGAAGGCCGCAGTGCATCTCAGAATGATTTGACGATCGGTGACAGGATATACTCACTCTACGGAAATACCGCAACAGTCGAGGGTAGGTCGGGGGTTTTTGGCACCATCTACTTTATTGACGTGACCGAGCAACGTCAGATGAAAATGCTCTACGAAGAGTCGCGGCCTGTTGTGGTTATCGTACTGATAGATAACTATGAAGAGCTTTCAAAGACCTCTAGCTCAAACGATACCTCAAAGCTGCTAATAGATCTTGATGATGCGATCAGCAAATGGGCAGCGGAGTCAGATTTCTTATTGAGAAAATACGACAGGGACAGGTACCTGCTCTTAATGGAGAAAAAGGACCTAAAAAAACTTGTTAAAAGCCAATTCTCAATACTGGAAGAAACAAAATCAATGTTTACCGGACCAATACCCTTGACCCTCAGCATAGGAATTGGAGTTGACGGGGAAAACTACGCAGTAAACCTCAGATATGCCCTTTTGGCCATAGATATGGCTTTGAGCCGGGGCGGTGACCAAGCGGTCATAAAGAACAGGCTGAACTTTGAGTTTTACGGCGGTCAGACCCAGGAAATCCAGAAGCGCACCAAGGTCAAGAGCAGGGTCATGGCCAATGCCTTGTCGCAATTGATCAAGGACTCCAGCGACGTCATGGTAATGAGCCACAAGATGTCCGATCTCGATAGCATTGGATCGGCTGCCGGAGTTGTGTGTGCTGCAAGGAAGCTGGGCAAAAAAGCTTATATTGTGGTGGATCGCAACAACACAGCCGCGGCTTCGCTATTACAGAGATTAAGTGAATTACCGGAGTATCAGGGCGTGATCATTTCACCTACCGATGCAATTCTCCTGGCGGACAATCGGACACTTCTTGTTGTAACGGATGTTAACAGACCCGATATGGTGGAGTCGGAAGAGCTCCTACTGTCGTGCAACCGGGTTGCCGTTATCGATCACCATAGGCGTGCCGCAAGCTACATTGACAATGCCGCCCTAAATTTCCATGAGCCATACGCATCATCCGCCTCCGAGTTGGTCAGCGAGCTTTTAAGCTATATGGGTGACCAGTCCCCTATTCTCAAGGTGGAAGCCGAGGCAATGCTCGCTGGCATAGTGCTTGACACGAAGAATTTCTCGATGCGGACAGGTGTGAGAACATTTGAAGCTGCTGCCCGTTTACGAAGCGCGGGAGCTGACACGGTGGAAATAAAGCGTCTGTTCCAGACCGACTTTGAAAGCTGTGTCGACAGGTATGATATAGTTCGCCGGGCGCTCATGCACCGGTGTGGAATAGCAGTATCACTGTCTGAAAAGACTGTCGACAGGACAACGGCAGCACAGGCCGCAGATGAATTGCTTAATGTACTCGACGTGCAGGCCTCCTTTGTGCTTTTCCCTGAAGGTGATGAGATCGTGATCTCCGCCAGATCCCTGGGACATATAAATGTTCAGGTCATTCTTGAAAAAATGGGTGGAGGCGGTCATCTCAACATGGCCGGTGCCCAGATAAAGGGCCAGAGTCCCGAGGTCGTATTAAGCCGCCTATATCAGGTAATAGATGAATACCTTGACAAATAGATCATTATAGTTTTAATCAGCATGAGACCCGGTGTATTCATGCGGATGATAATAATAAATGTGCACCGGAGAAAAGAGGTTCATTATGAAGGTTGTTTTACAGCAGGATGTAAAAGGACATGGTAAAAAAGGGGACATCGTGAATGTTTCCAACGGATACGCACGTAACTTTCTGATTCCAAGAAAGCTTGCCATAGAGGCGACTCCCGATGCACTGAATGCGGCCAAGCAGCGCAAGAAAGCTGAGGCTGCCGCAGAGAAGCGCGAAAGGGAGCGGCTTGCGGGGATTGCAGAGAGCCTGCAATCAAAGGTGGTCAGGGTCAAGGCCAAAGCCGGCGCCAATGGCAAACTTTTTGGATCGGTGACTTCAAAGGAAATTTCAGAGGAGCTTAGCAAACAGCACGGCATCGACATAGACAAACGCAAGATCGTAATGGATGAGCCAATAAAACAATACGGAAACTTTCAACTAACAGCAAAACTTGGCTATGATATCAATGCAACACTTATGGTACTGGTAACCGAAGAGTAGCCGCTGAGTAACATTAAAAGAGTAACATCAACAAATAAAGCCGGCGAGGGATGTAAGTATGGATGAGCTTTTGGGCAAACGTGTGCCTTATAGTATGGAGGCTGAACAGTCGGTGATCGGATCGATGATTATCGACTCTCGCTGTGTGCCCGATGTCATCGAGATACTGAAGCCTGAGGACTTCTATATCGATCAGAATCGGGATATATTTGAGACTATTCACTCAATGTTCAGCTTTTCACAGCCGATCGACCCGATAACAGTCCTCGACAGAATGAAGATTCGGGGAGTATATGACGAACAAGTAAGCCGCAACTATGTCATGCAGCTTATGGAGATCACGCCCACTGCGGCAAATGTGCGCCATTATGCGAAAATCGTTCGCGACAAATCCCTTTTGCGGCAGGTGGCTGCGGTGGCCGGAGAAGTTTCCGGCATGGTTTACAACGAAGAAGGCGAAGCCGCCGACATCCTCGATGCTGCAGAACAGAAGATATATGCCATCCGTCAAGGACGGTCCGATCAGGGGTTTGCCCATATATCCACTGTTTTGATCGATGTCTACGAAAATCTAAATGAGCTTGCAAAAAACAAGGGGCAGATCCCCGGTCTGCCAACAGGGTTTGGCGAGCTGGACAACATGATAACCGGGTTGAACAAGACCGACCTGGTATTAGTAGCTTCCCGTCCGGGAATGGGAAAGACATCGATTGCCCTCAATATGGCATTGGCAGCGGCGAAAAAGGAGAAGAAGGCAGTAGTTATATTTTCGCTGGAGATGTCGAAAGAACAGTTGGCCAACCGTCTTTTGGCGGCGGAAGCCTTTGTTGATTCAAAAAAACTGCTTACAGGTGACTTGAACGAGAACGACTGGGCAAAAATTGCTGTAGCTTCGGAAAGCCTTAGTCGTTGCGATATACGTATTGACGACAACCCCTCAATAACTCCTACCGAGATGAAGGCAAAATGCCGCCGGGTTGAAAATTTAGGACTCATAATCATTGACTATCTGCAGCTGATGCAGTTGGGCGGGAGAAGAAGTGAAAACCGCGTGCAGGAAGTGTCTGAGATTTCAAGATCCCTTAAGATTATGGCAAAGGAGCTTTCTGTTCCGGTACTGTGCCTTAGTCAGCTCTCACGTGCAAACGAAAAGCGAACAGACAAAAGGCCAATGCTTTCAGACCTTCGAGAATCGGGAGCCATTGAGCAGGACGCCGACATTATCATGTTTCTATATAGGGATGAATATTATAACGAAGACACCGACAGAAGAAACATCGCTGAGTGCATAGTGGCGAAAAACAGGCACGGCGGCACGGGAACGATAGAACTGCAGTGGATCCCACAGTATACTTTGTTTGCATCGAGGGAACGCATACATACCGAAGAGTAAATATAGTAATAATGTTACGATGATAATATTGGAGATTGTGAGTATGTGAGTGCGAGCAAAAGTATGAGTATGAGTAAGTAAGCAAATGAAGCTCGAAAACGGAGGTACCGGATATGGGGCGCGCCGACGAACTGGCGACAAATCTTCTTTCTGCAGCAGCCGACTACCAAATGCTGCAAAGAGGCGACAGAGTGCTGATAGCTCTTTCGGGTGGAGCCGACTCCACGGCACTGGCTGTGCTCCTAAACGAGCAAACGGACAAATTGGGGATATCACTTCATGCCGCTCATCTAAACCACTGCCTACGGGGCGATGAGTCGGATAGGGATGAGAACCATGTCCGAAACCTCTGCAAGAGGATTGGATTACCGCTTACCGTTGAGAGGATAGATGTTGCTAAAGCAGCCGCGGAAGATGGAGGCGGCATTGAGGAAACAGCAAGGCGTATAAGATATGCATTTCTTGAGCGGGTTTCAGACAGTTTAGGTTGCACAAAGATAGCCACTGCCCACAATCTAAACGACAACGCTGAAACCGTTATTATGAATTTGATTCGCGGTACCGGTCTGCGCGGACTGACAGGAATACCACCTGTTCGAGGTAGGATCATACGGCCCCTTCTTTATTGTTCAAGGGAGTCCATAGAGAGTTTTTTGAAGGATCGGGACATAGAGTTTGTGACCGATCACACAAATTTTGATACAAAATTTCTTAGAAACAGGATTCGGCATCGTATTCTCCCCTTGTTATGTGAAATCAATCCTTTGTTTGTTGATAATATAACGGAATTTACAAAATTACTTAGGAGTGATGCTGAGTATCTCGAGGCTACCGCAGAATCGATACCGATCAGCGACTCCGACGATGTAGCTGTTGCACGTGATTTGCTAACGAGCTTGCCGGTTGGGCTTGCCGGTCGTGTTGTAAAGCGCTTGTATGCGATAGCCTACGGAAAATTGCATGCCACAAGTCCTACCAATGAGGGCAACTCTTCGGTGTTTGCCCCGGATTTAGCATTAAAGCATACAGTGGCAGTCATTGAACTTGCTGCCGGTTCATCCGCATCCGGAGAGGTCCATCTCCCCGGAGGTGTTTTAGCATGCTGTAGATATGGCAAAATATTGTTTACAGGCAAAAATTTGATTCAGAGCAAAGAGTGCGCAAATACATGCTCTAAGCAACAGAAGGCAGAAGAGGAAAAACCTCTCAGGCTCGGCGAAACAATATTTGGCTCCTGGACCATAACTGTTGAAATCGTTGATACGATCGAATACGAATCGAGTGTGTTGAAAAAGAAGACGATTCATTCAAGCGGCGGATCAAGTGATGACAACTTTTGTGAGCCGCATGCTCTTGATATATATAACAGCAAGATGAGCAATATAGTTAATGTAGTGTTTTTAGATCCACGGCTTATCGATTCAGGCTTGTACGTACGGGGCTACCAAACGGGAGATAGCATATCCCCTATTGGACGCGGCTGGACTAAAACCTTGAAAAAACTATATGTTGAGATGAAGATCCCCAGGCAGGAACGTGCCTTCAGACCTGTTATTGTTTCCCGATCCGGCATCTGCGCAATTCCCGGTCATAAGGCGGATAAAAAATTTGCCGCAAAATCACCTCCGGCATTAAAGGTGACATTCCAACTGATAAAAGAAGATGCACCAAGGGATGGGTGAAAGTCAAATGGCAGTTAAATGACGGTATGATTATGTCGAATTTCATTATATACATTTAAATATATTCAATAAATAAGATTTCGGCAGATAATGATTGCGGGTTGACGATCAGGTAATTACTGCTAAGCTGGTTTTTTCACCGGCAATTTTTACTTTGACTCTTGTGCACATTCCCCGCTGCCTGTATAATGGGTGGAAACGGTGAAATGTCTGTAAAAATTCAAAATATATATTTTTATATATATATTTTGAAAAACTAAATTAATAGAAATAGAAAATGGAGAGGATATTAGTATGCCAAACAGCAAAAATTTTAATGGTGGGGTGCACAAAAAACTCACGGAGGATCTCACCGAAATACTCCTCACTGAGCAGCAGATCAAAGAGAGGATCGGAGAGCTTGCAGTTGAGATCAAAGAGGAATACAATGACAAACGGCCGCTACTTTTAAGCATTTTGAAGGGCTCATTTGTTTTTATGGCAGATCTGGTTCGCGAACTGGACTTCGACTGCACGATAGATTTTATGATCGTCTCCTCATACGGAACCAAATCCAAGTCCACCGGAGCGGTCAAGATTATAAAAGACTTGGATATTGACATAGAAAACAGGCATATCCTGATTGTGGAGGATATTCTTGACAGCGGTCTGACGCTAAGCTATATTAAAAGAATATTGGAAACCAAAAAGCCGGCCTCAGTGCGCATATGTACGCTTCTTGATAAGCCCGGAAGGCGCACCGCCGAGATCACGGCAGATTACGTCGGCTTTACTATACCCGACAAGTTCATTGTTGGATACGGTCTCGATTACGCTGAAAGATACCGCAACCTACCGATGATAGGGGTGTTGGATCCGTCGATATACAGTGACGAGTAAGAAGGAAGTGAACGTTATTGAAAAAGCTTAATCTGAAGGATATCGGTTTTTACATCCTTGTTATCGGCATCCTTCTGGCTACGATCTATATGCTGTACCAGTCGGCAAAGCCTGTGGAGCCTCCGTATTCGGATGTATACCGTTTTTTTAAGGAAGGCAGGGTCATCGAGTATACGATTGAGGGAAATGTGCTAACGGCCAGGCTCGATGACGAGACTGTAATTCAGTATACGATCCCATACATGTCCATTTTTGTGGAAGATCTGGGAGAAACGATACGCAATCAACTGGACGCCGGCAAAATAAGATATGCCAATTACATCGAGGGTTTTGAAACACCATGGTGGATGATGTTTGTCCCCTACCTTGTTGTAATAGTCATATTTGTTTTGCTGTGGTATTTTCTGTTTAACCGAAGCGGCGTTGGCGGCGGTGGCGGCGCAAACACCGCCATGAAGTTTGGCCGTGCCCGAACCAGGCTTGGAACCGACGAGAAAAAGAAGGTGACCTTTGCCGATGTTGCCGGCGCGGAAGAAGAAAAATATGAGCTTCAGGAAATCGTTGATTTTCTGAAGAATCCAAAGCGCTTTATAGAGATCGGAGCGCGTATCCCAAAGGGAGTCCTTCTTGTGGGACCTCCCGGAACCGGAAAGACCTATCTGGCAAAGGCTGTGGCAGGAGAAGCGGGCGTTCAGTTCCTCTCTATATCCGGTTCGGACTTTGTTGAGTTGTACGTAGGTGTTGGTGCTTCGAGAGTACGTGACCTGTTTGAGCAGGCTAAAAAGGTTGCACCATCAATCATCTTCATTGATGAAATCGATGCTGTTGGACGCCAGCGTGGAGCCGGCATGGGCGGCGGCCACGACGAACGTGAACAGACACTAAACCAGCTGTTGGTGGAGATGGACGGTTTCGGAAATAATGAAGGCGTCATTATTATGGCTGCCACCAATCGGCAGGATATCCTGGATCCGGCTCTGTTGCGTCCGGGCCGCTTTGACCGTCAGGTATATGTAGGGTTGCCCGATGTTCGCGGACGTGAAGCAGTCCTAAAAATACATTCCCGCGGTAAACCGCTTGATGCAGGCGTAAACCTTGGAATAGTTGCAAAGACGACCGGGGGCTTCTCCCCCGCCGACCTTGAGAATCTTCTCAATGAGGCCGCCCTTCTTGCTGTAAGGCAGGGCCGCAAGGTCATAAAAATGGAAGACATCGAAGAGGCGATGATCAAGGTCATTGCCGGTCCGGCAAAGAAAAGCCGGGTCATCTCCGATAAGGAGAGAAAACTCACCGCCTATCACGAGAGCGGTCATGCTATCGTAATGAAAAACCTGGAGCATCACGATCCCGTTCACCAGATTTCGATTATTCCACGTGGTGCAGCCGGCGGAATGACGATTTCACTGCCAAATGAGGATAAGTTTTTCATGTCCAAAAGCGAAATGTTCGAGCGTATTGTCAGCCTCCTAGGCGGCCGCGTTGCTGAGAAATTAGTTTTGGATGATATTTCAAGCGGCGCGTCAAATGACATCCAGCGCGCCACAGAGATAGCCCGTAAGATGGTCACACGCTACGGTATGAGTGATGAGTTGGGACCAATAGCTTTTGGTTCGGAACATGACGAAGTTTTCTTGGGCAGGGACTTTGCCTCGACCAGAAACTACTCGGAAAGCGTTGCTTCTAAGATCGACAGCGAAATAAAACGCATTATCGACAGCGCATACGAACGTTGTAAGGAAATTCTGACCCGGGAGATCGAAAAGCTGCATTCAGTTGCGGAATACCTCCTTGAGCATGAGACTATGGATTCAGATACATTTGAAAGATTCTTCGAAACAGGATCCTTTTCTGACATCGATGAGTACGAGGAGTACACACTGCCCAACTTTTGATAAATAGCGATCAACCAATTTTTGAGCCGACTTTGAGCCGACATTAATATAAATGTCGGCTCAATATAATTTTTCGTTGCTAATTTGTTGCCAATTAGAGGCTTTTAAAATTTGGCTCGATTTTACAGCATTCGGCAGGTTAACTAATGATTCGCCCTTTATTCGACATAGCATTTTGCTTCTTTGATAAAGTCCGACAGGATACGACAAACAATTTATCACATTTATGTATCATTTAAGCAACATGTTATCTATTTCCCGCTAAACACAGGGAAAAAATTAAAGTAGGAAATTGACGTTGAAGTCTTGCGAAACTATAATGCTTGTGTTATAATACAAAAAATTCGTTTTCAAAGCGATATCCGGTGAGGGCTATAGCCGAATTCGCATTGAATCTATTACCGGCAACCAGCCGGACAACGAATGAATTATGTTAGGAGGTTATTCGTAAATGAAGAGATTATTGTCTCTACTGCTTGCAGTGATGATGATTTTGGCATTTGCATCCTGCGGCGACGGTGGCGTGTCTCAAGGCGATGTAGATACCGAATCGCCAACACCAGCGACCACCCCAGGGGAAGAAACCCCAGACGAAACCGAAGAACCAACAGGCCCTGTATACGATCTGTCCCACCTGGGAGCAGAAGTACTTCAGGACATGACCCAGGAGGAAATCCTTTCTCAGATTACTCCTTATGAGCCTGTAGGACAGATTATCCAAGGTTCAACGACCCAGCTTAACGGTGACTTTGTCAGCGGTTGGACCAACAGTGCAACTAACGCAGAGATCAAAATCCTGCTTGGTGGCTACAGCACACTCGCATTTACTAAGGAAGGCATGTACATATTCGATCCCATTACCGTAAAAGAGTGGGAAGGAATTGATAATGCTGACGGTAGCAAAACCTATCGTTTTGTCATTTATGACAACCTTACTTACAATGACGGTACAAAAATCACTGCCAAAGACTATGTCGGATCCCTTCTGATTTATGCATCCGATGAGTTCAAGCAGGTTGACAACGCTCAGACAGCTACCGGTACTGACTATGTCGGATATAAGGCATACAACACTGGTGAGAGCGATGTATTTACCGGCGTAAGACTTCTTGGTGAATATGAGTTCTCCGTAACCATCGATCCAGAGAATCTGCCTTATTTCCATGATATCACCATGGCATCAGTTGGTCCCGCACCATTGCACGTACTTCTTCCAGGCGTTGAAGTTAAGGACGATGGAAACGGCGCTTACTTTGGAGAAGGCTTCACAGTTGAGGCACTTCAGAAAGCATTTCTTGGTGAAAACTCTGATGGATACCGTTACAATCCAACTGTAACAAGTGGACCTTATCAATTTGTTTCCTATGATCCTGAGAGCAGCCAGGCCATTATCGAAGCAAACCCGCTGTATCTCGGCGATTATGACGGAGCAAAAGCAAAAATCAAGACCCTTGTTTACAAACTCACATCAAGTTCAACCGAGTTTGATGAACTTGCAACAGGCCAGATCGACATTGGCGGAGAGCAGTCCGGAGGAACATCCATCAACACAGGTCTCGACTTGGTCGAGAAGGGCGGATTTAGCTATTCGCACTATCCACGTCACGGCTATGGCAAGATTGCATTTGCATGTAACCATGGTCCGACACAGTTTGTTGAAGTACGCCAGGCTATTGCTTGGATGCTCGACCGCGACGAGTTTGCACGTCAGTACTCACAGGGCTTTGCTATAGTCGTTAACGGATACTATGGCCAGGCACAGTGGGAATACGCAGCAAACAAGGATGCTCTTGAGACTGAGCTTACTCAGTACACATACAATAAAGATAAGGCTATTGAGGTTCTTGAAAGCGGCGGCTGGACACTTGATGCAAACGGCAATCCTTACTCCGGCACCGGACTACGCCACAAGAAACTTGATGATGGCACTTTGATGCCTCTCGAAATTCAGTGGATGAACACACCTGACAATCCGGTATCCGACTTGCTGAACGCAATGCTGGTACCTGCCGTTGAAGAAATCGGCATGAAGATTGTCGGTACAACAGTTCAGTTTGCTGAGTTGCTTGACAACTACTACCAGGATGTTGACGAGCTCACAACCCACATGTTCAACCTTGGAACAGGGTTCAACCCGATTCAGTATCCTGAATACTACTACAACAAGGATCTCGCAACCTACGGCGGAACCTATAACACCAACTTCATCGCTGATGATGAGCTCGACAGACTTGCTCATGAAATGGCAAGAACCGAGCCTGGTGACACAGAAGCATTCTCCCAGAAGTGGCTTGAATTCCAGAAGCGCTGGAACTACCTGCTACCTGACATTCCGCTGTACTCTGACGACTACCACGTATTCTACAGCGACAGGCTCCAGAACTACACACCATCCTCACTGTGGGGATTTGAGTACGCGATCCTGAGAGCCTACGTCACCGAGTAAATAGTACTCCTTATGGAGTGGCTAGAGACTTATTAGTAGCCATAGAGATAATGAGGATAAGGGTGTACAACGCAAAGGGGCTTGTATACCCTTTTTCCTCATCAGAAGCTTAAGCATTTCTCGAGTTTAGACAGCGGATGTACTTTTTTGAGCTATATTGCATATCATAACCTTTGTACGCTGTTCCATTTCATGAAAACGAGATCTGCATGATTTACTTGACCCGGAGGATAATGGAGTTTCTCTGTTTCCATACTCTGCAAAACACAAAGGGGTGAGTCAGCCTTGATAAAATATATATTTCGCCGATTGCTTTATATAATTTTTGTATTTTTTATACTCTCTATTTTAATGTTTGGTATTTATAAAAGCTTGCCAGGAGACCCCGCCCGCATGATGCTCGAGGGGAGCAGAGAGACGATGGATCCTGAACTGTACGATAAGATGTACCAGGATATGCGGGAACAGCTAGGTCTGGACAAACCAATTTACGTTCAATACATCTCTTGGATGAGCAATATGCTTCGTGGTGAGTTTGGATTTTCCAGTGTCTACAAGCAAAAAGTTGTAGAAGTGATAAAGGCTCCAATGAAAAACACGATCATACTAAATATAGTATCATTGGTTTTTGTGTTTATTATTACGATACCACTTGGAATTGCTACAGCCGTTCGCAAAGGGTCACTGTTTGACAGTGTTACACAGGTGCTGACGATAATTGGCTATAGCTTGCCAGGCTTTATTATTGCAATATTGTTTATATTCGTGTTTGCAGTCAAGATAAGACTGTTCCCGATAAGTGGTGTTAGCTCACCCGGCGTTACGCTGGAAGGTTGGGCGTACATCCTTGACAGAGCGTATTATCTTGTACTGCCTGTGACAGCGATGGTGTTCAGCAGCTTGGCAGGAATAGTTCGATATGTCCGTGCAACCATGATCGATACACTAACAATGGACTATATCCGTACAGCTCGCGCAAAAGGACTTCGTGAAAAGGTCGTTATCTATTCGCACGCCTTCAGAAACGCCATGATACCTTTTATGACCATACTCATAAGCTGGTTTATCAGCATTTTCAGTGGTTCAGTAGTTATTGAAAACATCTTCCTCTATCCCGGAATGGGAAGGATCATGTTAAACTCACTGATGCAGCAGGACTTTATGGTCGTTCTTGCAATGCAAATGTTCTACGTAGTTTTATCATTAGCCGGTTACCTGATCATGGATCTTGCATATGTTCTGGTTGACCCGCGTGTCAAATTGTCTTAGGAGGTACCGACATGTCTGAAAAAGATACTAAGAAAAAAAGTTCATACGGATCCTCCTTTAAGGAAATGCTCCGCAGAATGTTTGGGTTGGAACCAAAACAACAGCTCTCCCTTCTTGAGGAGGAGCAGATGCAAAGTCCCATGCGCACGATTATTAAAAACTTTTTATCAAGACGTCTTGCCATAGTGGGCATGGTCTTATTTGCGATAATATTTATCACATGCTTCCTAGGGTCAGCCCTATTACCATTGGATAAAAACTATCAAGACGCAACACAGCAGAATATAAGACCCGCATTCAACTTTATGAAAGTTCCCGGCGCGCTGAAAAATAATGCTAAGCAAATTGACGGCGGATCGACTTTCGGCGCGGGAATAGACAAAAACGGGAACCTCTATCTTTGGGGAACACTAACGGACAAACTGAAAGCAATGCCTAGAGGCATGGGTAAGATCGCTCAGGTTGCCACCGGACTTGACCACATACTTGTGTTGACAGAAGACAACACGATGTACACATGGGGTTATGACAGGCTAAATCTTGACAAGATTCCGCAGGACGCGCAGGATGCGGACATCGTTCAGATCGATGCAGGACATCAGGTTTCGGTCGCGCTTGACTCTGACGGCAGAATATATATATGGGGAAATCAAAACATTATCAGCATTTCACCCGGCCCATATCAGGGTAACATAAAGAAATTTACATTGAATACAACTACAGCGCTTGCCGTTACAAATGACGGACAAGTCGTCTGCATGACAAATAAAGAGACTCCTTTCAACGCAGTGCCTGAAGAGGCGCAAGGACGGGCCATTGATGTTGTCTCTACCGACAAAACTGCAGCAGTTCTCACAGACGACGGCCATATATACCTTTGGGGCTCATTCCCCTTCCAAGAGGATGTTATTCCTGAAGGCGTACAAGGCAACGTCAAGCAGATCGCTGCGGGACGTGGACACTTTACCGTACTGCTAAACGACGGTACTGTTGTATCCTGGGGTCAGAACAACCACGGACAGGCCAATGCTCCAAAGATGTCCAATATTGAAAAGGTCTACTCAAACTATTATCAAAACTATGCCATCGACAGTAACGGTAAGGTATATACCTGGGGACTCAAAGGCTATCTAATGGGAACCGACCAGTACGGACGAAACGTATTTCTCCGTCTGTTGACCGGTGGCAGGATAACATTGACGATCGGCGCCATATCGGTCATTATTTCGGGAATCCTGGGCATTATCATAGGAGGCTTCTCCGGCTACTACGGTGGGAAGATAGACATGGTCCTGATGCGTATGGCAGAAATCGTTGGTGGATTGCCATTCCTACCATTAGCAATGATCCTCTCCTACCTGATTGGCAACAAGATACCTGAGACCGGCCGAATATTTATGATAATGGTAATATTAGGTGTTTTGAGCTGGCCGGGAATTGCGAGACTGGTCCGTGCACAGATGCTATCGGCGCGTGAACAGGAATTCGTAACAGCGGCAAAGGCTATCGGTATCAAAGAAGTCAAGATCATTTTCCGGCATATACTGCCCAATGTGATCACAGTAGCTTTGGTAAACCTTACATTGAGCTTTGCAACGAGCATGTTGACAGAGTCATCTCTGAGCTTCCTAGGATTTGGTGTTACAGAACCAAGCCCGACATGGGGAAATATGCTCACGGCAAGTATCAGTACTACCGTTCTTCAAGATTACTGGTGGAGATGGGTCTTCCCTGCCCTCTTCCTCAGCATAGCAACCATATGTATAAACGTAGTCGGCGACGCGCTTAGGGATGCCGTCGATCCGAAGGCCGGCGAACGATAAGGAGGGATACGAAGTGGCTTTGTTAGAAATCAAAGACCTGCACACATATTTCAAAACTAAACGCGGTATCGTCAAAGCTGTCAATGGCGTATCCTACTCCGTTGAAGCGGGCAAAACTCTGGGCCTTGTTGGCGAGAGCGGATGCGGCAAGTCGGTATCTGCAATGAGCATTTTGCGTCTGTTGGACGGAAACGGATACATTGACAGCGGAGAGATCCTGTTCAACGGACAAGACCTTACCAAGATATCGATAAATGATATGTACAAAATACGCGGAAACGAGATTTCTGTCATATTCCAGGAACCAATGACAAGTCTCAACCCGGTGTTTACAATTGAACGTCAAATATCCGAAACATTCATGGTTCACCAAAACATGACAAAAAAGCAGGCTGCAAAAGAGGCTGTTAAAATGCTTGCTGACGTACAGATCCCAAATCCGGAAGATGTAGTAAAGCAGTATCCCATCAGCTCTCCGGTGGAATGCGTCAGCGCGTCATGATAGCAATGGCCCTTGCATGCAGACCAAGCCTGTTGATTGCTGATGAACCAACCACTGCCCTTGACGTTACTATTCAGGCTCAGATCCTTAAGCTGATGAACGATCTGAAGAAAGAAAAGGGCACATCAATACTGTTTATCACACATGACCTTGGCGTAATCAACCAGATGGCGGATGAAGTTGCGGTCATGTACAGCGGACAGATCGTTGAAAAGGCACCTGTTCGCACAATATTTACAGCAAGTGACTATTCGCACCCATACACTGAGGGCCTGATGATGTCCATCCCCCGCCTTGATACGAAGAGCGGCGAGAGATTGGATGCAATTCCGGGATCGGTTCCCCATCCATTGGACCTTCCTAAGGGCTGCAAGTTTGCGCCGAGGTGCAAATATGCAACCGAGCGTTGTAAAAACGAAGAGCCCGATTTGGTTCATGTGACGGAGAACCAGCAGGTCCGCTGTTTTTATCCGTTAAAGGAGGAGCGCCAACATGGAAGATAAAAAGGTATTGCTCCGCATTCGCAACTTAAAACAGTATTTCCCGCTAAAGGGCAACAAGCTTGTTGTCAAGGCAAATGACGACATTACTCTTGATATTTACGAAGGCGAAACATTAGGCCTTGTTGGCGAGAGCGGATGCGGGAAATCGACACTTGGCCGCACACTGTTGCAGCTATACAGGCAAACTGATGGAAAGACCATGTACTACGGGAGATCACTGGATTATATTGCTCCCAAGTACGTGCGTAAAACATTTGAAAATCTCCCCAAGCTACACAGGGAGATGCAAGAGCTATTCAAGTTGCGCGACAGGATCGACAGGGAATATGATGAACTCCTGGGCTGGGACGGAGGAGAAGGAACGGCCAAGGATGAGATCCCTGAGGACCATCCCAACGCAAAGCAGCTTTTTGAAAAGCGCAACGAGCTTGACAAAGCTAAAAGAGACGCCCATGAGGCATTTCTAAATATAGCCCAGCTTATAGGCGGATTCATAGTTGCTGAGGACCTCAATGAGGTTTCTAAGGCATTTCTGAGAAGCTATGAGATTTCCGAAGCCAAGTGCAAGCTTCAGGAAGAGCTGGATAGTATTGAGCTTGAGCTCAGAGAGCTCAGGGGCGACGTTGAGATCAACAAGAGAGAAAAAAAGTCTACATCTGCCCTAGAGCGCAAGATCGCCGAGTTTGAGAAGAAAAGGGAAGCTAAACTGCGCCAGATCGATCAAAAGGCGGAGGAAATAAAGCAAAGCGACCTGAAAATCGATCAGATGCGCGCTAAGTACGCTGATAACGCTGAGTTTCAAAAGTACGAGGCATATCGCGATGACGGGATCGACCTTGCTCGTCTGACGTATCCGGAGATGAGGAAACTGAGAAAAGACATGCAGTTGATATTCCAGGATCCTTATTCATCCCTCAACCCCAGAATGACTGTCGGACAGATCATCGGTGAAGGGCTTCTCGCACACGAGTTCTTCAAAAAAGACGACGAGAAGATGCAGGACTATATCATGAAGGTCATGGAAGACTGTGGTCTTGCTTCATACATGATCCACCGTTATCCGCACCAGTTCTCAGGAGGACAGAGGCAGCGTATTGGCATTGCCCGTTCCCTCGCTCTTGATCCCAAGTTTGTAGTCTGTGACGAGGCTGTCTCTGCACTTGACGTTTCGATCCAATCACAGATAATCAACCTGCTGGTGGACCTCAAAAAGAAGGAAAACCTGACTTATTTGTTCATTTCCCACGACCTGTCGGTTGTTAAATATATAAGCAACCGCATAGGAGTCATGTATTTGGGCAATATAGTTGAGTTAGCTTCATCTGAGGAAATATTCCGTAACCCCAAGCATCCTTATACGGAGGCCCTTCTATCCGCTATTCCGACAACAGATGTTGACGATAAACGTGAGCCGATTTTGATTGAAGGCGATATTCCAAGCCCGATCAATCCTCCGAAGGGATGTAAGTTCCATACACGGTGCCGCTACGCAACCGAAATTTGCAAGCAGGTCGTGCCGGAGTTCATAGAGGCAGAGCCCGATCACTTTGTCGCCTGCCATCACATACTTGAAAAAAGTCAAGTGTCATTTGGCTCCGCTGACGAAAAACAAGCAGAGTGATTCCTCACTTATCGAAATCGGCAAGTGGCTGTAAGAGCCCTTAAGGTTGCGATTAGGAAAGGAGAAACTTACGGATGTTCAGAAAAAGAAGAGGATCCCGTCCCCCCGCTGAAGGAGACGGCAAACCTTCCGGTCTAAATGACGATAAGCCCAAGCTTGAAAAGGGAGACCTACCTGCTATGCTCATAGCGGCATTTGGCGTCTTTTTGCCGGCTGCAATCATTGTAACAGTATTTATAGTCGGGATCCTTTGGTTCTTCTTTTTCCGTTGAATAACTTAGCAGGGATAAACAGTAGTTTTCTGTTATCCCTGCTTATTTTGTCAGGCCAGGGTGTCCAATGGGCTCACTCAAGGTGGGATACGGGGATGTAGACACGGTGACAGGTACGTTGTCCACACATTGTTCGACAACTTGGACAATGAATCTTTCTATGTGTCACCGTCACTTACTTGACAAGTAATCTGTACCGTGTCCACTCCAGTGCCTACCAAATTGGCAAAGGGACCTGTCTCTGTGTACACCCGTGTCCAAAAACCGTGATAAACGGACAACTATTGACAAATATGGTATAATGATTTTTGCGGTTGTTTACACAGTTTTAACAAACATTAGCGAACTTGTGTTATAATTAGCTGAGATTTGTAGCAAATTCTAAATCAGCGATTCTAAATCTGTACTCGCCTTAAGCGCGTGGAGGGACTGCAATGATTGAAGTAAGCCAGCTTACGAAGGTATACGGCGACAAGAGGGGCGTCGACAAGATTTCCTTTACTATCAACGAGGGGGAAATTGTCGGCTTTTTAGGCCCCAACGGTGCCGGAAAAACCACAACCATGAACATCATCACCGGATATCTGTCGGCAACTTCAGGGACAGCTAAAGTAGCAGGGATCGATGTTCTAGAAGATCCGATTGCCGCCAAGAAACATATCGGCTATCTTCCGGAACACCCGCCTCTTTACCTTGATATGAAGGTGTCGGAGTATCTTGATTTTGTTTACGATCTGAAGAATGCAAATTTGCCTAACAGGAAAAAGCACCTTTCAGAAATTTGTGAACTTGTTGGCATCGATCAAGTTTATCAAAGAGTGATAAAAAACCTGTCTAAGGGATACAGACAGCGCGTGGGACTGGCTCAGGCGCTTATCGGCAATCCCGATGTACTTATATTGGACGAACCGACAGTGGGACTCGATCCAAGGCAGATCGTTGAGATACGCAATGTCATAAAGGAATTGGGAAGGCGTCGCACTGTCATACTTTCGACTCATATACTCCCTGAGGTTGAAGCCATTTGTGAGAGAGTGCTTGTTATAAACAAGGGAGTCATCATCGCCGACGATGAGCCTCAAAACCTCGCTGCAAACGTAGCCGGGGAGCATAAGCTTGCCGTTCGCGTAGCCGGACCAAAGCGTAATGTATCGCAGATTTTACGCGCTATTGACGGTGTCCGGGAAGTGGTGCCGCTTGCGGACAGGGAGCAGGGCGCCAGTGATTTCCTTGTGGAGTCACATCCCTCGATAGATATTCGCAAGCCCATGTTCAATTCTCTTGCCAAGGCAGGATATCCTATCCTGATGATGCGTCCTCGCGACATGTCACTTGAGGATATATTCATGACGCTTACCGAAGACACAGCCGATCAGGATGATTTGAAGGGGGTCCATTAATAATGCTTGCAGTTTTAAAGAGAGATTTGCGCGGCTACTTCACCTCCCCTATCGGGTATGTGTTTATTGCTGCATTCCTTGCTGTACTGAACTCCTATTTTTATATCAACAATATTCTTCGAGCAACATCTGATATAGCAAGCTTGTTCGGATTTATTAGATTTATCTTGATCTTTACCGTACCGATCCTCACGATGAGACTCTTTAGTGAGGAGTATAAGCAGAGAACAGATCAGCTTCTACTTACCTCACCCAACAGCGTTTTTAAAATTGTATTTGGGAAATTCCTTGCGGCACTTGCAATGTTTTCAGTTGTGATTCTCTTCTCACTGCTTTACCTTGTTATAATTGCCGCATACGGTCAGCCGAACGTCAAGCAGGTACTTGCTAACTACATTGCAATCTACTGCGTAGCAGCAGCGTTTATATCGATCGGGTTGTTTCTCTCGTCTCTGACAGAAAATCAGCTCATTTCGGCAGTTCTTGCTCTTGCCGTGTTCCTCGGCCTTTATCTGCTCGATTATTCCGGTATCGGGTATAACAACAGGATCATCAATAACTTTTTGTATGCCATTTCGATGTTCCGCAGATATGAGAATATCAGCCGCGGGGTTTTGGCAATTAGCGACCTTATCTACTATATAAGTGTTGCTGCCATCTTCACTTTCCTCACTACCCGTGTCATCGAAAAGAAGCGCTGGAGCTAAGGGGAGGAAATGAAATGAGACGATTCAGAATAACGGGGAAAAAGCTGAAATACGGCACACTCACCGTCATTTTTACAGCAATGTTCATTGCTGCCGCAGTTATACTAAATGTATTTGTATCCTATGCAACAGATAGATTCGGCTTACGTATTGACCTTACAGACGAAAGAATATATGAGATTTCCGATGAGACTAAACGCTTTTTGCAAAATGATTTGCAAGAGGATATTCAAATCACTATACTAAGCTCCGAGAGCGTCTACATTGACAACGCCTCATTCTCACCTATCCGTGAGGTCATCCTTCGTTATATTGCGCTCTCTGACGGGAAGATCAGTATCAGGTACATCGATCCCTATGTGAACCCGGAAATCGTCGATCAGTATAGTGATCTTGGAACGCCTAATTATCGGGATATCGTTGTGGAAAGTGGAAAGCGCTACAAGGTTCTCAACCCTGCCGATTTGTACGCTATCCGAACAAACTACGAGACTCAGGAACAGTATATCACCGGACTTCAGGCTGAGCAGAAGCTTTCATCCGCAATCATGTACTGTGTTATTGATGAGCTTCCTGTTGCGCTTCGCGTACAGGGGCACAGCGAGACAAACCTTCCTCAGCTCAATTCTCTGCTGGTCTCCGGAAACTATAAGGTAGATACCATCAACCTTTCCATCGACGACATTCCGGATGAATGCTCTATGTTGATCATCGCAGCTCCCAGAACTGACTTTACCGCTGAGGAGATCGAAAAGCTGGACGCATATTTTGAGCGTAACGGTAACGCAATCGTTTTGTATGACTTGAACGTGCCTACTCTTCCTGTTTTTGAACGGTTTATGGAAGATTGGGGAATCAAGTACGAGCAGGTACTTGTGGGTGACGAAAAGCAGTCGATCAGCGTTCCCACTACTCTTGCTCCCTCTATGATAAACCACAGTATGACCGAAGATTTGGGAAGATCGGGAGAATATGTCATAGCTCCGATATCACGACAAATCACCACTCTGTATGATACACAGGGTTGGCGCACAGTTTATCCGATTTTGGTCACATCCTCTGCCTCATACGGTAAGATGTACAGTTCTGAAAAGACATTGACCAGCACAGCCCGTGAAGAGGGCGACCTTGAAGGTCCATTCTACGTAAGTGTGCTTACTGAGCAAAATAAGATCGTCAACCTACAAAATAACTACTCACGTATCCTCTTTGCCCAGCTCAATATGGCAGCAGATGAAATGCTCGAAGTTGATGCATTCCTTAACCAGCGATTCTTTGTTCGGGCCATCAACTACATGAACGAATCTGCCGATGCAATAGTTGTTGAACCAAGGTATTACACTTCATCGCAGCTTAACATTTTAGGCGACCAGGCTTCTGTCGTATTTTGGTTCCTGGTTGTAATAATACCCCTTGGTACCCTGACCTGCGGATTCTACATTTGGGCCAGAAGGAGAAACATGTAATGAGCAAAAAGGCGCTAAAACCAGTAGTAATTACGGCAGTTGTTCTGGCCTTAATAATTGCGGCCTATTTCCTGTTGAAAATGCTTCCCGAGAATACCCCGGAGGAGGCATCACCTAGCCCGACTGCATCCAAAGCACCTGAGACGATTTACCTGTATAAAGAGGATTATTATGATCTGAAACGGATGGAATTTGATTTCCGTGACGGTATGGACATTAAAATTGACGTTGACGATTCAGGTGACGCCCGTGCATTCATATTGTCACCTGCAAAGGCTGGCTGGGGCTACAGCCAAGACTCAATGCGTGCCACTGCCTTTAATATTGTTTCGATCTCGGCACTTGCAGAGGTCGCGCAAAACGTAAGTGATTTTAGTGAGTATGAACTTGATGATCCACAGTTGATTGCAAGATCATACTACGAAACCAGCGAGGGCGACGTTGTCCGTGAGATCCATATCGGAAAGATGACCTCCCTCCAAGACTCTTACTATGCCCGAGTTAAAGGAGAAAACACTGTCTATGCTGTAAGCAGATATGTGGTTGAAAACCTTATGACTTCTGAGCTTCAGTACCGCGAATTGGATTTTTTCCCATCCTATCTAAGCGAAGATCAGATGAAGGTTGAAGCAGCGGGCTTTATAACCTATGTTCGTGTACACAATCCGGAAACCGGCTCTGATATTGAGATCAATATGCGTACCGACAAAGAGCTTGGAGATATGCCTCTTGGTTCGACCAAGTATTATATGACAAAGCCTGTCGAGTCAGAGTGCAACGACACTATCGTTGAAAGCAAGCTGATCAACGTTGTCGCTGCGATTTCAATAACCTCAGTGGTAGAGGATGAACCGGAGGACTTGAGTAAATACGGTTTGGACAACCCGCTTCATGTTTGGATGAAAAACACCGATGGAACAGAGGTTCACTACCTGATAGGTGACAGAAGCGGAACTGCAGCCTATGTGATGGTCGAAGGAGCAAACACAGTATTGCTGGCGGATATGGTCTCCCCCACCCTTAGCGAACTTGATTATGTCGACTTTATGTTCAAGCTGTTGTGGCTCCACAACATCAACGATGTCAAGTCGCTTGTGTTTGATATGGAAGGCGAGAAACGTCTCCTTGAGATCAAGGCCAATAAAAAGGATGATTCCGGAAAGGTCGTGGAGTTTGAAGCCACCCTTGATGGACGTCCGATATCTGAAACTAACACTCGCCGTCTGTTCGTGAGAATGCTCGATATGATGATTGCAGGAGAGTTAACCGAACCTGTTGATATTGAGACAGTACAGCCGGATTATACCTTAACTATAATTATGAACAACGGGTCTAAGGAGGAGCTAAGGCTATTTGCGCTAAATGAGCGCCAATATGCCGGCAGCCTCAACGGAGGCCAAGCCGCGTACTATATCAATGTCGCCGACATTCGAGAGCTCAAAGAAGCCTTCGATTACATCGCACGAGGCGAAGAAATCCCACGCTGACCCTTTACACTTGCGTTGTGGTGTAGGTTGCAGCGCAAGTGGGCCTAGAGACCTAGAGACCTAGGGCCCAGGCGCCGAAGGGGCCTTGCAGACTACGGCGACTCCGGTCGGACGTTGGACATGCGGTTTCGCAACCTAGGGGTCTAAGAATTTTATTCGGAAAGCTTTAAGCATTGTGCAAAGAAGGTAATGATTAAAATAAGAAGTGCGGACAGTTCTAAACTGTCCGCACTTTTCAAGATCAGACCCGTTGACAGAGGAATTGTGTTGTGCTAAACTACTGTTTACGAACAAAATTGCTTATGCGGGTGTAGCTCAATGGCAGAGCACCGGCTTCCCAAGCCGGCAACGTGGGTTCGATTCCCATCACCCGCTCCAGAAGAAAAGGCTATTCCGGTGGAAGTTGATTCCGACAGGGATAGCCTGATTTTATATCGATATTTGCGGGGAGGGACTTGTATATTGACACGGAAAGCCATAACTAAGAGAATAGCAAGCATAGACTTGCACTGCGACACGCTTCTAAGTTTGTACAGATCCGGCGATGCCGCTTCGCTGTATAGAAATGATTTTCATGTAGACCTTCAAAAAATGGAGAGCGGCGGTACAGACACGCAGTTTTTTGCAGTATTTGTTCCACCGGAAGAAAAACAGCCACTTCAAATGTGTCTGGATATAATAGACAGGTTCTACCTTGAACTTGATAGGTTTTCAGACACGATAGCCTTTGCAGGATCGGCTTTCGATATCGAGAAGAACCGAATAGCAGGGAAAAAGTCAGCTTTTCTTTCATTAGAGGATAGTGGCACAATAGGTTCGCGACTTTCCAATCTGCGTTTGCTGCACAGACTCGGAGTGCGCTTGGTCACATTGACTTGGAACCACCGAAACCCTGCCGGTTCGCCGAATATCGATCCAATTACGTCATCTGAAGGACTTACTGAACAGGGCTTTGAGTTCATACATGAAATGAAGCGACTGGGCATGCTGATTGATGTGAGCCATTTATCAGACGCAGGATTTTGGGATATATCCCGCACGATTGATATCCCGTTTGTCGCATCTCATTCCAATGCAAGATCGGTTACATATCATCATAGGAACCTGACGGACGAGATGATACGCAGCATATCGGAACATGGCGGTGTGATTGGAGTAAACTTCTATGCTCCCTTCCTCTCAACCGAGCGTGATGACAAATCTGCCACAGTAAGCAAATCCAAAAGCTGTTACCGTTTCGATGATAAAAACGGTAACATGACCGATATGCCAGATGCTAATCGTGATGTCATAAGCACTGCCA
>JBMNIG010000022.1:0-21136 GCA_050950785.1 Eubacteriales bacterium | reverse complement strand
AATCAGTATCGGCACGTTCCTAATGTTGAATTTTGCTGCAGACCGCTCATATAGGACCCTTATCATCACATCTACAACGCCGGGATCAAACTGGGTGCCCTTGTTTAGCTTTAGCTCCTTTATAGTTTCAGCCAGCGACTTTGAGGTTTTATAGCTTCTTTTGGACAACATTGCGTCTACAGCATCAGCAACCATTATAATGCGGCTTGCAAGCTCAATATTCTTCCCTTTTAGACCGTAGGGGTATCCTTTCCCATCGTATCGCTCATGATGTTGGAGAATGTATTTTGCAATATCGTCCCTTCTCGGTTCGGGTTTTAATAACTGCTTTACGAGATTTGAACCATATACTACGTGATTTTTCTCAATCTGATATTCTAATTCTGTCAGTTTGCCATTCTTATTTAGGATATCACCGCTGATATAAATCTCACCAATGTCGTGCAACAGGCATGCAAAATACAATGCCTCCTTGTCTTCAGGCTTCATACCCAATTCGTCAGCGATCTTTAAGGACCAATAAGCCACGTTATAGTGGTGCCTGAGCATATGGGGATTGTTTTTGATGAGAAAGTCGTCGAACAATCTGAGCAGAGTAATGACCTGTTGGGATGTCTTTGATTCGCTGTACAGCTTGTATACAAGGTTGTTGAGTACATTTAGCCTGTAATCGCTAATAAATCGATCCTTATTGAACTTGGTCTCGTACAACGAGCAAAGATACAAGCATCCGATGATGTCATTGCCCTCATCGTCATATAGCGGATAATATATCTCCATCTTTGCATCGGGTTGAGAGTTTGCCAACGGGATTGATCGAGTGACTCTTCTTCATCAACTTCAATGCTATAATAAACTGCACTTCTCTTCTCACACATAAGGCGAAAAAAGCTTTTTTCGTAACTGTTGATTTTGAGCATATAGTTGTAGTCAATATGGTTTGCCCGTTGCTTTAATGTAGAGCTTATCCGCACATACAGATTGTCATTGTCATTGTCATGAGTGAATTGTATCGCCTTGACTATGTCAAATCTGTATGTATTTCTCAACTCTAGCAACAGGTTTCTTAGTATTACGTATGGGTCGTTACGATGTGTCACTTTGAATAACTCAAGCATAAGCTTACCCCTCTGCTAATAGTAGCTTGGCAACATAAATGTTAACAAAAGTGTATAAAAAGTATACCATGCATCTAGAAACATTTCTAGACTGTTCTTTTGAAAATGTTAGAAAAGTGATGAATTTTCATTGTTATTGTCTAATGTTTCCGCATTACCGCAATGCCCTACATTTTACTGCTTTGATAAAAATAAAAACTTCTCCTTGACATGTCATTATTACGTAGTTATAATTGTTGCAAAATACAACTATTTCGGAGGAATTTATGACCGCAGAAAAGGCCAGACCGCCAAGAAAACAGGCGTGATTTGATGCTCAACGGCAAAATTCATCGTATTATTCCAAAGCTAGCACTCCCCATGATGGTAAGCATGCTCATAAACTCTTTTTACAACATGGTCGACACTTACTTTGTGTCGAAAATAAGTAGTGAAGCAACCGCGGCTGCGGGCGTCAACTTTTCTCTTATGAGTATTATAACGTCCGTGGGGATGGCATTTGGTGTTGGTGCAGGCAGCTATATTTCCCGCCTTTTGGGTGCCAAAAGGGATGAAGAGGCTTCCAAGACAATATCAACCGCATTTATACTTTCCTTTGGTGTCGGTTTTCTACTAATGATTTTCGGTTTTGCTTTTATGAGGCAATTGGTGGTCTTCATGGGTGCTACCCCTGAAATAATAAACTACTCAATCGACTATGCAAGCTATATCCTGTACGCCGCTCCAATCATGGCAGGATCATTTGTTCTCAACCAAGGTCTAAGAGCAGAAGGCAGTCCCATGTTTTCGATGATCGGAATGGCTATCGGAGGAGTAATCAATATTATCCTTGATCCCATTTTTATATTCGTGCTTGATTGGGGCGTGGCAGGGGCTAGCGCAGCAACAGCTGTGTCACAGTTTATTAGCTTTTTGGTACTTTTATATCCTTACGTAACTAGGCGTACTATCATTAAACTAAGCTTTAAGCTGTTCTCACCCACAAAAGATATTATTGTTGAGATAGCGAAGATGGGCTTTCCAACACTGATTCGCTCAGGGCTGATGACTGTATCCTCAATTGTCAAAAACAACATCGCAGGCGGATTCAGCACCTATGCCCTGGCATCGATATCGGTAGTCAACCGGCTTATGATGTTTATTGGATCAGTATTGATAGGTTTTGGCCAAGGTTTTCAGCCGGTTGCAGGATACAACTGGGGAGCAAAGAGGTACGACCGCGTCTTAAAGTCTTACAGGTTCTGCTCGATCGTTGGTGTTGTTGGAATATCCGTATTTTGTTCGATAATGGCAATATTTGCACCCAATATAATGGGAGTCTTTTCCGATCAATACGAAGTAATCAGTCTTGGCGCTTTTTCAATTAGACTTAATTGTCTTGCAATGCCCGTCCACGCATGGGTAATAGTTATAAACATGCTGTTCCAGGCTATGGGGCGAGGAACCAGTGCAGCCATTCTCAGCCTTTCCCGACAGGGGATATGCCTTATCCCTTCAGTTATAGTCATGTCGCTATTATTTGGAGTTTGGGGCCTGGCCTCAGCACAGGCGGTGGCAGATTTTCTGTCACTAATTCTGGCAATACCTCTATTGCTTAAGGTATTAAAAGAAATTAAGGGATTGATCAATGATTCACACGTTGCCGAGGCGAGCAATACCTAATAATCTATGCTATAGTAAGAATAGCATTTCGATACAATTATAAATAAACAAGCATTCGGTATACGGGGAGGTTGCTTTATGGATACCCAAAATAGAGACACCGACCGCAGCGCTGAGTTCTCTCGCAATTTGGGACGCACTATCTCACGTCTCAACCGCCTTCGAAAGAGGTTTATGAACGACCATCTAAGACAATACGAACTTAGCGGATCCCATTATATGTTTCTGATAACTCTGAATAAAAGGCCGGGTTCAAGTCAGGATTACCTTGTTGAGCGGTATTATATGGACAAGGGAAATGTCGCGCGCGGCACAAAGCGGCTTGTGGAGCTTGGCTATATAAGACGTGAAACCGATCCCAATGACAAACGTCAAAACAATCTGTATTTGACTGAAAAAGGCAAAGAGATAGTACCTTATATCTATCAACTCCTGCACGAATGGAGTCAAATAATGTCCGAGAATCTAACTATAGATGAATGCTACAAGGCTCTTGACCTCTTGGACCGAATGCTTGAAAACAGCTCGAAATACTTTCAGCGAACACAGACAGAAATATTGAGTGCCAAACGGCCGATATCCGTTTATTCGCCGGATATCGGCCGTTTCTTGCGTTATCAGTTTCTCTTACATATCAAAGTTATGCATATTTACCGCATTTGTCACCCCAATGAGCAACTTGTTTACCATCGGACAAAATGCAGACCACCTCACACATGTTTGAGCAGCCCAGGCACTCAATACTCTTTGCCTTGAAATCCCGCTCAACGCAATCCATACCTAAAAAACCTGTCTTTCCACCGTTTGCTTCAACCTTTTCCCTTGCTAACAACGCAACGCCATAAGCTCCCATAACGTCAAAATACTTGGGGATCGTGAGACTTACACCCAACAGCTTCTCAAAAGCAGCGACTATTCCAACGTTTGCTGCAACGCCTCCTTGAAATAGTACCGGCTCTAGAATCTTCTTTCCCTTCGCCAAATTGTTTAAGTAGTTTCTCACTAGAGCCTCACATAGGCCGGCAATAATGTCCTCTACCGTGTGACCGGTCTGCTGCTTGTGGATCATATCTGACTCGGCAAACACTGCACAACGGCCCGCTATGCGCACCGGCGAATTAGCTCGAAGAGCATAGCTTCCAAACTCTTCAATGGGTATATTAAGTCGTGCAGCCTGCCTATCAAGAAAGGAACCGGTGCCAGCTGCACATACAGTATTCATCGCAAAATCACATGGGATTCCGTCCTGAAGAATTATGATTTTCGAGTCCTGTCCGCCTATTTCAATAATTGTTTTAGCGTTTGGTTCCACAGCACATGCAGCAGCAGCATGGGCTGTGATTTCATTTTTTATCACATCCGCATTTACCATCGCACCTGCAAGTCTTCGCCCACTGCCAGTTGCCCCCACAGCTACTATTCGGTCTCCGGGTTTTAAAAACGATGCGACATCACTAAGTCCTTTCAAAAGAACATCAATCGGTCTGCCTTCTGTTCTAAGATAGAGCTTGTAAAGTATTTCGCCTGCCTCATCCAATAATACCAAGTTCGTGCTTACCGAACCCACATCGATTCCAAGGCTATACTTCTGCCGCAAAGTCGGTTCCCTCCCGTTCATAACTTTGTTTCGCTGGGGTACTTCGCTTCCCACCGGCGAGCTTTCGCCTTTCCAGCATATTCAAAAAGGCCTCGACACGCGTGATGTATCCCGCCTCACCTGTCATCTCATCAACAATCAATGTCAAGATTGGGAAATCCTTGTCCTTCTGGATCGTGGGGAATATGGCCTTAGCTACGATTTCAGGCATGCAGCCCATGGGAAAAATTTGAATTGCTCCATCCATACCGTCACGCCACGCCTTTACAGCCTCCCCGACACATTCACGACCGTGTCCCCCGATATAATGGGGCAGATATTCCAGGGAGTTTATACGCAAGTCAAGTGAGTTCAGCTTAAGGGGTTTCATGACCATATCTCGCAACCACCAGCTCGGTGTCATATGTCGCTTTACACTTACTCCATAGTCCATAAGCATGTCCTCGATAAAGAGGTTCGAAAATGGCTCAATAACTGTATATATTTCACCTATGATCGCAATCCGTATAGGGTCTCTGTCTGAGTCGATTGGAACATTCTCGAGCTTTTTTCGCGCTTGGTGCAATATCTCTCTCATTTCACTGGAATTTCGGCTTTCCCTTGCATCTTTAAGCGCTTTATGCAGTATTCGCTTGCAGTCACCACTATTTATTTCATACCCCGCAAGAAAATGGGCTCTTGCCTCAAGTTCATCTATCATTGACATGATCTTTATGGCCCGTAAAACAGCCGCCAGCTTACGATTCCTACTCATTTTGCTATGCTCAGCAATTTTCCCAATTCTGCGCATAAACTCATCTATACCTATTTCGGGAGATAAGTCCAGCACTACGAATTCCAAGTTGTGCCCCATATCTCCAAGCACCTTCATATGCAGCTCACAGTACTCCCCGAAGCGGCAAGGTCCACAGCTCCCGGTTATAAGTACTGTGTCAGCGCCCTTTTCAATACTTTGCATGAAGTTTCCCATCAAAAGCTTAAAGGGGAGGCAAATTTCCTCCGGTGAATAAAGTGATCCCAGCTGCAAAGATGCTCTTGTGTTCGGCTCTGGCAGCACATATGATATGCCCAAATCGTCAAATAACGCTTTAGCTGCAAGATAAACGTTGCCCATATGCGGGATTGTTACTACCAAGTGCTTTTCTCCTTCCCAAAAGGTCGATAAATGCCTCGATCCTTGTGTCAATGCCGGCTTCTCCGGTGTGCTCGTCAACTTTCAGTATAAGCAGCGGTGTGCCCTCAGTTTCGTAACGAATCAGTTCTACCGAGACAGAGTCGATGCCGCACGCAAATGATGATATATATATCATACCGTCAATTGCTTGGTTTCTGTGCAGGTAACAGGCTGCCCCGTAGGAATAACGAGCAAACGTCCAGAATGGTTTCTTGAAAAGTGATGATACTTCCTTGTTAACATACTCTTCGGGCACCGCTTCGTCAGTGATAATTTGAACTCCCATTCGGGTCAGCTTATCAATGATGTTCATATTCAAAAATGCATCCTTGACATTATAGGGATGTCCAAGCAACGCAATTCTAATCGGTTCCGCTGCACTGCGCCCTAGGTTAGAGGATTTAGTTTCACTACCTCTGAGGCTTAATTCGTTGAACTTTTCGTTTTGGACTGAATCACATAGTTCTGCCTGCTTTTTGAATCGCCTTCCGTTTCGCAATTCTGTTTTAATTTCGTCCCGAATTTTGTCCCGCTCAAACTCATTTTCAATCGAGCTTTCAGCCACTTTTAGCTTTGCATATCCATAGGCTTTGCTGTTGTGTAATTGCAACACCTTGGCTAAAGCCTCCTGGCCGTCTTTGCTCCTTCGGCCAATTTGCCTTGCAACAGTTCTTGCCCATGAACGCAATCCTTCATCATCGCTCCAATCTATCGGGTTGCCTATAAGGGGAGGAAGATCAGGTATGCTGTATTTTATCATCTCGGTCAGACCGCAAAACTTAGGACATATAGATTCGTTCTTTCTCAGACGCATTATCCTTGGTATAAAAATCATATCGCAGTTGCCATTGTCCTTTAGCCAGCGGACATGACCATGAAAAACCTTTACAGGCAAGCAGGCTTCATCAACGCAACAATTGACACCTAAATCAAGTATAGCCCTGTTTGTATCAGGCGACACAACAATATCCTGACCGAGCTCCTTAAAAAAAGTCTCAATCATGACCCTAAAATCAGGATACAGCAAACCCTTTGGTATTCCTACTCTCATAAGCACCTCTTCGAACAAGACATGGGGAGGGTCCTTCTGTCTTGGAGTAAATTCCACACATGAGGACGGTTCTTTTGTCTGCGACTAAACTTTAGCCCGAGACATGGAGAAGATCCTTGTGTCTTGGAGATTTGGATGTATATCATCCCGATTGTGAGAACGTTTAATTCATGTACAAACGTAGAGTCACCTAAAATATTATAGCAATGTTTACCTTTTTTATTCACTTAGCCTGTAGAACAGGAGAATCAGTGTCTTGTTCTGTCAATGGATCCAAATATGCTTGCATTCTTTATAAATCAAATATATAATTGTTCATCATAGTTACTATATTTGCTTTATATTTACTATAGCTACAGTTTTTGGTGAACATTGTGTTGTTATCACAGATAAGGGGTGTTAAAATGGATCTGCATTATTTGAAAATTTTTGATGCGGTCGCCCGCCACGAGAGCTTTACATTGGCTTCAAAGGATCTAAAAATAAGCCAACCGGCACTCTCAATACAGGTAAAGCGATTTGAGGACGAACTTGGACTCAAGCTCTTCAATCGTATCGGGAACCGTATCAAGCTCAATGAAAACGGCCAAGTATTATATAGATACTCTCAGGCCATATTTGATATGGTGGCCGAGGCTGAATATGCCCTTCAACACAACCTTGAGCGTATCACGGGAACAGTCAATGTTGGGGCAAGCAACACCCCCGGAACATATATCCTCCCAAAAGTAATTGCAGATTATAGAAAAAAATATCCCGATGTGAACATCAATCTTCACGTCGGTAATACTTCTGACATTGCGCAGCTTGTCAACAACGGGTCATTGGACTTTGCAATCAATGGAGGAAAAAACATCTATCACAAGGATGTTGTTGTTGAGGAAATGATGCAGGATGAGCTAATTTTGATAACATCACCCGACACCGAATATGCATCCCTTGAGCAGGTTGATAATGAGATATTGAAAGAACTGGAATTTGTTGTTCACCAGCCAGACTCACAGCTCTATGAATATTATAAAAGCTTCATAGAATCGAGAGATCTCCCTGAAAGAGTGAGTATATCATTGGGAAGTATAGATGCCATAAAACATGCTATATTTGCAAAAATCGGTGTGTCATTGGTTCCATATACCTCCGTTGAAGTGGAGTTGAACTCCGGTCTGCTAACAAGCATTGCCGTGCCGGGAGACGTTTCCAAATATCCGTACAGTCTTATATACCATTGCAACAAGTATCTTTCGCCGCCTGCGGTTAAATTTATTAGTCTGTTGCGCGATTACTTTACCATTACTGCCAACAACAAAGGAGAATCTACAAAATGACAGTGACCGAACGCTTTTTAAAGTATGTGTCTTTCCCGACACAGTCTGACGAGACGAGAAATGAAGTTCCCAGCACGCCAGGACAAAAGGTGCTCGGAGAACAACTTGTCATGGAAATGCGTGAGCTTGGTGTTGAAGCGTTTATGGATGACTATGGGTATGTTTACGGAACACTTCCAGCCACTCCGGGCTTTGAAAATGAGCCGGTTATCGGTCTTATCGCACATATGGACACATCGGATGCTGCATGCGGAGAGAATATCAAAGCCCGCATTGTAGAAAAATATGACGGCGGGGATATCGTGCTCAACAACGATCCCCTAATAATCATGAGCCCGGTAGAGTATCCATACTTAAAGGACTGTATAGGTATGGATCTTGTAGTTACCGACGGTACAACTCTTCTTGGTGCTGATAACAAGGCAGGAATAGCAGAAATTATTTCACTCCTTCAGAGGCTTGTTCAAAACCCCGACATTCCACATGGTGTCATAAAAGTAGGCTTTACACCTGACGAAGAAATCGGTAGGGGTGCAGACCACTTCGATGTCCCCGGATTCGGTGCAGATTTTGCGTACACTGTAGACGGCGGCCCCGTGGGTGAAATCGAATACGAAAACTTTAATGCCGCTTCAGCGGTTGTTGTGATCAACGGAGTAAGTATCCATCCCGGAACCGCGAAAAACAGGATGAAAAACGCCTGTCATATTTCAGGTGAGTGGATGTCGATGATGCCGCAAGCGGAGACTCCGGAGCACACAGAAGGCTATGAAGGCTTTTATCATCTCTCCCAGATTGAGGGTCGCGAAGAAAGGGCGGTACTGAAGTACATTATTCGAGACCACAATAAGGAGAAGTTTGTACAGCGCAAGGAATACATGATGCGGGTCGCAGATTATCTAAACGGCAAATATGGCCAAGGAACGATCGAACTGACTTTAAAGGACTCATATTACAACATGCGCGAAAAGATCGAACCTGTTATGCATATAATCGACCGGGCAGTTGCGGCAATGAAGATCGAAGGCGTCGAGCCCAGGATCATTCCAATTCGCGGAGGAACAGACGGCGCCAGACTATCTTACGAGGGACTGCCTTGTCCGAATCTTTCAACCGGCGGGTACAATTACCACAGTCGTTTTGAGTTCATCCCGGTACAGTCTATGGAAAAGATGGTGGGTGTTCTGACCACGCTTGTGCGAGCACGATCGTAAAGAGTATTTTTGAGATAAATCAAAAGCATCAGGAAAAATAACTAAATCGATATTAAGGGGCTGCTCACTTCAACTTTTGTTCATAGTGATACAGCCTCTTCTATATACATTAAGCTATTTTTGAACATAAAGACATCAAAGAAAGCAATATTTGCATAGTTTATTAAAAATTTGGCAAACTTAGCTCTTTTAATATTACAGTTTATTGACTAATATAAACATAGCTATATGTCAAAACTTATATTTACCTGTAAAAATCTCAAAATCAAACTTGAGGAGGATATGAATGAAAATCAAAACCAACTGCAAATACGCCCTCATAGTACCTACAAGTATGGGAATCAGGCTTACACCTGTAAATAGGCAGCCAGTGCACACTTCAAATCTATATGAAATGCATTCAACTAGTGCAGAGACAAATGTATTGAATATCTCAGCGTCCCTTGGATTGCCGGTCAAAGCTCTGACTGCTTTTGTAAAGGACAGTCCGATTGCAAGCTTTATAAAAAGTGAGCTACGAGCAAGAAACATTGATTATGAAGCTATGGAAGTCATTCAAGAAGGCCCTTGGGGCGCACGTCACCAGATCAATATTGCTGACAGCGGTTTTGGCCCCCGCGGACCTCGAGTGTACAACGATCGTGCAGGTGAAGCTGGGCGACTCCTTGATATATCCGCATTCGACGTAGAGCGTATATTTGGAGTGGATGGATGCGGCATCCTCCATATTTCCGGGTTGGTAGGAGCCCTCTCTCCCCAGACTTCGCAATTTTGCCTTGGACTTGCGCGTGCAGCAAAAAAACACGGAACCTTGATCTCCTTTGACCTTAACCACAGAGCATCGTTCTGGAAGGACAGAGAAGAAGAGCTTTCAGCCGTGTTTTCAGAAATAGCCTCTATTTCCGACATACTGATCGGAAACGAAGAGGACTTCCAACTTGCCTTGGGCATCAAGGGCCCCGAAGCCGGAGGAAAGTCCATAAGTGACAATATAGAAGCGTTTAAAGGTCTCATCGAGAATGTCAAAGCCAAGTATCCAAATGCTAAGGTATTTGCAAATACCCTTAGAGAGGTCGTCAGTGCAAATAGACATCTTTGGGGTGCTATACTGCACAGCGGTAATGAATGGTTTGTTGAAGAGCCGCGTGAAATCGAGGTCCTTGACCGCATTGGCGGCGGAGACGGCTTTGTGGGCGGATTACTGTACGGGATACTCAGAGAATGGTCACCTGATAAGTGGGTCCAGTTCGCATGGGCAACCGGCGCACTTGCCGCAACAATGCTCACCGACTATGCAAGCCCTGTCGATGAAGATCAGGTTTGGAGCATCTACAAGGGCAATGCCCGTGTCGTAAGATAAAAGTTGGCAAGTCCATATTGAAAACTTGTGAGTAGAAATGCCTGTGTTATTTTGATCAAAACTGAGCAGCGCTTGCTATACAGCTTGAACTGCTCAGTTTTTATACTTTGTTCAATTATTTGAATCAACGCAATATTTCAATCCAGATTCCTCGCAAAGGAATCGATACCCTTTTCCGATTTCATAGCATCACAACAAATCTAAAAAACCGAAGTACCGATTGCCATGCTATTATACGCCTGAGTAGGCAGAAAAGCCGCCGTCAACAGGTATAACAACTCCTGTTACAAAACTGGAAGCTTCGTCGCTTACAAGATACAATAATGTGCCTATAAGCTCCTCGCTTTCACCAAATCTTCCCATGGGTGTGGCAGCGAGGATTTTCCCTGTTCTTGCTGTTGGTGTGCCGTCTTCGTTAAACAGCAATGCCCTGTTCTGATCTGTAGCAAAGAACCCAGGTGCAAGCGCATTGACGCGTATATTAGTCTTCGAGAAGTGTACGGCAAGCCACTGCGTAAAATTGGAAATGGCGGCCTTCGCTCCCGAATATGCCGGTATTTTTGTAAGGGGTGTAAACGCGTTCATGGAGGATATGTTGATTATCACTCCACCCTTTTCCACCATATATTTCCCAAAGCTTTGAGTGGGTATTAGCGTTCCTAAAAAGTTTAGGTTAAAGACAAATTCTACACCCGAAGTTTCTAAGTCAAAAAAGCTTTTGATCTCGGAGTCAATGTCTCCCGGTTCATAATATTCCTTGTCGGTTGTCGCTCTAGGATTGTTCCCTCCGGCACCGTTGATAAGGATATCACATCCCCCGAAGTCTGAAATAACTTCTTGACTTACTTTGTCGACTGCTTCCTTGTCAAGTATATTAGCCTTATATGCCTTTGCTTTTCCCCCCGATGCGACGATCTCATCGGCATATTTCTGCGCCGCCTCAAGGTTTATATCCAGCAAGGCTACGCTTGCACCGCATGCAGCGAGTGCTTTTGAAAACTCACTGCACAGCACGCCACCGGCACCGGTAACAACCGCAGTCTTGCCAGTCAAATCAATTTTGAAAGGCAACTTCATGTTATACGCTCCTATCTTTTCAAAAGTACATTTATTATTATCCGTTTTATATAGCTCTTCATAAATCAGCCTTTTCAGCGCCATCCAACAAGCCTATTAGCCCCTCGCTTATACTTAGGTTTTAGTCATTACATTGCTAACCCCTGAGCCCACTCAGACATCTTAGTCGCACCTTCGATCCTGTTAGCTTGCTTAGGCCTCTAAGTCTAGACTGCATTAAACGCCTATTTAGTCCACTTAAGCCTGATTATACTTATCCTAGTTAGTAGCCTGTGGTGTTTTTAACTCGAGTATCAGTTATCACAATTAAAAAACCTAACTGCGTTGTAATAGCAAACATCACGAACCATGTCACCCAACACTTCATAGTCGGCTGGGTATTCACCGTTTTCAACCAGGTCTCCGAGAAAACTACAGAGTATCCTTCTGAAGTATTCGTGGCGAACAAAGGACGAGAAACTGCGCGAGTCGGTAACCATGCCCACAAATGACTGAAGTAGTCCAGCCTGTGCAGACTCGTTGAGCTGCACCCTCATCCCTGCCGCTGTGTCGTTAAACCACCAGGCACTGCCAACCTGCACTTTGCCAGGACACTCGCCGTCACAGAAGCTAACAGCTATGCCTGTCATAACAGGTAAGTCCGCAGGATTCAAACCGTAAAGAATCGTCCGTGGCAAGCTGTCCGCCTTCCGAAGGTCGTTAAGGTAAGCAGCCAGTTTGCGGGGATCGGTTGGAATCCCCATATTGTCATAACCACTGTCAGGCCCAAGTCGTTCAAACATCTTAGTGTTTACATTTCGCATAGCTCCCACATGAAGCTGCATGCAGAGTCCCATTCTGGAATATTCCTTCCCAAGGAAGAGTAGCAAACTGCTTTCAAAAGCGTCCGCTTCGGCTCCCGAAACAACTTCGCCTTTTATGGCCTTTTCAAATACTTTTTCCGCCACATCCTCAGTATCAGGATCGTTGGTATAAGCAAAGCGCGAAAATCCCATATCGGTTGCAATGCATCCGACTTCTTTGAAGCGTACAAGCGCCTTTTGTAGCGCATCTTTAAGCGCTTCGATAGATCGAATTTCGGTGTTTTCTATTGCAGCTAACTTCTGAACCGAATCCAACCACACCTTATTATCAACACGCAGAAACTTGTCGGGCCTGAAGGTGGGAAGCACTTGAAAAGGCAACCCCTCTTCCTTGATCTTAACATGCCACAGCAGATCATCGTACGGTTCATCGGTAGTACATGCGGCTTTTACACCGGATCTCTGAAGAATGGAGACCGGTCTTAATGAATCGCTCTTAAGCATTTGGCCACACTTGTTAAAAATATCAACTGCATTTTTTGACGTTAGTGGCGTATGAATATCAAAATAGCGCTTCAGTTCCAGGTTCGCCCAGTGATAAAGCGGGGATCCCGGCAACCGCTCCACTACTTTTGCCCACATCTTAAATTTCTCAAGGTCACCTGCATCACCGGTAATATAATGCTCGTCAATACCGGCAGCTCTCATCGCACGCCATTTGTAGTGGTCGGCTTTAAGCCACAGCTCAGTGATTGAACTATAGTTTTTGTTTTCATAGATTTCTTTTGGTGGCAAGTGATTGTGAAAGTCGAAAATAGGTGCCTGCTCTGCATATTCGTAATATAGCCGCTCCGAAACGGAGTTTGTAAGCATAAATGCTCTTCCCATAAACTCTTTCAAACTAATTCTCCTCGTCATTGCTTAACATCTTCAGCTTATACATTTCATCCAGCAATTTGTGTTAGCTTGGTTTCTTTGCTCAAATGTCAGCCACTATCTATCCAGAGCTCAGATATGGTATAGCTTTACCCACTTACTCTATACATTATAAGTGGTTGATGCCGTATCTCCTCCGCGACCTGTCCAATTTGTATGGAAGAACTCGCCCCGCGGCTTATCAACACGCTCATAGGTGTGTGCACCAAAGTAATCGCGCTGTGCTTGCAATAGATTAGCAGGTAGATTTGCACAGCGGTAACCGTCAAAATAACTCAGCGCAGATGTCATCGCCGGTGCCGGTATACCATTCAGAACAGCCTCCGAGCATACCCGTCTCCATCCCTCAAGTGATTCCGTTAGAGCGTTTCGGAAATACGGATCCAGAATAAGATTGCTCAGATCCGGCTTCTCCTGAAACGCCTTGCTGATCTGACCTAAAAATGCACTTCTGATAATGCAACCGCCACGCCACATAAGCGCGATTTCACTGTAGTTTAAGTCCCAACCGTAGGTCTTAGCCGCAGACTTCAGAAGGGAAAAACCTTGTGCGTAGGAGATGATCTTTGAAGCATACAATGCACGTCGAATCTGCTCAATAAACGCCTTGCGATCACCCTCAAACTTTTTGATGTTTTGAGGCATTACCCCGGAGGCATATACTCTTTCTTCCTTAAATGAACTTAGGCATCTGGCAAAAACAGCCTCAGAAATAAGCGTCAGGGGAATCCCTTCATTTAAGGCAGATTCAGCGGTCCACTTACCCGTACCCTTTTGACCAGCCGCATCTAAAATCTTTTCCACCAAGGACGATCCGTCTTCGTCTTTATAGGCAAGAATATCTGCTGTGATCTCTATCAAATAACTGTCCAGCTCCGATTTATTCCATTCTGCAAAGACCTCGTGCATTTCATCGGCGGTAAGCCCCACATAGTCGCGCATCAAATGATAAGCTTCGCAGATAAGCTGCATATCACCATACTCGATGCCGTTGTGAACCATTTTGACAAAATGCCCAGCTCCGCCATTCCCTACCCATTGGCAACATGGAGTCCCGTCCTCCACCTTCGCCGAAATCGCCTGAAGTATCGGCTTAACACGTGGCCATGCCTCCGGTGAACCACCCGGCATTATGCTCGGTCCTTTAAGCGCTCCCTCTTCACCGCCTGATACACCGGTGCCAATATAAAGCAACCCCTTACTCTCAACATACTTACACCTTCTTGCAGTATCCTGAAAGTTGGAGTTACCACCATCAATTATAATGTCGCCGGGCTCAAGAAGCGGTATGAGCTGGTCAATAACTTCGTCCACCGGCTTGCCCGCCCTGATCATCATCATAACTATGCGCGGCTTTTCTAATGCCTGTACCAACTCTTCAAGGGAGAAGGTCCCGACAATATTTTTTCCGGTGGCGCGCCCTTCAATAAATTCCGAAACTCTTTCGAGCTCCCTGTTGTATACGGCAAGCCTCAGACCTTTACTTTCCATATTCATAACAAGATTTTCGCCCATGACCGCAAGCCCGATCATTCCGATATCCGCCTTTTTCATATAGACCTCCACATTTATGTTTTGCAGCTAAAAAACATCTTAGATACTAATAGATATTTTGCTCATTTTTTATCATATCATAATGAAAATAGAACACAATTGCAGTTGTTGCCTAAATATATCAACATATTGTAAATATTGCTTATAAGGAAGTGTCGTCCCTTACACGGATATATTCCACAAAATCACGCGGCGAGATACCATACTCCGACCTAAAGGCCCTGTAGAAATTTGCATAATCAGAAAAACCACATTTTGTACACACTTCGGAGGGCGCAATTCCATCTGATAGCAGTTGTTTTGCGGTAATCAACCGCTTCTTTGTAATATATTTATGAATCGATATGCCAAAGTGGCGCATAAACTCACGGGACATATGGTATTTGCTGATATAGAACTCTTGTGAAAGAAAGTCCAGTGATAGGCTTTCGGTGTGATGCTTGTTTATGTAATTTACAATATCATTCATCACGCCACCCAGAGAAGTTTCTGTTTCAAAGTGCCCTGTATAATTGATAAACTGACGATTCAACTCAGCCACTAATTGCACAAGCAGACAATGACAGATCAAGTCGCTGTACGGCTTTTGATTGTTCGTTTCCGCAAGGAGTTCAACAAATTGTGTCCGCACAGCCTTGAGATTTTCCGGATCGAGCCTCAAAAGGTTCGTTCGGTCTTTCAAATCGGAATCAAAGCAACGTGTCAAATCACTTTTCTCCGTTGATAACTTCTTTAGGTAATTGCAGTTTATCCATAGCACGATCCGCTCATATGGCTTTTTCTGATCAATGATCGGTTGATGCAGTTCCTGGGGGGAAATAAGAAGAATATCCCCAGGATGCAGTTTGTAGTTTCGGCTCTCAATGGTGTAGCTGACATCACCCGAGATGAAAAAGTAGAGCTCAAAAAAGTCATGATGATGGAGAGCGACATCTTTAAGATATGAATCCTTGTAATGAAATATCTCATAATTTTCTGAAAGCATATCCTGTCGAGAATTCCATTTTTGTGTTATAGCTATTGTACTTACCTCCCATTATCTGATCATGCTTAAACCTTCAAAGCGTAATGATTGCCACTACATTGGACTATATCATCCACAGTTGACGTTCTCATCAGCAGTAGACTATATCATCCACAGTTGACGATATCATCATCAGTCAAATGGGCTTCCTTCTGTGGTATCCGCAAATACAAATCGCCCATTATCTTAAGAACATTATAAATCAAACTCTACACTATTGCATATTTTACAATATTCTTACATAAAACCTTCTGTAAAGCAAGAAATATATGATCAAGCTGCAAAAATATTGTCGAGAATCAGCAGTTGGATGGTAGCGCTGAGAAGGCACATAGATTTGGTTTATGGCATGTGTTCATAGAACTAAGGCTTCATATAAGTGACTTATGGCTATCCCTTTGAATTCCCAACAACCTAAATGACAGCAGCAAATGCAGCAACTTATCTGTGTCTTCAGGATCTATGTCCGATATCTCCTTTATCCGCTCAAGTCTTCTGATAAAGGTAGTTCGATGCACAAATAACCTCTTTGCGGCAAGGGAAGTATTGTACCTGCTATGTATATACTCGAAAAGAGTCATGACGTATTCGGTGCCGTTGTTTCGGTCATGTTCCATGAGCCTGAGCAGTGGCTTACTGCATAGCTGTTCTTCGGAGAACTCGCTTGTTATCTGTTCACTTATGTAATCGAGCACATAGTAATCAAAGCGGTAATACCAATAATGCGGGTCCCTCTTTTCTCCAACCTCAAGAGCTCTCTCTGCCTGAAGGGCCAATAAAGGTGCCATATATAAGTCACGCGAAATATTGCTCACCCCCGCCTGACAGACATATTCCCGCACAATGTACGCAAGGGATTGAAAGAAAGGACGAGTGTCACGCTGCACTCTGCTGCGACTAAGGTTTACGATCCATAGAATATGGGCATCGACTCTCAGTGCGCATGAATGCTGCCACTCGTTTTCAAGCTGACTACAGAGGTACTGGGCCGTGCTCTCCCATTCGGCACCATCCTTGAATCGCAACTTTGCCACCAAATAATCATGGTGACGATCCCATCCGTAGTCCTTTAGGATATTGGTGGTCTTTTGCACAGGCTGGTCATTGATTTCTGCGAATAGGCTTCTCAGCGTCTGATGCAAGCGATCCTCCTGATGACGTACATAGCGGTCGTCCGCATATCGAAGATATAACTCCTTTACATATCCGCAAAAATGACGGTATAGCTGTTCCTCCCCCGGATGCAGCTCAAGCTCCCCGCTGCGAAGGGGCGATATAAGCCTTGCCAAATATTGTTCACCACTGTAAATGTTGTAGCAGATGAAGCGTCCATCGCATTGGTAATCCGGATAGTAAAACATCCCCTCCTGCTGAAAGTCACTGTGAAAAACCTCGTCAACGACCAGATCGTCGATTTCAAAAAACAGTCCCTGCTCCGCTCCGGGCCTGTTGCTGTTGAAAACATCTTGCAATTCAGTCGTGTGTGCAACAACCGACAGAGTTCTGCTCAGGAGTAAAAACGGACGATCTATCACATTTTGTCCGATACGAAGAAGAGTCGGGATCGGCTTACTTACACCTAGTGCTTTAAGAAGCTCGCAGTCCCACTCCTGCAGAGTTTGAATGATATCCCCGATTTTCTCCATGAGTAGATACTTGTCCATTGGCTTTTCAAGATAAAAAATCTTATCTGATTTCAAAGGAAGTATGTCTGCCTCCCCACAAAAAAGCAGAACGCAATCTTGAGAAAAATCTGTCTTTAGAAGTAGGTCCATATCATCCAGTAAATATATGTGACCTGCTTCTAATTTTTTATTTCGCAATAGACGTACTGTTTTTATTGGGACAGAGCTTGCAACATATTGTATCCCTCTTTCGATGCCCTTTAGCTCATCAACGGTAATTGATCCATTATCTCCACCCATCTTATCATTATACTTCAGCACTCTTATCCCGTACATTTTTAATAGAATATGAAATACTATGTCGGATGTGATTTTCACAAGAACACCCCCCGCTACAAATTGTAGCATCCCATGCATAAAATAGCAACAAAATACGGATTTCTAGTGGGACAACGACTGTATATAATTATATTAGTGACTACTCCAAATACTGTTTTGACGATATTTCAAACATGGATTTTGAAACATATGGGAGGAATTGTATGTCAACACCAAAAGAGAACTTTCTGCGGTTGATGAGAAACGACGATCCAAAATGGCTTGGTGATCCGTGGTCATGCTTTACCGAAAATGTCCCGTTTCGCCCCATAACTTTTGACGCAGTATCAATGATGATGGGAGGTCCCCAACCAGGACAGCGCGGTGTCAAGAACCTCCTTGGCGTCACTATGGACTGGCCTGAAGGCCACGCCGGTGCGGTTCCAAACGTATCAGAGGAAAACCGGGTCGTGAAGGATATTACACACTGGCAGGACTATGTGAATCTACCCGATATAAGCAATGCACCCTGGCATATCGTTGAGGAAAACCTCGCTAAAGCCGATCGCGAGAATTTGCTTGTCATGGCACCATCCTTTACAGGGATGTTTGAGTTTTCGCACTATATGCTTGGCTTTGAAGATGCCCTTATCAGTTACCTCGAAGAGCCTGACCATATGTACGATATGTTGTCGCACTATACCGATTGGAAGATCAAGGTTATAGGAGAAGTTATCGACCGGATGAAACCTGATATCATCCACTCGCATGATGACTGGGGCAACAAGCGCAGCCTCTTCCTTAACCCAAAGACCTGGCGTGAAATAATCAAGCCCCATTATAAGCGCTTTTACGACTACATAAAATCCCGCGGTGTGCTCATCCAGCACCACGCCGACTGCGTATGCCATGAGATTGCCGAAGACATGGTGGAGCTTGGCATCGATATGTGGCAGGGAGTTATCCCACAAAACGATATAAAGGGAGTAATTGAGCGGACCGAAGGAAAACTTTGCATCATGGGTGGTATCGATATGGCAATGCTAGACTTCCCCGAGCCCGACGAAGCTGCTATTCGCCAGGAGGTCCGCCGAGCCATCGATACATATATGCCACTAGGAAGCTTTATCCCCTGCGTTCCGAATATTATTCCTATGTATCCACAGGTAGCTGAAATCCTAAATGATGAGCTAAACAGCTACGGTGCAGAATACGCAGCAAAACATTTCAATTAAACTTGTGAGTCTCTATTCATAATATAGTTCCTACACAACCTTTCCTATATATATAAAGCCTAAATTGCAGAAACTCTGTGTCAGGGGGCTACTACAGCCCTGTAACACAGAGTTTTTGCATATATTTTTTGTCAGGTACCCCAAAATTTGTTCAACTGTCTCCGAATTGTATTAGTAAGGGTAAGGTAGCACCCAAAAACCATATCGGAGGTAGTAATTATGAATCGCAAAATCCTTTCTCGCTTATCGATCATCTTAGTCGGGCTATTGTTATTTGGCCTTTTTCCTTCCTCAGCATTGGCGGCTGATAATGAGTATGTTCTCACATCTGTAAATCATACTGCCGCACTCAAAGCCGTTGATGTTAAAGAGACATATACGGCAACCTTAACAGTACCGAACAATTACCCGAGCCGGACAGTCAACCTTGGAATCGGTCTGGATATACAGTTTAACACCGAAATCTATTCATCAGCTACCGCAGCCTTTCCATCAGTTACTTCCGCAATAGCAACTGTTGACGGCGACCCAATTACAATGAAAGTCGTCTACCAAAAGAAAGAGAGCAGTGTCTATTACTCAACAGACTATAAGTTGAACGTCGTTCGCGAAAAGCTTCCCCCAACATTCGAGGGTACGATACTAAAAAGCATTACCTTTCCCGGAACCGTTAGGCTGTCAGCAAAGGACTTTACAGACCTGTACAAGCAAAATGACGGAAAGCAGCTTGCTTCTATCTCAATTAGCGGAAGCAATCCTTCTTTTGGAAAGCTCAAAATAGACAGCTCAGAATATGTAATGGGCAACCTAATCAAGTTGGAAGACTTGGAAGCTGGTAAACTTACCTATAACGCCACTGCCGCGGGTACGGTGTCCTATATAGTGAAAGCATATCAATCAGAAGATACGAAAAATCCTATCGGTGCTGTTACCTTGACAATTGAATCAAAGGCACCACAGGACACTGATATGAAGATAACAGTAACCACACTCCAGAACACACCGCTCTATTTCAGCTCAATAGATTTCGCAGACATCTTCAAAAAAGAGACAGGCAAAACCCTCGCATACGTAAAATTCGATCTGCCTAACGCACTAAATGGTAAACTCTATTACAACTATGGCTCTTCATCAAACTATGAAGGCATAATTACAACTGGTACAGCGTACTCTGCTACTTTACTGCCGTACATTTCATATATTCCCGACTCGAGCTTTTTAGGTTCTGTTGTAATCCGGTTTACCGGCTACACTTCTGAAGACATAGGGTATAACGGCAGTTTGACCATCATTGTATCAAATAAGAAGGCAACTGTAATAAACTATAAGACGGATAAAAATTCTCCGCTCTCATTTGTTGCATCTGACTTTAATAAAAAATCCCACGAAGCTACCGGTAAAGATCTTTCTCATGTTTTCTTCTCGCAACCTGTTGCAACCAAAGGAACTCTGTATTACAAGTACGAGTCATCCTCAAAGTATGGGGCACTGGTCAAGTCTGACGTCTCATATCACATGGGTAAAGAGCCTCTGCTTAACAATGTAGACTTTGTGCCAGCTAAAGACTATATAGGCACTGTCAGCATTGCATACACCGGTTATAATGTTGAAGGCACCCCCTTTAGCGGAACAGTCAATATCACCATTGAAGATCCTAAGTTTAAGGATCATTATAAAGATATAGTCAAAAAGTACCCTTGGGCTGTTGACGCGCTTCAACATCTTCATGAAAACGGCATCATCACTGATGAAACCCTTAAGAAGCTTCGTCCAAATTCCAGTATTTCAAGGGGAGATTTCATCCTTCTTGTAAGCTTAGCATTTGACCTCGAACCAAGCTGGAATGATATTTCGAAAGACAAAAGCAAAAAGTTGAAAGATTTCTTCAACAGCAAAGACTGGAAAAAGTGGTCTAAACATTTTGACTGGGATGATTGGGAAGAATTATTCGACAGATACGATGACGATGATGACGATGATCACAAGAAGGGCAAGGATAAAAGAAAAGACTCTCAAAGCAAAAACAAATCCAACAAAAATGAGAAGGGTAATAACGGAAAGGG
>JBMNIG010000021.1:0-244137 GCA_050950785.1 Eubacteriales bacterium | reverse complement strand
GTTGATATGGCCTCTGAGGAACTGCTGGAGATTGCAGCGCATGCCGAAAGCTTCTCCGACCATCCTATCTCACAGTCACTGATCAGGGCTTACGGTGGGGAAACAGATAGCGTTAGGGTTTCTGAAGCAGAGGAGCTTCCCGGACACGGCGTTAGATCGGTCGTAGATGGTAGGACAGTGCTTGTTGGCAATGCAAAATTGATGGACCGATACGGTATTGTCAGGCGGGATTTGTTTAGCAGTGACGAATCTCGGGCGGGTGCAGTAATTCATGTAGCTATTGAGAATCGTTACGCAGGAGCAATATTTATTACAGACGAATTAAAAGATGATGCCGTTGAGACGATAAGGCTTCTAAAGAACCGGGGAGTTAAAAAGACTGTAATGCTCACAGGGGATGTGCGTCAAGCAGGAGTTTTGGCAGCCTCAAAGCTCGGTATCGATGAGGTATACACAGATCTATTGCCGGTTGATAAGGTTGATATTGTTGAGTCACTCTATGAAAAAAAGTCAGATTCGGGCAAAATCGCATTTGTCGGTGACGGAATCAACGACGCTCCGGTCCTGGCAAGGGCCGATGTCGGCATCGCCATGGGCGGTCTCGGTTCAGATGCTGCTATCGAAGCTTCGGACGTTGTCCTAATGACGGACGAACCTATGAAGGTTGTTGAAGCGATAAGCATCTCAAAGCGAACTATTAGAATTGTGTGGCAAAACATAGTGTTTTCTCTGGGTATAAAGGGACTTGTGCTCGTGTTGGCAGCTGCAGGATCGGCTTCCATGTGGTTTGGAGTGTTTGCCGACGTTGGAGTGACGATATTGGCTATATTAAACTCCATGAGAGCTCTCAAGGCAGAGGAATAGATTAAGCAGGAGTTAAAACTCCTGCTTAATGCTTCTTAAGAACAGTTCGCTTATCGCTTCGTTCACATCCTTGCCATTATATAGCACATCGTAGACGGCTTGACATATGGGAAGTTCTACATTATACCTCTCTGATAGTATCATCATAGCTTGTGCCGTGGCATAGCCTTCTGCCAACTCTCCAAAGGGTTCGCCCTTTACAAAGGCCTCTCCGTATCTTCGATTATGGCTGTATTTTGAAAATACAGTCGCCTCATAGTCGCCCAAGTGGCATAGTCCATACGCAGAAAGAACGTTTCCACCCATAGCTTCAATAAGTCTTGCGATTTCTCGCGCAGCACGTGACATAAGTGCGCCCTTAAGCGACGATAGATCAAGACCATCCAGCATGCCTGCAGCTATTCCGATTACATTTTTAGCAGCTGCTCCTATCTCATTTCCGATCAAGTCGTTTCCAATATAAAATCGAATCAAGTTCCCCGAAAACGCTGTTACAAGCCTCTCTTTTAGTGATTGGTCATCTGAATCTATTACCATGCAGTTGGGAATGCCTCTTACAAATTCCTGAACATGGCCGGGGCCTATCCAAACCGCGATTTTGCATGAGCTATCAACGAACTCGCCAACCACTTCGGTTAAACGCTTTCCTGTTGGGACTTCAATACCCTTCATACACAGCACAAATGTCTTCCCTGATATGTCGTAACCGGAGATTTCCTTCATAAGGCTCCGTAAACTTTGCGCCGAGATAGACACAGCAATTATATCCGACTTAAGCGCTTCACTGAGATTGTTAGTTAATTTGACCTGTTCTGAAAGAGTTACTACTCCATTGGTGCGGGGTATCAATAAATTGCTGCAGCCGCGTTGAACCTTTTCTACCGTACAGGGCAACATTGTGACCTGCCTTGTCAAGATACCACGCAATAAATGAGCCCCAGCGGCCACAACCTATTACAGATATGTTCATATATACCTCACAAAAGGGGATGGGTTCTTCTGTCTGAAAAACACTTATCCCCTGAATATATAGTTATTTACTGTTTCTGGCTCTATACTGAACTATAATCCACATTTGTAGCTTGACCATTTTTCTAGAAGCCATCTGAAACTGATTCAAACCTGAAGCTAATTTTACCGCAGCGCTTGAAAAAAAATAATGAACAGTGTGTAAACTCCATTTGTTAATTTACTTTGGAAAGCATTTCTGCACCTGTCAGACTTACTAGTCACATGGTTTAAACAAAATGTACAATCTTTTTTGATACAGAAAAGTGCATTAAGTGTTCAACTGTTTCCACTTGTGTGCGGGCTTCAATTTAATAATGTCAATTCGAAATAAAACATATTGTTGAAATATTCCAATTTATATTAAATAGCATAAGTGAAATAATAAGAATGTGATTTTGTCGGAAGGTCATTACTATATAGTTGGCGTGATAATTAAGCTTGTGCGATTATTTTGATCTGATTATTAGTAGTATACGATAGGAGATAGAAAATATGAACTGTAAAAGAAAGCCGATAGAGAACCACAGAACTGCTGCTTGGGCAAATATAAAGAAAGTGAAGAAAAACTCCTGCGTTACGATTCCATCGGAAGACGAAGTTGTCAATGCAAAAGAGTACGTAGACGAAAATAAGAAATAGCACTAAAAGCAACGGCATAGGAAGGTTTCAGTTTCCTATGCCGTTTGTATTAGAAGTTTTCACGCTCTTTATACTGTAGCTTTATTTCCCAAGCTAAGGTTACTGAAAAAGCTCTTTGTGCAGCTTTTTCCTTTCACCCCCCGGATATGAAGTCTTTTCGGTCTGCTCTTATTAACTATTTTTTTGCTTGCGTTTGACATGTCTGCAGCTGATGAGGATAGCGGAAGAGTCTCATAAACGGTGTGGGCTTTGGTCGTGTGTGTTTATTCTGCCATTTGCTTTAGAGCATCTAAGCGCTGCTTGGCGTGCTCCTCTGAGAGGGCAAACAGCCTCTCTGCCTCTTCAGGGAATGTGTTTGCAAGTGAGGTGTATCGGATTTCGCTATTAAGGAAATCAGTGTACGGCTTTTTCGGATCCCTTGAATCTAAAATGAAGGGATTTTTACCTTGCTCAATAAGCAATGGATTGTACCTATACAGATGCCAATAACCCGATTCTACTGCGTTCTTTTCTTGTTTGATGCTTGTACCCATGCCCGTCCTAATACCGTGACTTATGCAGGGCGAATAAGCAATTATAAGTGAAGTGCCCGGTAGCTCTCAGCTTCTGTTATTACTTTAATCGTGTGGTTCATATTTGCACCAAGTGCTATCTGAGCCACATAGACATTGCCATAGCTCATTGCCATGCGACCTAGATCTTTTTTACGAGTTCTTTTGCCTTTTGCTGCAAACTTAGCTACAGCAGAAGCAGGTGTTGCTTTGGACGACTGTCCTCCCGTGTTCGAGTATATCTCGGTGTCCATGACGAAAATATTTACATCGTCACCCATGGCAAGTACCTGATCAAGTCCGCCATAACCAATATCATAAGCCCAGCCGTCGCCGCCGATGAGCCATATTGAGCGCTTGACAAGATAGTCCTTGAGGCTCATTATCTCCGCAAGCAACGCGTCACTTGACAAGTTGTTTTGTCCGCTGCCGTTTGCACCAACTACATTGACGCCCTCATGTGGCAGTTTTGTATCATGATCTTTAAGGAGTTCGGTAATTTTTTTAGATGCCTTTTTCGAACCATCTGCATCGTGCTTATTTTTGATCCACTCATCAAATGCGCCCTTTATTTCGTCACGTATATCAGAGTCCATGGCTTTTCGCATAAGCTCCTCCAGCTTATCTCGCATCTGCGATACGCCAAGGTACATTCCATAACCATATTCAGCATTATCTTCAAAAAGTGAATTTGCCCATGCGGGTCCCTTGCCTTCTGCGTTTGTGGTATATGCGATGGATGGAGCGCTGGCTCCCCAGATCGATGAGCAACCGGTGGCGTTGGCAATCATCATCCTTTCGCCGAAAAGCTGTGTCAGAAGCCTGATATATGGGGTTTCTCCGCATCCGGGGCATGCGCCGTTGAACTCCAAAAGCGGACGGAAAAGCTGACTTCCCTTTATCGTGTTTTTCGCCATAAGGTGTTCTTTGGGAGTGATGGTCATCGCAAACTCCCAGTTGTCGGCTTCGTTTTCCATCTCCTGTTCGGCAGGCTTCATGATAAGTGCCTTATCTTTCGGAGGACATACGTCGGCGCAGTTGCCGCACCCCGTACAATCAAACGGGCTTACCTGCACACGCATTCGATAGTTTTCAAAACCCTTGCCGCCGGCTTCGCGTGTCTTAAATGTGTCGGGAGCTCGCTTCTGCTCCTCTTCGTCAAGGAAAAACAGTCGGATCGTGGCGTGTGGACAAACAAGCGAACACTGACCGCATTCTATGCACTTGTCGATTTGCCACTCAGGTACCATTACAGCTATACCGCGTTTTTCGAAAGCGGTGGTACCGCTGGGATAGGTGCCGTCTTCCATGCCACTAAAGGCGCTGACCGGGATCTCGTCTCCCTCATGGCGGGCGATTTTACGCTGGATCCGGTTGAGGAAAGAGTTGGGATCCTCCTCCTGTCCCTCGGTCTCGGGAACTGATTGAGTCCAGGAGGCGGGAACTTGCACTTGTTTTAGTGAAGACACACCCATATCTACGGCTTTCCAGTTCATCTCAACGATTTTCTTGCCCTTTCTACCGTACATACTTTCAATTGATTCCTTTAAGAGCTGTGTGGCCTTTTCCAGAGGCAAAATATCGATGAGCTTGAAAAACGCTGCCTGCATTATCATGTTGATACGATTGCCAAGTCCTATTTGCTGCGCTATCGATACAGCATCAATGGTATAGAATCGTATATTTTTTTCTGCTATCGTCCGCTTTAACCCTGCGGGGAGTTCCTGTTCGAGCTCTTCATCAGTCCAGTCGCAGTTGAGTACAAAAATCCCGTTGTTTTTAATGCCCTGTAACACGTTTAGGTGGTAAACGAAGGACTTGTTGTGACAGGCAATATAATCAGCCTCATATACAAGATAGGGTGAGCGGATCGGGTTTTTGCCGAACCTCAGGTGGGAGACGGTACTGCCGCCCGATTTTTTACTGTCATATGAGAAATATCCCTGTGCGTACATATCGGTGTTGTTCCCGATGATTTGAATTGCAGACTTGTTTGCACCCACCGTTCCATCTGAACCTAGACCCCAGAATTTACAGCTGATAGTTCCCTCAGGTGCATCGATGATGGCTTTTGATTCGGGTAGAGAGGTGTGTGTCACATCATCAACGATGCCGATGGTAAACCTGTCTTTTGGGTTCTCGGTTTCCAAGTTTTCAAATACACTGAGTATCTGTGAAGGTCTTGTATCCTTTGAGCCAAGGCCAAAGCGTCCTCCGACGATCAGCGGGGCAGAAGGCTTGCTAGCAAATGCCTTGACGACGTCAAGATAAAGTGGCTCGCCCACCGAACCCGGTTCTTTTGTACGGTCAAGTACAGCAATCTTTTTAACGGTATTTGGTATTGCCTTTATAAGATGTTCGGCGGAGAACGGACGATACAGATGAACTTTGACGGCCCCTACTTTTTTCCCCTGGCCTAAAAGGTGGTCAACAGTCTCTTCGATGGTATCGCAAACCGAACCCATGGCAATAATAATGTTTTCCGCATCGGGGGCACCGTAATAGTCAAAGAGGCTATAGCCCCTCCCGGTTATCTGATTTAAAGCATCCATATATGACTGTACGATTTGCGGAGCCTCATCGAAGAACTTGTTTTGCACTTCGCGCCCCTGAAAATATATGTCGGGGTTTTGTGCCGTTCCCCTGATCACAGGATGCTCCGGAGTAAGCGCCCTGTTGCGAAACTCTTGCATAGCATTTCTGTCGATAAGTTGCTCCACATCTTCCTGCTCGATGACCTGAATTTTTTGATATTCGTGGGATGTTCTAAATCCATCGAAGAAGTGGATAACAGGAAGTCTCGCCTTTATAGCGGATAGGTGAGCCACTACGGCAAGGTCCATTACCTCTTGCACATTTGCTGAGGCAAGCATTATAGCGCCCGTTTGTCTACATGCCATTACATCCTGATGATCGCCAAATATTGAAAGGGCATGTGTCGCTAAAGCCCTGGCCGAAACATGTAGCACACCGGGTAGCAGTTCTCCTACCATTTTATATATATTTGGTATCATTAAAAGCAGTCCCTGTGACGCTGTATAGGTAGTTGTCAGCGCACCTGCCTGTAGTGATCCGTGCATTGCGCCTGCCGCACCTGCTTCCGACTGCATCTCCACGACCTTTACATTCTGGCCGAAGAGATTTTTCCTTCCATGTGCCGACCACTCGTCAGCAAGCTCAGCCATAGGAGAGGATGGTGTGATTGGATAAATCGTCGCGACATCTGTGAAGAAATATGATGAGTGAGCCGCGGCATGATTTCCATCCATAGTAACGAATTTTTGCATTGAAGTACCCGCCTTTATACTCGGTATTTGATTGAAATTTCATTTTTTAGTATTTGTACTGCAATAAAAAATATCCAACTTCTACAGCATGATTGGAGTAATGACATTAAGGGCTAGTCGGCAAGTTTATTGTTCTTTGACTTATGAGTTCTTGATGATATAATTAGGGTGACTTATTCTTCTTAATAATACAAATATCGAGGATTTTCATGTTGGATATAAACATAATTTATTGAAGCATTGAAAAGTCAGGAGGTATACCTGTGCAAAACATAAACTGCGATGTTGTAATAATTGGGGCCGGGCCAGCCGGTATTTTTACCGCCATTGAGATGATAAGGCAGGGAAGCGGGAAGAGCATAGTAATTGTTGAAAAGGGACGGCGGATCGAAAAGAGGAAATGTCCTAAAGTCGTGACAAGGAAATGCATAAATTGCAGGCCTTACTGCAATATCACAGCCGGTTTTTCAGGTGCCGGTGCTTTTTCAGACGGCAAGCTATCTTTAAGTACGGAAGTCGGTGGTTCGTTGCCTGACCTAATAGGCGATGAGCTCGCTCAAGAAACTATTAATTACACCGACAGCATATATCTTGAGTTTGGTGCTGATGAAAAGGTTGAAGGGGTCTCCCAAATCGACAAAATCAAGGAGATCCGCAAGAGAGCGATACAAGCCGGGCTTAAGTTGGTTGACTGCCCAATTCGTCATCTCGGCACCGAAAAGGCACATGAGATCTACAGTTCCATTCAGCAATATCTACTTGATAATAATGTTAAGATTTTATTTGAGCACAACTGCACAAACATTATCCTCACCAACGGCAAATGCAACGGAGTAAGCGTAGCGCCGGTAAAATCCCCGGACAATGTCTTTCATATATATGCCGAACACACTGTAGTGGCAACAGGCAGAAGGGGAGCCGATTGGCTTGAGAAGCTCTGTGAAGAGCATAAAATAACGCACCAGCCCGGAACTGTGGATATTGGTGTTCGGGTAGAGGTGCGCAATGAAATCATGGAAGATGTAAATAACGTACTATATGAATCGAAGCTTGTGGGGTATCCGCAACCGTTCAAAAATAAGGTGCGTACATTCTGTCAAAATCCTGGTGGATTTGTAAGTCAAGAAAACTACGACAATGACCTTGCTGTAGTAAATGGCCATTCTTACAAGGGGTTAAAGTCGGAAAACACAAACTTGGCAATACTGTGTTCTCACAATTTTACGGAGCCGTTTAATCAGCCTATTGCATATGCACAGAAAATAGGTGAACTGACCAATATGCTGGCTGACGGTCGTATACTTGTGCAGCGCTACGGCGACATACTTGACGGAAAACGGACTTGGCCAAAGGAGCTTAGCCAATCGAACGTCAGGCCAACTCTTCCGGATGCGGTAGCAGGTGACATTACTGCTGCCATGCCTTATCGTGCAATGATAAATATAATCAACTTTATACAGGCTGTCGATCATGTCGTTCCGGGATTTGCCGGCAGCGAAACTCTGCTGTACTCACCCGAGCTGAAATTCTATAGCAACAGGGTAAAGATGGACGCGAATTTTACCACAAACATAGAGGGATTCCATGCTTTAGGAGACTCCAGCGGTTGGACCCGGGGTCTGATGATGGCTTCCGCTATGGGCGTTCTGATGGGTAGAAAATTGAAGTGAGGCATGTTGCAACATGACTTTGTTGATAATGAGCCATAAGAAAGTAAATTCTCTGATTTAGCTTCGATTAAGGACCACGCTTATTTGCTGTTGAGGCCTTTGGATATTTTCCTTCGTTTTACGTCGCTTCGTATTTCTTCAAAGCAGGATTCATCGACGATGCCGCTTTCGCGGTATTTTGCAACCGTTGCGCTCATTACCTTGAAATTCAGCTGTGTTCCCCTGCTGTCCGAAATATAATCGACCGCTCTGTCCGGAGTAATTCCAAACCGTCCTGCAGTCTGAATTGCATCGATGTTTGCACCTAAAAATATAAATTCCCAGCCGTAATTTGCTTTTTGCCGTTCGATCAGTGCTTTTACCTTCTCAGCCGAATATTCACGGCTGGCATTTTCCTCCCCATCTGTAATAATGACAAACATCACCTTTTCGGCTCGATAGTCGTCGGTGGTGTTTTTTTGTACGTTGTCGATTTTATGTATCGTCCGACCGATGGCGTCGAGGAGTGCGGTTGATCCGCCGACCTGATACTCTTTCTCCGTAATGGGGTTGACCGCCCTAATGTCGATACGGTCGTGGAGCAGTTCATAGTTATTGTCAAACAGCACTGTAGTAATGATGCACTCGCCATCAACAGCCTTTTGCTTTTCGAGCATGGAGTTAAAGCCACCGATCGTGTCCTTTTCCAAGCCGCACATGGAACCGCTCTTATCAAGTATGAATACCAACTCGGTCAAGCCTTTTTTCATTTGAAATGTCCTCCTTGAGTTTTATTCTGACTCAAGGATACCAGCGTAAATATAAAAAGAGGTCGCTTGAAAAGCGACATTTTTAACAGTAATAAATAAACGTTACATACAAGGGTTTGGCACGAAGTTGTTTTGCCGATCTTATCCTCCCAATAACGGTTGGTCGTATTGAAACAGTACTTCATTTATCTCAAAGATATCATATTTCCCTTTGATGATGAAATATTCAACGATGACATCGAATTTATAGCTATGGGACAGTGTGTAACCCGCACGCCTTAGCAAATCCTCCGTTTCGTTTAGGTCCAGCTCCATGGCTATAGCCAAGGCAATAGCCGTGCGCTTGCTGGGTGTATATCCTTTTACTGTACGAATTTTGGAAAACAGCTTGCGGTCTAGATTGGCCCGTTTGTAAACTTCCACATCTGTCATACCTTTGGCATCGATCAATCTCAGAAGGGTTTGAGAGAAAGATTCATCGAGATCGTGGATCAATTCGTCAAGCCCTGCTGCGGTAAATACAGGTTCTGCTTCATGGGCTGCGACAGATTTCCTCAGCGCATACTGCTCAATGTCCAAAAGTCTCCTATTGCGCTGAAACTTTACTTGCTCACTTATATAATGCTCGTCTATGTAGCTTTCGACTTCGCCCAACAGTTTGCGACTGCCTTCAAAGGCAGCTTTATCAAAAACTGCAAGATATATTTCCAGATCGCTATCCTTTATAAAATCCTGAATTGCGGCAGTGGCAATGCGTAACGCTTCATCCTTTGGATACCCATAGATGCCGCTTGAAATCAGTGGAAAGGCAATACTTGCGCAGTTGTTCTCTACAGCCAGTTTCAAACTGTTAATATAGCAATCCCGCAGTTGTTTTTCTTCCCCAGATTTTCCGCCACGGTACACAGGTCCCGCGGCATGAATAACATACTTTGCCGGAAGGCTGAAACCGGGCGTGATAACAGCCTCTCCTGTCTTGATTGGTGCAAGCTTCTCGCAGGCAGCTTGAAGCTGAACAGCACCCGCAGCTTTAAAGATCGCTCCGCAAACGCCGCCACCCATTCGCAGTTCGGTATTGGCGGCATTTACTATAGCATCCACACTAATTTTAGTAATGTCCTGTCTGACGATCAAAAATGGCATAGGCAAATCCTCGAACCGTTTATTTTAGAGTGAGACAGCCCTACACGACATTAAATCGATTCGGGTGCTAGTAAGGTATAGGAAGCGCCCCCTTTTTTTGAACTAGCACTGCTCATCTACAGAGTTTTTATTGCCTTGCTATACCTTTCGAGTTGGGCAGGGGATCAGACAGAGGAAGCGTCCCCTTGTCTTGGCGCTTTGCCCATTTTAAGAGAAATAAGCAAGCCGAGCGCAAACAATGCTACTTCTGTAAAAAGGCTAAAATCCAATGTGGGTATCGGAAAGGCTAGGCATGTCGAACCGATAAGAAATCCAAGTACACAATATAAGCAGTACCCGGGGAAACGATTGATCAACAACTGTATCGATTTGATACTGAGAAGAGACATTCCGGCAAACCCCAAACCTGCGTAGAAAAGCACTCCAATATCCAGATTATTTAATGCAGAGAGGAGCGGCTCGTATATTCCAAATATGATCAGAACAAAGGACGTGCTGATGCCGGGTATGATCGTCCCGATCGATATAAACGCACCGGCAAGTATGGCGTGCCAGGGCTCGATCTTAGTCTGCGCTTCTGCAGTGATGTTTGTAGTCTCGGTGACAAAGAGGAGCAGAACGATAGACAGCCCTAAGGCGAATGTGAACAGGTATCTCTTTCTAAAGCCGGTGGAGGTGTTTGCCTCACGTAATAAAGCCGGGATACCACCTAAAACAAGTCCAATAAAGAAAAACATCACTTGATTGAACCACTTTGACATCAACCATTCGACCACATTGCTTATAAGAAATATGCCCACGCATGCTCCGACGGCTATCGGAAGCAGATAAAGAAAGTTCTGCTTTTTTGCCCTTAGAAAATTTCCGACAGCATTAATCATTTTGGAGTAGATCCCAAGTGAAACGGCTATTACACCACCGCTGACACCCGGTAAAATCCAGCCGACTCCTATGAGGACTCCTGTAAGGAATCTCCGAAATGAGTCACTTCTCAATATTTTTTTCATAGGCGATCATATGCAGACAATGCTGCTCGATATACCTCCTCTAATGTTACGCCGTGCTCTTCAGCAGCGCGCCGCAAGTCTTCAAACTCAGGTTTGTGTTTTTCAATACCGTGTCCACGACTTATCTTGATGCGGACTTCACCATAGGAAGTCTGTACTGGAACAGCAGTTGAATTCAGTATAGTACGTGAACACCTTTTTTTGCGAACGCCGATCGTTGTCGTATGGGTGAGAAGCATTCTCGTAAGTGTTTCTTCATCTGCCGGTCTGCAAAGGCAGGTCAGGAGAACCGCAGGGCGGTTCTTTTTCATTTGAATCGGTATACTAAAGACATCCAGCGCACCGGCGCTAAACAGTTTTTCAACTGCATGTCCGATTGCCTCAGGCGTCATATCGTCAAGGTTGCAACTCAGCTCGAAGATTTCGTCGCCATCGCCGCCGTTACCGCCCTCAGCCTCGCCGATAAATGCGCGAACACAATTGGCGGCAGAGAAATCCTTCTTGCCCATACCGTATCCGATCGATTCAACAGTCATCGGCGGCATCGCAGAAAACTCATCTACGAAGTATTTTAGCAAGGCGGCCCCGGTTGGAGTACATAATTCACCGCGTATGCTGCCGCTATATATCGGCACTCCACGAAGTATGTGTGCAGTTGCAGGCGCAGGGACAGGAAGTATGCCATGTGCGCAACGCACATTTCCTGTGCCTACATGAATAGGTGATGCCTTTACACAGTCCGGTGCAATCAGATGAAAAAGAAGGCAAACACCAACAATGTCGGCAACTGCATCCAAAGTGCCTACTTCGTGAAAATGGATCTGTTCAACCGGTGATCCGTGCGCATGCGATTCAGCCTCTGCGAGGATCCGGTATACTGCAATTGCGTCATTTTTCACTTTGTCGGGCAAGTCCATCCCACGGATGATACTACTGATCCCCTCAAATGTCTGATGAATGCTATGTTCGTGATGGTTGTTATCGTGCGAGTGATGATGATTGCTATCATGCGTGTGGTCAGCGTCAACATGATGACTGTGGCTATGGTTACGGGTGGCGTCATGACTATTACTATGGCTATGAGTGTGATCATTACTATGGCTATGAACATGATCATGACTATCACTATTGTTATTATGATTATATCCACTTTCACCAGAATGGTTGTGCACATCACTTAGGTCTACATCTTCACTTATCTCTTCAGCGCCCGATACTTCAACTAAGACTCTGCTTCCCGTAATTCCGCATTTTGTCGAGTTGGTAACAGATACTGAAATATCAGGTAGTAGACTATTCATTTTTTCAATAAAGTTATCCTTGTCATGGCACAGCTCGTATAATGCCGACATCAGCATGTCACCGGCTGCGCCCATGTTGCATTCAAGGTAGAGTAGCTTCACTTAACAGTTCCTCCAATGTGGTTTATCATACTGGCAAGATAACCTGCGCCAAAACCGTTGTCGATGTTTACTACACTGACTCCGCTGGCACATGAATTGAGCATTGAAAGCAGGGCGGCCAATCCATTGAAACTGGCTCCGTATCCGATGCTGGTGGGCACGGCAATGACCGGGCAATCCACAAGCCCTCCGATAACGCTTGCAAGTGCACCTTCCATGCCCGCAACGGCTATGACGACGCGAGCGGACATGAGAACATCAAGCTTCGACAACAGCCTGTGAAGCCCTGCAACGCCCACATCATATAAGCGCTCAACGCGGTTTCCAAGTGCTTCGGCTATCTGAGCTGCTTCCTCGGCCACAGGGATATCGCTTGTCCCTCCTGTTGCCACGACTATGGTCCCGGTCGCGGTTACGTCGCTTTTCTTTCCTACAAGACCAATACGCGACACCGGATCGTAAGAAAGCTCAACTGAGCGTGATATCTCTTCAGCTGCCTCAGGGGCGAGTCTGGTTATCAATATATTGTTCTCGCCGCGGCTTTTCATATTGTTGACGATGCCTACAATATGCTGAGGTGTTTTGCCTTCGCCATAAATCACTTCGGGGGTTCCCTGGCGCAAACCCCGGTGGTGATCCACCTTGGCATAGCCCAGGTCCTCGAAAGGAGCGATTTTTAATTTTTCAACAGCTGTGTCAATGGAAATATCTCCATTTTTGACCTGCTGTAGTAATCTTCGAATATCTTTTTGATCCATAATGGCCCTCCCATCAAACAAGGAGCAAATTGTGGTCATCTGCACAAAACACTTGTATATAGCTTTTAATTACTAGTGATTGAGGATTTTCTCGGGACTAGGTCGAGAAGTATCGACTCAAAATACGGTGAGAGTTCTTTTACAATTTCGCTGTGCATTTCAACTGCACGTTGCATTTGTTCAGCGGGGAGCTGGATTTTCGCTGTTTTACCCATTTTTCGTACTCGTAAATCAGACAAGCCCAAATTATGCAAGGCGGTTTCGCTTGCTTCAACATGTTGTAGTGATCGCGCGTCTATTGCCGTATCGGTCGGTATGCGTGTAGCAAGGCAGGAATATGACGGTTTATCAGATGTAAATAGGCCTGCTTTGCGGGAAAGTCTGCGTATTTCATCCTTATCAAGACCGCATTCTCTGAGAGGAGAGCGAACGCCAAGCTCGGCTAGCGCACGCATCCCGGGACGGTCGGACGGGTCGTCAGATGCGTTTGTTCCGTCAAGCAAAAGCTCATACCCATCTTTTTTGGCATGTTCTAAAATTGCTGAAAAATTGGCTTGTTTGCAGTGGTAGCAGCGCAGTTTGTCATTTTTGATGACATCAGGATTTGTAAATACGTCAACTGTTATCACTGTCAACGGTACGCCGAGCTCCTCCGCAAGTTTGCGTGCGTCAGCCAGTTCAAAGTCAGGCTGAAATTGAGTCTTCACAAAATAAGCACGAACATCGCTGCCATATTTTCTTGCTGAATACAAAAGAAAGGCGGAATCAGTACCGCCGGAAAATGCAACAGCGACTTTCGGATGTTGTTCAAAAAATTCTCTAAGTTCCATAGAATAAACCTCCAATAATGCTCATCGGCCCGGAGGCGTTTCATACGCTTTTTTTTATGCGTTTCGTACGCACAGATTGTTGTATTTAGTGTACCCCATGCATCTCTGATTGTCAATAAATTGGGCAATAAAGCCTAAAACGACTTGCATTTATACACTCAGGTGATATAATAAAAAGTGCTGAAATTTCTGGTCATATTCATTGAATGTTTTGCACAATAGGCAAAATTATTTTTGTTAAGGACGTATAGTGTTATCTTCCTTAACCTATAAAAAATCTTAAAAGTATGATCGACACATTAAATGAAATTATAAGATTTTCAACAAAAGGAGATATTGGATATATGTCACATACTATTGCATTTGCTGGGAAGGGCGGAACAGGAAAAACCACGCTATGTGGACTGTTGATAGACTATTTAGGCAAGAAAGGAAAGGGACCGATCCTTGCTGTGGATGCTGATGCAAACTCAAACCTCAACGAGGTGCTTGGTGAAAAGGTTGCGACGACACTTGGCGATATTAGGGAAGAGGTAGCTAGAGCTGAAAGCATGGACAACAACCCCATTCCAGCGAGTATGTCGAAGTCGGAGTATATGGATTTTCGCTTTGGTACAGCGCTAATTGAATCAGACAACTACGATTTGATAGTTATGGGAAGAACACAGGGCAAAGGATGTTATTGCTATGTCAACGACATTCTGAAAAGCCAGATCGACAGATACTCATCCCGCTACAATTTTGTCGTTGTTGACAATGAAGCCGGTATGGAGCACGTAAGTCGTGGGATCCTTCCGGCTATTGATACGTTGTTTTTAGTCAGCGATTGTTCGCGCCGCGGAATCCAAGCGGTAGGAAGGATTGCGAAGCTCGCTGAAGATTTGAAGCTTAACGCAAAAAATGTATATCTTATTGTAAACCACGCTCCCAATGGAGAACTTAATGACAGCGTGCGGCAGGAAATAGATGCTCAAGGACTTCAACTGATCGGCGTAGTGCCCTATGATCCAATGGTTTATGACTATGACGCCGAGGGAACTCCTACAGTAAACCTCCCGGAAGATGCACTTTCTAAAAAGGCAATGCGTGAAATCATTGAAAAAGCCGGCCTTTGATTCTGCGAAAAACTAAAATGTCGACTATTGTCCACAGGATCGTTAAAAATTTAACAACTATATACGACTACATATAGAAAGGAAATCAGTATATGCCGTTTAAGAGAACGCCCCAGACTTTTAACTCATCCATTAAAACCATTGAAATCGGTACCGGCGATAATGCGGTCACACTTGGAGGGGCTAACACCTTTCCGTTCTACACCTTTGACTCGCCGTCGGATTGGGTGCCGAAAATAGGGATCGAGGTGTCCGACCGGGGAGTTGAAAACTGGCCGGAGGGCATCAGAGATCATTATGGCGGCGCCAATTCTGTTTCCGAGATAGCGCAGAAAGCAGCACAGACACATGGTGCCGATTTTATCTGCCTGCACTTCGAGGGAGCCGATCCCAATGGGCTGAATCGGTCGGTAGAAGAGTGCGTGCAAATCGCATGTGAGGTTGCTGATGCAGTTGAGGTTCCGATAGCGGTTGCCGGTTGTAAGAATACCGAGAAGGACGCTGTTTTGTTTGAGAAGATCTCGCAAGCGCTTCAAGGTAAAAACATACTGTTTCTATCCGCAAAGGAAGAAAACTATAAGGCGGTGGGAGCGGCGGCCGGACTTGCCTATGGTCAGAAGGTCGGAGCGGAGTCCTCGGTAGACATAAATCTCGCAAAGCAACTGAATATACTGCTGCAACAATTGGGAGTAAATCCTGAAAGCATTGTTATGGATCTTGGTTCAGCTGCTGCCGGCTATGGGTTTGAATATCTTGTCTCAACAATGGACAGGGTGAGGGCGGCAGCACTTGCGCAAAATGACGCAATGCTTCAGATGCCAATTGTAACTCCTGTCTCTTTTGAGACCTGGGGTGTCAAAGAATCGGTACTACCAGAGGAGGACATGCCTCAATGGGGTAGTGCCGAGGAAAGAGGGATCCACATGGAGGTTGTGACAGCTGTTGCTTGTCTAGCTTCGGGTTCCGATGCGGTCATTCTTAGGCATCCACGTTCAATAGAGACAGTATCGTCGTTTATAAATGCACTCTTATAATTACATACATTCAACTCCACACAACACACTCAGAGCATTAAGTGAATATCGAACAGACCAAGATCAACAGCGATTCGAATGAAGTATCCGTATAAATATCCACATGAAATAAAAGAGGAGTATTGCCATGGCTCTTAAAGGTATAGATATATTTAAGCTGACACCAAAGACAAACTGTAAGGATTGCGGTTTTCCCACTTGTATGGCCTTTGCAATGAAGGTGGCCTCCGGTGCTGCAACGATGGACAAATGTCCGCATCTGTCACCTGAGGTTCTCGAGCAGTTGTCCGACGCTACTGCACCACCTATGAAGACGATTACTACCGGCACCGGTGATAATACTTACGTTCTAGGCGGTGAAACCGTATTATTCAGACATGAAAAAACATTTGTAAACAAGACACTGTTTTCGATATCGGTCTGTAATGCTGCTTCCGACGAAGAAAATCAGGCGGCCTTTGAAAGCGTTGAAAGCATAGACTACGAACGAATCGGAGAGAGGATGCGGGTTGAGTTTTTGCATGTCAATTATGTTCCGGGCAAGGGCGACGAACGCTACCTGGAGCTGCTGCAAAGAGCACTTCAAACCGACAAGGCTTTGATCATTAGCTGTACTGATCCGGATATGGCTGAAAAGGCCCTGGAACTTGCCGGAGGCAGAAAACCGATCCTCAATGGTGCTGACAGCGATAATATCGAGGCAATGAATTCGTTAGCCCAAAAATACGGTGTTGTTCTCGGTGTCAAGGGAAATGATTTAGATGAGCTCTACGACAATGCGGCAAAGCTTGAGTCCCTTGGAAATAAGAATCTGATCCTCGATGTTGGAATCAAATCGATTGGTGACGCTTTCGCCAATACCGTTCAAATCCGCCGTGCCGCTATAAAAAACAAAGACAGGACCTTCGGATATCCTACGATCGTAAATGTTGGAAGGCTTGCGCCTAACGATAAGCTTATGCAGACAGCGCTGGCATCTTTGTTTATTCTCAAATATGGTTCGATCGTTGTTATGAGCGCAATGAGCTATGCCCAAGCGCTTCCCCTCTACGGACTACGTCAGAACATATTCACCGACCCTCAGAAGCCAATGAAGGTCGAACCCGGCATCTATCCGCTAAACGGTGCTGACGAGAACTCGATCTGTGCACTTACTGTAGACTTTGCTCTGACATATTTCGTAGTATCCGGTGAAATAGAACGTTCAGGTGTCCCGGTAAACCTTCTTATCACCGACGCGGGCGGTTATTCCGTCCTTACAGCTTGGGCAGCAGGAAAACTCAGCGCCTCATCGATTGCTAAGTTTATAAAAGAACAGGAAATCGAAAGCAAAATCAAGTCAAGAACACTGCTTTTGCCAGGAAAAGTGGCAGTTTTGAAGGGTGAGTTGGAGGAAAAACTTCCGGAATGGGAGATCGTTGTTGCACCAAATGAAGCTATGCAGCTTGTGAAATTCCTCAAGGATTACAAATAAATCTACATAAGGAGACTGGCAGCCATGGGAAAATTCATTATTATCGGCGAAAGGATTCACTGCATATCACCGGTGATTCGAAGGGCCATCAGCGAGCGCAACCCGGAACCCATCCTTAAGCGCGCCAAAGAGCAGATCGACGCCGGCGCACAGTACATCGACGTAAATATCGGACCTGCCGAATCGGACGGCGAAGAGCTGATGAAGTGGATAGTGACACTCCTGCAGGAAAACTTCGACAACATTCCTCTGTCTCTTGACACTGTAAACAGCAAAGCCATCGAGGCGGGACTCTCGGTGTATAACCGTTCAAAGGGCAAACCGATAATCAATTCCGCAAACGCAGGTGACAGGATCACTAACATAGACCTGGCGGCCGAGCACGACGCTATTGTTCTTGCACTTTGCTCAAAGGAGGGCATACCCACCGATAACGATGAGCGCATGCTCTATTGTCAGGAAATGCTTGAGCGAGGTATGTCTCTTGGTATGGATCCGATGGATTTGTGGTTCGATCCGCTCTTTTTAGTAATAAAAGGCATGCAGGACAAACAGACAGAGGTCCTGGAAGCTATACATATGATAAGCGAGATGGGGCTCAACACAACCGGCGGACTTTCAAATGTTTCAAACGGCATGCCAAAGCAGATCCGTCCGATAGTGGATTCGGCAATGCTGGCAATGGCGATGCAGTGCGGCTTGACTTCAGCCATAGCCAATCCCTGTGATCAAAGGTTGATGGAAACCATAAAAACATGCGATATTATAAAAAACAACACGCTATACGCCGATTCCTACTTGGAGCTTTAGTGATCACATTCCGGATCCTTATTTACGTTCTTTGTACTTGAGTCTAGCATGGATGATATAGTACTAATTTTGCCAAGATCGAGTTGTGGACAGCAGACAATTGGCTTATCCGTAAGAATTTGCGGACAGAGGACGAAGTCGGTTTGCCGGAAGATGTCACTTAAAAAGCAGGTTTACATAAAAAATCTAGATACGGATTTTTAGCTCTGAAAATTTATGCTTGGATATTTTGGTTTTGATGATTTAGGCTTGTAATAAAATATTCAAAAAATTTCAGACATTTCAAAGCTTGTAAGAAATTTGATCGATCTTTATTAAATTAGGAAAGGGGCTATACTATGAGCGCGCTAACAGATCTCATTTACGCAGGATCAAATGCTGTGGCCGGACTCGTCGAAGGAGCGGTCAATGACGCAATTGAGAAATTCGGTGCCGACCACAAAGTAGCGTTTCCCGACACTGCATACTTTTTGCCGACCATTTATGCGGCAACAGGTGTTAAGGTAAAGACGTTGGGCGATCTTCCGGCATGTGTCGATGTACTGAAGAGTCTCATCTCAGGCAAGGAGGATCTGGGGGAAGCTCTTAATGCCGGACTTGCTACTGCTGTCGGAGCTGAAATCATTGAAGCTTTGCAATACGCGACAGGCCAGGCAGCATACGGAACTGAACAGGAAAGCGGAATCGGTTTTGTTCCCGACGCTGTGATTCGTTCCCTTGGAGTTCCCCTTGTCACAGGCGATATGCCCGGTGTTGCCGTAGTGATCGGCGAAGCTGAAAAGTCGGATGAAATGGCTGCTATAGTAAAGGACTATCAAAGTAAGGGAATTCTTACATTCTTGATTGGAAATGTCATAGACCAGGCAGCGGAATGCGGAGTTCGTATGGGTTTGGATTTTCGTGTCGTACCGCTCGGTCATGGAGTTACAGCGGTAATCCATGCAGTGACAGTGGCGATCCGTGCTGCTCTTATTTTCGGAAATGTGCAGCCCGGAGATCTAAACACATTGCTTACTTATACTAAGGAGAGGGTGCCGGCGTTTGTTAACACATTTGGCCCTCTCAACGAGATCGTGGTGTCTGCAGGAGCCGGTGCTATAGCATTGGGCTTCCCGGTAGTGGTTGACGTAGATTTGGGCGAAAATCAAGTGCCCGGTGCCCTTGAGTCCTGTACCGATCACAGTGAAACAGCCCAGTGCTCACTGAACCTGAGAAACATCAGGATCAAAGTCAAGGAGATGCCGATTCCGGTTGCATTTGCCTCTGCATTTGAGGGCGAGATCGTTCGCAGAAATGATATGCATGCAGAGTTCACCGTGGGAGTCACCCCGACTTGCGAACTTGTCGTTATGAGGAGCCCTGAAGAAATTGAAGACCATTTGGTCTCCCTTGTGGGTCCCGACATTGATGGGGAGGCTCCACTAAGTATGCCGTTGGGCATTTTTATTGAGGTCGCCGGTTCGAAGATGCAAGCAGACTTCGAGCCCGTTATCGAGAGAAAGATCCACTATTGGATAAACTATATCGAAGGTGTAATGCACACCGGCCAGAGAAACCTTCTCCGTGTCCGCATTAGTAAGGACTCCTATGAGAGAGGACTGCGGTTGAAACATATAGGAGAGGTCATATACCACATGGTAATGGACGACTTTGAGAGCGTTGTGGATAAGTGCCAGGTCACTATTGTCACTGATGCCGACAAAGTCAAGGAACTGTTGGAAAAAGAGGGTATGCCACGCTACAACGCCAGAGACGCTCGCCTGGCATCAATGACTGATGAAAACGTCGATACGTTCTACACTTGTGTTTTGTGCCAGTCGTTTGCACCTGCGCATGTATGTGTTGTCACACCTGAGCGCCTAGGCCTCTGCGGAGCTGTCAGTTGGCTTGATGCCAAGGCCACCAAGGAGTTGGAGCCGACGGGCACCGCTCAACCTGTTAAGAAGGAAGGCTGCCTTGACGAGGTAAAAGGTATTTATGAGTCGATCAATAAAGCTGTTGAAGAGACATCTCACGGAGCTGTAAGCAGTGTTTCACTCTATTCACTCTTAGAAGACCCGATGACCAGCTGTGGATGTTTTGAGTGCATCTGCGGAATACTGCCTGAGGCCAACGGAGTAGTAATCGTCAACCGTGAGTTTAAGGGAATGACCCCTGTAGGCATGACGTTTGGTGAGCTGGCATCGATGACCGGCGGCGGAGTGCAAACACCCGGCTTTATGGGACATGGCCGCCACTTTATCTCATCGAAGAAGTTTATCTGCGCCGAAGGTGGCATAAAGAGAATCGTCTGGATGCCCAAGGAGCTGAAAGATGACGTAGCGTCCCGCCTCAATAAGACAGCAAAAGAGTTGCTTGGTATTGATAACTTTACAGACATGATCTGTGACGAAACGATTGCAACAGAGTCGGATAAGGTTTTGGAGTTCCTGACAGAAAAAAATCATCCGGCACTTTCCATGGATCCGATAATGTAGGATTGGTTAAAAAATTTCGAATATTGACCCCTCATGATTGATAAGCACACTAAATAAGCCAAAGGAATTATAAAATGTTCAAAGTGACCTTTAAGGCTGAAAGCAGCAAAGATGTTACAGTCTTTGCTGCTTTCGGCGAAACCCTCCTTGATGTGGCAAGGAAAGCAAACATTCCAATCGATGCACCATGCTCCGGAAACGGATCCTGCGGAAAGTGCAGGGTAAAAATAGTATACGGTCAAGGAAAGTCAAAAAAGTCAATACACATTTCCGAAGATGAGTATAGTCAAGGTATACGTCTGGCGTGCCACACTCTCGTAGACGGAGATATGATTGTGGAAGTCCCCAAAACAGCAACCTCATATCAAAGCGGTATGAGGATTTCGGATCTGAGCTCCCCCGAGGAAACAGCCATATTTGAAGCAGCATTTGAGGACATAAGGCAGGCATCCATTCCAATTGAAAACGGGTTTAGTATTCTTGATTTAGATATGGAACCGCCAACAGTTGAAAATCCTATGCCTGACAACGAGCGGATCGTACGTGACATTCAACGCCGGACCGGTACTGAGCGCGTTGCTATCCCTTTATCTGTTATGCAGGTTTTGCCCGATAGGATGAGAGAGGGAGACTTTAAGCTGAAATGTGCTGTCAAGATTAGCAAAGGCTGCACGTATGTATATAATGTCGCTGTTATGTCGGACACACTTCGCGCTGTTGGCATAGCCCTTGACATCGGGACCACGTCTGTATCAGCTCTTGCGGTAGACATGAACAGCGGAACGATCCTTGCTAAGGCGTCTGCGGGAAATGCTCAAATAAGATACGGCGCTGATGTTATCAACCGGATAGTTGAGTCCACCAGGGAAGGTGGACTGAAGAGACTGCAAAAGGCCGTCATAGATGAAACCGTAAATCCTCTTATTGAGAAGATGTGTCACGGGGCAAATATCCACCCATGGGAAATATGCAGGGTAAGTGTTGCAGCAAACACAACCATGAATCATTTGTTCACAGGCATCAACCCCGATCCCCTCAGAAAAGAGCCCTATGTGCCTGCTTTTTATGAGTTGGAGGCAATATATGCCCGTGATATTGGTTTAATAGCAAATCCAAATGCATCAGTAATATTTGCCCCCAACGTTGGAAGTTATGTAGGTGGAGATATTACAGCCGGGACTTTCGCAAGTATGATGTGGAATCGCGACGAGTTTACGTTGTTTATAGATCTTGGGACAAACGGAGAAATCGTTTTAGGGAACCGGGATTTTTTGATGAGCTGTGCTTGTTCCGCAGGTCCTGCTTTTGAAGGCGGCGAGATCAGCTGCGGTATGCGCGCCACCGACGGGGCAATTGAAGCAGTATCGATTGACCGTGATACCATGGATCCCACATACAGAACGATTGGCGGCGTAGCACCTGTTGGAATCTGCGGATCGGGGATCATAGACCTGGTGGGTGAACTTTTCTTATGCGGGATCATTGACGCAAGGGGAAGGTTTGTAAAGAGGGAGAGCGCATACTGCGTGATGAATATGGAGTTGCGCGATACGTCATAGCCTTTGGCGATGAATCAGGCACCTCAAGGGAGCTTGCAATCGATGAGGTTGACATCGAAAGCTTTATACGCGCCAAAGGTGCAATTTATTCGGCAATCATCACGATGCTCGACTCACTGTCAATGGAGCAAGATATGATCGAGAGTGTACTGGTAGCCGGAGGTATTGGTAGCGGGATAAATATCAAAAATGCAATTCGTATCGGCATGTTCCCAAACCTGCCTGAAGACAGGTTCAGCTATATTGGCAACACCTCGCTTACAGGATCATATGCAATGCTCCTGTCCGATAAGGCAGCAGAGCGGATACAAGATATAGGGCGTAACATGACATATTTAGAACTTAGTGTAAATCCTCGCTATATGGATGAGTTTATCGCAGCCTGCTTCTTGCCACATACGAACAGTTCGCTTTTTGAGTAGGCACTTAACTTTTTTAGCAATTAACTATTTATAGAGGAGAACTGTATAATGGAAATCCTGAAATTGCTGGAGAGTTGCCGCACTCCTGTATTAGACCGCATTTTCTCGATGATAACTTTCTTGGGTGATGAAATCATCATATTGGGAGTTGCTTTTATCATTTTTTGGTGCATGGACAAGAGATTGGGCTATGGCATGATATATTCTGTCATGATTGGAGTTACAATAAATCAGTTTCTCAAAGGCTTGTTCCACATTCCGCGTCCCTGGATCAGAGATCCCTCATTTACAATAGTTGAGAGCGCAAGGGAAGCGGCAACGGGTTATTCCTTTCCAAGCGGCCACACCCAAAACTCTACGGTTCTGTTTGGCAGTCTGTTTCGTGTGTCAAAGCTGAAATCACTCCGGATTTTGCTTTTTGCTGTGATCATTCTTATCGGATTTTCCCGGATGTACCTTGGAGTACATACCCCTGCAGATGTTTTAGTATCATGGGCTATCGGCGCACTACTTGTAGCTTTTGTGTTCCCGATCCTGCGAAGGGCAGAAACAGACAGACGAATAGGGCTTGTTATGAACATTGGTTTTGTTCTGGTAGCAGCTTTGCTTGTGTTGTTTGCCGAAAGGACTTTAGCAAACGCGATTGATTCAGAGTCGATGAAGTTTGCCACTGACGGTGTTTCACATGCGTATACGATTTTAGGTATTGCGGTTGCATTTCCGATCGTCTGGTACGTAGATATGCACATACTAAAATTCGATGTAAAAGTGGTCTGGTGGGCACAGATCATGAAATGTCTGGTGGGGATTGCAGGAGTATTTGCCATTAGAATAGGTCTAAAACCGGTTATCGCATCGATTATAAAGCATGACGGAATTGGAAGTGCGATAAGATATTTTATGGTCGCCATATTCGGAGGAGTGGTCTGGCCGAGCACATTCCGCTTTTGGAAAAGACTCGGAAAATCTAGGGATTCTCTTAGGGTTTCCGATTGATATACTGAATGCACCACTTACGCATACGTGGGAAAAAGTCAAAATAGTCACACATAGTCTATCGTAAACCATTTTGAACAAATTTTTGACTATTGAGCAATGCACTGATAGTTACGAGAGTGAGCTTATTTTAGTTAATGTGAATAATAAACGCTGAGTTTTGGCTCTTCGTCAATTGTTGGGGTAGAGCATAAGTAAAAATATGATCCGGTAGGTAACAATGATTGCTTACCGGATTTTGCTTGTAAAGCAAAATAGAACGACCGCCTCCTGAATAAAGATGCCCTTTGCCATAAAGACTAAGATAGATTTTCCATTACCGGCGAAGAGGTGATAAGCGTGCTAAAGGATATGTCATTGTCCGGATACCTACAGTTGTTGTTAGAAGTAATTATTGTATTCATAGTTCCATTTGGACTTTCAAAAGTTTGTCAGTGGATAAAAAAGCAGCTTGAATGATATCTTTTCCTGTGCACATAATACTCTGGAAAGAGAGGAAGCGTCATACAAATGTGGAAAGGCGTAAAAAAGAACGATAGAAAGGACACGGGGCAAAAAAGCCGAAGCCAATATCTATCAGAAATTGAAGTCGATAACAAACACGACGTTTTCTTAAAGTCCTCACTTGCTTCTAATATGAAAATGATAAAGAAGTATATAGGAAAGGATTCAGATGTTGTATATAGAACTCTGAAGCTACTTGACGGAGAGCAAAGTCTTGCGATTTTCTATATCGACAATCTAGCATGCAACGACACTATACAGCAACATATAATCAGACCTATATTGAAAGAATTTGGAAGGGCAAAAGGTGTTTTGTCCAGTTCTGTGAAAATTGACAAAATAAAGGACTCTGTTATCACAGTGCGCTGTGTAAGCGTAACTGACAAGCTAAACGAATGTATTTACGAAGTTTTTAAGGGCAATACGATATTAATACTTGATGGTTCAAAAGAGGCACTGGTTATCACCACACCGGGCTGGAAAACAAGAAATCAGGAGGAACCTCTTTCAGAACCCTCTATCAGAGGCCCTAGAGACAGTTTTGTTGAAACTCTACAGGAGAATATCGTGAGGGTCCGTCGAAGGATCAGAGATGCAAATCTCACTGTAGAAAGGTATAGGATCGGTCGTAGGACTAACACAGATGTAGCAATCATGTATCTAAAGGGAGTGGCAAATCAAGACATTATTGATGAACTGCATCGCCGAATTTCGCGAATCGATATTGACTCGATAATGGCAGCCGGGTATATTGATCAATTTATTGAAGACAATATTTTGACGGTGTTTCCGCAGATCCAGCACAGCGAGCGCCCCGACAAAACTGCATCGGCAATTTTGGAGGGACGCATAGCCATTTTAGTTGATAACACCCCTTTTGTGCTTATTGTACCTACTGTATTTTCGATGTTCATACAGGCCCCAGACGAATACTACGATCGGTGGATTTACAGTTCCTTCATACGTTGTATAAGATATATGGCTATCTTGATTTCCCTATTCCTGCCTGCGTTTTATGTCTCGCTTATCTCATTCCACCAAGGAATGATACCGACAAAGCTTGTGATCTTTGCTGCTGCTACAAGAGAAGGAATACCTTTTCCTGCGCTTATTGAAGCATTGATAATGGAAGTGACCCTCGAAATCCTCAGGGAGGCTGGCGTGAGGTTGCCAAAGTCTATAGGTCAAGCTGTAGGTATAGTGGGTGGTTTGGTTATTGGGGAAGCGGCCGCAAAGGCAGGAATCGTTAGTCCGGTCATGATCATTATAGTCGCGTTGACAGCAGTTTCATCATTTTCTATTCCCCAGTATATAATTGGAATATCCATGCGAATTTTAAGGTTTATGATCATACTTGCAGCGGGTTTATTTGGACTTTACGGAGTTATGCTTTCATTCTTAATGATAAGTGCAAATCTCGCTAAGCTAAAAAGTTTCGGTATTGATTATATGAGCCCATTAGCCCCATTGAGACTTGACGATATGAAGGATTTCCTTTTTAGGCTGCCGATGACGGCTATGAAGAAAAGACCTAAAACGCTGAAGACTCATGATGATGTAAGGCAAAGGAATGATGCTTAACCGATGGGTAAACCTAGGGACGCTGTAACTTCCAAACAGGTTACCGTTGCTATATTTTCAATGGTTATGGGTGCCGGGCTTCTGGCGGTCAGCAGAGAAGTAACTGATACAGTGCAAACGCCGGATGCCTGGATCAGTATCCTGTTGGGCGGAATACTTGCAATGATTGGCGGTGCATTAACCGTCATTCTCTGCAGGAGGTATCCAGGCAAGACGATTTTTCAGTTTAGTACAGAAGTCGTAGGCACGGCTGTTGGAAAGGTGCTTAATATACTGGCGTCGCTTTATTTTATAGTAGTTGCGGGATTTGAAACAAGAATTTTGGCTGAGCTTGTATCGACCTATCTACTACAGACTACACCGGATAAGGTGATGATGATAGTTTTCATTTGGGTGGGGGTTTATCTGGCTGTTGGAGGGATAAACCCTATTCTAAAAGCATTCGAAATGTATTTTCCGATAGTAATCGTTTTTCTGGTCGGCATATTGCTGCTAAGTATGAAAAAGTTTGACATCAACAACATGCGACCGTTTTTTGGCAAGGGGATCCTTCCTGTAGTGAGAGGTGTCGGTAATTCCTTTATGGTATATGCGGGATACGAAATCGTGATGGTAATAATAGCCGTTATGGAGGAGCCGCAAAAGGCAATGAAGTCAATGCTTCTGGGCTTATTGATAACTGTCATCGTCAACACTGCAGTAGTAGTAATCACTATTGGAGTGCTGACTGTTGATGAAATCAATAATCTAACATGGCCTACATCAAGTTTAGTCGCAGAGATAGACTTTCCCGGGGGATTTATTGAAAATTTCAAGCTGTTCTTTGTAATTATTTGGATAATATGTATTTATACGTCATTTGTTGGTGCACTATACATTGCGGGACTAGGTTTGAGCCAAACTTTAAACGTTAAGTACAGTAATGCACTGTATGCCATACTCCCTTTTGTATATGTGACAGCATTAATTCCCCATGACTTAGCTGAAATTTTTGATATGGGGGATATGATAGGATATACCTGGTTATTGATTGGACTGGCCTTTCCTATGATATTCCTGTTGATTTCGTTTCTTAAAGAAAGAAAGAATAAAAAGAAAAAGAAAAGGTCAAAGCAAAAATGAGAAACAGAAACATCACTACAATCACACTGTGTATAATTATGATATTTACCTGCACCGCTTGTTGGGATAGGCATGAAGTTGAGGAATTAGGATTAGTTGTGGCAATAGCATTGGATAAAGAAAGTGGTGGCGGAGAACAGTTCGTTATGACAGCCCAGTTTGTAAACCCTAACGGCATGGGGGGATCGGATACGAGCAGCAAGGACACAAAGGCCTATTTCAATTTATCACGGTCAGGCGAAAGTGTATTTGAAATAATGAGCGACTTTTTTATCATAAGCAGTCGAATACCAAACTTTGAGCATTTAAATGTAATAGTTATAAACGAAAAGGTTGCACGAGCAACGGACATATATAAGCTAGTGCATACATTACATGCTTTTTGGGAAGTGCCTCGCAATACTTTTGTGCTTATATCAGAATGCGAAGCTCGCTCTCTACTCGAAATAGAACCTGAGCTTGAACATCTACCTGCGTTTGAAATAGACAGCCTACTTACTACCGGAATTGGAACATCAAAAAAGTTGCATAAACGTACATTTGGTGATCTGGCCAAGGATTTTGCCGCGGGATCAAGTGTTGCGATTCAAAAATTGGCTTTGGAAGAAACCTTGGAGTTGAAGGGTGCTGCGATTATTTGCGGTAAAGAAAATAAATTGGCCGGTTTTCTGGATGAAAGAGAGACTGAAGGGCTCAATTGGCTTTTTGGAGAAGCAAAGGCAAGCAATGTTACTATCAGAGATGAAAAGAACGGTGAAATCGTAAACTGTATTTTTAGTATAAAGGGACACAAGATCAAGCCGACAATAAAAGAAGACAATATCTCCTTTAAGGTGGACATTTCTGCGGATGGTGCATTGGCTGAGACATGGGATACGAGCTCGGATGCTACCGATACGAAATATTTACGTGACATAGAGGAGCAAATTGCAAGAGAGGTAGAAAAGCGCATATATAATACCCTTCATGTTTTACAAAAGAAGTACAAAGCAGATGTAGCTGATTTCTGGAAAATAATAAAAATTCATGACTACAAACTGTGGGAAGAGATCAGAGATGATTGGGACAACATATTTAGCCAAGCAGATGTAGAAGTAAATGTTGATTACCAGATCCGCAGTTTTCAAAATAGAACATCCAAATAAAAATATGACAGGGGGACTAACAAGACAGACGTTTCTTTTGTCTTAGAGGTAACTCCAAGACAAAAGAAACGTCCTACTGTCGTCTCCTGTCATCCTTAGACTGAACCCCGCCATAAGTGTGATACATAAAAATTTCATCTTTCTACTGTCTACTTGGCAAAGAGTGGTTCAGTATTGTTAAATCTCCTTGCGTGTTATGTCCTTTTTGATTTCACCATTTTGGAATACAAGCTTTATGTTGTCTGCAGATATCAAGCATTTAATATCCTCTAATGGATTGCCTTCAACGACTACTATGTCGGCAAGCTTATCCTTTTCAAGTGAACCGATTTTATCTTGCATCATCAATAAATAAGCAGCGTTTATTGTTCCGGCTTTTATTGCCTCCATTGGCGTCATTCCGGCCCGTACCATTGCGTCGAACTCCTTGCCGTTTCTTAGATAAGGTGAGTTTTTAGAGTTTGAAAAGTCTGTGCCAAAAGCTATTCGAACTCCAGCCTTTCTTGCCATTTCAATAGTTTTAACGTTGGCTTCGGCGCAGTCCCTGGCTTTTTTAGCCATCCAGTCGGGAAGGCCGGGTATGTTTGCGACCCCAAGTGATACAGCGAGAGTGGTGACTAGAGTTGCACCCTTTTCAGCCATAAGGTCAATTTCCCTCTGAGTCAGCATTACCCCGTGTTCGATGCACTCGACGCCAGAAACTAATGCCTGGTATGCTCCTTCAGAACCAGTGCAGTGTGCAGCGACATATGAATTGTGTCTTTTGGTTTCCTCGACTATTGCTCGCAATTCATCCGGGGAGAACTGTATATCGTCCAGATTATCAGCAGGTGAAGATACACCGCCCGTAGCACAAATTTTAATAAATTTGGCTCCCATTCGGAACTGTTCGCGTACGCCTAAGACGCAATCGTCGACTCCGTCGACCAGACGGCTGAGGTGATCTGTTTGATTAAAATACTCTTTTGTAAGGTGAGGATGTGTATCAACATGTCCGGATGTTATTCCAAGTATTCTTCCTCCCGGCATTATTCTGGGACCTCTAAGTTTTCCCCTTTCAACGGCTCTTGAGAGATAGAGACCTGCTTCACTCATGTCGCGCACTCCGGTAAAGCCTGCATCCAATAGTAGGCCTACTTGATATGCGGCTCCTAGGAGTTGGTCTCCAAAGAAGGCTCCACCGCAAAAACTGCCGGCATCCTCAGTTCCTGTAAGATGAGTATGGCAGTCTATAAAGCCTGCCATAATTGTTCCATTTTCAACTGCAAAAACTTTCGCACTTTCTGGATATGATAGTGCTGCAGCAGGTCCTACATAGGTGATTTTGCTGTCCATAATCTCGACAGCACCGTTTTCTAACGCAGAATCTGAGATCGAGTCTATGATCCTGCCGAGCAAAACATAGTGACCCATAATATCCTCCACTGATTGACAATTTTTGAAATTATATCAGAGTTCCGGATTTGTTGTCAACGTGGTTAACACAGCCTAATCTGTTAAGTTGTTGTTTGCTATGGAACTAATTGGATTTTTCGGTCCGACACCACAAGCCAATGCTTTGAGAATAGCCTAACAGCACTTGACAAACAGTGAATATTACTGTAATATTTTAGCAACCTAAAGCGAAAAATTGTTATCAGTTTTAAGCGCTAATCAATGGAGGCATGTTATGAAAAAAATTCATAAAGTGACGTTGGTGCTTTTGATCGCTCTGCTGCTGATGGGAAGTATTTTTGGCTGCAATACATATACCGACAGCGGCAATAGCACTCCAACCCCGTCGCTAAGTGTAGAGCCATCTCCCACAAGTGAAGGCGACAATGGAGACGACAAAGGTGGGACTCCTGTTGTTAAAGAAACAACTTTTACTTTTGTGGGAGATCAGCCTGCAACACTCAATATGATACTCAGTGTATCAAACATCGATTCCCATATCTTTTACCTAACTTCTGCAATGTTGTTTAGACCTTATAAGGGTGTAAGTTACCCCGAAGTTTGCGAGAGTTTCACAGTAAGTGATGACAAAACTGTGTATACTTATTACCTCCGGGACGCTGTTTACTCTGACGGCACTCCGATAACTGCTTCAGATTTTGCATACTATTTGCTGGCAAGTCTTGACCCTGAAATGGGATCGGCAAGGGCCGCCGACCTTATAAACACATATGGATTTAAGAATGCGGCTGCATACAATGCCGGAGAATGCTCAAGAGAAGATGTCGGTATTAAGGCACTTGATGACAAGACATTGGAGATCACCCTCGAAAAGCCGATAGCCATATTTGACGGAAAGCTTGACATATATCCTCTTAGAGAGGAATTTGTTAAGGAAAAAGGAGAAGCCCTTGGCGGAACACCGGCTGATTTGGAATACAGCGGCCCGTATATACTTAATGAATGGGTATTCGACGGATACATGTCCTTTACCAAGAACCCCACATACATCAATGCGGACACAAGCTTTCCAACCACACACCTCAAGATGGTCATATCGTCCGATCACAATACAAGGGTTACCATGTTTGAAAATGGTGAAGTTGACTGTCTGATGATGGTTGGCAATGACTACCTCGATATACTGAAAGATTATACCGTTCATTTCACAGGGGGAGGCCATCAGGCAATACAGTTCAACCGCCTCAACTCCGATCCTGAGAAAGCAGCGATTCTTGGAAACAAGAATTTTAGGAAAGCTCTCAGTTACGCTCTAAACAGAGAAGCACTTGTTGCTGCTACCAATCCCTCCGCAGGCCCTCTTACTCGCATAGTTAACGCAAATCACGGTGGAGCCAGAGAAGATAGCCTCTTTGTAGAGGATTTCAAACTGGATACTGTTCCGGTCAATGGAGATGTAGACAAAGCAAAGGAATATCTCCAGGCAGCACTTGAGGAACTTGGATATTCCTCGGTCTCTGAACTTCCTGAATTGTCTTATCTGACATTTGAGGTCCCAACATACCGTTTGATTGCGGAAACAGTTGTTGACCAGTGGAAGCAACTTCTCGGCCTTAATAATATCAGCATAACTCTTCTTCCGGTACCTCAGGCCATTCAGGCCATGATGACATATGATTATGACATTTACTACACATCTCTTTCGACGGGTTCCGATCCAAGCGATATTCTTAGAATGTGGATCACCGGAGGCGCTGTCAACGATATTACCGGTTCAGGCTGGAATCTGTTTACAAATGAGGAGTACGATTCACTGGTTGCCGAGGCAGTGGTGACATTTGACAGAGCTAAGCGCATGGAGCTTCTTGCTCGTGCGGAGCAGATCCTGCTAGAGGAAGGTCCGCTCGAACCTCTGATTGTGGACGGAGGATACTATGCCGTAGCTCCATATGTTGAGGGCTTTGTATACAGCAGCGATTATTACGAGTTTAATGAGCTTGTTGTAAACAAGTGATCCCATAGACGTTATTGAAAACATTTATTTTGTAAAAAACCTTATACAAAACCGGTGCGGGCGGTTTGCGCTACCCGCACCGGCATTCATAGCAATGAAAGGAGGACCGAGGATGAAGAGATATATCATCCGGCGTTTTTTTATATCGGTTGTAACGGTATGGATAATCGCAACGGTCTGTTTTTTTCTGCTAAGGCTGCTGCCGGGCAATCCTTTTTTGTCGACGACTATCATGACTCAGGATATGGTCGACAAGATGATGCACTACTATGGGCTTGATAAGCCGCTGCTACATCAGTACTTTACATATATGAAAAATCTCTTAAGAGGGGATTTCGGTTATTCGCTAAAGTATGCCGGAAGGTCTGTAAACTATGTTATCGCCACCACCTTTCCAATATCTGCTCAGCTTGGATTGCAGGCTCTCACATTTGGGGTGCCTGCGGGAATTATTTTCGGAATCATCTCGGCAAGAAGGCGGGGCAAAGAACTCGATATCGCGTTCAATGCTATGTCGATCATAGGGATTGCTGTACCGGGTTTTATAGTAGCAGCCATGCTGCAGTATATATTCGGGTTAAAGCTTGGCTGGATGCCTGTTGCACAGTGGAAAAGCTTTAAACACACCATATTGCCCACATTTACCCTCAGTTTTGGTATTATCGCATCCCACTGCCGTTCGATGAGGACCCTTATGCTGGAGGTCAATCAACAGGATTATTTAAAGACCGCAAGGGCAAAGGGCTTGGGTGAGACTAAAATAGTCTTTTTCCATCAAATCAGAAATGCGATCATTCCAATGATAACTGGCCTTGGTACAGAGATTGCAGGTCTTATGATGGGATCATATGTTGTAGAAAAGATATTCTCGATTCCGGGAATGGGATCATACTTTGTCACATCGATCCAGGGACTTGACTATACAATGGTGCTGGGTCTGGTTGTGTTCCAGGGAACATTTGTTGTGTTTGCAAACTTCCTTGTCGACATTTTGTATGTGATCGTAGATCCACGAATCAGGATAGCGTGAGGCACAGATATGTTATACGATAATAAATCAGAAAAAAATCTTATAGAGCCGCAGGTATCGCAAACCGGCACTGATGTTGAAAATGATGACGATTTTGAATTTGTTGACAGAGATGAGAAAGACAAAGAAGCCATAGTACGTCCGAGTACAAGTTACTGGCCTGACGTTTGGCGGCGTCTGAAAGGAAACAGGCTGGCTATGACTTGTCTGGCGGTCATAGTTTTTCTCATTGTGATGTCGGTATTTGCACCAATATTCTCAAAATACGAATATGATGCCACAAATCTCACTAAGAGCAACCTGGAACCATGTGCAGAGCACTGGTTTGGCACGGATTCCGTAGGCCGTGATATGTGGACAAGGATCTGGGTGGGCTCGCGAGTATCCCTGATGGTTGGATTTATTGGAGCGATCCTTCCATTTGTATTGGGTATGATTGTTGGCGCTATTGCAGGATGGTTTGGCGGCTGGGTCGACATGATCATCATGCGGATCATAGATATCGGCCTTTGTATTCCATCTATGATATACGTGATTCTCATAATACTCTATTTTGGTGGTGGGGCACATTCACTGGTACTTGCAATGGCCATTATGGGATGGATGGGGTCTGCCAGAGGTTTTCGTGGAAGGGTGTTGCAGTTTAAGAATCGAGAGTTCACTCTTGCTGCGCGGACTCTGGGTGCTTCCCCAATGAGGATCATATTCCGCCACATATTGCCAAATATACTGGGAAATATGGCTGTGAGCCTTACAAGTTTCGTGCCGTCGGTTATCTTTATGGAAGCAGGTCTTAGCTTTATAGGACTTGGAATTGCACCGCCTATGACCTCCCTTGGACAGTTGGCATCTGACGGGGCGGGCAAATATCGAACCTTTTTCTATCAGTTTGCTATTCCGTCGATTGTTATCAGCATTATAATCTTTGCGTTCTTTATGTTTGGAAACTGCTTGCGTGATGCTTTAGATCCGCAGCTTCGCGACCAAATGCTTATGAATGGGAAGAGAAAGAAGGTGAAGTCACAGTGAACGATCACCTCCTTGAAGTAAAGGATCTCCGTGTATCTTTTGACACATATGCGGGCGAAGTTCAAGCTGTCCGCGGTGTCAGTTTTTATATTGACAAAGGGGAAACACTTGCCCTTGTCGGGGAAAGCGGATGTGGCAAAAGTGTGACGATCCAAACGATCATGAAACTTAACCCTGAGCCACCTGCACGAGTCAAAGGTGGTAGTATACTCTATCGCGGTGAGGAACTGATCGGTAAGACAAACAGAGAGATGCAGGCGTATCGGGGCAAGGAATTTTCAATGATATTCCAGGATTCTATGACCTCGCTAAATCCTACGATGAGAGTTGGCAAGCAGATATGTGAGGCAATATTAAAGCATAAGGATATTTTCAGAGCTGATGCCAAGCAAATTGCCATCGAAATGCTTGCCAAGGTTGGATTGCCCAATCCTGAAAAGTGTTATAGACAATATCCTCACACACTAAGCGGCGGAATGAGGCAACGTGCTATGATTGCCATGGCACTTAGTTGTGGTCCTGCAATCCTCTTCGCGGATGAGCCTACAACAGCCCTCGATGTGACGACTCAGGCTCAAATTCTTGAACTCATGAGACAAATCAAGGACTCAACCGGCACGTCCATTGTCCTCATTACTCACAACCTGGGCGTCGTTGCAAGAATGGCCGACAGAATTGCTGTCATGTACGCCGGGAAGATAGTTGAAAGGGGTCTGCCCGATGATATCTTCTATCGGCCAAAGCATCCATATACATGGGGACTACTTGGATCGATGCCTGACATGTCGCAACGCACAGACAGATCTCTTGTCAGCATTCCGGGCACTCCGCCCGACCTGTTTGCCCCGCCCCAGGGCTGCGCATTTGCTTCCCGCTGCAGTTACTGCATGGGTTGTGTGTTTAAAGAAAGCCCCCCCCGTGTTTGACTTTGGAGATGGGCACGAATCGTCCTGTTGGCTCTTGGACAGCAGGGCTCAGGAAGTAAAGCCGCCGATGGGGGGAGGATGCCACCCTTAGACCTGTAAAGGAGGTGGACTGATTGGGCGGAAAATTGGTAGAGGTACAAGACCTAAAGAAGTATTTTAACGTTGGACCCAGGCAGGTTCTTAAAGCTGTGGACGGTGTATCTTTTTCAATAGAAAAGGGAAGCACCATTGGTTTAGTTGGCGAGTCCGGTTGTGGCAAGACAACAGTTGGCAGAACGATTATAAGACTATATGAGGCTGATGGCGGAAAGGTGATTTTCGACGGTATCGATGTCATGTCTGCGGGAAAGCATGAGCAAAAGAAGCTTACCCGGCGTATGCAGATGATATATCAGGATCCGTATGCCTCCCTCAACCCCTTCTTCACCGTCGGAGAAATTATTTCTGAAGGACTTGTTATTCATGGAATAGGTGAAAACAAAAAGGAACGCACTGAGAGAGTTTATGAACTTCTGAATTTGGTTGGCCTTCACAGGGAGCATGCAAACCGCTTTCCCCATGAGTTTTCAGGGGGACAGCGGCAACGTGTGGGAATAGCGAGGGCACTTGCAGTAGAGCCCGAGTTCATAATATGTGACGAAGCAATATCCGCTCTTGATGTGTCGATACAGGCTCAGATCGTAAACCTGTTAGTAGATTTTCAGAGTAAGATGGGACTTACATATCTGTTTATTGCGCTATGACTTGTCCATGGTTCGGTACATATCTGATCGAACAGCAGTAATGTACCTGGGTAACTTAGTGGAAATTGGCGATGGAGATGAGGTTTACAATCACCCGGTCCATCCGTATACACAGGGACTGCTTTCCGCCGTACCGATAGCGGGATCCGCGCCGTGAACGAAATCGCACAGTTGAATTACTAAAAGGTGAAGTGCAAAGTCCCATAAATCCAAAACCGGGCTGTAGATTTTGTCAGCGTTGCTATAAGGCAACAGAAATATGCCAAGAGGTTACGCCCGTCTGTAAAGATGTTGGCGGAGGACATATGGTTGCTTGCCATAACATCGATTAAATATTATCTCTTGATCGGGGGATGTGATATTTGTGAAAATAGAAAACAGACTTTTGGAGCTTGGGATCCAAATACCGGAATCTTCTCCTCCCGGAGCTCTATATGTGCCGGTAAAGCAGGTGGGAAACATTCTGTTTGTGTCCGGACAAATCCCGGCTGTCGAGGGAAAGCCAAAGTACACAGGTAAGCTTATGTCGGAAGATGATTTGGAGTATGGACAGGCTGCAGCAAGGCTTTGCATAACAAATATGCTCGCTGCACTTAAGTTCTATCTTGGAGATCTTGACAAAGTTACAAATATCATTAAACTGCAGGCATTTGTTAGTAGTGGCATAGGTTTTGACAAGCAGCACCTTGTTGCAAATGCAGCTTCGCAGCTATTGATCGACGTATTCGGAGAAGCGGGCAAACACGCTCGAACAGCGGTTGGAACCAATCAGCTTCCTATGGATGTGACCGTCGAGATCGAGGCGATTGTCGAAATTCGGGAGGAGAACTGATGAAGTTCGATTTTGACTCCATAGTAGCCAGAAACGGGGTAGGGAATCTAAAGAAGTTTCTCACACCGAAAAAAATAAATGATGCAGACCTTATAAGCTTCATCGGAGCGGAGTTTGAGTTCAAAACTGCTCCGAGTTTGATCGACTCTGTTGTAAGGGCTGCTCAAAACGGTTTGTTCGGATTTACAATCTGCTCAAGTGAATATTTGAACCATGTCCGATGGTGGCTAGAGACGCAGAGAGATTATGCTGTGGAAGAAAGCTGGATAGTTCCAACTCAGGGGACTATATTTTCGGTAGCCACAACAATCAGAATGTTGACCAAACCCGGCAATGGTATTATCGTACCCGTGCCCGGCTACAACAGATATGAACAAGCCGCAAGAAGACTTGGCAGGGTTGCTGTGTTTAGTAATCTTATTCTCGGTGATGACGGAGGGTACAAGTTAGATTTTGATGACATAGAGCGCAAGATGTCCAGCTCAAACAACAAGATATTTGTCTTGTGTAACCCAAATAATCCGACGGGCAGCATATGGGGTGATGAGGACCTTAGTAAGATTGCTGCTCTGTCCGAAAAGTACGGAGTGACAGTCTTTAGCGATGAAATTTTTGCTGATGTATGTTTTGAGCAAAAAAGTGTAACTCCATATTCTAAAATAGCAGGTCGTCGCGGTTTTGCCATAACCTGCACTTCGCTTGGCAAAGCATTTGGCCTTACGGGTGTAAACCACGCCAATGTAATAATCGAAAATGAAGAGCTGCGCAATAAATTCAAAATGCAGCGTGATGCCGATCATTATGGAAGCATTGACCCCATGCTTTACGCGGCACTTACAGGGGCATATACACTTGCAGGTGCGCAGTGGTTAGGTCAAATGACCGACTATGTATGGGCCAACTATAATCTTATAGATAAATATCTTAAAGATTTCATACCTGAAATCAAGGTGATTCCACCCCAGGGTACATATGTGTTGTGGATGGACTTTAGAGGATTAGGTCTTGGACAAAATGAACTGGAGAGCTTTTTGATAAACGAGGCACTTGTTGCAGCGGATCCCGGCACGGAATACTATGGCCCCGAAGGATTTATGAGATGGAACATATCCGTCCCGAGGGAGATAATTAGAAGTGCTTTAGAGCGACTTTCAAGAGCTGTAAAGCTTCGCAGGTAAAACATGGGGACTAAGACAAGGGGACGGTTATTCTGTCTTAGAGCTAATTCCAAGAAAGACGCTGGGACAGTTCTTCCGTCCTAGAGTCAACTCCAAGGTACAAGGACACTAGGACGGTCCTACCTTGTTTTGATTTGCTCCTCACTCGTTGAAAAGGCAAGTAATTGATGGTTGATAATGGGTGTCGATGCGCGTATCTTGTTCGACAAATAGAAGTCTAAGCATATAACAGCAATTAAAGAAGGGGATAAAATGGGCATGAAGCCGTATTACGAAATTTACTTAAAACCTTACTGGAAAAATGGCTCAGTAGAATTTATGGACATATCCTGCCGAGTTGAAAAGCCGGAGATAAGTGCAGGAGATGCTCTTGTTTCGCTTTGCCGCAATGTCGTAAGTATACCGTTTTGTAAAATCGATCAGGATAAAATATCTTTCTTTGATGATGAGGGAGAGCTGACTGCAACAGCATTTGATGCAGGAATCCGCTCAAGTTTTATGGAGATGGTGGACTGGAAAGCTGAACGGGACACTGTAGGTGACGTCAGGTACAATTACAGGGTATATCCCCGCGAGCTTCCCAAAGATTATCGCTCAAGTCCTTATTTTGATTTTCGTGCAGAAGAGGGTGGCGCAAATGGTGCCGGTATCACCTTTCTTGCTGTGCCATCAGAGAAGGAGTACAAGGTTTCACTCAAATGGGATCTCTCATCAATGCCTGAGGGAAGTCGCGGTGTGTGGAGTCTTGGCATTGGAGATATCGAGATTGACGCTACACCAAATTTGATGCAGTTTACCTTTTATGCCGTTGGTAAAATGAAAAGTGTAGAAGAGGGCGACTTTGGGATCTATTGGTTCTCTCAACCGCCATTTGACATGGATAAGGCGTCAAATCGCATACGCGATATGTTTGCATACATGTCTGAGTTTTTTGAGGACGATGAAACTGTTTACCGTGTGTTCGTCAGAAGGGACCCCTTTGAAAAGAGTGGTGGAGGCACCGCTCTGAAAAGATCATTTATGTTTGGTTACAGTGCACAGGTTTTTCCAACTATTGAAGATTTACAGAATATGCTGGCCCATGAAATGGTCCACAACTGGCCTCATATTGATGATGAACCTGCAGGAACTGCTACATGGTTTAATGAGGGAACCGCAGAATACTACAGCGTTGTTCTGCCATACCGCACCGGGATCACCAATTTAGAAGACATATTGGAGCAGATTGAAGGTCGTAAAGAAAAATATTACGATAATCCTCTAAGGGACTTGTCCAATATGGAGTTGGCGGAAATTTACTGGAAGGATAGGCGTGCTCAGATTGTTCCATATGGCAGGGGATTTTTCTATCTCGCCAATACTGATGTTGCTATTAGGAAGGCAAGTGGCGGGAAACGTTCTCTTGATGATGTAGTCCTTGAAATAGTTCGTATGAGAAGAAGAGGCGAAAATCCAACAACGGAAACATGGCTTGATTTATTGTCTAAAGAGCTTGGGTATGATCCAAATGATGATTATGACGCCATGACGAGTGGCAAACTCATAATTCCTGACAGTGATTCTTTCGGCGGTGCATTTGAGGTTGAAAAAATAAAAATTACGTTGGAAGGTACAGAAGAAGAGGTTGACGCCTTCAAGTGGCAAATAAAGCCCGGCAAAAGCTCTGAAAATGTTGGGATGTAAAACATTGGGTGATACAAGAATGTTATTATAAATAAGGTAATAAATAGACAATGTGATTACGATCAAAGATCCAAATAACAAGGCAAAATCACTTTAGCTTCTATAATATCCTGGTTTGCAATTATACTTAAAAACACAAACAAACACGTAAAACCCCGTTTTTCTTCATTTGAAGAAAAACGGGGTTTTTATCAATGCGTATTAAATCGTGTATCAAGCTGCGAACTAAAGACGCAATATAAATACGCATCAATACGTATTAAAGATACTTAACAAACCAATCAATCATTTCATTGTAGTGCCTTATTCGCAGATCCATTGGCCCTTCAGTCAATAAACCGTGATTAGAATTTGGAAAAAGGACCATTCGAACAGGCAGGTCGGGATGTGTATCTTTGACAGCTACAAACATTTGGTGAGCATGCTCAACAGGAACCCTCATATCTCCGAGACTGTGAAGTATCAGGAAGGGGATGTTGATTTTCTCGGCATAAGCTACCGGGGACTTTTTTATTTGCTCGACCATGAAGTCTTCAAAACAGGCATAACCTTTAGAACTTCCGGCCATGTCGCTGCTGGCGTAAGATATCATCTGGTTTGCAATTCCTCTTTGAGTAACTGCAGCCTTAAAACGGCTGGTATGCCCTGCTATCCAGTTTGTCATATAGCCACCAAAACTACCTCCGGTCACTCCAAGCCTGTCTTTATCGATCCAATCGAACTTTCGTATAGCCTCATCGGCAAATTGCAATAGGTCATACATTGCCGTGCCATCATATGCTTTTGCCATGCTTTGATGTCGGGAGCCATACCCGCTGCTGCCTCTGAAGTTGCATATCATTACTGCCATCCCTGCGCCGGCGATAGCTTGATGCTCATAGGTCAGGGCATATCCATAGAACGGAGTAGGACCGCCGTGTACATATAGAACGGCCGGATATTTTTTGCCGGGTTCCATGTTCTGTGGAGGTATTACCCACCCCTGCACGCGACTTTCGCCGTCCAGTGTATCTATCCATAATTCCTCAGGCTTGCTGAGTGCTACATCTTCAAACCATGGATTTGAATTAGTGATTTGCATCTCACTTCCCGCCTCATCAAGGAGATATATCTGTGGCGTTTGTAGGAAATCGCCTTTAAGCACGGCCATTTTTCCGTTTTGAACCTCGCCGATACTGCGATACGTATGCTCGCCATCTGTGAACTTGACAATTTCGGGTTCACCTTCAATGTTTGCACGATATATGTTTGCGGCTCCGTGCCATCCGGAGATGAAGTACAAATACTTGCCGTCCGGGCTTACCTGTGCACTTTCATATCTGCCGGCTAAGTTTTCGCTATTATACAAAAAGCAGGTAGCCTCATGGCATGGAGAACTATCAGGAAACAGGCATACAGGCTCCCCGCCGTTGCTTGGTATGCGATACAAATATGTAAGAGGCATGCCTCCCTCTAGGCTTGGGGTCAGTGCTCCAACAATTATATATTTGCCGTCCGGGGTAAACCTGGGGACAAAGGGAGCGGGGTAGTATGCAATCCACATATTATCAGTAAGACGCTTTATCTCCCCGCCCTCAGCAGGAACAGAAAATAGATCCATGCCTATGCTTTCTTCCTTGGGGCGCAGGCGGTTACTCGTAAAAACGATTGCTTGACCATCGGGCGACCAAATTGGCATCACATGGTCGCGGTCTCCGTCGGTAAGGCGCACAGCCTTTTCATCACCAAGTTTGAGTACCCACAGATGAGTTGTTTCAGGATTTGAAAAACCCATCGCGTCTTCGCTTTTATATCCATAATCCTCTATAACAACCGGTTTCATCGAACGCAGCCTCAACTGCTCTTCTTCCTCTTCCTCAGTCAAAAGGATTTGAAGCTCATCGGGGTTTTGGCCGGGTTTGCAGGAAGACAGGAACAGTATCCTATCTCCCCTCGGCGACCAGAGAGGATTGGAAACTCCATAGCGCATAGTTGTAATGCAGCAAGTGCTTTCAGTTTTGAAGTCGTATAAGAAAATTTGGGGCTTGCCTTTTGAATCGGACATAAATAGCAGTTTGCTGCCGTCGGGTGAAAAACGCGGGTTGTTTTCGTACTTGCCGCCGGCACTTACCACGGTTTCAACTCCGCTTTTCAAGTCTTTGACTACTACCTGGGAAATATAGCAGTCTTGCTCCTTGTCTGCATATGCTCTTGAATATGCAAGTTTCTCTACTTTGGCGCAGTAATCGGGCGAGCCGACATACGTTATCAAATAGTAATCATCTGTGACTGAGTTTCTTTTTAACACTTTATCGTAAACCCTTTTATCACTTGCTGTCTTTTGCATCAACTGCTACCTCCGTATTCAAATACTTCTTGAACCAGAGGGTCATCTCGCGGAGATGAGCAATCTGGAAATGGAGCTTTCCGCCACGGGATATATTGTGGTTCTCGCCCGGAAAAGCCACTAACCGCACAGGAACATCGGGGTTTCTATCCTTCATAGCAATGAAAAACTGCTCAGCTTGCTCAAATGAGCAGCGATAGTCATTGGTTCCATGTAGAATAAGTAGAGGAATCTTGACATTGTCTATATAACGGATCGTGCTGCTGCGACTTCTTGCACGGGACAACAACATATTCAACATTGATTTGAAGTTTTTATCGTTGCGAACAAAGCCAATATCACCCGTGCCGTATGATGTTGTGAGGTTACAAAGTGTTCTTTGAGTGACAGCGGCCTTGAAACGGTTGGTCAGGCTTATCATTTTGTTGGTCATAAGCCCCCCATAGCTACCCCCCGTGACTCCGACTTTGTTCTCGTCAATATATCCAAGTTCAATTGCGGCATCGAGAAATGCAAGCAAATCATCCATTGGATCATCGCCATATGTGTCAGTTTGATATGGTGAGCCGTAACCACTGCTTCCACGCGGATTACAGTATACAACCGCCATACCTGAAGCAGCTAACATTTGCAACTCGAACCAGAAGTCATATGTATAGCTGGCTTCCGGTCCGCCATGTATGTTGAGAACAGCAGGATGTTTCGCTTGATCTTCCCTGCGTGTAGGGGGCATTATCCAGCCATGAATACGTGCTTTTCCGTCTTTTGAGTCCACCCACATTTCCTGTGGTATGGAAAGCTGAACGCCATCCAGCCATCGGTTAGAAAAAGTCAAGCGCTTTTCCTTGCCGGTTTCTATATCAAGAACATATAATTCTGCAATTGTGGTGTAGTCTCCGCGGATATATGCGACCATGCCGTTTTTGGGAGCACTGAAATCATGTATTGCAATCTTGCCGGAAGTTAAGGTGTTGACCTTGGAACCCTTGTCAAGAGACAGAGTATATATATGAGCTGATCCGTGCCAAATGGACAAAAAATAAAGATTGTCATCTGTTCGCTTTATCAATGGGGTGGTTGACCCATAAGCAGTTCTCCCCACAGGTGTGTAATCGATTCCACAGCAGGGAGCTTCTTTTGGAAATATACACTCGGCTTTCCCGGAAAGAAGGGAATAGCGGAAAGGCATGCGAGTGACAATGCCGTTTTCAATGTTATATCCAAGGTAAACTATGTTATGTCCGTCTGGGGTGTAAACCACTGGAGAATCCGATATTATGTATGGCTCATCAGTGAGCTTTTTGAGAGTTGAAGCATCTGCGGCAGATACATACACCTGAGCTCGGAGAGCCTTTTCGCCGCCGTCGGGAAAACCGTAGAAAGCGACGTTTTTCCCGTCCGGTGACCACGCAGGGAGGGAGCATTGCATCGAGCCAGAAGTAAGCATGGTTACACTGCTGTTTGATATACAGACAACACCGATTTGCTTTATGCTTCCGTCGAGCATGCCGTAAGCTTCGTCAAGTTTATATATCAAATCTTCAACAACGATTGGAGAGTTTTCGCGTTTCTTCTGCCAGCACTTCTTTTCTTCGGGAGTCATAGGGGAGAATACTTCATGCTCTTCGCCCGGCCAGTATGACGCTTCAAAAGCAATGCGGGTGCCATCCGGGGACCATGCGAAGTTTCCAATACCATGCCTTAAGGAAGTGAGTTGTCTCACTACTCCATTTTCCCTGTCATACAGCCAAAGCTGGTATTGGCCACTCCTATTCGATCGGAATGCTATCAACTTTCCATCAGGTGAGTATTGAGGCATATCTTCATATGAGCCTTCATTGGCCGCAAGCTGCCTTGGCGTTCCTCCTCCTGAGGTTGGAACTTCATAAATATGTGATACAAAGCCGCCAGTCTCTTTGCAGGAGGTATTTACAACATACAAAGCATGTTTACCGTCGGGCGAGAGATCGGGAAAGGATAGGTATTCTATCCGGTTCAAATCATCAAAATGAAGAAGCCTTTTACTATTACTGTTATGTAAGTTTCGGGTGTTCTCATCATGATTTATTTTTCCGGAAAGTGTGGATTTAACGCTCAAAATATTCACACCCCTATAAATATGATCATATTAACTGTTGATATAATTTGCATTATGACTTGTGGTTTATTTATTTGAAGTAAAGTCAATTTGTAGAAATTATAAGTTTAACCCAGTAATTTGTCAAATTAAAGTATCGCATCATTAAATTGAGGAACCAAAGATAAGAACACTAATTTATGTAAACTAATTTGCAAATTTTATAAAATTAATGTATAATATAACATATAATTCATCATTATAGAAATAATTTTAACTGATATTGCCAACAAAAACAGGTCAACAATGACAGTGTGAACTACCCCCGTTTTCATACTGCCATTAATTTATACTTTTTTTGACATTCAAATCGCTATAGAAAGGAGCTGAGGAAGGCAAAGCCTATTAAAAGCTATTAGCTCAGTTTAATTTGACTTTGCAAAAAAATAGAAGGAAGGAGAATTTAGTGAGAATATCTATTCTTGGAGCCGGTAATGGCGGTACTGCTGTGGCAGCAGACTTAAGTCTGAAAGGGCATGAGGTGACCCTAATTAAAACCTCAAACTCTATGCACAACGAAAACTTTGATTATCTGATTGAAAACAACGGTAAGGTGAGAATTACAGAAAACGGGGAAACAAAAACGACGCAGATATTACATGTAACACGTGACCTATCCTGTGTAAGTGAAAGTGAAGTTGTCATAATATATATACAGACAACATATCATGAGGACCTAATAAAGCGTATAAAATCCTATCTAAAAGACGGACAGGTTTTACTTATAAATCCAGGTTATCTCTCCACTACTTATGTACTCAAGCATTGCTCTGATATCGATTTAATAATTGTTGAAGCGCAAAGCTCCTTTATAGACTGCAGGATCTCGGAACCGGGGGCTGTAAGGGTTGGATTCCGCAATGTACGCAACCCCCTTGGGATCTTCCCGTCGAGCCGCAGGGAAGAAGGGATCCAAATTCTAGAAAAGGTTGGATTTCCCTTTGAATATCTTGATTCTGTTGTCGAAGCCGCTCTTCACAACCCAAACCTCATAGTACATACTGTCGGTGCTATTATGAGTATTCCGCGTATTGAGAAGACAAAAGGCGATTACTGTATGTATCACGAGGTTTTCACTCCCAGTGTCTGGAATATACTCGAGGCGCTTGACAAAGAAAAGATGGATGTGCTTGAAAAGCTGGGATTTCAGCGAATCCCTTATGTTGAAGCGTGCAAATATCGCAATTCCCTTGACGATGAGCGCGACGCAAAAGAGGTATTTTTCTGGTATGCTTCTATGCCAACACGTGCAAAAGGACCGGTTACCGTAGACTCCCGCTACATTACCGAGGATGTCCCTCAAGGACTGGTGATGCTTGAGACTTTGGGAGCAGAGTTAAATGTGCCCACACCGATTTGCACATCATTGATTGAGATCGCATCCGCCGCTCTTGGACAGGATATGAGGGCTAACGGGCGAACAGTATCAAGGTTGGGCGTAGATTATATCAAGCGCATATTAAACGACAGAGAAGGTAATGAAAATGCGCAGGGGGATTAATCAGGCCGGAGCTTTCGAGAGCTATTTCTATAGATGCTACCAAAAGATCGATCTGGCCATGGAAACCAAAAATGCCCGAAGAAATTGTCGCAGCCAGCTAAAAAAACTTAATGGTGGATATAATGGTAGCGACAAGAGTTTCAAAGAAGAAGTGCTTTCGTTTTGGCACAAGTTCAACATCAAACCAAAGAAGATATGGTATGATCTATACTGTTATTCTGACGGTAGATATGACCCATTGTATATACCCGGGGATCTATACTGGCAGAAGGTCTATCCTGCCCTAAACAAAGTCGCTTTTAGGCGGGCATATACAAATAAGTGCTTCTACGACACACTGTTTCCATATTTGAAAAAGCCGAGAACTATACTGCGTAATATAAACGGTATGTATTTCGGCGGAGACGGGCAAACGGTCAGTTTCAGTGAAGCGCTACAGTTATTGGACAACAGCGACTCTTTTGTCATAAAGCCGGCATATTTCAGCGGTGGGGGCAGGGATATATACTTTCATGATTCACGCAGTGTCGGTGGAATGGACTCGGCATTACTGTTGAAAAACTATAAATCGGACTTTATCGTACAAGAAGTAGTAAAACAGCATGAAACCCTCGCTGAGATCCATCCTGAATCGTTAAATACGATTCGCACGATTTCGTTCCTTTTTGGTGGCGAAGTGCACATATCATCTTCCGTGTTGCGAATGGGCACATCCGGAGCAAGAATGGACAATTTTGCGGCGGGAGGGATAGCATGTCCGATAGGGCTTGACGGCAGGCTGGGCAAATACGCGGTTGACCCAAAGACACAATGGCTGACCAGTCATCCGTCGGGAACCGTCTTTGAAACGGTTCAGGTTCCTGCTTATGACAAAATTTTGGAATATGTAAAACGGGCTCACATGGATGTACCATATTTCAGGATCATAGGCTGGGACTTTGCCGTCGATAAATCAGGTGAGCCGGTGTTTATTGAATACAACGGTGCCCCCGACCTAAATCAAGTGAGCTGTGGCCCCCTGTTTGGAGATATGACCGAAGCAGTTCTGGAGTATATCTTCCTGGGCAAACCCGAACCTGTTTCATATCCCTATGATGAACCTGAATTCTTGGATGCGATTTAGCGTAATTTAGCAAACATAAATAATGAAATTTATATTAAAAGATCGATGATTCGAAATCACCGATCTTTTAGGTTCTTACTGTCATTATAGTAAAGGTTTGCTTTTCTTTATGAATAACATGTCCCGATTTATCAGGATAAGTTTGGTATAATGGTTAGCAAACTCATTGAGGTGAGTTTTACAGGCTAACCTTTTTTCTTATTTGACGACTGTTGGTTTAGTTTACGAGCTTCCTGTGCTCCATATTGAGTGGAGTTAGTTGCTTGGCTTAAATTGCCACCTGTAGCGGATTGCTGGTTCAAAGCTTTGGCTTGCTGCAGGTCAGTCGCTGTTTGTCGCACCTGCCTGTCCGGAGCCGGGCTGCTGTGAGACATTTGTAGCGGACTGCTGGTTTAGTTTACGAGCTTCCTGTGCTCCATATTGGGTGGAGTTAGCTGCTTGGCTGAAATTGCCACCTGTAGCGGATTGTTGGTTCAGAGCTTTTGCTTGCTGCAGATCGTAGCTGTTTGTCGCACTTGTCTGTCCTGAACCGGGCTGTTGTGAAACATTTGTAGCGGACTGCTGGTTTAGTTTACGAGCTTCCTGTGCTCCATATTGGGTGGAGTTAGCAGCTTGGCTGAAATTGCCGCCTGTAGCGGATTGTTGGTTCAGAGCTTTGGCTTGCTGTAGATCGTAGCTGTTTGTCGCACTTGCCTGCCCGGAGCCGGGCTGTTGTGAAACATTTGTAGCGGACTGCTGATTTAGCTTACGAGCCTCCTGTGCACCCTTTTGGATGGAATTGGCAGCCTGGCTATAATTTCCGCCGGAAGCCGACTGCTGGTTCAATTTCTTTGCTTGTTCCAGGTCTTTTTTATTATCTATACTCATTGATGCTCCTGTTCCCTTCCTTATTCTAAAAGATGATTCTTTGAAGAATCTATGTATATGTTTTGTCAAAGAGTAGGAGCTTATAGCTGGGAAAGATAAGTATAAGAACCGAAAACAGTTAGAAAATAGTTATTTTTTCAATTATTATCAAAATCAGGATTGTTATTTATTCGCCATATAATAGTACTCAGCTCTGAACGTTTTATATTATTTTGAGGCAAATATACAAGATTATTATCTTTGTCGAAACTACCAGTGATTATACCAGTCTCATACAAAGCGAGCACGTGACTATCGGCTGTATCTGCAAAAGGGGTTTCAAGATATGATTCGGGGAGATTTAGGGCTTTTGCAGTTATTTGAGCAACCAACAGACGGTCTATAGCTTCATCAAGATCAGTTATGCCACCTTCTTCAACGATTCCATCCTTTACAGCAATCTCCAGGTATCCTGATGCCCAATGGCTACCGGTTGCTGCTTGAGGTTCATACCCGGCTGCCAAAAGGATCAGCTTAAGGGCTTGACCGTATGTTGTGGGATCATCCGGTCTAAAGGTACCATCATCATAACCATTAATGATGTTATTTTTGCTTAGGTCACTTACATATGTATAAAACCAATCGTCCGGTCTCACATCGGAATATAAACTCCCCGGGGCAGGGGGTTCGACAACACCTTCGGTAAATCTTGCATATACTCTCAGGTTTCTGTCAGCCAACATGTCCGGCGTAATTTGTTCACCATCATCGGTGTACCAACCATTAAATGTATGTCCGTCAAGAATTGCATCAGGCAGTAAAGCATACGGCTTGTTATACTCGTATAAAACAACGTCTGCCACGATTTCGCCTTTACCCGGTTCAAGGATGAGATACTTGAAATTGGGAGATTCTCCGGTGCCGTAGTCTCCGTAAAGAAATAGCCTGGCCTCTAATATTCTGCGGTTTAAGAGCTGTCTGTTAACAGTTTTACCTATATGGCACCATATGGCCAATGCGTCTGCAAATTCAACATCGGTATAATTGTTGGTACCCTCGATCAGGCAGGTTCGCAATCTGCTTGTAGATCTCAACCACCCCGTCCCAAGATTGTATGTAAAACTCAAAAGTGCATCGTATTGATTTTGGTTTAATGAAATATCGTATTTTTTCAAGAAGCTGTCCAGCGGAGACTTGATTTTCTGTATGGCTTTATACAGCAGTTTGTGTGCCTCTTCCATCGTGATACCATTTGGGTAATCGTTGGGGTTGCAGCTTGTACCGTAGCCAATATAATAATGGGAAGAATCTGAGTGTACATATTTTGAAAAGCCCTCAAACTTCTTTATGAATTCCATTCCGGCTTCGCTGATATCTGTTGCGCCGGTTGATTCGGTAGCTAAAGCCGGAATCGACATTGCACTGAAAAGATATATAAATAATATCATGCTGACTATAACTTTCTTCACTGGTTATTATACCTCCGGTTACTTACACTCAGTTAAATTCTTACTGTTGTACTGAGCTCGTTATATTTGGCATTATTTTATATATAATATTGAGTATTTTCGAAATGTCAAGCTATTTCCCAGAATATCCCATAATAAGACATGGGAAGACAAGGGGATGGTTCTTCTGTCTTCTATGTATTTGAACACAGAGCAACACAAATGAACGTATTGGAAGAGCCCCTAAATATGTCCAGTATTTGGGGTGGTTTGGAGTGTACCCTTGATGTGTACAGTGTGGGGACGGTTGGCCCAATCTTAGAGTCCCTCGGAAATGTCGCCCCGTTGCTTTAATTCGGCGACAATATTATCAAACATATCCTTGTCGATTTTATATTTAGCAAGATAAAGCAGATAACCAGCTACAATAAATATAAGCGGAAGGATCAACATTGACATCTTCATTATCAATAGCCCGGTTTCGGTCACATCATCCGGAGTAACTGCTGCGTTTATACCGGATATAATAACTGTCATACCTACTATCCCGTTTGCTATTGCCCCTCCGATTTTATTGATAAAGGGCTGGATCGAAAAGGTAACGCTTTCATTCCTCTTTCCTGATTTCCATTGTCCATATTCGATCGTATCCGCAAGAAACATAAGCATTAGCAGTTGGATAAATGCCTGTCCGATAAAAATCAGGATACCGGCAATTCCGATTGGAATCATGTTCATTGGCGAAAAGAAGAAGATAATATATCCGATCACAACAAAAATAGTTGATGCCGTGTATAGCTTCTTGCGACTATACCTTTTCGAAAACACCGGAAAGACTGACAAAGCGGCAAGTTGAGAAACACCAAGAATACCTGCAAATACCGAGTACATGTTCTCATTTTTGAATGAATACTTGAAAAAGTATACACCAAAGCTTGTCGTAGTTACATAACCAATCATAAATAATGCCATTGCAATTGCTGTATAGAGCAGCTGGTCATTTTTGAATATCGCAGCCACCATTCCCCTGATCGTTGTTGTTTCTTCCTGCTTGAAAACGCCTTTTTTCTCTTTTACTCCGAAAATGGTAAAGGCTTGAAATGCAAGCAGAAGCACCGCAACCGCAACAGCGAAAATAAACCATCCGGTGGTTTTGCTTCCAACGGCTTCAGAAAGCATGTTTGTCAAAGGGAGTATGCCTACGACAACGATATACATTCCCACATTGGCGCATATTCTAGCAAAAGCCCCGATTTCTTCCCTTTCGTTTTGGTCTAGAGTAAGAGCCGGAAGCATCGACCAGTAGGCAATGTCATTTGCTCCGAAGCTGACATCCCAGAGCAAATAGAAAATAGCAAACAGAACAATATACAAAGCGCCCGAAAGCCCAAGGTCTGTAAACATCAGAACAGTTAAAACAGAGGCCAGTACCGCTCCGATAACGATCCAAGGCTTGAATTTTCCATACCTTGTACGTGTGTTGTCCACGATAACTCCCATTATTGGGTCGTTTACTGCGTCAAATACGCGGAGAACGGTCAATATGCCGGCCATCCACCACATAGTTGAGTCGGGAAGATTCAATATGTCGGTGAGGTAAAACAATAGGTACATGCTAACCAGGCTATATAGCATGTCCCTTCCTACTGTTCCAAGACCAAAGAAATATTTGTTGCCCTTGCGCTCCATTTGTTTACTTCCTTTCCTGATCATAAGAGTTTTCTATGTGTTATATAACTGCTTATATGCCTTCTATAGCTTTTGTATGATTACGAAATTGGCTGTTAAAACTACACGTCCCTATCTTTGATTTCGATTTCTGCTTTGATAATATATAGGTTTGAACCATAATCGCCCACAATTCGGATATTTTTATTGTAGCCGCTACCGATGAATTGACTGTTGAGTTTAACACCCGCTTCAAGCACACTGCCCCAACCTTCATATTGCTCCACAGCATCAGGAAGTCTGTAAAATTTATTGGCAGTGCGGAACAGAAAACCGTTCGGATCAGCTTTGAATGGTATTGCATAGCTTACAAGTGCCCCAAATCGGCGAATCGAATATGTTTGCTCCATGGTTTTTAGAATGTATTTCTTATCGGGATCAAGCCCCATCAATGGAAGGATATCACTTGTGTCACCTGCAGTGGAGAGCGTTTGAAAGTGTCCGGCTATTGCCGTGTTTTGATCTCCGGAGACACAGAGCAGGTTTACCTGATGGGGTTTTCTCCTGTCGAAGCGATAAAACTTTCCATATTGCAGCACCCGGCGATATTTTTTGTATTCAGATATCTGCTTCTTGATCTCCTTGAGTTCAGAAAAGTTGAGATACTTCAAATCAAGCTCATATCCGAGTACGCCAAAGGCCGACACATTAAAGCGTGTTGGCAGCGGAGTGTTCCGAAGTGTCTGTTGATGAGGTGTTGCAGATACATGAGCACCCATGGTTGAAAGTGGGTAGAAGTAACTAAGCCCTGTTTGTATTTTCAGGCGTTCAATGGGATCAGTGTCGTCAGAAGTCCAGACCTGTGGTGAAAAGCACAGCATGCCTAAATCAAACCTGTTGCCGCCTGATGAACAGCTCTCCAAAAGAATGTGGGGTTTGTCATGGAAAATGCGCTTTAGTATGTCATACAGGCCGATTATATATCTGTGATAAAACTCACCCTGATTTTTAACGCTGGGAGAATACATGTCAGTCATATGACGATTCATATCCCATTTAACGTATTCAATATTTGCGCTTTCAAGGACTTTTCGCACATTTTCAACAATATAGTTCCGAACTTCCTGATTGCACAGGTCAAGCACTAGCTGATTGCGTCCGTAACTTGGTTTTCTGTTAGGTGTGCTTACTGCATATTCGGGGTGCGCTCGATACAAGTCACTGTCCTCGTTGATCATTTCCGGCTCAAACCAGACTCCAAAGGACATTCCAAGTTTGTTTATCTTTTCCGCAAAGCTACCAAGACCTTTGGGAAACTTCTTTCGGTTGACATAATAATCACCAAGACCGGCTCTGTCGTTATTGCGTTTTCCAAACCAGCCGTCATCCAGCACAAAAAGTTCAACCCCCAGAGCCTTCGCCTTTCTGGCAAGACGTATCAAACGGCTCTGGGTAAAATCAAAAAAACAGGCTTCCCAACTATTGAGCAGGATGGGACGCTCTTTGCCCTTCCAGTCTCCACGTATGATATGCCTGTTAATAAAATCATGAAAATTTTGGCTTGCTCCATTGAATCCTTTGTCGGAAAAGGTCATGATGGCCTCAGGCGACTCGAACCTCTCACTCTGTTCAAGTCTCCACTCAAAACATTGGGGATTTATACCCGTCATCACGCGAACTGAGCTGCTGCTCCGTTCAACGGCTTCATAGTGATTCCCACTGTATACGAGATTGAAGCCGTACACATTTCCGTAATTTTCAGATGTGTTCTTATCATATAGCATCATACCGGGATTCGCGATATTACTTGAAGCCCCAGTAAGTGATTGATTTACATAAAGCCCATATGTGACAGGGCGTGTATACTTATGAGCCTCCTTTATCCAGCCACCATGAAGAGTAAGCAGTTCGTAATCCCCCTCAGGCAGGTCTAGTGACATGCTCATTAGTTTGCGTATGACAAGAGGTGATTCGTTGTCATTTTGCAAAACGGTTCTTCGAGTAATTACATTTGTATCTTTGTAGACAGTGTAGTAAAGGAATAGTGATACGTTATTAGGTTTATCGGTAAGGCGCACTTCGAGTGTACGGCACTCATCGGTACCACCATAAGCAGTGGGTAAAGTGTCACTTTCTAAATAGCCGTCAAATATCTGATGGGACTGATAAGTGAAGTCTGAGACAAAAGTGCCATCGGGCATTTTTACTTCAAGAGGAGAGTGACGAAAATCCCCCTTACCTATGCCTGAGTACTCAAGAGTCAATGTATTAAGCGAATATGTATCATCGGACAGATCATAAGCGACATTGCCACCGGGCATTATAGTATGCTTAGTAAGTAATGATGAGATGTCCTGCTGAGGTATTCTGCATCCATAGTATACGCTCTCAAGGTGTCCGAACTTTGTTACTCGAAAGATATAGCTTGTGTCCTTAGTTGTCAAGTAAAAGACATTGTCGTCTGATAAAATCATCCTACGATCACCCCTTCCCACGGATAAATCTTACCGTCAAGTACACCTCTCTTGTAGTTTGAAATCAAGACATTACCTTCCAGATCGACCCTTCGGGTCCGGGGGCTGAAGTTTAGGATCACCTTTATCTTCTTGCCCAGATATTCTCTCTCGTATATAAAAACCTTGCGTCCTATCTTTACAGGCTTGAATGTACCTTTTCTCAGGACCGGAGAAGCGGCCCGAAGCTGTATCAAATCTTTATAAAATGAGAGAATTGAATTAGTGTCTTTTTTTTGGTTTGCGACATTGATTCTGGTATAGTTGTGATTTGCATTTATCCACGGACGGCCTTCGGAAAATCCACCGTTTTCGCTTGGATCCCACTGCATGGGTGTACGTGCGTTGTCTCTGCTTGTCTTTTTTATAAGCTTCCACTTTAGCCATTTTGGAAAATGCAGATCGCCCGCAATTTTGTATATGTTGTGGGATTCAACGTCCCGAATTTCTTCCATTGACACAAAGTCAAAGTTTGTCATTCCGATTTCCTGTCCCTGATAGATATAAGGTGTTCCGCGTAGAGTAAGAAGAAGTACTGCCAGCATCTTAGCACTTTTCTCCCAATAGCGGTCATCGTCTCCAAATCTGGAAACACTTCGCGGTTGATCGTGGTTTTCAAGGTAGTTTGCGTTCCAGTCAAGCTCCCTTTGCCATTTGGATATAACTTTGAAGAAGCGCTTTGGCCTGAACTTTCGTTTGAACCACTTGACAATTATCTGGTCGGTCTCCATATGTTCAAATGAGAAAACCATATCAAGTTCTCCACGGTCAGCGCCACAGAGATCCCTTGCCATTTCCGGTGTGACAAATACTGTTTCACCTACGGTGAAGCAATCATAATTTGATAGGACTTCCTTTCTAAGGGTTTGTAGGATCTTATGATTGCCTTCCTGTGAAAGATAGTGTTCGCTGCCTTTAAGTATCAGTTTGTTTTTGCCGTCATCAAGGGTTGTCTTAAAGAGGATATTGATAACATCGCACCTAAAGCCGGCAATCCCCTTGTCAAGCCAGAAACGCATTATATCTTTGATCTCTTCGAGAACTTTAGGATTGTGATAGTTGAGATCCGGCTGCTTTTTTGAAAACAGGTGCAGATACCACTCGTCCGAGTGTTCGTCTTTTTCCCAGGTGCCACCGCCAAAGAAACCCGTCCAATTGTTAGGTGGTCCACCGTTTTTGCCCTTCCTCCAGTAATAGTAGTCCCTGTACTCGGGATGACCCTGCCTGCTTTTTATAAACCAGGGATGCTCGTCAGAAGTGTGATTGATGACAAGGTCCATGACGATCTTAATGCCACGCTCACCGGCTTCGGTAATCAAGCGCTCCATGTCTTTCATCGTACCATACTCGGGATTTATGTCTCTATAGTCGCTGATATCGTATCCATTGTCATCATTTGGGCTTTTGTAAACAGGAGACAGCCATATGACATTTACGCCCAGATCCTTTATGTAATCCAACTTGGATATTATACCCGGTATATCTCCTATTCCGTCACCGTTGGAATCCTTAAAGCTGCGTGGGTATATCTGATAAACTACTGAATCATGCCACCATCGATACAATTGAGCGCACCTCCCCATCAACCAAATCATGGCTATTTTATCAGACTTTACATTGTAGTTCAACAAATAACATTTCAATTGTGACAAATGCACAACCACAAAATAAAAGGCAGGGATCAAAGTTATAAAATGTGGCGGCGGACATAAGAAGGGACAAGGCAAGATAGTAAGGACAAGTCTTGATGATTCTCGCGTCTGTTACAAATATAATGGGAAAAAATGGCGAGTTGTAAAATTAAATGAAACACAAATAAAGAAATAAATAGACCCACGAGAGCTTCTCTGTTATAATGTTAGTTCCTACAACAAACAGAAACGGAGAAGCTTCATGAGCCAAGTCTATTGTATCAGAACTCGCATAAAAGGTAAACACCTAAGATTGGAAGAGCGTGAAGAGTTAGAAGCGATAGTAACTAAGAACAATTACTTGCCTAAGAAATCAAGGCTTAGCCATCGGGAAATAGCAGAACGAATGGGAGTAAGCCCAGCCACAATAAGTAGGGAGCTGAGGCGTGGGAAGGTAATCTTAAGGGATTGCCAATGGCGTGAAGTGGTTAGCTATTCAGCCTTAAAAGCCCAAGAGGACTATGATGAGAAGGCAAGTGCAAAAGGGGCTCATCTAAAAATTGGTAAGAACTATGAGTTAGCAGAAAAAATTGAGAACTGTATTATAAATGGCAAGTTCTCTCCTTATGCGACCATAGAGAAACTTAAGGATGACCCTGACTATCAAAGAACACCCATATCTAAGCGAACGCTCTATAATTATATAGACCGTGAGTTATTACTCAATGTAACAAAAAAGGACTTACCTCGAAAAGGCAAGAGTTCAAAACGCAAGTATACCCGAGTAACCCGCAGAATACGGGATGTAGACGCCAAGCGCATAGATGAGCGCCCACAAGAGGCGAATGACCGCAGTGAGCTCGGTCACTGGGAAATGGATTGCGTTGAACCAGGTCGAGGAAAAGGCAGGGCATGCTTGCTTGTACTGGTTGAGAGGCTATCTAGAAAGACACTGATATTTAAGTTGCGTAGCCAAACACAAAAAGAAGTGCTAAAACGACTTGACCAACTAGAGAAAAAGATAGGTGCAAAGCGATTTCGAAAGATGTTTAAAACAATAACAGTTGATAATGGAAGTGAGTTTTTAGATTGGCGCAAGCTAGAACGGTCCTGCATAAGCAGTAAAGCACGCACCCGAATTTACTACTGTCACCCATATCATTCATGGGAAAGAGGTACCAATGAACAGATAAATGGACACATACGACGGTTTATCCCCAAGGGATGTTCGATAGCGAAATACAGTACAAAAGCAATATTAAAGATCCAAGAATGGCTTAATGATTACCCACGTAAGGTTTTAGAAGGTAAATGCGCAAACGAGGTAGTTAAAGAAGAACTAAGAAAGTGTTCATAGCGAAAGCATTTCCCGTTCCGCCCAGACCCAAACCGCCAGAAACAAGTGAAAACTACAAGATATCTAGATAACATTTGACAGAGAAAAAGTGTTTCACTTTAACTTGCAATTTGCGATAATGGGAAAAAATAAAATATGATTTGCTATTGAATAAGATATCGCTTATAATGAATTGTTACAAAAGCCAAGGAGGCAATATTTTGCAGATCACTGATATTAGAAACATCGCTATCATAGCCCACGTCGACCATGGCAAGACCACACTTGTTGACCAATTGCTCAAGCAAAGCGGCATATACCGTGAAAATCAAGCAGTGGAAGACCGGATAATGGATTCAAATGAGCTTGAACGTGAGCGTGGAATTACGATATTGGCTAAAAACACAGCTGTACGATATGGAAATATCAAAATAAATATTGTTGATACACCGGGCCACGCCGATTTTGGCGGAGAAGTGGAACGGATCTTGAAAATGGTCAACGGTGTTATTTTGCTGGTTGATGCAGCGGAAGGTCCGCTCCCTCAGACAAGGTTTGTTCTGTCACATGCAATGGAAATGGGCCATCGGGTAATCGTAGTGATCAATAAAATCGATAGGCCCGACAGGCGCATAGAAGAGGTAGTGGACGAAGTACTGGAGCTTATGATCGATCTCAATGCCACAGACGATCAGTTGGACTCACCCATGCTTTTCTGTTCAGGTCGCAACGGAACAGCGTCTTTTTCGCCTGAAACAGAAGGCACGAATCTCAAACCGCTGTTTGATACGATCGTCAACTACATCCCTGCTCCTACGGGAGACCCGAATGCGCCATTCCAGATGCTTGTTTCATCGATCGACTATAACGAATATGTCGGCCGGATCGCCGTTGGACGTATAGAACGGGGCACTCTTAAGCAAAACGAAGAAATCGTAGTGTGTAACTACCACGGGGACAAGCCCCATATTAAGGCAAAAGCCGTGAACATATATCAGTTTGACGGACTAAACCGTGTTATGGTTCCTGAGGCTTCAGTGGGAAACATTATTGCGTTGTCCGGTGTAAGCGACATTACAATAGGCGACACGATCTGTTCTCCGGAGGTTGTGGAACCGCTACACTTTGTAAAAATCTCGGAACCAACCATTGAAATGACTTTTTCAGTAAACGATTCCCCGTTTGCCGGACGTGAGGGCAAGTATGTCACTTCCCGTAATCTTCGGGACAGACTTCATCGTGAAACCCTTAAGGATGTGTCACTCAGGGTGTCCGAAATCGGCCAAACCGACGCATTTAACGTGGCGGGCAGGGGAGAAATGCATCTATCGATTCTTATTGAAACAATGCGCCGTGAGGGCTATGAGTTTCAGGTGTCGCCGCCGCGTGTGCTGAAAAAGGAAATAGATGGAGTAGTCTGTGAGCCGGTTGAACGCCTTACAGTGGACGTGCCTGAGGAAGCGGTGGGCGTCGTTATTGAAAAAATAGGTATGCGCAAGGGCGAGCTTGTGGAAATGAAGCCCATGGGCAGCCGGATGAAAATTGAATTTATGATTCCATCAAGAGGACTTTTCGGATATAGGAGCGAGTTTCTTACCGACACCCACGGTGAGGGTATACTTGCCTCGGTATTTGACAGCTATGCTCCTGCCAAGGGCGAGATCACCCGACGAACTACAGGAAGTCTTGTTGCCTATGAGACAGGTGAGACCGTGACTTACGGATTGTTCAATGCTCAAGAACGGGGAGCTTTGTTCGTAGGACCCGGAGTGCCTGTGTATGCAGGTATGATTGTAGGCATATGTCCTAAAGCGGAAGATGTTACGGTAAATGTTTGCCGTCGCAAACAGCTAACCAACATGCGTGCAGCAGGAAGTGACGAAGCCTTACGGCTTGTTCCGCCTCGTACTCTGAGTTTGGAGCAGTGTCTGGAGTTTCTAGCCGACGATGAACTTCTGGAAGTCACGCCAAAGAATCTGCGTCTGCGCAAGCGCATCTTGGATCATGGCCAGAGGATGAAATCGACGAAATCCTCAAAGTTATAATTCGCTACAAAGCACAGAGAACTGGAACATCCTCCTGTTGACTGGGATAATGCTGTGTGCTATTATAGAAAATAATAGTAAATCATGAAGATTTACATTTTTATGATGATTAGACTAATAGCTGGTTTTCACTATTGGTTTCAACTAACGAAATGATTAGTGCTTATACGCCACGAAACTTAGCTGTATGAAACAGCTACTTTTCGTGGCTTTTCATTTGTCCAAGTTAAGTTGGATCCCCAACAATAATCATTTGCATGGTCGGGACCGAGATCGTATAGCAAGGCTGAAAAAACTATTATAATAATCTATTAAAATCAGGAGGTACTATGAATAGCAAAAGCAAAGTACGTGATATTGTAACATCCGCCCTAATGATTGCACTTGGAATACTTCTGCCAATGGCATTTCATGCCTTTGGACTTGGAAGTACATTCTTACCGATGCATATTCCGGTTTTGATTGCAGGCTATTTGCTACCTGTACACTTTGCGATCATAGTCGGAGCTGTAACACCGTTGCTCAGTTCTATTTTGACCGCAATGCCCCCGATTTTTCCGATCATGCCATATATGTGCTTTGAACTTGCTACATATGGTGCGGTTGTGAGTCTGATCGCCAAAAGGACACTTGTCCAAAAACCAATGTTGAATGTATATATAGCGTTGATTGGAAGTATGATCGCAGGCAGAATAGTTGCAGGTGTTGTGGTGTGGATCCTTGTTCAGTTCTTCTCTGCAACTTTACCGGGCCCTGTCGCCTTTATTACTGGAGCGGTAGTCTCTGGTTTGCCGGGAATCATTATTCAACTAGTCGTTATCCCTCCGCTGATAGTTCTGTTAAGAAAAGCAAGAGTGATCAGTTAAGATTTTAGATCACTCGCAACATTTGCGCGACAATATATAAATTTCGAAGGGAGGGCGACATTTCTCCTCACCCTAAAGAGGATGGGGAGAAATGTCGATTTGATAATGAATGACAATTATACCAATAGGGATTATTTCAACTCAGTAGCGGAAAACTGGGATCAAATTGTAAATCACGATCCGGGAAAGATCGAGGGTATCTTGACTTTGGCCGGTGTAAAAGAGGGAGATATAGTACTTGATGTAGGCACCGGCACAGGTGTTTTGATACCATATTTATACAAACGCATAAGTGATACAGGTAAAATAGTAGCTGTTGATGTGGCAGACAAAATGATAGAAGTAGCGAAGAGAAAATATCCCTACCCGAATGTTTCGTTTGTTGTGGGGGATGCACAGGATATTGAGGCGGGGAAGGGATCACTTGATTTTGTCATATGCTACTCAATGTTTCCGCACTTTAGTGATAAAAGAGCTGCTGTTATAAATCTCTCCCGTTATTTAAGAAAGGGAGGACGATTGGTGATAGCTCACTCGCAAAGCAGACAAGCCATTAACGACTTACATCAGAATGCATCCGAAGAAGTCCGCAATGACAGGCTTCCATCTGCCGATGTTTTGCGAGAGTATTATTTTGAAGCGGGCTTGGATGTTGTTGAAGTAGTAGATAGCGATGAAATGTTTGTTGTCATTGGACAAAAGTAGTAGTGAGCAGGTAAGACAGGGGACTTTTCTGTTTGGAAGTAATGATTTTGATGTGATATTTCTTTCAAACATAGAAATCAAACTGCCAAAAGATGTGGATAATTTCGTTAGGATATATTAGAATAGTATATAGCTATAAAGAAGAGAAATTCAAGCATGATAAGGAGCAGATATGGCCCTATCAGCTAAGTTTGTAAGAAGACAACTAAAGAAGATAAAGCCACTTATGGAGGGAGCGACTATCCAGACCGCACGCCAGCAGCACGATATGATCGGCAATCTGATGGTCATCCCTCGGAGGTGGAAAGTCAGCTCGAGAACTTACCGGTTTTCGCAATTCACAGCTTCCATGATATATCCTCTAGATGAGACCCGTGAGGGTATCATACTCTACCTTCACGGTGGCGGCTATGCTTGCGGCGGGCTTGACTATGCCCGTGCATTCGGTACAGTGCTCGCAAATGAGTGCTCTGTCCGGGTGTTTTGCCCGGCATATCGGCTTGCGCCCGAAAACAGGTTTCCTGCGGCCCTTGAGGACGCTCTTGCAGCATATCGCTACTTACTTGACGGCGGGTATGACCCCGCAAAGATTATTCTATGCGGTGAAAGCGCGGGCGGCGGGCTGCTTTATTCTCTGTGCCTAAAACTAAAGGATGAAGGTTTGCCTATGCCAGGAGGCGCTGTTGCAATATCCCCTTGGACAGATCTTACGCTGTCAGGCGAATCGTATAGCTACAACGAAAAGGCCGATCCCACCATGTCACGGGATAAGCTCAAGCTATTTGCACAGCTGTATGCAGATGATAGGAACGACCCGCTTGTATCGCCGCTATTTGGTGATTTGGAGGGTTTACCGCCATCTCTTATTTTCGTGGGTGGCAGCGAAATAATGCTTGAAGATTCGAAAATGATGCACCAAAAGCTTCTTTCTGCGGGCTGCCAGAGCAAACTGATTGTTGCCCCGGAAATGTGGCATGGTTACGTTTTGTATGGGCTCAAGGAGTTTCGATCCGACTTTAAGGAAATAAACGCATTTCTCGACGTATATCTGCCTTATAAACGAAAGTTGAGATGGATGCGGCTGGACAATGCCGCAAAAATATACCCGGCGGCATACAGGCACAACCGTAACCACACCTTCCGGCTTTCTGCCACACTTGTTGAAGACGTGGACGTGCCGGTCCTCCAATCCGCATTGGACATAACCGTCAGAAGGTTTCCTTCGATTGCCGTGCGGCTACGCAGAGGCCTTTTCTGGTATTACCTTGAGGAGATCCCTAGAGCTCCTGAAATAATGGAGGAAAAGGGGTGTCCCCTTATGCGCATGCCCTTTGAGAATATTCGCAAGTGTGCATTTAGGGTCCTTGTATATCGCGGCCGTATTGCGGTTGAGTTTTTCCATGCGCTCACAGACGGCTCAGGCGGGATGGTGTTTTTGAAGACTCTCGTTGCTGAATATCTAAAGCAAAAATATGGCGCAGCTATACCCTTCACTGATGGGGTATTAAATAGGCTTGAAACACCCGATGACGAGGAGTTGGAGGACAGCTATCTTAAGTATGCAGGGAAGGTTACAAAAAAGAGGACCGGAGCAAGTGCATATAGGCTTAGAGGAACACCGGATGAGGACGGATTTCTCAGACTGACAACAATGATGACCGATGTCTCCAATGCCCTCAATGTAGCAAGGTCTAAAGGCATCACTCTAACCGCTTTGATGTGCTCCGTGCTTATAAAAGCGATCTATGAAATACAAAACGAAAGTGTGCCCATAAGCCAGCAGAAGCATGTTCTCATTCAGGTGCCGGTAAACCTCAGAAATCTCTTTAAGAGTAGAACAGTCAGAAACTTTTCACTATATATCAAACCTGGAATCGATCCCAGATTGGGCGAGTGGAGCTTTGATGAGATATGTAGGAAAGTATACCATAGTATGGCAGCTGAAATAACTGCTAAGGAGATGGCGGCGGGTATCGCATCAAATGTGCGAGATGAACAAGCGCTGATCATACGAGTTATGCCGTTATTCATAAAAAATGCCGTTTTGAAGGCGGCATATAATATAATAGGTGAGGGAAAGGAATGCTTGACCCTATCAAACCTTGGCGCAGTTAAGATACCGGAGGAAATGAAGCGGTATGTTACGAGAATGGATTTTATCCTAGGTGCGCGTCCGGGGCATCCTTATAATTGCGCAATGATATCCTATGGGGACACCCTATATTTAAACATTGCACGTATCGTAAAGGAACCGCAATTAGAACTGAAGGTATATCAAATACTCCGGGATCTCGGGATAAAAATAAAAGTTGAAAGTAATTATGGAAATGCTCATTGACTTGATAAATATCTAGTAATGACAACCATTTTAGCAGGCACCACTACTCGAAAGGATAGCGTAAGATATGTATTGTATAAAATGCGGGGTTGAGCTTGCAGACAGTGAAAAAAAGTGCCCTCTATGCAGCACAACGGTCTATCATCCGGAAATTGAGCTTCCGGATGCGCCGGGTCCCTATCCTGAATTTCAAAGGGAAACCGAAACGGTAAATCGTACAGGAGTTCTGTTTATCTTCACTATGTTCTTTGCACTCGCATTTGCTCTGTCGATCTTTATAGACTTGCGGGCTAATAGGCAGCTTACATGGTCAGGATACGCAACTGGCGGTATTTTGATCGCGTATGTATGGTTTTTGTTACCTTATTGGTTTCACAGACCAAATCCTATTGTGATCGCTTCTGTCGATTTTGCTGTAATCGGGCTTTATCTCCTATACATCAATCTTGCAACCGGAGGATCATGGTTTCTCGGATTTGCGCTTCCGGTGGTGTTGGTGGCAGCATTTATAACGATTGCCGTAATATCACTTGTGCGGTATATCAGACGGGGTTATCTATATATCACTGCAGGGGTATGGATGGCGATTGGCGTCTACTGTGTCATGGTTGAATCATTGATCAATAGGACATTCGAAGTACGCAGTGAGCTTATTTGGTCACCTTATCCGCTCATTGCATGTGTGATGATTGGCGCCACTTTTTTGGTTATAGCTATTTCCCGACCACTGAGGGAGTCGCTGTACAAGAAATTTTTCATCTGACAAAGCCACACTTCCACACACCATGTAGTTCATTTAGGCCTTTTCTTCAAAAAAGTTCACCTGATACCTACAATTTGGTTGACTGATTAACACTTAACTATTGCACAAAGCATATGTTGGTGTGAGGTGATTGTTGTGGAAGGCAGAGGCGTATCAGTAAATACTCTAGTCCTTGAAAGAAATCTAATGTACAGGGGCGAGATCGTACTCCATTACAGAATAGAATATCCTGAATTCAAATCTGATCGATATCAATCAGCCGTCAATATAATAAACCGCTACTATGCAAAATCGGCAAGAAACTACAGCAACTACGCCGAAACCGAACTGTATAACATGGCGGTTGAGGATTATAATACAGCGACTGAGAACGGATATCCTGTAAGGGTTTTTGAGGTGATGCAGGTCTTTGAGGTAACATATATTATGGCATGCATCATAAGCCTCTATTTTGACCGGTACGTTTATACCGGAGGAGCCCATGGAATAACAGCACGTACTTCCCAGACATGGAATTTACAAAGGGGCACTGAAGTCACTCTTGAACGTCTCTTCAGATGTAATATCGATATGAAGGGATACTTGATGGAACGTATTGAGAGACAGATTCGGGAAAACCCAGACATATACTTTGATGATTATCGTCAGCTCATTGAAAAATACTTTCGAGAAGAAAACTTCTATTGCGAGCCGCGGGGCATAGTCATATACTATCAGCTATATGAAATCGCCCCATATGCTTCGGGGATCCGTACATTTTTGATTCCTTATGATTGCTTTGCAAACCCAATAAATCTCTGTTGACGATGCACATCATGATTGTCAAACAATAGAATCAGGGACTATAAGCAAAACAGCTGAATAAACCAGAGCCTATTTGTGGTTTGGGAGATGAGAGCAAATATAATTCTGTAGAGTATAAGCATGTTACAATCAGGACTCTTACCAGAACAACTATATAAAATTGATAAAGGGGGTTGTAGCAATCTTCGTTTGCTACAACCCCCTTGGCATTTGCTGATACTACAGCTAAACAAATTCGTGAATACTGCGGATTCAATTAGACAGCGTTGTATACAACTGCTGCAATTGCATCGAGCGGGATGTCGACATAGGATCCGATATCGTGTATCCTGCTGCCACGGGACCTTCTGCCGCTGTTGAAGCAGGTGCAATCGGATCCGAGTGCGCATCCCGGTGCGGGACCGATGTTCGTGATCAGACGGACAAAGTCATGGGATACTCCGAGAATGACACCGGTGAAGCCAAAACCGGACTGTCCTCCGCTCTTTGTATAAATAGTCACGGTCTCGCCGATATGACGACAAAAGTCGTTATAGAAGTTTTCATTCATAGACCTGCAGAAACTCCTTTCATGAAAGTTGATATTATCTGCATTTTTGCAGTATCGCTATATCATATGGTGGTTTCTGTCGAATTGTTATAGGACAGACAGTATGTAAATATATATACCTATTGAAATCTTTAAATCTTTCAATTTTTAATTCAATTTTCTTGCGGAATGACACCGAATACGATAATATAAAAATTGAATGCAAAACAAGGCTCAATATGCATCTGCTTGCTATACGAAATGGGGGAGAAAATGAGCAGACGAATGAAGCGGGACCTAATGATTTTGATTTTGTTTTCTGTAGTGCTTATCCTTGCTGTAGTTAATTTTGAGGGATTGCTCGATGGTTTTCTAAAGATACTACGGCTGTTTAGCCCATTGTTTACAGGAATAGCTCTGGCATTTATTCTCAACAAACCCTCCACAAGCGTTCAGCGGGTGCTGTCCAAGATCCCTTTTCTTAAAAAACGCAGCGCCCTTACCAGAGGGCTTTCAATATTTGTTGTCTATGTAGCGGTTTTGTTTGTAACTGTTGTGTTTGTTAGCTTTGTTATTCCTGAGCTAATCGATAGTATCCAGATCCTAATAAAGACAGCAGGAAACAATATGTGGTCGATTCAACAATACGTTGACAGGATTGCGGACTTTTTCAACATTGAATCGATAGATCTATCAAAAGTCGGAACACTCATAATGTCGTCAATAAAAGATTGGGGAAGCAGCGTTGCCACGATTCTCAACCAAGTTATAAATATTACTACCGGTGTTATTTCGGGCGTAGCAAAAGCCGCAATATCATTGGTGTTTTCAGTTTATTTGTTATTTGGCAAAGACAAGTTCATAAAAAACAGCAAGCGTGTGTTCTCGGTCTATATTCCGGAGAAAATATACAACAAGTGTGAGTATGTGATGCGGGTTGTGATAGACAGCTTTGACAGGTATGTTGTCGGACAGCTTACAGAGGCTTGCATATTAGGTGTTTTATGCTTTGTGGGAATGGTTATTTTACGCTTTGAGTATCCGCTGCTGATTAGTGTTCTTATTGGGGTTACCGCTCTTGTTCCGGTGGTTGGAGCTTATATAGGCGGGATCATCTCAGCTATTTTACTTCTTATCATTTCTCCCGCCCGGGCTCTGTGGTTTGTAATTTTTCTTATAATATTACAGCAGTTTGAAGGCAATGTTATCTATCCACGTGTTGTCGGAAGCAGTCTTGGGCTGCCGAGTATTTTTGTTTTGCTTTCAGTTATAATCGGAGGTGGAGTCGCCGGACCGGCAGGAATATTGTTAGGGGTACCCATTACTGCAATTCTCTATACACTTCTTAAAAATGACATCGCCAGACGGGATGAAGCATAGTAAAATCAATCAAAAGAGAATATGAAAAGCAATGGATATGCTGCCGCGGAAAGGGCTATGAGCACAATGCCCACCGCGGCAATCTTGTTTTTATCTTTCCAGTTGTGGATAGCAAAGGTCAGCATATAAAAAAGAAAAAGCAATATGGGTAAAGCATAAACAAGTTTCATCGTATCACCTTAAACATCTAGTAAGGTATCCTTTGGTTTTTTACCAACTTACCTGTATTTTGTATAGCCAAATTCACATCCACTTCCACAGCTGAGTCTTTGAATTTACTATTCCAGTCATAGTCGATCAGCTGCCTGATCGTCAGAAAGTTTTTTGTTGCGGCATCGCCCAAATTAAGCACATCGGTGTTGAGGGTTTGACACTTTTCAATTAACTGCTGCAGTCGTTTCTCTATATAATCTTGGCACGTTGCTTCCAGATGGGTCCTATGAGACTCCTGGTCAATGTCTATACTTGTTTGCGCATTATGCAGGCTTCCTTTAAGGGTTACCGATACTTTGATATGGGGAACTGAATCTACAAATTTTACGGAAACTTTTGTCGGTTTTGATTTCTTCAAGCTAAGGGATATGATGTCATCGGAATTTTCGGACTTGGGAACTGAGAGGTTGCCTCCGCTAAACTCATTGCGCAGCATAAGGAGGAATCGGGTTTCATCACCGTCAAGCTCTGCAACCATTATATCGCCGTTGAATAGCGCTGTGCCCCACAGCTCGATCTCGTTGTTACCTATACGGGGAACCTCCCCTGCTTTATAACCTCCGCCGGGAGTGCTTTTTACAGCTTCCCCACCCTCTTCCGAGAATGCAGAAAAGTCATTAATTGCAGCTATTGTTATGATCCCTTGAGATGTGGATGATATCATATCCTCATAAAAAGCTCCCAAGGTGACATAGGGGAAATATCCTGTGACCCTACTCTGCTCGATCCAAATCCGGTAATTTTTCATGAGTGAGGATCCCACAAAGGGTTTGTTTGCCTTAACAAAGTCGTGGGCGGTTCCCTTTGTTAACAGTAGGTAGGCTGAGCGTCGAATTTCAAAATGTCCTATGATCTGTGAGATATAATCCCTTAATCCTGTCGTAGCCAGTTCTTCTGATAGGACAATAACATGTGTCTGAGAGAAATTAGCTCTTCTCTGTATCGAAGCATTCAACATATCAAGTCCTTCAAATAGTGACGGAGCATCTATTGAGACAATGGAATACCCATCAACTGAGTACTCTTCTCCCTCACCATCTCCCCCTCCGCCATCGCCGCTGCTGCCTCCTCCGCCACTGCTGCCGGCATCTTTCATGGAGGGGAATTGAACGGTCAAGCGCCAGCTGTTTGCGGCCCCTTTATCAATGCCAAGGGTCGTAATGTGGACAACGTCATCGATTTCTTGCGCATCATAGCAACCCGGTAGCAGAAAAAGAGTTACAGCAATCAACAAGAAAATGAATTTATACCTTATCATCTGAGCCCTCCCTCTTTTTCCTGATGGCACTGACAACAAGAGCTATTATTGGCATCACAAAGAAAGGTATTGAACCTATATTCCTGATCATCTGCAGTCCGGAAGTAACGATTGCGGACATATTCGCTTGGAATAATGCCCCTGTAAAAATAATGATACAACCGGCAATTATTATTGGTCTCTTATCCTTTATCCTAAAGATGTAACAGTAGATGCTGATAAAAGCATAAAAAATCGCAGTTGACGAAATAAGGGTGGCCAATATCCACACTAAAAGAAACACCGACTCTATCCTTTGCAAAAATCGTCCGTAGTCAATCAGTTGGGATAGTTCGTACATAGGTGAGGTCACCTCTGCTGCAATATAAAAGGGAAAAGTCAGGATATAAGAGATGATGGACAGTGTGAGAATTATTCCCGAAATGATCAATGCGGCAAAACCGGCCTTTTTTACATACCGCGTGCCTTGAAGTGAACCTGCGAATACCACCAATAATACTATCTCGCCAAATGCGGAGCTTCTGATAACAGATTGTTTTATAGTTTGTTCAATACCGTAGCCCAATATGGGGAAAAGGTTTGATGTGTTATAGTTTTCGCTTGCCAAAAGTAACACGGAAAGAAAACCCGTCATTATGAAAAATGAGAATATCTTTGCAGTACGGGCAATGCTTTCGAGACCTAAAAATGACAGCACCGCAAGGCAGATAACGAATATCAATATGGTGTACCAGTCAGGGGTGTTTTGAAATATATAAACATCCAGCACTTCCTGAAACTCTGATAAGTTTTGTATTACAACAAAAAGGAAGAAAACACCTAGTATACATGAAAATATAAAGCCGAAGACACGTCCCAGTGCCAGCTCATATATTTCAGGTAAGCCGCGGTTGGGAAATCGCTTCAGTAACCTTACTATTAACGCAAATCCGACAAACGCAACAATTGCTGAGGCAATCGACATATACCAGCCAGCCGGTCCCACAAGGGAAGCAACGACCGCCGGGCTGGTGAAAAACACTTTTGCTATTATTGCGATGACACATAGCCATGTGGCTTCCTGAACACCGAATTTACCCTCGTCTTTCATCTGCAAATCCCCTTATGAGAGTATTGAATTGACAATTTCCTCTGTTAAGTTTGAAATACTATCTATTTTTCTTGGTTACGCCAACCCATTACGGGATCTTCTGCGCGGCGACGATTTCGTGTATTCAAAAAGTCCGGTCGCTGTGTCTGAGTCCACACAGGACCTCTCGTTATTACATCCGCATTTTTTTCGGTCTTGGGGGCTACCGGCGAGAAGTAAGGAACTCCAAAGCTTTTCAACGAACAGGCAAGTCCGAACATAACAAACATGCCCGCCGAGATTCCGTAAAAACCCGCCATTGTACCGAGCATTATAAAGATAAAACGCGCAATTCGAATAGAGTATGAAAGGCGGAAGTCAGGAATCGCGAAGTTTCCAAGTCCGGTTATTGCAACGATAATAATCAGCACAGGGCTTACAAGGCCTGCTTCAACAGCTGCCTGACCTAATACGATAGCTCCGATGATACCGAGGGTTTGACCGACCAAGCCCGGAACTCTTACTCCCGCTTCCCTGATTATCTCAAAGGATAGCTCCATCAGCAGCACCTCGATCAGGGCCGGAAAGGGGACATTCTCACGAGCTTGGTGCAGTGAAGACATCAGCTCTGCCGGGATCATTTCGGAGTGGTACAAGGTAAGTGCGAGATAAAGCCCGGGCAGAAATATTGCAAAGCAGCAAGCGATTAGACGAACATAACGCTGAAAGTTGCTGTATTGCCAGCGCAATGTCGAATCATCCGATGTGTGGAACAAGTGAAAAAATGTTATAGGGACAATAGTCGCAAGGGGTGATCCCTCAAAAATAAGGGCAATCTGACCATCCATAAGAAAAGACGCGGTCCTGTCGGGTCTCTCGGTGCTGAGACTTTGCGGGAAGAGTGAGAGGGGGCGTTCTTCTATAAGTTGGTTGACGATGCCAGTGCCGATGGTGATGTTGACATTGATATTGTCAAGTCTTCGCTTCATTTCCTTGACGATCTTCGGATCGACTACACCCTCCACATAGAGCATTGCGCAAGATATTTGACCACCTTTGCCTATTGGCCTGATTTCGGTTATCAAATCCTTGCTTCTAATGATCTTCCTGATAAGTGTGATATTAGTTCTCAGCTGTTCGACAAAGGCTTCCTGCGGGCCATAGACCACTTGTTCGTTTAGTGGTTCGGTGATCGAACGCGATTCATAGCCGCGGGTTTCCACTATAATGCATTCTGATGCCCCGTCAACAAATAGGACAGTCAGTCCATTAAGGATTTCACGAATGGCTGCGTCTATGTCCTTTACTTTTTGGATCTCATTGGCCGCGAGCAGATTTTTGGATATATAGTCTAAATCGCAGATTTCCTTGTTCTTATCAGGCAGAGGCCTCAACATTAGCTGCCTAAGAATAAAGTTATTTATGATATCCTTGTCTGCCATACCATCGATGTATACGACACAAGCATCGCAGCACTGCATAACCTTGAATTCGCGTATAATAACATCTTTGTTTTGCGGACTGTGCATCTCACGTTTTACATACTGCAGGTTCTTCTGCAAATTTGTTGAAACGGGACGCTCGATGGGCGAAGACTCTTGGTCTGACTTGTGTGAGCTCTGTTCGCCTTCCTTTGATTTCTGTCTGATAATATTCCACTCTTCACTACTTATGGGCTTTGTGGACTTATCGCCAATATCCTTAGACTTCTGCTCGTGATCAGAGCCTGTCTCGGAAACTGATTCGCTTTTATTAGCATCATCATTGTCCTTGACTTTATCTACAACATTTCCTTCGTCCGGCCCGTGTTCCAATTCATATGGCTCATCTTCCAACAGCTCAAATTCTTGGTAAGGTTCCGGCTCATGATATATTAACAGCTTTTTTGCCAGTGATAATAGTTTCATAAGGATACCTCAAAAATACTATACAGGTTTATTACTGCATGATGTTCATTACACTCATTGTGGTATTATTTCCTGCTGTGGGTTTAATATGTATAAGCAACTGTTGTGCTGTTGGCAAGATTCAAGCGAGATCCAAACTATGAAATCTCATAAAAAGCGGCCTCTAGTCCGTGGGTAATCATGTTGGGCCTTGGATATTCAAAAATCTTATAAAAACATTGCCATCCATAGGAATTTATGGTATCTTTAATAAAAATGTAAGGAGGATAAAAAACATGTTAGGGTATGGCTACAGCTACAGTTATTCACCGTTTGGCCGTTATTTAGATGCAAGCATCGCATCGGTCATTTGTCTCTTTTTAGCAATCATTGCAGCGATCGTTCTCTTCATCGTCTTCATGCCTGCAAAAAATGAATCGAAGTATCGCGGTTTTCTCTTGTGGGCTCATAGGGCTCTGAACTTCAGATCAATGTTCAGCCTGAGCTTGCTTAAATTTCTTTACCTCTTATCTGTTTGCTTCATAACGATTTTTGGCTTATATATGCTGTTTGCATCGTTTTTTATAGGTATTGCTATCTTACTTTTAGGAAATTTAGTTACAAGGGTTCTTTACGAGTCTTTTATCCTTATTTTCTCTATACATGACAACCTAAGCCAGATCAATACCAATACATCCTTTCTAAAAGGAATAGTCAATAAAACGGAGCCTACTGCAAACGTTCCGGCAACTCCAAATACACAACAAAGTAACCAGCAGCAAAGCAACCCTGAACCACAGGTCGATCAGCAAAGCAATACATATAGCGATGGGAAGCAGAACGATCAACAGCAGGAACCAGATAATAACCAATAGCTACAGTAGTACCGCAATTATTCACAGGGTTCGCGAAATTAACTGTTGACAAAGCCCGTATTTATGAATATAATAGCAACAATCAACCAAAAAATGAGTTGGATACAACTCCACAATCAAACCGACGATTAAGAGTAGTACATATCGACTCACTTTTTACAGAGAGCTGCGGGTGGTGTGAGCGCGGCAAAAGCGGCGATATGGAATGGACTTATGAGGGCAGAACGAAAGAAGATTTTTATCATGTAATAACAGATAGGATCTTTGAGTAGCCATCTGACGGGATCTCCGCCCGTTACCAAGGGAGCATATATGTGTGTATATGATTTGAGTGGGCGCAATGCCAATTTAGGTGGTACCGCAGGAGCTTAAGCTCTTGTCCTAAGGAAACTTGGGATAAGAGCTTTTTTGATACCCAAAATCCATCGGTATATGCGCCAAAAGAAGAAAAAGCATATCGATAAGTTTTAAAGGAGGTGGTTCTGTTGATTGAGGGCTGGTGGCGTAAAGTGCGTATAAAACTTAAAGGCATTCACATTATGAGTCAACGTACATGTCAAGACAATCTAAACACACAATCAAATCATAAAAATTATGGAGGAACCACCATGAAACAAATCAAAAACTACTTTGTAAAAAGAGCAAAAAAGAAATTTATGACCGGAATCATTGCTTCTGTTCTTATGATTACTTTTCTGATTTCGATGGCGTCGTGTAATCAACAGTCGAATGACAACGGCACTGACGTGCTTGAAATAGGGATCATTCAATTTGCTCCCCATCCTTCTCTTGACAATTGCTATGAAGGTTTTGTTGAAGGGTTAAAAGAAGCAGGCTTTGTAGACGGGGAAAACATAAAGATCGATTTCCAGAACGCCCAGGGTGAGATGTCCAACAGCGACATGATAGCCAAGAACATGGCAGCCTCAAAGTATGATATGATCGTCGGAATCGCGACTCCCGCGGCAATGTCGGCTTACAGTGCAGCAAAGGACACCGATATTCCTGTTATATTTACCGCAGTATCAGATCCGCTGTCAGCAGGTATAGTCAAGTCGATCGATAAACCGGAATACAACGTCACTGGAACATCGGATGTGCTACCGCTGGAAGCGCAGTTACAGATGATACGCGCATTTCTGCCGGAGGCAAGCAAAATTGGTGTGGTTTATACCACAAGCGAGCCAAATTCCGTTTCACATCTTTCCCAATTCAAAGAGCTCGCTGAAAAGTATGACTTTGAAATCGTTGAGGCCGGCGTGACCAATGCCTCAGAAGTGGCTGCTGCAGCAATGAGTGTTGTCTCAAAGGGCGTTGACTGCATAAACAATTTCACAGACAACAATGTTGTAAACAACCTCACATCTCTTTTACACGCAGCTGAGAGTGCAGGCATACCAGTGTTCGGTTCCGAAGTGGAACAAGTGAAAAACGGATGCACGGCTTCTGAGAGCATAGACTATGTAAGTTTAGGTTTAGAAACCGGCAAAATGGCCGCTTCCATTTTGAAGGGGGAGCAGAAAGCATCAGATACCCCTGTTAAGCTAATATCTGACAGTACCCCGGTTTACAACAGCTCAATTATGGAAAGCCTTGGTCTGACGCTGCCTGACGAATATGCAGGAGCAGAAGATGTAGCGGTAAATGAATGAGATATTTAGTCATTGTCACTTAATGGAGGCCGCTCCAATCAGATTATGACAATTTCCGAAAGCAGGTATATGTATGGATATCATTTTAGGAATTATTAGGAATATCCTTGAGGAAGGCTTTATATACGGCATCATGGCTATGGGCGTGTATATCAGCTACAGCGTCCTGTCATTCCCTGATCTCTCGGTTGACGGAACCTTCCCCCTTGGGATGTGTGTAACAGCCGCGCTTATTGCATCAGGCGTTGACCCATATGTTGCTTGCGTTATTGCGTTTTTATGCGGAGCGTGCGCAGGTTGCGTTACGGGATTGCTGCATGTAAAGCTGCGAATCACAGACCTGCTTTCGGGTATTCTCGTAATGACTGCGATGTGGTCGGTAAACCTTGTTATTACTCGTAGTAGTGCAGTGGTGCCTTATTACAATAAGGATACGATTTTCAACTCTGGGGCGGTCACACTGCTTCCGGAAGGATTATACGTATGGAGAGTATTACTTATTTCAGCTGTGGCAGCTATTCTGATGAAACTTATTTTGGATCTCTATATGAAAACGAAGTCGGGCCTTTTGCTGCGTGCCACAGGGGACAATCTGCAGTTTGTTAAGTCAGTTTCAAGGGATCCCGGTATGATGAAGATAATCGGGCTTACCATCGGCAATGGTTGCACCGCTCTTTCGGGTTCGATTCTCAGTCAAGTGAGCGAATCAGCCAATATCAACAGCGGAACAGGTATGGTGGTCATGGGCCTTGCATCTGTTATAATCGGGACCAGCATTTTCAAAAGAGTACGCTTTCTAAGGCCAACCACAATGGTGCTGATAGGAGCTGTTTTATATAGGGCATGCCTTGCGGTTGCAATGCAGTTAGGACTTCCCACCAATTACTTAAAACTACTTATGGCCGTTATTTTTACAGTAGCACTTGTAGTAAATAACTTTCTTGCAAAGGGGAAAAAGTATGAAACGCCGGAATGCTGACAGGTCGAGTGGAACATCGGAATACCTTGTGCAAATGAAGAATATCCATAAAACCTTTAATAGAGGATCGGTAAATGAGGTTACTCTTTTCTCCGACTTTAACCTTATGATAAAAAAGGGAGAATTTGCTACTGTAGTTGGAAGTAACGGCTCAGGCAAGACCACTATGCTCAATATAATCTGTGGATCCACTCATATCGACAGAGGTAGTATCGTTGTAAACAATAAAGATGTGGTTCAGCTCAAGGAGCACCAACGTGCTTCGTTTATAGGCAGAGTATTTCAGGATCCGGGAAAGGGAACTTGTCCTTCCCTTACGATTCTGGAAAATATGTCACTTGCTGACAACAAGGGAAGACGTTTTGGTTTGACACCCGGCATCCAGAAGAGAAAAATCGACTATTACCGTTCCCTTTTAGAACAGCTAAAGCTGGGGTTAGAGGATAAGATGGATCTTCAGGTAGGCAATCTGTCAGGTGGACAGCGCCAGGCTTTGGCACTGTTGATATCAACTATGGTGCCGATAGATCTGCTTATACTTGATGAACATACAGCTGCTTTGGATCCCCGCTCATCTGAGACTGTAATGGAGCTTACAGATCACATCATTTCTGAGAAGGGTATAACCACATTGATGGTTACACACAATCTTAGGTATGCTGTGGAATACGGCAGTAGGTTATTGATGATGCACCAAGGTGATTTTGTAGTCGATGCTTCGGGTGAGGAAAAGGAAAGGCTCGAGGTCTCAGATTTGCTTAAGGTATTTAATGAAATCAGTATTGAGTGTGGCAACTGAGGATATAAAAATACAAAATTATTGATGAATTTACAAAATGCAATAATTACCCCGATGGATTTCGCGTTTTTGACATCAAAATGGGGCGAGTTGTAAAATTAAATGAAACACAAATAAAGAAAATAAATAGGCCCACGAGAGCTTCTCTGTTATAATGTTAGTTCCTACAACAAACAGAAACGGAGAAGCTTCATGAGCCAAGTCTATTGTATCAGAACTCGCATAAAAGGTAAACACCTAAGATTGGAAGAGCGTGAAGAGTTAGAAGCGATAGTAACTAAGAACAATTACTTGCCTAAGAAATCAAGGCTTAGCCATCGGGAAATAGCAGAACGAATGGGAGTAAGCCCAGCCACAATAAGTAGGGAGCTGAGGCGTGGGAAGGTAATCTTAAGGGATTGCCAATGGCGTGAAGTGGTTAGCTATTCAGCCTTAAAAGCCCAAGAGGACTATGATGAGAAGGCAAGTGCAAAAGGGGCTCATCTAAAAATTGGTAAGAACTATGAGTTAGCAGAAAAATTGAGAACTGTATTATAAATGGCAAGTTCTCTCCTTATGCGACCATAGAGAAACTTAAGGATGACCCTGACTATCAAAGAACGCCCATATCTAAGCGAACGCTCTATAATTATATAGACCGTGAGTTATTACTCAATGTAACAAAAAAGGACTTACCTCGAAAAGGCAAGAGTTCAAAACGCAAGTATACCCGAGTAACCCGCAGAATACGGGATGTAGACGCCAAGCGCATAGATGAGCGCCCACAAGAGGCGAATGACCGCAGTGAGCTCGGTCACTGGGAAATGGATTGCGTTGAACCAGGTCGAGGAAAAGGCAGGGCATGCTTGCTTGTACTGGTAGAGAGGCTATCTAGAAAGACACTGATATTTAAGTTGCGTAGCCAAACACAAAAAGAAGTGCTAAAACGACTTGACCAACTAGAGAAAAAGATAGGTGCAAAGCGATTTCGAAAGATGTTTAAAACAATAACAGTTGATAATGGAAGTGAGTTTTTAGATTGGCGCAAGCTAGAACGGTCCTGCATAAGCAGTAAAGCACGCACCCGAATTTACTACTGTCACCCATATCATTCATGGGAAAGAGGTACCAATGAACAGATAAATGGACACATACGACGATTTATCCCCAAGGGATGTTCGATAGCGAAATACAGTACAAAAGCAATATTAAAGATCCAAGAATGGCTTAATGATTACCCACGTAAGGTTTTAGAAGGTAAATGCGCAAACGAGGTAGTTGAAGAAGAACTAAGAAAGTGTTCATAGCGAAGGCATTTCCCGTTCCGCCCAGACCCAAACCGCCAGAAACAAGCGAAAACTACAAGATATCTAGATAACATTTGACAGAGAAAAAGTGTTTCACTTTAACTTGCAATTTGCGTTGACATCAAAATGGGCAGTATAATATTGACATTTTTATTCCATGGTGTTAAGATTTTATTAACCATTAATTGCTTCGATATTATATCGGTATGCAGATATAATATAAAAAATATACATGAAAGAGGAGAGCATATGGATAATCAAAACCCAAACCAAAAGTCTAACGGTAAAGCGATTGCCTCATTGGTACTTGGAATCATCAGCATTGTGTTTATCTTTACAGGCAGTGCTTCTTTGCTTGGTATCGTTGCTGGTATTGTAGGACTGATCATTGGTATTTCAGCGAAAAAGGAAGCTCCGTCCGGTATGGCAACAGCCGGTATCGTGCTTTCAGTTATCGGTCTTGCACTTTGCGCCGTAGCTTTCTTAGCTTGCGTAGCCTGTGTTGGCGCTCTAGGATCGCTGGCATATTATTGATCCCAAATAGACAGAGATAAAAAACATGTATAAGAAAACGCCCTTGTGTCTGCTAAACGGAGTCCAAGGGCGACTTCTTTTGACTTTTAGCCATGGGGGTATTCAATGCTACCGCAAATTGATATATTCGGTTTTGAAGTTGCCATGTATGGCTTGATGATCGTTTTTGGAGTAGCTGCTGGCATTTTGGTGGCGGTCATTCGAACTAAAAACACGGAACACAAACGGGAAGACCTGGTGTTTGCATCGCTGTACGCTGCTATTGGGACAGTTGTCGGAGCTAAGCTTCTTTATCTACTTACTATTCTCCCGTTTATTATAGAAAACTTAAACGCAATTTTTAGTAGCAAGGAACTGCTAAACCAGATACTTACAGGTGGATTTGTTTTCTACGGGGGAGTTATTGGTGGAGCATTTGCCATTTTTCTGTATTGCAGAATATATAAGCTCGGTTTTCTGTCAGTAATAGATGCGTTGATCCCTTCGGTGCCGCTCGTGCATGCTTTTGGGAGACTTGGATGCTTCTTTGCGGGCTGCTGTTACGGCATTGAGTTTCCCGAACCTATAGGCATGTATTTCAATCGTTCACCGTTCGCGCCTCATAATGTAACACTGTTTCCGGTGCAACTTGTAGAGTCAGCGTGCAATTTGGTTATATTCTTGCTGCTTTTATTGATTGCCAGAAGAGTACGTGAAAGGGGCGTAGTTTTAGGAAGCTATCTGATCATTTATCCAATTGCTCGATTTATTTTAGAGTATTTCAGATGGGATGAATATAGGGGCTTTATTTTTGGGTTGTCAACATCACAGTGGATCAGTATTGTTCTATTTATTGCAGGAATATGCTTAACTGTTACAGCGAAAAGGAAAAGAAAACTATCAATATGACCGAATTATATTCGAAATTTGGCTGTGTTAATTGACAATATTAGACAAGTGGAGTATATTTAGATTGTTAAACGATTGACTATTGGAAAATATAGCGGAGGATGGTGCTGATAACATGTACGAATTTATGGAAAATGAGCATGAAGTACTTCGAAGCGCTGCTGTGCTGATCCCATACATACCTCGATTTTTTGAGGACGAGGTGTCGGTAGCCTTGACAAACCTTGAGATATTTTTGATAAATCAGTCACCACCAAGCCTACCGATCCAAGGGGGTTATGGGGATGCAATACCTGACGGAGGTATTAAAACCGCAATGCAGACTGATACTCCTGTGATCAAGGAAATTCCGTCATCAGTTTATGGCGTACCATTCCGCTCTTATTCAGTACCGCTGCATGATAAACATGGTAATGTCGTAGGTTGCATAGCTGTGGGAAGAAGCTTGAAGCGTTCAGCCGAGATGAAAGATCTGTCACAAAACCTTTACGAATTGATAGATCAATCAAAGCATGCTATCGTCAATCTGGTACAGGATGTTCAAAGCCTTGCGTCGGACAATAAGGAACTTACCGAAATGAGCGTCAAGACAAGCAAGGACACCGAGGGAACCGCACAAATAGTTAAAATGATTCAAAACATCTCTCTACAGACAAATCTTCTTGGGATAAATGCGGCGATAGAAGCGGCAAACTCCGGGGAGGCCGGAAAGGGTTTTCGCGTAGTTGCTGAGGAAATCCAACGCCTATCAAAGTCTGCTACCGAATCGGTCACAAAAATTGAAAAAACACTGGGAGAAATGAATCAATCAGTTGGATACATATCAAAAAAAATGGTGTCCTCCAATGATCTTTTTCAAAACCAGGCTGCTATCCTGAAAGAAATCGCGGATTCGCTCAATAAGATCAGTGAAATTGCAGATCATGTTCGCTCTATTGCAGACAGTTTATAATTTGTATCTTTACTAAATTACACGATGACATAAAGAGAAGGGCTACTCACCACTTTCCGGGGTGCGGCAGCCCTTTATATTATTGTATCCGTCTTATTATTTGGTTTTGATTGTGGCTTTATTTGCTGTCCTTTTTACGTGCTTTTGCCTCATCCTTTATTTCATTTCTAAACCCCTCAAGGGCACGCTCTCTGCGCTTGTTTTTCTCAATTAGGTCGTCACGTGTTTTTGGATCATCGGTTTCTGCGATCATCTCTTCCGCAAGTTCCATATTTTTGATCGTGTGGTTTATGTGTTTCTGGATCTTCTTAACATTATCTCTGCGATCGTCCGGATTTGGTTTCATGTTATGATCTCTCCCTTTTAATATCTGCCACTTGTAAAATCAAACTTGAATTTATGATCGAGCAAAAAGTGTCTTATAGAATAATGGACACACTTGATATGCGTCATCAATATTATGCTCAGTATGAAAAGTTATATGAGAGGCAAAGTTCTTATACAAATAATTCGAATATTGCACCAAAAGTTTCAGATAAAGTATAAATACACCAAAAGTGGAAAGTATTTAATTAAGCAAAAGGACGCTGCAGCAAAGTATCTCAGAACTGCTCATATATCCACATTCAGGCCAAAGTTATTATTTAGCATGAAAAGGATAAGCTTATATTGATTTTATTTTTTGCAGTATCTTATAATAGGTGAAAGGAGGAAGTGATCATGTCGAAAGCGAGCAGAGACAAAAAGAAGAAAGCTGCTAAAGCTAAGGCACAGAATAAAAACAAGCAGACAAACCAACAAATACAGAATGAAACAAATAAGCAAGAATAATACTGAAATGGGTGTTTATGTGGATGGAAAAACCGGTAACAACTGAGATACTTTTCATGGAGATCGACAGGTGTCTTTTGGACGATGGTCAACCTTCAAATTTTATTGTAGATGTATCAGAAGGATCTGTATTCAGAAAGCCACCCTTTGATATGCTGTATGCGCTTAAGTCAACAGAGCAGAATCCTAAATATCACCCTGAGGGCAGTGTATGGAATCACACGATGTTAGTAGTTGATATGGCAGCGTCCGTCAGAAGCAACAGCAGAGATCCCCGAGCGTTTATGTGGGCAGCACTTCTGCATGACATTGGTAAAGCCCCAACCACTCGTTTGCGGAAAGGCAGGCTGACATCCTATGATCACGATAGGGTGGGGGCGCAAATGGCTATGGAGTTTTTGAAGTGTTTCGTCACTGATGACGCATTTATTGACACAGTTTGCGGACTTGTTCGCTGGCATATGCAGGTGTTGTTTGCAACAAAGAAACCACATTCTGCAAAAATACAAGAGATGTCTGAAAGCACGGATATACGCGAAATTGCTCTCTTAGGGCTATGTGACCGCTTTGGGCGGCTTAATGTTGACAAGGAATATGAAAGCAAATCGATTCAGGGATTTGTCAAGCTATGTGAGAAGGTGCTGGAAGAAGATTTTTCGGATGTCGCCATTTTACTAGAGCAAAAGTTGGGAGATAAAATGAGATAGATTTTAGAAATATTATCCTCAAGCGAGTTCTAGAGTAGGTCAAAGTGTCCTCCCGATCCAAAACGCTTTAAGTGTTTTGCTGCGAAAGGAGTTAATCGTGTGATTCTACAGGAAACTTAGCAGTTGATGTTCCAGCAGTAATAGCTTCATGAAGCGTTTTACAGGACACCTTGCCGTCCCATTGATTAAAATAGCAGGGATATCTTGCACCGCACCGGGTGCACTCAAGATATTGCCTGCCATTTTTTTGTTCTCTGTCATCATAAAGAAAGGGCAGAAATTCTACTTTATTTTTAGAACCGGGGATTGGGTTTTTTGAATCCAGTCGGTATGAGTAAACATAGGTTGCCTCATGCTTTAGAACAAAGCTGCCGACGCTGCAGATCGGACAAACTAATGGCATGTCTGTAAATATGACAAATTCCTCCTATGACAACTGATAATATAGGTATATCTATATTTTCTTCTGAAAATGTGATTTAATACCTGATATTTAGAAGCTTTGATAAATCTTTTTGTGTCTGGTTTAAAGGATATGGAGGTTTAAAAGTAAAAAGCCGGTTCCGGAAAGTCCCGAAACCGGCATATATGCTAATGAGAAACAGATAAAACTGATTAGAATACTGAAATAGTGAGGAACAGAGTGGACATGAGTGAAGCCACCAGGGAAACGACGGTGATTTGAGTGTTGATTGACGGACCTGCTGTATCTTTGAAAGGATCTCCAACAGTGTCGCCAACTACAGCAGACTTATGGGCTTCAGAGCCTTTTCCGCCTTCGTTACCAGCCTCAACATACTTCTTGGCATTGTCCCACAGTCCACCTGAGTTTGACATAAAGATAGCAAATAAGAGACCGCTGACTATATTGCCGCCCAGGAATCCGCCTATTGCCTCAACGCCACCAATAAATCCGACTGTGATCGTGGATACGATGGCCATAAGACCTGCGGGGATAAGTTCACGGATCGCACCGATTGTAGCAATTTCAATACATTTGTCGTATTCGGGCACTACGCCTTCCTTGCCTTCCTTCAGGCCAACGATTTCTCTGAACTGACGGTGTATCTCGGCTATCATCCTCTGGGCGTTGCGGTCAACACCGAGCATTAGCATTGCAGAGAACACGACAGGAACTGCTGCACCAACTATCATTCCGAAGAATACCATTGGATTGATTATGTCGAAGCCTTTAAGGTAGTTTGCACCGAGGCCAAGGCTTTCGGCCGCAACGTTAACTTCGCTCATAAATGCGCCAAGCAGCGCAATAACTGTCAAACCGGCGGCTGCAATAGAAAAGCCCTTTGTTACCGCCTTTACTGTGTTGCCGGCGCTGTCTAGTTCATCAGTGACTTCAAGTGCTTTATCGCCAAGTCCACCCATTTCGACAAGGCCTCTGGCATTGTCAACGATTGGACCGTATGCATCGTTTGAAACGATCATTCCTACGATCGAGAGCATACCTACAGCAGACATAGAGATACCAAACATTGCATAGCCATCGCCAATAGGCTCACAGAGCTTATAGGCAGCAAGGGATGCAACTGCTATTCCTATCATTGCAGGAAGAACACTCAGCATACCATACGAGACACCGGAGAGGATCGTAAAGGCAGGACCGGATCTTGATGCTCTTGCAACATAGTGTACTGGCTTTTTATTGTCGTCTGTGAAGTAGTTACTGGTAATTCCGATAACGACGCCAACAAGAAGACCAACAATACATGCAGCCCAGATCCTCCACTGGAAGTTGAATAGATATGTTGCGATTGCAGTAAGGACAATATAAATACCTGTAGTTACATAGGTTCCGCTGTTCAGGGCCTTGGTAGGATTGCCGTTTTTACCAATTCGGGCAGTGGCAACTCCGATAATGGAAGCCAAAAGACCTAAAGCACCAAAGCAAAAGACCATTGAGCTGTTGATAAAGTTATTGGTAGCTTTGTCAAGAGCAGATCCCATTACAAGTGCTGCTGCCAATGATGCTACGTTCGAGTCAAAGAGGTCAGCACCCATACCGGCGCAGTCACCTACGTTATCACCTACGTTATCAGCAATAACAGCCGGATTGCGTGGGTCATCTTCCGGTATTCCAAGCTCGACCTTACCAACCAGATCTGCGCTTATATCGGCAGTTTTGGTAAATATACCTCCGCCTGCTTTGGCAAAAAGGGCAAGTGAACTTGCGCCAAAGCTAAATCCCAAAAGTGCGGTGGTGTTATTTGTTATGAGCATAACGGCTGAAACGCCAAGAAGGCTTCCGCCGACAACAGCCATACCCATAACGGCTCCGCCCCTGAAGCCGGCTATGAACGAGGGTTTGATCCCATTTTTCGCAGCTTCCGCTGATTTTACATTGGCGATTGTAGATATCTGCATACCTATTTTGCCTGCAATAGCTGAAAAAACAGTTCCTGCTATGTAGGACACCGCCATAGTTAAATTGTTTGTCCAGTTTCCTTTCCATATTGGGCTGGGCAAAAATAGGAGAATAAGAACGGCAACTATGCTGGAAAAACGCGCCAGCACTACATACTCTTTGCGCAAGAAAGTGTTGGCACCATCACGGATCAGTTTCCCAACTTCCGCTATACGCTTATTTGAGGACGGTTGCTTATTTACCCAAGCATAAAGCCATCCCGCAAAAAGGAAAGCGGCAATTGAGACAACCACCGAAAAGTAGATGAACTTTTCCATGTTTACTCAAACACCTCTTTTTTCAAGTCTTCGCAATATAAAAATCACGAAATCAATCTCCATGATATCACAGTGGTGAGAAAAATGCAATAAAATTAACCTTATATTGCGGTTGAATACTGTGCAAATAGACCTATTTTACTGTGTAAATGAATCGTGTTCTTTTGCGTGAATGAGTCCGTTTTATTGGACAGTTAATTTTGTATAGTAGTAAATGAAGAAAACAAAACAAATTTGCGCATACTATAAGCACTATATGATTAATGTATAGAGGTATAAAAATCGCAGTAGAACAGATTTGAAAATCCGACTGTATGCGCAGGGGATTGATGTGCTTCAGGAGGTATTGTTATGGACTTTAGATTAATATATGTTAATGGACATGTTGAAGTGTTTGACGATCGGGGCAGATTTCTGTTTTCGGCAGATACTGAGACAGAAGCAAGGTATGAGCTAAGGGACAACTACATTGAGTATCGTTGTTAACAATTACAAATTTCGCATATTGAAAAGTCATAAACGATATACTACTAGTGGGCTTGCTCAGGCTATAGACTTGGGCAAGCTCGGTATTCGTTGATACAATGATAACACAACAACATTTTTAACTGATTGTGTCATCGATCGATCCGATTCAACACAATTAAGACAAGATACCGTGCAAATTGGATATGTAACAAAAATTGCAACAAAAGGTTCAAAATATTTATATAAAAAGTTTGAAATATCAAGAAATTCATAGTCATTCAGCGGTATTTAGCAAGGAAAAATTAAACAAAATCAGACAGGAACCTTGAGAATACAACGTAAAATGCATACAATTATTAACAAATTATTGTTATTCAATTGACAATGATAAGGCCGTGTGCTATTATTGTCCCACAATCGGCGGGGGGGTCGCGATTTGAAGAATATTGTAATATTAGGTGCCGGTTATGCAGGAATATTAACCGCAAAAAAACTTGCCAAGAAGTTTCGCAAAGACGATACAGTTCATATTACTATAATTGATAAAAACCCGTTTCATACAATGCTTACAGAGCTTCATGAAGTCGCTGCGGGTCGAGTTGATGAAGACAGTATAAAGATCAGCCTCGCCAAAGTTTTTGCTGGCAGAAAAGTCGACGTCAGGCTTGATACCGCTGTTTCAATAGATTACGATAACAAAACAGTTAATGGTGTGTCAAACAACTATCCCTACGATTATCTTGTTTTAGCCGCAGGATCCAAACCAACATATTATGGCATTCCCGGTGCTGAGGAACATAGCTTTAAACTCTGGTCCTTCGATGACGCGGTACTCCTCAAAAATCATATTCTGGACATATTCCGAAAAGCGTCACGGATGTCCAATGAGGCCGATCGGAGAAAGCTGCTTACATTTTATATTGTAGGTGCCGGATTTACCGGAGTGGAGATGGCTGGTGAGCTTGCCGAATATGTGCCGATCTTGTGCGAGAAATATGAAATTGAACGGGATGAAGTTACCATCGTAAATGCCGACGCAATGCCCAGAGTTGTGCCGATTTTAACTGAGAAGTTGTCGGCTAAGGTAGAAAAACGCTTAAACAAAATGGGTGTTGAAGTGATGCTCAACACTAATGTCTGTGAGGTCGGCAAAGGCTATATCGAACTTGAAAAAGACGGCAATGTGACCCGTAAATTTGTTGGTACAGTTATATGGACAGCAGGTATTGAAAGTGCCGATATAACTGAGGAAGCCGCAAAACGTCTACAGTCGACTAAGCGGGGTCGTATCAAGACCGATGCGTATTGCCGCTCCCTAGATGATGTGTCTATTTATATTGCCGGTGACAATATGTTTTATATCCCGGAAGGGGAGAATGAACCTGTTCCCCAAATGGTCGAAAATTGCGAGCAATGTGCCGACATTATAGCTCACAACATATTTTCAACTATAAGCGGAAAAGGTGAGCTGAAGGAGTATAAACCCTCATTTCATGGCATTATGGTCAGCATAGGAGGAAGGTACGGAGTAGCAAGGGTCGGCTTACCGAACCGGATGATAAATTTGCCATCCTTCTTTGCAATGTTTACAAAACATTTTATCAATATCGTTTATTTCGTTCAGGTTCTTGGATGGAACAAGGTTTTCAGCTATTTGTTGCATGAGTTTTTTACAATACGCAACAGGCGTAGCTTTGTTGGCGGTCACTTTTCAAACCGCACACCCAGCTTTCTGCTCATGCCACTTAGAGTGTGGCTAGGTGCTGTCTGGATATTTGAGGGTGTGATGAAGGTTATCGGTGGATGGTTTAGCTCCCCAAAGCTTGTGGCCTTTTTTGGCGGTGCCAATGCCTGGTATGACAGTTTAATAAAAGGAGTATCAGATGGGACCTCAGCTACCACCAGTGCTACAGCAGCGGCTGATGCTGTGACCAATGCCACCGGTGCCGTTGCTGATGCTGTGACCGGCGCTACTGGTGTAGCAGCACAGTCAGCCGGCGAGGTTATTTTTAACATCAACTGGTTAGGTATTTTCAGAACGATCTTTGTCTGCGGTACCGATCCCGCGGTTGCAACACTAGGTGATTACGCATTTAAGCTCGACATTCCTCTGCTGAATTGGTTTATTGATACGCTCATTTTGCCGTATGATGGTATGCAGCTGTTTATGCAGGGCTTTATTGTTGTGGCTGAAATTTTGATCGGCCTTGCACTAGTCTCCGGTTTGTTCACAACGCCTGCTTCTGCATTTTCTCTTGTTCTGCAGTTCATGTTTGTCGCCACGACCGGACTTTATCTCGGAACCTTTTGGATGATTTTTGCTGCAGTGGCAGTACTGATTGGCGGAGGCAGAACACTAGGACTTGACTACTATGTGATGCCTTACCTCAAGAGACTCTGGAAGAGAATACCATTTGTAAGGAAGAACTATCTTTATAATGATTAATCAAGCTGTCAAAGAAACTGTTAAGTGTAAAGAGCAGAGCCAACTCCTGAATATTTTGGAGGCTTTGGAGGCTACAAAGAGAGAAGTTGACAGGGCCCTGTCATCTTCTCCACCTTTGATTGGTCGATATTTAAATCACATCAGATCAGCCGGCGGGAAGTTTATTCGTGCCAATTCATTACTTGTCTGCTCGATGGATGCAAATGATCATGTCCATCCCAATGCAGTCAAACTGGCAGCTGCTGTTGAAATCCTTCATTTAGCAACTCTTGTACACGATGATGTCATAGATGACGCTGAGCTTCGCAGGGGTATAACAACACTTCATAGAAGATTTGGACGAAAGACCGCAGTTATATGCGGGGATTACTTGCTTGCCTTGGCACTCCGAATTGCATCATCGGTTGAAGATATTGAAAATTATTTGAAGTTCAATATTCCTGACTATATCAGCCGAATTTGTCTTGGTGAACTAAATCAGCATCTTAACAACGGCAATTTGGATCTCTCTGTTTATAAGTATTTAAAAATCATCTCCGGTAAAACGGCTGCGCTATTTGAAGCATCTTTCCTTGCCGGTGCCATCTTGATTTCTGAAAGCAAATCAGTTCACCGTGCTTATATGCGCCTCGGTCGTTATGTGGGTATGATTTTTCAGCTGACGGATGACTGTATAGATTATGAAGACACAGAGGAGACTGCCAAAAAGACTGTCCAGTCTGATTTTGAACAGGGGGTCATCACTCTTCCGCTTATATACGCCTTCGCTGAAAAAGAAGATCTCAAAAATAAGGCGGCTCAAAACACCTTATCAAAATCCGAGCTTGCTCGTTCAGTGATCGGGGCGGGCGGAATAAAGCGGACCCGCGCTGTGGCGAAAAAGTATTATGAGAAAGCAGTACAGGTTATGTCAGAGCTTGACATTACCCCGGAGAAACGTCATTATTTATCGGAAATATTAGATAAGGCCTATTACGGCACGAAAAAGAAGTAGGGGTTGGTTTGTTAAAGCGGTTTTTGAAATATGTAGAGATCACCACCAAGATTACAAGTCTGTTTGCATTTGCTATGTCGTTGGCATACTTATTTTATATAGGACAGCCTATAAACCTTTTGCTAACAGCAGTGTTTTTTCTGGGAATGTTTCTGTTTGACCTGACAGCAACAGCTATTAACAATTATATCGATACAAAAATAAACGATCAGGAGCTTCAGTTCAAAAGAAATATCGCCCTAATAATTATTTATGTCCTTTTTATATTAAGTACCGCAAGTGGACTGTATCTGGTTTATTTAACTGATATTGTGGTTTTGATCGTCGGCATTATTTGCTTTGCATTCGGAGTCCTATACACATATGGTCCCATCCCAATCTCGAGACAGCCTTTGGGGGAAATTTTTTCAGGCTTTTTTTATGGATTTGCCATTCCATTTTTAGTTCTTTATATCAACATGCATCAAGGTCATTTTCTTACATTTGGGATCGACTCTAAAACAATCGACTTAAGTTTACAGATCATGCCGTTGATTTCACTTTTGCTGTTATCGATGCCTCCATTTTGTACAACAGCGAATATAATGCTTGCAAATAATATTTGTGACATCGATAGAGATATAACTGTTAACCGCTATACACTGCCCTATTATTTAGGCAGGAAGTCATTATATCTGTTTGCCGCACTTTATTATATCGCTTTATTGTCAGTTGTTGTTATGGTCGTATTAGGGATTCTTTCGACCTTTTGCCTATTATCTCTAATCGTTGTTATACCAGTTCATAGAAATATCCGACTATTTTTCTCAAAGCAGGATAAAAATGAAACCTTTCCTGTTGCGATCAAGAATTATTTGCTCATAATGGGCGCGGTTACTGTAACGATTTTTCTTAGTGGACTACTATCGCTATAATGATGGAGCAATGAATTACCCGTAAATATACTGTTATTGTGGGTTTTGAATATGTGGTGAAAATGAAATTTTTTAAAAGATCCGACCTTATCGTCATAGTTGTGATTTTGGCCCTGGGAATATTGGGACTGTTGGGATATAGGTATATTGTTTCGGACAAGCCTGCAAAGGCTGAAATATACTACTATGGAGATTTGGTTGAGGTGGTTGAGCTAAAGCAGGGCGTTGACAGAACTATGTCTTTGAAGGAAGCTCCCGGTGTTGTTATCAAACAGGAAGGGGATGGATGCATCTTCTTTGAGTCATCTGACTGCCCCGACAAGATTTGCGTTTTGACAGGAAAGCTTAGCATGATTGGTGAAAGTGCAGCATGTCTACCTAACGGAGTACTCATCAAGATCGTTCCTCAGGGAGAACGTGGATCGGATCAGGCCGACATAATTGTCGGATGATTGACAAAATAAGGCATATAGTTTGTTTGCTGAGTGGTATAATATCGTCAAACGGGATAAGGGCTTTTGAATGGATAAGAAAACGAAAACTTCCAACAATATTAAAGTAATCAGTGAGAATACAACCGGAGAGAACACGATCTCACAAAAGACGAGGTTGCTCGTTCTGACGGCACTTCTGTTTGCAATGGCGCTTGTACTGTCAATTATTGAAAACTACTTGCCTGTACTGATACCATCAGTCCCTGGTGTGAAATTTGGACTTTCTAACATTGCGGTGATGTATGCACTGTTTTTTCTCAAAAAGAGTCAAGCTTTTGCCATTGCAGCATTAAAATCGCTGTTTGCCATGGCAACAAGAGGAGTTATAGCCGGTTTGCTGAGCTTTAGTGGTGGAATATTATCCCTCTTGATTATGATAGTTCTAATGTGTATATTTGGAAACAGGATCTCATATGTTCTGTTGAGCATTACAGGTTCGATTTTCCACAATATCGGACAACTTGCTGCTGTTGCATTAGTATACACATCCCTCTACACTTTCGCCTATTTTCCCGTTCTGCTGATTACGGGAGTATTAGCCGGAATTGCAACAGCCACTTTACTGAGAGTTATTATCCCGGCTCTGAAAAAGCTTGGGTAATAATAAATATCTTAAATCTAAAAATCTAGGAGAAAAAAGGAGATTGTCAATGAAGAAAGCTTTTGCTTTGATGCTCTGCGTCATGATGGTAGCAGCCTTGTTTGTTGGTTGCGACGCAGGAAACGCAACGACCGGAGATTCTCTAAAAACCGGAATGGCAATCATTTCATCAACAGCCAAATCCAAAGATGCCGAAGAGGAGGACGGAGCAGGACAAGTTGATTCCGTAGTGGTGGCAGTAACTGTTGACAAGGACAACAAAATAGTTAATTGCTTTATTGACACCGCTCAAACTGTAATAAGCTTTTCTGCTGATGGCACCATTACAGCTGACGCAAATGCCGAAATCAAAACAAAGCAGGAGAAAAAAGAAGAGTATGGCATGAAGCGCATCTCCGGTATTGGCAAGGAGTGGTATGAACAGGCAAATGCCCTTGCCAAGTACGTTGAAGGAAAAACAGTCAATCAAGTTAAGGGAATAAAGGTGGATGAGAGCGGATATCCTTCGGAGGCAGACTTGACCTCGTCCGTTACAATGAACATTGCCGGCTATATCTCAGCAATTGAAAAAGCTGTAGAAAATGCAACCGATCTTGGAGCGAAAAAAGGTGATAAGCTTGGGGTGGGTGTAGTTACCGATCTTGGCAGAACAGCCGACGCAACAGATGAAGATGAAGGTCTTGCCCAGGCTTACAGCCACTATGCTGCAGTAACTGTAAACTCGGATGGAAAGATTACAAGCTGTATTATCGATGCTTCCCAAACAGGAGTATACTTTGATGCGAGCGGAAAGATTACATCCGATAAAAATGATACACATAAGACAAAGCAAGAGCTTGGTGATGCCTACGGAATGAAAGGCAATTCGGGTATAGGAAAAGAGTGGAACGAGCAGGCAAATGCATTTGGAAAATACGTAGTTGGTAAAACCGCATCAGAAGTTTCCGGCATTGCAGTCGACGAGAACGCAAAGCCCACTTCCAGCGATTTGACAACCTCGGTTACTGTCAGCATCGACGGCATGATAGCAGCAGTTGAAAAGGCAGTTGCCAACGCTAAGTAATCATTTCTTAATAATATTATTTGGTTACTGAGAAAACAAATGGGGGCAGTTTTGTATACTGCTCCCTTTTGCTCAGAGGTGTATATAGTTGAAAAAATTATTTTCAAACATTATTATCGCAATTCTGATTATTTCGATAATTTTAGGACTTACTTCCTGTAAGGCAGGGCAAAAGCGATATGAAGCAGAGTTTCTGATACTTTTTAACACAGTCACAAGGATCATAGGTTATTCCGACAGCAAGGAATCCTTTACTGAAGACGCTCAATTCATTTACGACAATATGAAAATTTACCATGAACTATATGACATATATAACAGCTACGACTTCAACAATTTAAAAACCATAAATGACAAGGCGGGTGTTGAGCCTGTCAAGGTGGATAGAAAAATTATCGATCTGCTTCTGTTTTCAAAAGAGGTTTACAGGGAAACCAAAGGCAAGGTAAACGTGGCACTGGGTTCTGTACTTAGCATATGGCACAACTATCGCCAGGCAGGTGTCGATGATCCTGCAAATGCTTCTTTGCCACCGATAGGAGATTTGAAAAAGGCCTCTCAACACACAGACATCGACAAGGTCATTATAAATGAGAAAGAGTCGACGGTATACCTGTCCGATCCCGAGATGAGTCTGGATGTTGGTGCCGTAGCCAAGGGGTACGCAGTTGAAATGGTTGCACAACATGCAGAGGAAAACGGCATATCGAATTTGATTATAAGCGCTGGCGGCAATGTACGCGCTATAGGCGACAGGGGCAACGACCGTGGGGACTGGGTGGTGGGAGTTCAAAATCCTGACCTTGAGAGCTCACAAAAACACGTAGTTTTTTTGTCTGTTGCCGATATATCGACAATAACAAGCGGTAGCTACGAAAGGTACTTTACAGTTGATGGCGTTGAATATAGTCACATAATAGACCCTGACACTCTTATGCCTGCAATGTATTATGAATCTGTAACTATACTTATTGATGACTCAGGTTGGGGTGACGCATATTCAACAGCCATATATTGTATGCCTTTTGAAGAGAGTCTTGCTTTTGTTGAATCGAAGTACGGCGTTGAAGCCTTGTGGATATTTTCCGACGGAACCATCGAGTATAGCTCCGGTATGAGTGCATATATTGATGAATAAAATGCTAAAACGCTCAAAGATATATCAATATGCTCCCCTCTAGGGTGGACAGTGAAAACAATAGACTGTTTACCATAGGGAGGAGCATATCATATCTTCTAGAGCGTTTTGATTCTCTTCATTGGTTATTTTCTTCTGAGGTATTTGACGACCTCGGTTCCGGCTTTTGCGCCTTCATAAACAGCCTTTGCTATCTGCAGCAGACCACCTGTACAGTCTCCGGCTGCGTAGAGCCCCGGAATTGAAGTGGACATGTTATCGTCCACCACGATTCGATTGCCATCGACAAAAGCACCAAGCTTTCTGGCTAGGTCAGTGCTTCCGGCAACGCCAACAGCAATAAAAGCACCGCTAAAGGCCCTGCTCGATCCGTCCTTGAACGATATCCTTTCAAGGACTTCTTCGCCCTCAAAGGCTTCTATCCCGGTTTCAATGACTTCGATTCCGTCGGGGATTGCGGCCTCCATCGGCTTTCCGTTTGATAGAAGGGTCACCGAACCGACTATTGGTTTTAGCTCCATGGCTTCGTGTACGGCGTATTCACCATTCCCTATTACAGCAACATCCTTTCCCCTGTAAAAGAACGCATCGCATGTAGCACAGTAGCTTATCCCCATGCCTTCAAGCTCGTGCAAACCTTTGATTCGGGGAGTCGCCCTGGAAGACCCCGTAGCTATAATAACAGCATCGGCATTGTACTGCCCGCCTTTTGCACTGACAGTAAACTTGCCATCATATGAAATGCCGACAACCTCGTCGTCAATTATTTGTACACCCGCGTTTTTCGCTTGTGCTATACCTTGTCTGACCAGCTGTGTGCCTTCGATCGGATTTTCAAACCCATAGTAGTTTTCTACTTTGCTTGCTTTTGAAAGGGCGCCTTCGTCCTTGCCGATTACGATGGTATTGACATTGGCTCTCGCCGAGTAAAGAGCGGCGGAGATTCCCGCAGGTCCCTTGCCTATAATAAGAACTGTTGGCATATCGTACCTCCCAAAACTTCTTTCATCCATTTTAACACAAAAAGCTTATCTTGTAACGTGATTTCTACTTAAAACTTTTTATGCTTTTATGGAAAAGTCGTTTTGGCTGGCAGGCATACTATCGCTTTCGGCTTGTTTTTGTAATGTGGTTTAATTAGATTCCGACGCCTCAGCCCATTGTATTGCCGTAGCTAAGGTCAGAGAAGTTTCTTTTGGGTGGTTTATTTGGATATGACACACCGATTATTTGGCGAGCCTTTTGCGAACTGCATCGCCCATTGCTTTTGTTCCGACAACTTTATCATTTTCCCCGCAAATATCTGCGGTCCTAATGCCGTCAGATAGGACTTTCATAACAGCCCTTTCTATACAATCTGCCTCTTCCGCTAGATCAAAGGATAGACGCAACATCATGGCTGCCGATAGTATGGCGGCTAGGGGATTGGCGAGATCCCTGCCTGCTATATCAGGTGCAGAACCGTGGATGGGCTCATATAGCCCTCTACTATTATCACCGAGGCTAGCTGAGGGAAGCATACCTATGGAACCCGTGAGCATGCTTGCTTCGTCGGACAGTATATCACCAAAAGTATTTTCTGTAACAATTACATCAAACTGTGACGGATCCCTAATAAGCTGCATAGAAGCATTGTCTACGTACATATCAGAGTATTCAACGTCGGGAAACTCATCCCTGAGTCGATGCATCACCTCTCTCCAAAGGCGTGAGGATTCAAGAACATTCGCTTTGTCTACACTTGTAAGCCTTTTATTGCGGCTACGTGCCAAGGAAAAGGCAATACGCCCGATCCGTTCAATTTCTTTTTCGGTATAATACATAGTGTCATATGCCGCCTGCCCCATATTTTCCGTAGGGCGTCGGCCTTTTTCGCCAAAATACAGGCCGCCGGTCAATTCCCTTACCACAACCAAATCCACTCCTCTGTGCACAACTTCATCCTTTAGTGGACATGCAGCTTGTAGAGGAGGGAAGAGGGTAGCGGGGCGGATATTTGCGTACAGCCCCAGTTTGCTGCGAAGACCCAGAAGAGCTTGTTCCGGTCTCAGATGACCAGGCAGACCGTCCCATTTTGGGCCGCCAACTGCACCAAGCAACACACTGTCGGCATTCAGACATGTTTCTACTGCGGATCGTGGCAGCGGTTCTCCATACCGTTCAATTGCGCAGCCGCCTGCAACGGCTTCAACAAAGTTGAAAGTGTGACCGTAGATATTCCCAATCTCATTAAGGACGGAAACAGTTTCGTCAATTATGTCGGGCCCGATCCCGTCACCCTTTACCAGCGCTACATTATACTGTGCCATATGATCCCTCCATAGATGTTAGTATTTGATAGTTTTCAATAGCCCGCCGGCATCAATTATCCTTTGGATGAACTCAGGAAAGGGCTGGATATTGTAGATTTCGTTTTTTGTCAAGTTTTTGATCATTCCGGAGTTGAAGTTGATTTCAACCCGGTCGCCGCTTTCGATTTTTTCTGCCGCTTCTTCACACTCAAGTATTGCAAGCCCGGTATTAAGGGCATTGCGATAAAAAATACGGGCAAAACTCTTTGCGATCACACAGGAAATACCACTTGCCTTTATGGCAATGGGGGCATGCTCCCGTGATGAACCGCACCCAAAGTTTCTACCGCCTACCATGATATCCCCTGCTACGACATTTTTTGTGAACTCCTTGTCAATGTCCTCCATACAATGGGACGCCAGTTCAGCATGTTCTGTTGTGTTTAGATATCGTGCCGGGATGATCACATCGGTATCAATGTTGTCGCCGTACTTAAAAACCTTACCTGTAACTATCATAGCGCCCTCCAGTTTGAATACAATAAAATACTGATTTGCTAATACGAGATCGATAAGTATTAAAGTAAGTCCGGAGTTGTTATATAACCGGCTATTGCAGACGCTGCAGCAACAGCGGGACTAGCCAAATATACTTCGGACTCGGGGTGCCCCATTCTTCCGACAAAGTTGCGATTTGTGGTAGCTACTGCGCGCTCTCCTTTAGCAAGTATCCCCATATGTCCTCCTAAGCAGGGACCGCATGTTGGTGTGCTGACAACCGCACCAGCATTGACGAATATATCGAAAAGACCCTCTTTCATGGCTTCAAGCCAAATCTGCTGTGTTGCGGGGATAACGATAACGCGCAAGCCTTTTTTGACCTTCTTGCCCTTCATCACCTGTGCGGCTATCCTTAGATCGCTAAGCCTGCCATTTGTACAGGATCCGATCACTACCTGATCGATTTCCACATGGGGAGCCGTCTTTACCTCATATGTATTTTCGGGGAGGTGGGGGAAGGCAACTGTCGGCTCAAGTGTACCAAGATCGATTTCATATACCGCTTCGTATTCTGCGTCCGGGTCGGCAGTGTACTCGGTAAAAGGCCTGTCAACACGGCTGTTGACATATTCCAACGTGACATCATCCACTGGGAATATGCCATTTTTCGCACCGGCTTCTATTGCCATGTTTGCAATGGTAAAGCGATCATCAATAGAGAGATGAGCAATACCATCACCCATAAACTCCATTGATTTGTATAGCGCTCCGTCAACACCTATAAGGCCGATAATATGGAGGATTATATCTTTGCCCGAAACCCAGCCCCGGGGCTTGCCCTTTAGTACAAATTTTAGGGCAGACGGGACTTTGAACCATGTACGTCCGGTGGCTATGCCGTATGCTATATCGGTGCTGCCCATTCCGGTGGAAAATGCCCCCAACGCCCCGTACGTACAGGTGTGTGAATCTGCCCCGATGATAAGCTCGCCGGGAGCCACAAGCCCTTTCTCGGGCAGCAAAGCGTGCTCGATTCCCATCTCACCCACATCATAATAATGTGTGATATTTTTCCCGTATGCAAACTGACGGACAAGCTTACACTGTTCTGCAGATTTTATGTCCTTGTTTGGAGTGAAATGGTCCATTACCAGTGCAACTTTATCTTTGTCAAATACTGTTTCCAGACCTGCTTTTTCAAGCTCCACAATTGCAACCGGAGCTGTGACATCGTTTGCCAGTACCAAATCAACTGATGCTTCAATAAGTTGTCCGGAAGATACCGATTCCAGACCGGCATGTGCTGCAAGAATTTTTTGAGTCATCGTCATGCCCATATCAGTTACCTCCTGTAGCAAGTTTTTTGGTTTTTTGACTCTCTTTCAATAGTTTATATTCGATCGAATCCACGAGAGCGATCCAACTGGCCTCGATGATGTCCGTGGAGACTCCCACCGTGGACCACACATCTTCACTGTCTGTTGACTCTATCAAGACTCGTACCTTTGCAGCTGTTGCGGCTTGTGGATCCAAAACTCGGACCTTGTAGTCGGAGAGCCTGGACTTGCGAAGCTCCGGGTAGAAAACATATAGTGCTTTTCTGAGGGCGCTGTCCAGTGCGTGTACAGGACCGTCGCCTTCCGCTGCCGTGATTTCTTCTTTGTCGCCGACCCGGATTTTTATGATTGCCGATGAGCTATACCCTTCAACGACCGGCTTTTGACCGATTATATTGAAGTGTACCAGTTCAAAAAATGGTTTGTATTGCTTAAGCTGCCTGCGGATCACAAGCTCAAAGCTGGTTTCGGCGGCATCAAATTGATATCCCTCATATTCGAGTTTTTTAAGGATCTCAATGATTTCCTTAGTTTGGGGTGAATCCTTGGTAAGATCGGGGCAAATATTGTTGAGCTTATGAATAAGTGTGGTTCTGCCTGCCATTTCCGAGACAAGGAACCGTCGATCGTTTCCAACGATGGACGGGTCTATGTGCTCAAAGGAATGAGAAACCTTGGATACTCCATCCGCATGCATGCCCGCCTTATGAGCAAACGCGCTATATCCCACATACGGTTCATATCCGACGATGGGGATATTTGAAACCTCGGCTACGTAACGGGCGGTAGAGGTCAATTGGGATATGTTTGAATCCGGAATACAGGAAAAACCCAGCTTTAGCTGAAGATTTGGAATGATCGTGCTTAGATTGGCATTTCCGCAGCGCTCTCCGAATCCTAAGAAAGTTCCTTGAACATGGCTTGCGCCAGACTCAACCGCTGCAATGGAGTTTGCTACGGCACATCCCGTGTCATTGTGACAATGTATACCGATTTCCACATCTATCAGCTTTGCAACTACAGCCGTGATCTCCTTTATTTCACCGGGGAAACAGCCCCCGTTTGTATCGCAGAGGACGATGCACTTCGCGCCACCCTTGCATGCCGCTTTTAGTGTTTGCAGGGCATAGTCGGGATTTGCCTTGTACCCGTCAAAGAAGTGCTCGGCATCGTAGATTACCTCTCTACCGTTTTCCCTTAGATAACGGACAGTATCCTCGATCATGCGCAAATTTTCATCCAACGTAGTGCAGAGAACATCGGTTACATGAAGGTCCCAGCTCTTTCCAAAGATAACGGTGGTGGGTGTTTCGGTAGATAGAAGGGAAGCAAGCGCAATATCTTCATCGGCTCGCATATTTTTGCGGCGGGTACTACCAAAGGCGACCAGCACCGAGTTTTCCAATTGGACTTTTTTCATTCTCTTGAAAAATTCAATATCCTTTGGATTTGATCCGGGATTGCCTGCTTCTATAAAGCTGATGCCCAACCTATCCAGTGCCTTCACTATGTTTATTTTATCTTCGATGGAAAAAGAGATGTTTTCTCCTTGTGCCCCGTCGCGCAGTGTGGAATCGAGGATATAAGCTTTTCTTGTCATGAAATGCTCCTTCCCGGGAGTCTAAGCGTTTGCAAGGAGCTTATTGACCCCGTTGATATATGCTTTGATGCTTGCTTCGATTATGTCGGTGGATACTCCCCGGCCGGTGACGATGTTTCCGCCATTCCTAAGTTTCACTATGGCCTCGCCCAGGGCGTCCTTGCCCTCTGTTACGGAACGTAGTGAGTAGTCTACCAATTTAAACTCTTTGCCAACGATAAGATTTATTGCGTTGAATGCGGAATCGATCGGTCCGAAACCGCGAGCCACATTTTCGATTTTCTCTTCTCCGGCAAAAAGAGAAATGAGGGCGGTAGAGGATATGGTGTTACTGCTGTTTATGACAAAATTGTCAAGCTGGTAATACCCGGACTTCACGGATACCGAATGTCCGCCAACGATGGCTTCAATGTCGCGGTCTGTAATGACCTTCTTTTTGTCGGCCAAATTTTTAAACATCTTAAAGGCCTGATCTAACTCTTCTTGTGACAGCTCATAACCAAGTTCATGAAGGCGGGTTTTGAAGGCGTGCCTTCCCGAGTGCTTTCCAAGTACCATGAGGTTTTTTGGGATGCCGACAGACTCGGGAGTCATGATTTCGTAAGTAGTGCGTTCTGCTAGCACGCCATGCTGATGGATACCCGACTCATGAGCAAATGCATTTGAGCCGACAATGGCTTTATTAGGTGGCATCTGTATGCCTGTTATTGACGAAAGCAGGCGACTGGCCTTATAGATTTGCTGTGTATTTATGCCTGTTTTTGCATTAAGGAAAGTACCTCTTGTGGCTATAGCCATCACAACTTCTTCAAGCGAAGCGTTGCCTGCACGTTCTCCAATACCGTTTATTGTGCATTCTACTTGCGTAGCTCCGGCTCTGACCGCTGAAAGAGAGTTGGCTACAGCCATGCCCAGATCGTTGTGACAGTGCACGGACAGTTCTACCTTTTCTATACCGCGTGTATTGTTCTTGATATAGGTTATAAGATTATAGATTTCGGTTGGGGTAATGTAGCCAACCGTATCAGGTATGTTGATTACCGTAGCTCCGCTGTCGATGGCTGCTTGAATAACTTTTACGAGAAACTCCGGTTCGCTGCGGCATGCGTCTTCTGCCGAAAACTCAACGTCCGAAACATATTTTTTTGCATAGGCTACCATTGTCGCCGCATTTTCTATAACTTGCTCGGGAGTCATTCTCAGCTTATACTGCATATGCACTGGAGACGTGGCGATAAAGGTGTGGATTCTAGGTGCCACGGCATTTTTTATGCCTTCATATGCCGCGTCTATATCTTTGGGGAGGGCGCGTGCAAGGCCGCAAACCGCCGAGTCTTTGATTTCCTTTGAAATAGCTATTACCGCCTCAAGGTCTCCGGGCGAAGCGATTGGAAAACCGGCTTCAATAACATCCACCTTCAATTTCTCCAACTGCTTTGCAATCTCGAGTTTTTCTTGCAGGTTCATGCTACAGCCGGGTGATTGCTCCCCGTCTCTTAGCGTAGTATCAAAAATCTTAATGTGATTTTTCATAGGCACCTCATTTATTGACTGGTTTATTGATGTTTAATACTGCGCCTGTGCTTGCCGAATGCACAAGCCTGCTGTAACGCTCAAGCCAACCCTTGAGCGGTGGCTTCTTTGGTATCATCCAAGCAGATTTTCGCTGTATGAGGACTTCTTCCGGCAAAAGGATATCTATCGTCCCTTTTATAATGTCGATTTTGATCCTGTCGCCCTCTTCTATCAGCGCTATGGGACCTCCTTGGGCGGCCTCGGGTGAAACATGACCAATGGCGGCACCTCTGGTGGCACCGGAGAAGCGGCCGTCGGTTATCAGGGCCACACTCTTATCAAGTCCCATGCCGACAAGAGCAGAAGTAGGATTAAGCATTTCACGCATGCCCGGCCCGCCTTTCGGGCCCTCATATCGTATTACAACAATATCGCCGGGTTTTATCCGGTTTCCATATATGGCATCGATTGCTTGCTGTTCACCGTCAAAGACTCTTGCAGTGCCTTCGGAAACCAACATTTCTTCCGCAACTGCGGAGCGTTTGACTACTGCCCCGTCGGGAGCCAGGTTCCCACGGAGTATTGCGATGCCCCCCGTAGGGCTATGGGGTCGGTGGATGGGCCTTATTACAGATTCATTCATATTGTGGGACTTGGAAATGTTTTCGCCCACCGTTTTGCCGGTCACCGTAAGAAGTGTTGTATCGATCAAAGATTTAGATGCTAGCTCATTCATGACCACCTGTACTCCACCTGCGTAGTACAGATCTTCAATGTGGTCATCTCCTGCCGGACTAAGCCTGCAGAGATTTGGAGTTTTTGAGCTGATGCTGTTGATAATGTCCAGATTCAGTTCGATACCGCATTCGTTTGCAATGGCAAGTAAGTGCAGTACACTATTTGACGAACAGCCTAGGGCCATGTCGACTGCGAGAGCATTTGCAAAAGCCGCTTCCGTCAGGATATCCAGCGGACGAATGCCCTTCCTTAGCAGTTCCATGACCGCCATTCCAGATTTTTTGGCAAACTGCAAGCGTGCGGAGCTGACGGCGGGAATAGTACCGTTGCCCGGAAGGGCCATACCTATCGCTTCACTAAGGCAGTTCATACTATTTGCGGTAAACATGCCCGAGCATGAACCACAGCCTGGGCAGGCGTTTTGTTCAATTTCCGAAAGCTTTTCGTCATCTATCAGGCCTGCTTTGAGGGCGCCCACGGCCTCAAAAAGAGAGGACAAGCTACAGCTATTTCCGTCGACCCTACCGGCAAGCATAGGCCCTCCGCTGACAACGATTGCCGGAATGTTCAGTCTTGCAGCGGCCATCAACATACCCGGAACGATTTTGTCACAATTCGGGATCAACACAAGTGCATCAAAGCAGTGGGCCATTACCATGCTCTCGATGGAATCGGCAATGAGCTCCCTTGAGGCTAGAGAATACTTCATTCCTTCGTGACCCATAGCAATTCCGTCGCAGACTCCGATTGATGGAAACACGATTGGCGTTCCGCCTGCCATTTGAACGCCGGACTTTACGGCCTGAGCTATTTTGTCAAGATGGGCATGCCCGGGCACTATTTCACTATATGCAGAACATACTCCCACCAGCGGTCTGGACAGTTCCTCTTCCGTATAACCCAGCGCGTAAAAAAGCGAACGATGTGGAGCTGATTGGTCACCGACCGTTACATACTTGCTCCGATGCTTCATTTTTTGTTCCATATCACTACACCCTGCTACTTTTTGAGCCAGCTCATCATGCCACGAAGCTTTGCTCCAACGGTCTCAACGGGATGAGTCGCTTCCATTCGCCGCATGGCAAGGAAGTTAGCACGACCTGCGGATCTGTTTTCAACCAACCATTGGGAGGCAAACTTGCCGCTTTGTACGTCATGCAGGATTTTTTTCATTTCCTTTCTGGTCTCTTCCGTGATAACTCTGCGTCCGCTCACGTAATCACCGTATTCGGCAGTGTCGCTGACGGAATAGCGCATAAACGAAAATCCGCCGCTGTTTATCAGATCTACGATCAGCTTCATTTCATGGACGCATTCGAAGTATGCCATTTCTGGAGAGTAACCTGCTTCAACCAGAGTATCAAAGCCAGCTTTCATAAGTTCGGTAACACCACCGCAAAGGACTGCCTGCTCTCCAAAGAGGTCTGTCTCCGTTTCCTCACGGAAAGTCGTTTCGAGGATACCCGCCTTACCCGCTCCGATTGCGGAAGCATAAGCGAGTGCGTACTCCTTTGCTTTGCCGGAAGCATCCTGGTGGACCGCGATGAGTGATGGTACGCCCCTACCTTCTTGGTATTGGGAGCGGACGGTGTGGCCGGGTCCTTTTGGAGCCACCATTATCACGTCAACATTTGTCGGTGGCACGATCTGGTCGAAATGTATTGCAAACCCATGTGCAAACATCAAGACCTTTCCTTCTGTTAGGTGTGGACGAATACTCTCTTGATAGACCTCGGGCTGGACTTGGTCGGGAACAAGCACCATGATGATATCTGCGCGAGCTGCTGCCTCGGATGTCTCATAAACGTCAAATCCGTCCTTGCGAGCAACCTCTACTCTTGAGGATGATGCTTTCAGACCTACGATCGTGTTTACGCCACTGTCCTTCAAGTTTTGCGCGTGCGCATGGCCTTGGCTGCCATAACCGATTACGGCAACCGTCTTGCCGTTTAGTAATGTGCTGTTGCAGTCACTGTCGTAATACATCTTCATGTGTCCGTCTTTCCTTTCGTTAGTTGATTTAATAAAAGTTTTGCGTTCTTGTATTAAGGTCTTAGGTTTGAAAGTTTTGATATTTCGCCTTTAATGAGGTGACTTTTTCTATTGAATTTTCATTCGTCACTCGGTTTCAAACAAATTAACTCGGTCTGATTCAGTCGGTAATAGTGCTGGGATCATAAATTGTTGACATGCCTCTTTCCATGGCCGTAATTCCGGTTCGGCACATCTCAACGATACCGAATGGTTCCATGATCTCAAGAAATGCGTCAATCTTGCTCTGTTGACCGGTAAGCTCAATGATCATCGTAACGGGTGACATGTCAAGGATCTTGGCTCTGTAGATTTCTACGGCATCTTTTATCGGTGAGCGGGATTCGACCGGGGCGTTGATTTTGAGCAATAGCAACTCACGAAATAGAGAGTTTTCCGGGAAAAGGCGTTCCACTTTTTTGACCTCTTGGAGCTTCAATAGCTGCTTTGTGATTTGGTCCAAAGTGTAGGCATCCCCTTTGACAACTATGGTAATGCGTGAAATTTCCGGGAAATCAGTAGCACTAACAGTAAGTGAATCAATATTGAAATTTCGCCTACTAAAAAGGCTTGATACTCTTGCAAGTACACCCGCATGATTGTCAACTATTACGGACAGGACGAATTGTTCTAGCATCTAAACACCTCCTGAAATTAATGAAAATGAGTAGCTCACTCAATAATGATATCGTCAACCGTCTTACCTGACGGGATCATTGGGACGACCTTTTCGTCCCGGTCGATCACGCAGTCAACTACGCAGGGCCCGTTGTATGAAAACACCTGGTCAAGGACTTGGGTCATATCGGCGTTGGATGTTATGCGAAAGCCCTTGGCCCCAAATGCTTCGGCCAGCTTTACATAATCGGTCTTTCTATTGAGGGTCGTACATGAATATCGATTGTCGTAGAAATAAGACTGCCACTGGCGGACCATTCCCAAAACTGAATTGTTCATAACAAACACTGTTATCGGTAAGTCGTAGCTGACGAGAGTACACAGCTCGTTCATATTCATATGGAAACCCCCGTCGCCGATAAACAAAATTACTCGTTTATCCGGCTGTGCGACTTTTGCTCCGATCGCCGCACCAAGACCATAGCCCATCGTTCCTAGTCCGCCGGAGGTCAGCAGACTTCTGGGAGAGGAAAAGGGGTAGTATTGTGCTGTCCACATCTGGTGTTGCCCGACGTCTGTTACGATTATTTCGTTTCCGCCAACTCGCTTTGATATTTCCTCAAGTAAAGTCCACGGCCGCACATTATTACTGCTATCGTTACTTCTTGGAATGTTGTCAAATTTGCTTTTCCAATCATTGACTGTATCAAACCAAGCCCCTCTCTGAGTGTTTTCCACCAAGGGAGTCAATTTCGAAAGAATGTCAAATGTGTTGCCAACGATATCGAGATCGACCGCTCTGTTTTTTCCGATTTCGGCAGGGTCGATGTCGATATGGATGCAGAAGGAATCCGGTGCAAAACTACCTGCTTTGGTTGCCACACGATCGGAAAAACGGGCACCTATGGCGATGAGCAGATCGCAAGATTTTGCAGCCAATGATGCCGCTACCTTTCCGTGCATACCGATCATACCTAGGTTGTTGGGATGATCAAAGGGCATAGCGCCCAATCCCATCATGGAACAACAGACCGGTATATTGGATTTCTCGGCCAATTCCCGTACAAGGGATGATGCTCCTGAAGATATTACACCGCCGCCGATATAGATAAGTGGTTTTTGGCTTTGATTTATGTGCTTTGCTGCAAGTTCAACGCTTTCTTCCTCGAACTGATTGGGGCATTCAACTTTAAGCTTGGCTCTCGGTGTGAACTCGCATTTTTGAGCGGTGACATCCTTTGGAATATCGATTAGAACCGGTCCTGGTCTGCCTTTGTTAGCAATTTGAAACGCTTTCCTTACTGTATCTGCAAGTTCTTCAACTTCGGTCACAAAAAAGTTGTGTTTTGTTATGGGCATGGTTATTCCCGTGATAAAGACTTCTTGGAAGCTGTCCCTCCCAATAAGCTCGGTGGAGACATTCCCCGTGATTGCAATCATTGGTACCGAATCCATATAAGCTGTAGCGATTCCTGTTACTAAGTTGGTGGCGCCGGGACCGGAAGTGGCTATTACAACTCCGGTTTTTCCGGTTGCCCGCGCATAACCGTCTGCTGCATGTGCAGCTCCCTGTTCATGTGCAGTGAGAATATGGTTGATTTGCTTGCTTTTGTCGTATAGCACGTCATAAATATTGAGGACAGCCCCTCCGGGGTATCCGAAAATTGTGTCGACACCTTGTTCGATAAGGGTTTCGATCAATATCTCCGCACCTGTCAGCAACATGTATAGAACCTCCTGAAAAATATTTAATGGCTATGTATTAAACAAAAAAACCTTTGCCTCATTCAAGAGACAAAGGTTTTATCCTCTGCGGTACCACTCTTGTTGCCGATTTATTGTACATATGGGTACAATTATTTCGACCACCTCAAACGCATCTCCCGGCAAAGCCGTTTTAACGCGCGACCCCTATAACGGTGGGTATCCGGTATGACCTACTCGACCAGTAAAATTTTCATCTTTCAGCCAACTACTCCCGGGTGAGGTTCATTCTTTCGGATAGCCGCCTCGCACCATCCGGCGGTTCTCTGATATCCTACGGAACTACTTAGCCCGTTCAACGTATTTGGAATATTCTGCTTTCGGTCAACAGCTCACGGGTGATTTTCAAAACGGACACATATCGCCTTGCACCACCCGGCGACTCTCTGAAATGTAGACCGCTTTTACTCGTCCCGATCAACGCATTTAAGCTTAATGGATGTATTTAGATGATATTGGGCGTAATTCTATCACAGTAAGTAATCCGCTGTCAATTATAAATAATATAGAAATTTAATGCTTTAGCACGATAATACATTATGCAAATTCACTATAGGGGGAGTCTGTCATTGAAGGTTTCGCTCTTAGCATATGATATCCCGCTTCTTAAAGATAACACCGCTTATGATCAACAGCAGTAAGGAGAAGAAGGCAAGCACAAATATACCAAATAGTACGGTGGCGCCGCCTAACCCCGACAATAGTGCCACCGGGTTTTTGTATGTAAGCGGAAGCAGTGCTGTGACTAAGCTAAAACTTTCAGGATATACGGTGTATATTGTGAAAAATATGCCTAATAAGGTCCCTAATACTATCGAGATAATGCCCTTCCGAGCCAAAGTAGAGACAAATACGGCTAGCGTTGCAGCAAATATAGTATACAGAGCTATAGGAACAAGGCACATCAAAATAAAAATACCGATTGGCACCAAGTTCAACTCTGCGTTAGGCAGTGCAAAAAATATAAAGTTGCCGTTTTTTGAAGCGTATTTGCTGTATCCTAAATAGAAATTGCCATGCCTGTATTCCAATCCGGAAAAGGCCATATCCCTCTCCCAACTTACAAATCTATAGAAGTCCCTGCTAAGATAGGAACTGTCATAGTTGGGAGCTGCTGCAGGTGCGAATATGGACGAAAAGGAATCATTAAGATAGAGAACAGGGTATGCCGGATCTCCAAATCCGTTGATAAGTCCTACTATCAGGAATGTGACAAGCAGTGGAATAAGCAACCACATAAGTATGATTATGAAGGCCGAGGCAGCCTTTGCTATTATCACTCTACCTCTTGACATCGGTTGAAGAAGGAGAAACTTAAAGCTTCCCGAGTCCGATTCACCTGAAACTATGTCGGAAAGTACCAACAGAGCAATTAGAAGCGCGATTGGAGGTAACAGCTCATTGAATGCTGTATAGAGAAATGCAAATCCCGTCATATCATAATGGGACATGGGCGTGATCCCATTATCCCGCAGTGAAGTCAAAAAGTCGAGCTGCAGCTGATAATATTCAACAATATTCTTTCTTGCGTCTGTTGAAGAAAGGAGACGGTACGGATAGTCCATATATCGAGAGGGAAGACCTTTGAGGAGCTCCCCGCGTTCAACTATTTCCTCGACATCCTTAGTATAAAAGGTCAGCTCATTGGTATAGTGCGAAATATCAGCTTCGAGCTCTGCGTACACGTCGCGGTTTAGCAAAGCGTTCGCCTTACGCCCATAATATTCAGCCCGAACAGCGGCGTTGTCGGCATAGATCCTGAATAGAGGTGAATCATATAGGTCTGCCCGGTTTCCGTAGGTTGCGGAGTCAAGATTGTAGTAGTCCTGCAGGAACAGGCAGTTATTGATGGTTTCAGTCCTCTTAGCCGATCCCTCGTCAATTTTGGTAAATATCATAGATGCAATAAGTATGAAGTATATGACCAGGACGATCCGGTTTTTTCTACTCTTTATTGCTTTCTTTACTTCAAACAGGATTAACTGACCCATGTTGACCTCCCGATTTAGCAGATGATGTCTTTTTTGTTAAAGATGATGCGGCTTATCAGCACCAACAACACGCTGACACAGGCAAACACTATAAAGCCCGCAAGCATTGAACCGGCAGCGCTCCCGGTCATCACTGTAACCGCATTTCCGTATGAAAATGGCCAGAAAAGTGAGAGTTGTGGCATCCGACTAATGGGAGATTGTAAAACCGCAGCCGCAAAAATTATGCTTATTGATACAGTCATAGCGTTGAGGCTTTCCTGAGACAGAACCGATGCAAGACATGCAAACGCAGTAAGGAACACGAGATAAAGCAGGAAGAGTATAAAGGCGTAGAGAAGGAACTTACCGGCGCCTAAATAAACCAATATTTCGCTCTGGGGTGTTACTGCGAATGAGGAAAATGCATTAGGATCAAAGGCGATAGGGTAATTTGCACTCCCGGTTCCGTTCAGTGCGGACATAATTGCGTACACGATCGTAAGGGAGCTACCCATTACGATCAATGCGAGCAGCAGGCTGGACAATACCTTGGCGGTGAAAAACTTTCTACGGGGATAGGGCTGAAGTAGAAGGAATTTATAGCTGCCCCAGTCTACCTCGGAGGCAAAACAATCGCTGCACAACAGCAAGATCACAACTGCAGCAAGATATGGCATCAGTTCTGAAAGGACGCGATACAAAAAATTGATACCGGTCATCTGATAGACATTACGTAGTGGCTTTATGTCATTTTCATAGAAATATTTGTTGTAATTGATGTTATTGATCAAGTCGGATTCAGAAACTCCGCCCTCTGCCTTTGACTTTCCGGATATGATCCCTTCCTGGAGGCCTTGTAGTATATTCTCATTGCGGTTGATGTTAGCCAAAACCACATCCCGCCAGCGATCCTCACCTACCCATGAGGCAAAGACGCGCTGCTGGGCAGAATAGACTGCGTCCCTGCGCCACAGGTCCATGGCCTTTTGAATGCTTTCCGGAGGATTTTTAGGATATGTTTGAAGGAGCAGATTCAACTGAATTGATGCATCCCATGCGCTGCCATCGTAGCTAAGGCGCATTTTTCTGTAACTTAAATCTCTTGCCATATTAATAGATCCGTATGTAAGCAGTGTAACAAGTAAGAGCAACCATACAACCAGGTTTTTGACAGAGGTGAACTGCTTTTTCAACTCAAAAAGAATAAGCTTTCTCATGACTCGACACTCCTGAAGATCCTGTTATAAATCATCTCAAGATCGTCTTGCTGTTTTGTGATGTCGTGTATTGGTATGTTCTTCTCTGTAAGGACTTTCAGAACTTCGGAAAGTGCGCCTTCGCGAAGATGAACTGACAGTCTATCCTTTCCTTCTACCTTTGCAGAAAGAACGCCGTCAACACTTTCAAGCTGCGCAGCGGCGGCAGAAGGATCGTTTAGAGCAATTGTGAAGTAGGAATCAAAAACCGGTACCGTTTTGTCTAAAAGGACCCCTTCTTTTATGTAAAGCACCCTGTCTGCAATTTTCTCGACCTCACCTAGCATATGGGAGGAAAACAGTATCGATACACCCTCTTCATTAACCATTCTTAACATGAGCTCACGCAACTCCATGGTTCCTGTGGGATCAAGACCATTTGTAGGTTCGTCGAGGATGAGCAGCTTCGGCTCGGTAATAAGGCACATACCGAGCGCAAGGCGCTGTTTCATTCCAAGTGAGTATTTGCGCACCTGGCGGTGTATATTATCCCCAAGTCCAGTAATATCTATTGCACGCTGAAGTTTTTCCTTTGATATCCCCCGAAGTTTGGCAATAAAGGATAGATTGTCATAACCCGTCAGGTTTACATATAATCCAGGGTTTTCGATGATACCTGCAAGGCTTCCGAGAGCAGCCTCACGCTGTCTCTTAAGAGGGTATCCATTGATGATGATTTCTCCCTCATCGGGACGTATCAAATCTGTAATAAGCTTTAGAGTAGTGGTTTTACCTGCACCGTTAGGGCCGACGAATCCGACGATTTCGCCCTCTTCGACGGTAAATGAAATATTTTTGATTACTTGTGTTTTTCCAAAGCCCTTGGATAAATTTTTAACCTCAAGAATATGCATATATTTCACCTCAAGTGATTATTTACATTAGAAAGCTTTCGCGATTTAATATCTTAAATGAATTGCGATGCATATCCAAAAGCCCTTCATCGCGCATCTTACCAAGCTCTCTGGACAAGGCACTCCGGTCGATGCACAGATAATCGGCTAGCTCGTTTCTGCTGAAGGGAATATTGAAAGTGAGACTTTTGTGGGTCTCGGCCTGGTCTATCAAAAAAGCCATCAACTTTGCGCGAATAGTCTTCTTTGACAGGTGATCGATTTTGCGGTTTAGTAACATATTCTTATTAGCAAGGATTTTCATCATGTTTTCAATCAGCTTTGTATGAAACGCGCAGGACGAAGAACAGGTGGATGCAATTTTATGAAAATGTATCCACAGAATCGAGGTATCTTCGGTAGCAACCACTGAAATAGGGATATCCTTAGGAGAAGCACAGGCGTATACCTCGGCAAACATGTCATTTTTCTCCGCGTTTCCAACGATTATTCTATTGCCAAACATATCTTCTCTAACAATCATCACAGACCCTTTAAGGACAATACCTATCCACTCGGCGCGACTGCCTGCCATCAACACGACTTCATTCCTTAGATAGCTACGAATTACCGCATTTAGACAGGGGAGAAGTGATTTGAAACTTCTGCTGTCGATCCCGTCAAAAAGCGCAATATCGGCATGGTCTATCGAGTTTATCAACTGCCTGAGTTGTACACTCTCAGGCTGTGTATGAGAATCTGTATCAATAGACTTAGTAGGCTTACTCATAGTAGAGTTAGATATATCATATAGATTTTCAGAGTTATGATAATTGTGCGTATTATAATCTTTTTGGCTCATTTTATCAACCACGTTTCTAAAATTTTACTTAATGCTTTAGATACGAATAAATCTGTAATCAAGATATGGATTATTGTATACTCAAAGGTTGCTAACAAGTTGTTCCGCTGTCGGGACAATAAATATTATTCATATTAGCACAATTACGTTGCAATTGCAACAAACATTTCTTTGTTTGTTCATTATAATTAAATCAGCAAACAAATGAAAAAGTTTTTGAGGTGAGACCTGTGATTAGAAAAATAATAAAAATTGATGAAGACCTTTGCAACGGGTGCGGCATTTGTGTAGATGCCTGCCACGAAGGTGCCATAGGTATGGTAAACGGAAAGGCAAAGCTACTGCGTGATGATTACTGCGACGGACTAGGAGATTGCCTACCTACTTGTCCAACGGGTGCAATTTCCTTTGAAGTGAGAGAAGCTCTTCCGTTCAATGAAGCAGAAGTCTTGAAAAACAAACAGAGGCTTGACGAACAGAAGGGCGTGAAATCAGGTGAAGACACACCCGCACACAAGCAAGGTGCCGGGCATGCGAAGGACGACAATGACAATGATGGCGGCAAAGCACCGCTGCCATGTGGCTGTCCCGGATCAAGTGCACGTGTATTTGAGAGGGGAAGAAATGTGGTTAATACTTCTCTGGAGACATCCAACAATGCACCGCAGGAATCTCAGCTGCGCCAGTGGCCGGTCCAAATAAAGCTTGTGCCTGTCAAAGCACCGTATTTTGACGGAGCCAAGCTACTTATAGCAGCAGACTGCACCGCCTATGCCTATGCAAATTTCCATAGTGAGTTTATGAAGAATAAAATTACTCTCATAGGCTGTCCTAAGCTGGACGAGGGGGATTACGCAGAGAAGCTGAGTGAGATCATAAGGCACAACAACATCAGAAGCGTTACAGTTGCCAGAATGGAAGTGCCGTGTTGCGGTGGTCTTGAGAGAGCTGTGCAGCAAGCCATTATAATGAGTGGCAAAATGCTACCTTGGCAAGTAGTTGTCATATCGACAGACGGACATATTCTTGACATCTAACTCGCGGACAGGGGGGCAGGTTCCTTGTCCGTTGATATCCGGAGTCGTATCACTTTGACGAAAAGATAAATCAGGGCTTGATGCCCTGATTTATCTTTTAAACGACTTTGTTATGAAGATGTACATGGTACCTTTCCCTTGTCCGCAAACAACTTGATTTTCAAAACTGGACATGGTACCTGTATTCTTGTTCAGCTTTTTGTCCAGACAAGGTATTTGCAGAATACTTTACAGAGTGATGGATCCGGCAAGCAGGTCGCTGTCAGAAGATGATGAGCCTATATAAACCTCATAAGACATATGTTCAAGTTCAAAAGCCGCAGTTTTGGGGTCATACCATTTCAGTTTTTCGACTGGACATCCTATCTCGACTTGTACACTTTCTCCCGGTGTCAAACTAATGCGTTTAAATCCTCGCAGCAACTTGACGGGGCGGTCTACGGCTGAATTCTTAAATCCAATATAGAGCTGCACTACCTCGTCGCCTGCAAGTTTGCCGGTGTTCTTTACGGTACACTTTGCCACGACCTTATCATCTTTCACGCTGAAGACAGGATCCAAATACTCAAAAGTAGTATATGACATACCAAATCCGTAAGGATGCAGAGGTTTTTTGCCTTCCTTTTCAAGCCTTGTGTATCCGTGATAATAGTCATACCACTGGTTTGTAGTATCCCAGTTTACTTGTGGCAGATCACTTTCCTCATACGGAATGACAAATGGGATTTTGCCGGATGGATTGACATTGCCAAACAATATCTCGGCAATTGCTGTGCCGCCCTCCTGGCCGGGATAGTAAGCCATGAGCACGGAGCTTACCTTATCTATCCACTCAGTCATCATGATCATGTTTCCGCCTATAAGAACAACTACAGAGTTCTTGTTTTCAGGTGCAATTTCATAAATGAGATTGATATCTTCAGCATGCAATCCGAGACTATCTTTGCGGTCCCCGCCCATTCCTCCGGTATAACTCTCACGACCTTGTGGGCTGACATATTCACCTTCGTCAGAGTGCTGGTATCCAAGGACAAAAATTGCAGCATCCGCATTTCGTGCTTCCACCTTTGCAGCTTCAATGTCGCTGCCGTCACAATAGACGATTTTCACTTCAGGCGCAATTTTACGTAAGCCTTCCAATGGAGTAACTACATATGCAGGATAAACACGACTTGACCCATGATCACCGATATTGGCTTTATCTGCAAGCTTTCCTATAACCGCTATCTTCTTTGTTTTCGTTTTATCCAGTGGGAGGACTTCGTCGTTTTTGAGAAGGGTTATACCCTTGCGTGCAGCTTCCAGTGCAAGATTTATATGGTCTTTACAGCCAATTATTTCTTCGCTGTAGTTTTTGCCGCTTGACGAATAAGCTTCTTCGAAAGCAAGGATCGTACGGACTATCCGCAATGCTGCTTCATCAATTCTCTCTTCAGGCACTAGACCTTCCTTTACAGCTTCGACAAGTTTATCACCAAAATGATAAGTCCAGCACATTTCTATGTCCATGCCGCCATTTGCACCCTCTACGGTATCCTTGACTCCATAAATGAAGTCACTTATAACGAAACCGTCAAAGTCCCACTCCTCTTTAAGGACTTTTCTAAGTAAGTAGTCGCTGTGACCGCAATGAGTACCCTTATAGAGATTGTACGCGCTCATTATGCTGGCGGCACCGGCATCGACACAGTCCTTAAAGTGAGGGAGATAAACTTCGCGTTCTGTGCGTCTGTCGCAATCAACACTGCACTTAAAACGACTGATCTCCATAGAGTTGAAGGCATAGTGTTTGACGCAAGCTATGACATTTTCCTCCTGCACGCCCCGTGTAAGGGATGCTCCCATCTGTCCGATCGCAAAACTGTCCTCGCCGTAAGTTTCCTGGCTGCGGCCCCATCCCGGATTGATGGGCAGGTTTATGCAGACGCCACCGAAGAAATTGCCGCCATAAGCTCTGATTTCACGTCCGATAGCTCTGCCAACTTTCTCTTCAAGCTCAGTATCAAATGTAGCTCCGCGCAGCATCGTTACAGGGAAACATGTACTCTTGCCTGTGCCGCAAACCACTCCACGCGGACCGTCACAGAAGAGAACGGGTGGAATTCCAAGCCTGTCATTTCCGCCTGCTCCATATGGAATATGGTTGTAATGGATGGCAGGATCACTTCCCGACATTATTCCGCCAATATCTCCGGGCTTCATCCAACCGCTCATCAAATGAACTTTTTCTTCAAGGCTCATCTGTGAAATGAGCTCTTTTGCTTTGTCTGTAAAGGACAAGCGATACTCTTTTGTGCATTTCATGTCATTATCCCCCTTGTTCAAAGATGGTGTACTGTCTAGACAAACTCTTGTGTGTGCACGTGCACTAATAATCAATCTTCGTATATGGTGAGTGACGAATAAAAGGTCACAAGCTTCATAATAAGCTTGTACGAATCCTGCATATAAATAAGTAAAATTGTTTAGTTTACAATACCATCATAAGCATTAAATGTCAATAAAACGTTGTGTCCAAATATCCGAATATTGATAGTTTTTATCATCAATATATAATTCGGAATATCTAATTATGATAACTTACTGAACTCATGCATTTAAAATTGACAATAAGGCTCAATTTTGATATTATAAGCCATGAATCAAGCTATAGTGCACGAGCACATTGTAATGATATAGACAACCGTGGGAGGATCCGATGTCTGTTACGATAAAAAAGATTGCCGAGGTAAGCGGTGTTTCCCGTGGGACGGTAGATAGAGTGCTCAACAATCGTGGAAATGTCCATCGCGGATACCGAGAAGCGGGTACGGAAGGTGGCGCAGCAGCTAGGGTATTCTCCGAATCTGGCCGGCAAAGCACTTGCGGTTAGAAAGAAATCACCCCTTTTTGGTGTGTTGCTGCCATCCGAAGGAAACGCTTTTTTTGACGATGTGATCATAGGTATACGCAATGCGGAAAATGAGCTTCGAGATTTTGGAGTCAGAATTGAAATCAAGACAATGAGAGGGTTTGATCCTGTCCAGCAGCTCAAGTGCATAGAAGAGTTTGAGGATCGAATAAGCATGCTGTTATTGGTTCCGATAAATGATATTAGGATTGCAGAAAAAATCGACTCACTCAAACAAAAGGGTATACCTACCATTGCTCTTAATACCGATATTGAAAACAGCTCCAGATTATGTTATGTAGGTAGCGACTACAAGAAAAGCGGAGGGATTGCATGCGGTATGATGGCTTTGCTGGACAGGGGGCAAAGCAAACTTCGGTGTTGCTATGGGGTCGTACAAGATGCTAGGCCACAGTCAGCGAATTGCGGGGTTTCACTCTGTGATGAAAGCAAGGTACCCGGACTTGAAGATGCTAGAATTATTGAAACCAATGATGACGATATCTGTGCCTATGAAGAAACCAGCAAAATGCTGCAAAATCACCCGGAGATGGATGCTATTTTTATAGTAGCGGGTGGAGTGTATGGTGTTTGCAGGGCGGTGCTTCGACACGGCTGTCAGGAGAAAATGACCATAGTATCATTTGACGATATACCAACCACGGTGGAAATGGTGGAACGTGGGATAATAAAGGCGACGATTTGCCAGCAACCGGTGGCTCAAGGTTATCAAGCGGTAAAAAAAGCATTTGACTATTATATCAGTGGATCAGAGCCTGAAACCGAACGTTTCATATTGGGAACGAGATCAAGATTCGTGAAAGTCTGGTTGAAATCACTGAAGGTCATTTGACCGAGATTCCCTATAACATATAGAAGCCAACTGGAAGTTGAGAATATCGTATACAAAACGATCGATAACCGTATAAATTATACGCACAGCTAATTATCTGGTAGTGCTAAAGAGATAACAGTATGGAATTACATCAGACAACGTACCCCGAAAACAAAAAGGAACTATATGACCTGCTGGCGCAACAATTAAAAGCATTGACGGATGGTGAAACATTCTATCTTTCGAATTTGAGCAATGCTTCAGCTCTCCTGTTTAATGCACTTCGCGATATAAATTGGGTGGGTTCTATTTGATGCACAACGGCGAGCTTGTGCTATGCCCTTTCCAAGGAAAAACAGCCTGCATTCGTATTGCGGTGGGTAAAGGCGTTTGCGGACAGCGGTGGCTGAGAATAGGACCCAGTTAGTTGAAGATGTTCATAAATTTCCGGGTCATATAGCATGTGATAGTGCATCAAATTCAGAATCGTAGTTCCTATTCGAAATGATGGCAAGGTGATCGGTGTACTCGATATTGACAGTCCACAATTCAATCGCTTTGATGAGGATGACAGATCCGGGCTTGAAGCATTGGTAAAAATTCTTGAGACCGCATGTGATTTTGAGAATACGGCCATTAGGCCTTGATTTTATATACCAACACAATATCAGGGAGGATTAAGTAATGAGCTATTTTGATTCGATACCAAAAATCAAATACGAAGGTCCGGACAGCAAAAATCCATTGGCATTCAAGTATTACGATCCGGATCGAGTGATCATGGGCAAGCCTATGCGCGAGCATCTACCATTTGCAATGGCGTGGTGGCACAATCTTGGCGCCGCCGGAACCGACATGTTCGGCAGAGACACAGCCGATAAGTCCTTTGGAGCAAAACCGGACACAATGGAACATGCAAAGGCAAAAGTGGATGCAGGTTTTGAGTTTATGGATAAACTCGGCCGTTGAGTATTTTTGCTTCCACGATGTGGATCTTGTTCCCGAGGCAGACACCATCGCCGAAACAAATGCGCGTCTAGACGAAATCAGTGATCATATCCTTGAGAAGATGAAGCAGACCGGTAAGAAATGCCTTTGGGGTACCGCAAATCTGTTTAGCAACCCGAGATTCATGAACGGAGCGGGTACTTCAAACTCGGCGGATGTGTTCTGCTTTGCTGCTGCACAAATAAAGAAGGCGCTTGATATCACAGTCAAATTAGGTGGGCGCGGATATGTGTTCTGGGGTGGTCGTGAAGGCTATGAAACACTTCTTAACACAGATATGAAACTTGAGCTTGACAATATCGCCCGGCTGATGAAGATGGCTGTTGATTATGGTCGCAGCATCGGATTTGAAGGGGACTTTTTGATAGAGCCAAAGCCGAAGGAGCCAATGAAGCATCAGTATGACTTTGATACTGCCACAGCAATCGGTTTTCCTTCGTCAATACGGCCTTGACAAAGATTTTCAAAATCAACATTGAAGCAAACCACGCAACACTAGCAGGTCACACATTCCAGCATGAGTTGAGAACAGCAGCGATCAACGATATGCTTGGAAGCATCGTTGCCAATCAGGGGGATCTCCTTTTAGGTTGGGGACACAGACGAATTCCCATTTGATGTATATGAGACCACAATGTGCATGTACGAGGTCCTAAAGGCGGGAGGACTCCGCGGAGGACTGAACTTTGACCGCAAAAAAAACCGCCGCTCGTCAAATACTGTTGAGGACATGTTCTACGGATATATCCTTGGAATGGATAGCTTTGCCCTTGGACTTATTAAAGCTGCTGCAATAATAGAAGATGGGCGGATCGATCAGGTTCATTGCTGACAGGTACTCAAGCTATAACAGTGGAATAGGTGCGAAAATCGTATCCGGAGAGGCGACACTTGAAGAGCTGGCAGAATATGCTGAGAAGCTCGGAAAGCCCGATACCCCCGGCTCAGGCCGCATTGAGTATCTGGAAAGCATTGTCAACTCCGTCTTGTTTAGGTGAACGAAATGAAGTATTTGCTTGGAATTGATCTGGGTACAAGCGGAACTAAGACGGTTTTGTTCGATTCGGCAGGTGCGCCCATTTCGTCCTCTACTGTGGAATACCCCAATGTATCAGCCACCATAACGGATGGGCCGAGCAGGATCCAGAGGATTGGATAAATGCTGCATTCGAGACGATTCGAGCTGTCATCACCGATTCGGGTATCGGTCCTGCAGATATAGCTGGCATTGGCATTTCAGGACAGATGCATGGTCTGGTAATGCTAGACGAGTCGAAAAGGACCGCTGCGGCGTAGCATTATTTGGTGTGACCAGCGGACAGCGGCCGAGTGTGATGAGATCCATCGCCGTGTGGGCAAGGAACGGCTGATCGAAATAACTGCCAATCCGGCTCTTACAGGATTTACTGCCTCGAAAATACTTTGGGTTCGTAACAATGAGCCTGAAGTCTACGCAAAATGTAGGCATATCCTGCTTCCCAAGGACTATTTGAGGTTCCGTCTGACCGGCGAGTATGCAACGGAAGTTTCAGACGCAAGCGGAATGCAGTTGTTAGATGTACCAAACCGCTGTTGGTCTGACGAAGTGCTGCAGGCTCTGGAAATTGATCCGGCAATGCTGGGGAAGGTGTATGAGTCGGTTGAAATAACAGGTTATGTTACAGAAGAAGCTGCTAAAGCTACCGGCCTTGCTGTCTCTACCACCTGTTGTCGGAGGCGCAGGGGATAACGCAGCAGCTGCAGTAGGCACTGGTGTTGTCACCGATGGAAGTGCGTTTACGACTATAGGAACTAGTGGCGTTGTCTATGCGCATACTGATAAACATATCGATAGACAAAGAAGGGCGAGTCCACACTTTCTGCTGCGCTGTTCCGGGTGCATGGCATGTAATGGGTGTAACACAGGGAGCAGGTCTTTCACTTCAGTGGTTCCGCAACAACTTCTGTAGTATCGAAAGAGTAGAGGCTGAGAAGCGCGGGGTTGATCCCTTTGTAGTCATGGATGAGAAAGCGGCTGAGGTTCCGGTTGGTGCAAATCGCATCATATATCTTCCGTATTTGATGGGAGAGCGGACCCCGCACCTTGACCCCGATTGCAGAGGTGTTTTCTTTGGGCTTTCTGCCATCCACACTCGCAAAAGACATGATTCGGGCAGTCATGGAGGGCGTTACATACTCACTTAAAGACTGCTACGACATATTGCGGGAGATGGGCGTTGAATTTAGCGAGATGTATGCCTGTGGTGGCGGTGGAACTAGTCCTCTCTGGCGCCAAATGATGGCCGATGTGTACGGTTGTCCTGTACGTACTGTCAAATCAAAGGAAGGCCCGGCTCTGGGTGTTGCGATCTTGGCTGCAGTCGGTACCGGAATATATCCTGATGTCAAGACCGCATGTGAAGTTATGGTAAAGTCGAATCCTCAACAAGATCCAATCTCTGAAAACACGGTCAAATATGCAGAGTACCACAAACTTTATCAAAGTTTATATACTTCATTAAAAGACAGGTATAAAGAGCTGGCAGTATTATAAAGTCGCAAACTTGCACGCGCACTTTGTGATCATTGCCAACATAGAGAATTACCGCTTTCACAACAGCAAGTCGTGGGAAATATCGTAGAATTTGGGAAAGCGGCAAAGGATCCATATAAAAGTAAATATACTTATAAAGTAAATTATTACGCGCCGAACCAATCAAGGTTCGGCGCAGTTTTGTTGTGTAGACTAGATCATAAAACAACTATACTCCAAAAAGCTGTGCTGCCTTTTGCATATTTTCTATGATTGGCACATCAAAGGGACAGCGGCTTTCGCAGTGACCACAGGAAATGCAGTCGCTACCGTGGCGCCCAAGGCTTTCATAATGTGATCGGATAGAGGGGCTGATATTACCCACATCAAGCATAGCGATGTCCAAATATTTGTTTACTGTGGCAATATCGATTTCTTCAGGGCAAGGCTGACAGTGACTACAATAGACACAGCGCTCGCTAAAGTCGTTCTGAAGTTCGCCGATGAACTGGGTATAGTCCTTTTCTTCTTCGCTGGCATCAAGATACTTAAGCGCGTCAAGAACTTCATTGCCGGTCTGGCAACCGAGAAGGGCACTGAACACAGCAGGACGGCTGAGGGCATAGTGAATACACTGATTGACAGTCATAGGTTTTGAAAATGGTGTATGCTCCTTGGAGATGAGCTTGCCTGCGCCCAGTGTCTTCATGACGCTGATCCCGACGCCTTCCTTTTCGCAGAGTGTGTACAAAGCGGCACGCTCGGGGTCAAGTCCGTGAAAACTACTAGCATCAAATCCTTTGCCTAATCCATCAAGGGCGTACTGCTCCACCGGAGTCAAGTCAAAAGCCAAGTTGATGCTAAATAACATTGCTTCTACAATGCCGGTTTCAACGACTTTTCTTGCAATCTGTGGTCTGTGCGAGCTAAAACCAATGTGACCTATGTCGCCGTTTTGCTTAAGCTGCAGGGCATAGTCAGCAAGTCCTCCGTTAAATACTTTGTCAAATTCCTCCTCGGAGTCAATGAAAAACAGCATTCCAAAATCGATATAACCACCAAATATGCGAAGGCAGTCTTCAAAGTATTTTCGCACGGTTTTCATATCGCGGCTGATATCATACTGCTGATTTACGTCTGTGGAGCCAATATGTCCCTGGATATATACATCTTTTCGCTTGCTACCCAATGCCTTTGCGATGTTTTCGCGTATTTCTTTGCCGGGCATGAACACATCAAAGTGGTTTATCCCATGATCTAGCGCAGTATGTATAGTTTCTTTCACCTGTTCATACGGCTTGCCATCCAGATGTTCGCAACCAAGCCCAATTATGCCTGCCTTTTTCCCCGTCCTGCCTATTTCGCGATAAATCATTTCCCCGCCTCCATGATATGTATTATTAGTCTTAGTATATATGCTAGAGTTAGGTTTAAGTCAAGCCTTGATTTAGAATATAATTACTTTTTTATCACAACTTACGGCATTTCTGCATAATATGGTAAAGCGGAATTGATGCGTTTGACGCTCCCAATGACTAAAGCCAGGGGATTCTTTGGTGGTAGTCGGAAGTCCGTTGCCTGTATCCGTAGCTATCCAAAGTTAGGGGTGCCATCACCCCATCCTAAGACAGTGCAAATAAAACTTTGGCTGGCAGACTATCGCTCATCGCTACACCATCTGCCACAGGTGCTGTCAGTATGTTTGGCTAGAGCTCTTTGTAAGGCATTAAACGGGCAATTAAGGCGTGGTAGCCAGGGGAGTGCTTTATGGAAATCAATAAGACTAAAAAAGGTATTGTCACATATAGATTTTAATAGGGGGTTTTGCAATGCTGCCGTTGACAGTTTATCTTTTACTCCATGGTTTACATATGATGCTCCGGGTGTCCGGAGGTGGCTCATTCCCTCGTCCGTTAAGCGAAGAAGAGGAGGAGAAATATATCAAGCTTGCAGCCGAGGGAGACAAGAAGGCAAGGGACATCCTAATTGAGCGGAATTTGAGGTTAGTTGCACATGTAATAAAAAAATACTATACGGCAGCCAAGGAACAGGAGGATCTTATTTCTATTGGCACGATCGGACTTATCAAAGCAGTAAATACTTTTGACAGCAGCAAGAATATAAGGCTTGCCACTTACGCGGGCAGGTGCATCGAAAATGAGGTTTTGATGTACTTCAGAAGTCAGAAAAAGTCGTCCGGTGAGCTGCTCATGTCGGAAGCACTTGAGAGCGACGGTGACGGCAATGTACTTGTACTGGGTGACACCCTTAGCGATGATGGTGAAGAGATACTTGACCGTCTCAACAGGGAGGAAATGAGTGAGACGCTTATGAAATACATAAACAGATGTTTAGATGACCGGGAAAAAGAAATTGTTATACTGCGCTACGGACTAAACAACCAAGCGCCTATGACACAAAGAGAGATTGCTTCTAGATGTAACATATCCCGCTCATATGTATCAAGAATTGAGAAAAAAGCCCTTGAAAAGCTACGTAAAGAGTTTGAAAAGGAGCAAATGCATTGATAGGGCGGCACTTTACATCTTATGAGGTTCATAGTATAATGATAGAATGCTATATTGCTATAAAAAAATAGTTTTTAATTAGGAATAGATTCAGGAGTAATATCTATGGCACTTACAATGGAAAAAATACTCCTCGCCGCATCGGATCAGAGGACGTATCATAAAGGACTTCGATATTACTATGATCAGAATATCAAAAAATACGAGTCCAATCACACAGAGGATGGAAAAGAGATATCGGCCGTAGTACAGGGTAAAAACCTTTATAATGTTTCTGTCCGACTTGATGAGCAGGAGGATTTTAGATCGGCCCACTGCTCATGTCCTGCGTATAGTAAAAGGTCAGGCGCATGTAAGCATATCGTTGCTGTTTTGATCCAACAGTATCAAGGCAAGTATGCGTCTTCCTTACAGAGTAAATCCAAGCCCAGTGATAGGGATTTCGATATACTTCAGGGTGCGGGAAGCACTCAAAAGAGAGCAAGCAATATCCACAATAAAGGTGGGCTTGTTGTCAAAAGACCTTCAACCGATGGTGTGGCACGCCTTATGATGAACAAATACGCCATGCGTGAAAATGCCGAGGTCGTAGGACAGAGCTTTTCTGATGTGGAGAAGGTGACTTTGACTCCTATTGTCAGGCAAAGTAAAGATGATGTAACACTTGTTGAGTTTACTATAGGTATAAGTCGGCAGTATGTCGTGCGAAATGTATTTGAACTGGTTGAGAATGTCAAATCATTAAATAAGGTCTCATATGGGAAGCAGTTAGAGTTTATTCACAGCATTGACAGCTTTAACGACAAATCAAAGCAACTGATGCAGTTTATCATGGAAAAATGTGATGAAGTCCGCCTGCTTGCACGTACCCTTGGCAGCTCGAACTGGCGTGAATCACATATGGACAAGCGTCACCTGAGGCTGTCCCCCTACGCTCTTGATAGGCTTCTGTCAATGTACATCGGAGAGAAGATCACAGCCTCACTTGGTTCTGAAATGGAAAGACTTGCAACAGTCATAGCTGAAAATCCTGAGCTCAATATCAGTGTTGAGGATCAGGGCGATGGAACGATACTTTTTGAAGCTGAGAAATTCGGACTTGCTTCGGGTGAGGAGCATATATACATTCAGCTGGGTGATTTTATATACCGGTGTGACCAGGATTTGTCTGATAGAGCACGTGATTTCCTAAAAGCAATGGAGAAGTGTTCATTCAGAATGCGTATTGCCAAACAGGATCTTTCGAGATTTTGTGCCAATGTGTATCCTGCGATCAAAAACTGTTTTCGTTTTTCAGGAGATATCAGCACCCTGGATGAATTTATGCCTCTGCCCCTTGAAACCGAGATATTTATTGATGCGCCCGAAAACAACGTCATAACCGCCACAATGCTCTATCGCTATGGTGATAAAGCATTCGACTACTATGCACTGCATTTTGCCGGAAAGTCTCCCGATATTGCGCGCCGTGATCTTCGCAGTGAAATGGTTGTTCGCGTGATAATCAGCAAGTACATCCATCTATATGACACAAACAGGCAAGTACTTTTGCTGGAAGCAGATGATGAAGAAATATACCGCTTTATTTCCGAGGGAATTCCTTCTCTGATGGAGGTTGCGACGGTTCATGTCAGTGATCGTTTACAACGGATCGGTATCGCAACAGCACCGCAGGTTTCTATAGGAGTTCGCATTGTTTCCGATTTGTTGGAACTGGATATAGAGCCCGGTGAGTTTCCGGCTGAAGAACTGCTAAGTGCGCTAAACGCATACAGGGAAAATCGAAAATATTACAGGCTGTCCGACGGCAGGTATCTCAGACTGGAGGATAATGCACTTAACGCATTGGCGCAGTTGGCCGACGGCCTTGAGTTGACTGATAAGCAGCTACAAAGCGGAAAAGCAGTTGTGCCGCGGTATAGAGCTCTATATCTCGATAGAGTTCTTCGTGATAACGATGAAATACGTGTCAACAGAGATACTTTTTTCAAGGATCTGGTAAGAAACATAAAATCAGTTGAGGACAGCGATCTTGCTGTACCCGAAAGCCTTGCGGGCATTTTGAGAAATTATCAAAAGACGGGATATCGGTGGTTGAAGACCCTTGCCAAGTATAATCTTGGCGGTATTTTAGCTGATGATATGGGTCTTGGAAAGACTCTGCAGGTCATAGCCCTGTTTCTTTCGGTAAAGGAAGAAAAGATAAACAGGCCCTCTCTTGTGGTGACACCAGCTTCTCTCGCTCTAAACTGGGAGAGTGAAATACAGCGCTTTGCCCCCTCTCTAAAAGTAGCTACAGTTATTGGGGATAATGCGGAGCGAAAAGAAATCATAGATGATGCGGACCATTATGACGTCTTGATCACGTCATATGATATGCTTAAGCGGGATATTGAACACTACGAGGGCAGGGAGTTTCTCTATGAAATCATTGATGAGGCCCAATATATAAAAAATCACAGCACACAAAATGCTAAATCGGTCAAAGCTATTAAAAGCGACCACAGGTTAGCACTTACCGGAACTCCGATCGAGAACAGGTTAAGTGAACTTTGGAGTATTTTTGACTACTTGATGCCCGGCTATCTATATAGTTATCATAAGTTCAAAAAACGCTTTGAGATTCCCATCGTCAAAAATCGTGATACTTATGCCATCGAGTTGTTGAAAAAGATGACAGGACCGTTTATACTGCGCAGACTAAAGGGCGAGGTTCTATCCGAATTGCCTTCTAAATCGGAGTCACTTGTTCAGGCTTCCATGGAGGGGGATCAGAGGAAATTATATCTTGCAAACGCTATGTTGCTCAGAAATCAGATATTGGAGCAGGGGGATGATGCCATCGCCCGACAGCGTTTCCACATACTCGCAATGCTTACAAAGCTAAGACAGATATGTTGCGATCCGGGTCTTTGCTATGTGGACTATGATGGATCGAGTGCTAAGTTGGAGACATGCCTAGAGCTTATTCGTGAATCCACCGAAGGCGGACATAAGGTTCTTCTATTTTCGCAGTTTACATCAATGCTTACAAAGATCGAGGAGAGACTAAGCAGCGAAGGATTCAGTTACTATGTATTGAAAGGTGACACCTCAAAGGAGCATCGAGCTCAGATGGTCGAGAGATTTAACCGGGATGCAACGCAAGTGTTCCTAATATCGCTTAAGGCAGGCGGCACAGGTTTGAATCTGATCGGTGCAGACGTGGTCATACATTACGATCCCTGGTGGAATGTTGCCGCCCAGAATCAGGCAACGGATCGGGCCCATCGCATAGGCCAAAAACGGAATGTGCAGGTTTACAAGCTGGTAGTTAAGGACAGTATTGAAGAAAAGATCTTGCAGCTGCAACAGTCTAAGAAGGAGTTGGCGGATGCGATCATTAGTGAGCAAAGCTCCGGTGCTTCATTGATCGACATGACAAAAGAGGATCTTCTCGAGCTTCTGTCGTAGTGCTACAACACTCGATATCCTTTTCTTATTTGCCATAGCTTCTTTGTCACAGAATTTATTAGTTTCTTCGAAACTCGTTTATACAGGTGGTGCACTTGTCTGCAACCTGCTTTCATTTATATACTTCACCGCCTCTCAATGGCTTCTACATTGACAGGTAAAAATAAATTGACACGCTGTATTTTGCCGACTGTGTCGGTTTGGATACAGCGTGTTTTCTATTCAAACTATCAACTTTGGCTCAAACAAGCTCCCTCATCCATACAAAGCCAGTACATAGTTGGAACACTTTTGTGTATCATCGAGCTTTTTGTGGAGCATCATTGTTTTTCAGGAAAGCGGATAAAAACAAAAAGGCCGAAAAGGCAAAAAGCATAAGTGACGCTATCAACAGTTTTATGACCGTACCACCGCCAAAAAGGTTACTGAGGGGATCTAGTATTATTGGCGACATGAACTGTGCAAAATGGTTTGCCGACATAACGATTGCAAATGATACAGTCCTAGCCTCGGGACTGAACTTGTTTCCTATGTCTGAAACGCATGCTGTTATAAAGATATTAAAACCTACTCCGCTTATTACAGAGGCCATGCAGTAAATAGGTATCGAGCGGGTCAAAACAACAAGCAAAATGCCTATGGCGGCCAACACTGTTCCAATTGAAAGAGTAAACTCCTTCAGAGCCTTCATTAGTTGGGAAAAAGTAAATCCTACTATAAAGCCGCCTATAGAAAATACTGCGGTAATAATGCCTGCGTCGGCAACAGTCCCTATGCCGTAGCCTTCCACAAGCTGAGAAATATTCATCGACATGGAAATTGCAAATAGAAGGAAGATAAATATCTTCACAGCATAGGGCAGGATCCTCGAATCAAAGGCTTTGCCCTTGCCATTTTTTCCATTGGCATTTGATTTTGCCTTATTTTCAGAGGATATATATGCAGTTGGCGGATCATCGGGAAGTGTCAGAAACACAATAGCAGCGGGTATAAGACAGATTAGATAAACCAGATAAATAGCCTTTACTTGTATTGAGCACAGCCAACCAGCAAGCGAAGAGAAAATGAGACCTCCCCCTCCCGCAAACGCACCATGGATCCCGTTAGCCTTTTCGCGCGAATCTCCCGGCGGGTAATAGTCGGAGGGAAGGCTAGGTGCAAGGCAGTTAATGAATCCAAGACCTATACCTACAAACACTCTGGTGACAAGTACAACTGTGAAATTGCTTATGAATACTGGTAGAGCACCTGAGACAGCAATAAGTATCGAAGCAGCGATACCTACGATCTTTTTTGAAAAGTGGCGCAATATAAAAGAACCTATAAAAGTACCAGGAATAACTGCAAGTGGTGGAATGGTAGCAAGTAGTACTACAGTTGATTCGCTGACTCCATACTCTGTCATAAGGCTGGCGAGACCGGGGTTTAAGGCCTGCCCGCTCATCAGAAGCAATGACAGAGCTATGATACTGGGGATCACATTCTTTCTCTTCAACTTTTCAACTCCTGTTTTATTTTGAAAAGATTATATCATCATTACTTTTCTGAAACAAGCATATCACTATTTTATCTCAGGCGTCAAAAGGTGGGATTTATCTATTTATTTATACATTATTGCCTTAAGCTCAACAAAAACATATGCAAAAATATGCACATCAAGCAAGAATCAATTGTAATATTTTGCTTTTTATGATAATATCAAAAACAAATAAAATATGAAAAAAGGAGATTGCAAATGGCGAACCTGTTAGTTGGAGTAGGGAAGACCTGCATCACCCCTCCGCCTGATATGTTTCCCTTTCCGATGTGGCTAGGATACCATATCACAGGAGTACATTCCGATCTGTTTTGCCGATCCCTTGTGATAGACAATGGTGACAACAGAGTCCTTATCATGTCATTTGATTTGGTTGGAGTTCCCGATGAGAAAGAAACTATCAGATTGCTTTCAAAGGAAACCGGGATTTCCCCGGAGTCAATATTTCTTTCTGCTACCCACACTCATGCCTGTCCCTTTGTAAGCGAAGAAAGCGAGTTCATGCATTTTGTACGTAAACGCTGTCTTACATCCGCAAAACAAGCGCTGGACAATTTGCGACCTGCAAAATTTGGCTACGGGACAGGAAAAAGCTACGTAAATGTCAACCGGGATTTTCAGCAGGAAGACGGGTACTGGATCCAGGCACCAAATTATGAGGGCTTTAGCGACAAGACACTTGCTGTACTGAAGTTCGAGGATCTTGATGGCAACCTCATATGTGCCATACTCAATTACGCCGTAATACCCGCCACAACGTATCTCGCTGAGGATGAAGATGGTCGGCAAAAAATATGCAGTGACATACCCGGGGTGGCCACAGAGTACATAGAACGGCGATTTGGCAACGGCGCTGTTGCTATCTGGACGTGCGGAGCAGCAGGCAATCAAGGCACTCATATAGTTTGTATGCGCGCATTTGATGACAAGGGTTACGCAACGTTAACTTTTTTACCCCCCGGTACTGCATATAGATGGGCCACGATACACGGACAGCTTCACGCAATCGATGCTATAAAAGTTATAAATAAAATCGTGTGTTCCGATGGACCGTTTCAAATCGTATCGAAGGGATCTGCTGTGCACTTGCCTGCACAGAAACCGCCTGAGGGCGCTGATATGCACTACAACAGGTTGTTGCTTGAGAACATGGTGCCACTGGCCGATGATGGTAGCTACCCGGAAAAGAAACTGATCGAGATGGAGGACGATCCCGACAACCCGGTAGAATTGAAGTTGCGACTGCTTCTGCTCGGAGATGTTGCACTGTTTGGGATAGGAGGTATGCCATATAATGAGTTAGGCGTACTTTGTAAAGATAAATCACCCTTCGAGAATACTGTTGTAGTAACTAATGTTTGTAGATCTGCAGGCTACATCATCAACAATACCAACGCCCATAAGCGACCCTTCACATACTTCGGCAGAATAAAGCCCGGACATTGTGATGAGATCGTTATAAACGGTATGCTTAAACTGTTTGAGATGTGTGGTATTAAAGAAAACCAATAAATCGAATGTTCAACTATTCAAAAATGCTTATCCATTTTGTAATCTCAAATGTTCAGTTGAAAACCGAAAAAAAGCTGTTCAACGTTTTGTCGAACAGCTTTTATAAATTTAATTTTAATAGTATGAAATTTGATAGATGCTGATTACCGATCTTTTGGTATGCACAACACAGACTTTTGCGATGAACTTACGTTACGCTGTAAATACTTTCCGATAAGTAACACTGGATTTCCCGCATGCAATGTGTCCACTGCTGTCCTCGACGCTAGGTATGTAGACGCATCATATTTATTTCTTATTTCTGTTGGTTGAGATTTTCTGTTTTCTGGAGTTCATCGGCTTGAGAGCCAGGAGTGCAGTCACCGCTGTTACTGTCGCAGTTATAGCTGCCAAAATTACTTTTTGCAAGTTCGGTGTTGATTTATTCGTCTGTTTTTTGGGGGCGAAAAAATAGTAGTTCATTGGTATCCTGTTTACGCTCGGACAGGCCCTCTTCGTCAAGATTGTTTTCAGGGGATCTATCCTCGTCGTCATCGGGAAAGGTGTAGCTATCGGTTATATAGGAGCTGTCATCATATTCATCTTCAACAGGGTAGACAATGGAGTTGTACTCTAAATTGTCGGGCAAATTATTTTCATTAAGGGAAGGAGGGATTTCAGTTCCAGGGCCTTCTTCCTCATTGTTTGCTTCCGGGACAGTGTTCTTCTTCTCATTGCCAAATCTCAATGACTCTATTTCACTGCTGATTGAATCAAAGCTTTCCGGCAAATGAGTGAGAACTTCCTTTAGGCGGTCGAGCTCAAGAGTCATTCGGTGGAAGGTCTGGGCTGCATTGTCCCTGGTTTTATCAAAGCGATTTTTTACATCAAGGATCAAATCAGACAATGTCTCGCGAGCCAAATTTGCGTTTTCTATGGCGTTGCTTTCGATCTTTTTGGCGCGTGAATAGGCCTCCAATTCAATTTCGGCCACATGCAGCTTGGCTTGGTCGATCTCTTCTTTATGAGCTTTTATAGTTTCTAAATCGGCGGCAAGACTGTCACGTTCTGCTTTGATATCGCTTAGTTCCTGCTCCACAATGGTATTTTTCGCCCTAAGCTCTTCATTGGTTGCACGAAGCTCAGCCAGCTCTGAGTTGAGCTTGTTAAACTCTGAGCTTTTGGTCTCAGCTTCAGCTTTGACTGCTTGTAGCTCTTTCTCTGCCTGAGCCAGCCTTTCCTGAACTTCTTTTAGCTGTTTTTGCGAACCTTCCAGCTTGCGCGCCAATTCATTTCGCTGCTCGTTGTGCTCATGAGCCCTCTGCTCTAGATAGCTAAGCACGTCACTGCGGCGAAATCCAACAAGGGCGTTCCGGAAACGACTACTTTTGTCGGACATTTTTACACCTCGCTTCTACTGTTGAACCGTCTTAAACCATCTGGTCAAGCCAATCGGAGATCTCTTGCGCCGGGCGCAGACCGATCATCTTACCGGCCGGTTGACCGTCTTTGAACAAAATGAGTGTTGGAATACTCATGACCTTGTAATTTAGGGCTAATGCACCTTCTGCGTCTATATCGAGCTTGCAAAATTTGATTCGTCCCTTATATGTTTCTGCTAGTTGCTCGAATATTGGGGCAAGCATTTTGCATGGGCCACACCATTCTGCCCAGAAGTCGACAAATACCGGAATGTCGCTTTTTAGTACCTCTTGCTCGAAATTGCTACTGTTGAGTTGAATCAAATCAATGCTCATTATATAAAACCCCTTTCGCAGATCACACGCTGATGTCGTATATTCATATTTTCAGACTGATGCAGTTATTTTACCACGATAATGGCAAAAATACAACGAAATCCTAATTGTATTTGTTACTTGATTGTAATAAAAATGTTCGAGTATGTTCTTGCATTAACACCATTCTGTGGTAAAATCTAAATAATACATATGGTCTAAGTTAATGCGGACGATTGACATGACAATTGATTTTGCTTGATTTTTACAGGTATTCATAGAGACTGGACTTGGAGGAGGATATGACATTTAAAAAATGCATAACCATTCTAATCATGCTAATGCTTTTGCCGATGTTGTGCGGGTCAGCCATCAAACTACCCGAACTAAAGGACATCGAAGGGCATTGGGCATCGGAATATATTAATGAATGCACTGAACGTGGTATCTGTGTTGGGTATGACAACGGTTATTTTATGCCATCAAAGCCTGTAACTCGCGCTGAATTTACAAAGATGGTGGTTATTGCCTTTTCGATTTCTGATCCAGATATTGACCCGGACACCGATGGCGGGAACAATGCAACGATATTCGATGATGTTATCGATCACTGGTCTGAGTCGTACATAAAAACAGCTTATGCTTCAGGCTTGATATTCGGAGTTGATGACAATCGTTTTATGCCCGACAAGGAGATATCCCGACAGGATGCTGTTCTCATTCTCTCAAGGATCGAGCATAGTATTGGCAAGCAGCTTCCCGAAACCATACAGGAGATACCGTTTATTGACGGGGAATATATACGTGAAGAGTGTCGTGAAGCTGTCACGCACTTTCAAAAAGCATCGATCATATCAGGGAAGACTGGAAATATGTTTGATCCAATAGGTTCTATGACCCGTGCTGAGGCTGCTAAATGTATCATATTGACGATAAGGGGCTTTGAAACCCCAGCAAAATCGCCAAATCAGTAGAAAAAATTTGTCGGTTTTCAGTAACAAGCTTGACTTTCGAATTAGATTGTGTATAATTGAAGGTGATGTTTAGTTTGAAATACAGCGATCTTTCGATGTACTCCGATGAAGAGCTATGCTCTCTTGCATCGAGTGGTGTTCGCGAAGCAGAAGAAATTCTTGTTTCACGCTATTTTGGACTTGTGCGCATATGTGCCCGTCCATACTATCTCACAGGTGGCTCCTTTGAAGATATTATACAGGAAGGTTTACTTGGTCTTCTAAGCGCGATCAGAGATTTTTCACCTAAGAGAAATGTTCCATTTAAGAGCTTCGCTGAGAGCTGTATAAAAAACCGTATTTTCTCAGGCTTGAAAGCGGCTACCAGAAAAAAACACATGCCGCTCAATTCCTATCTATCAATAGATTCCCTTTCCGAAGACGGCTATCACGCCTCAGACTTAGTCTTGCAATTGACCGATTCTGACCCCGAAGAACTCATTTTGAGCAAGGAAAGGTACGAGGAACTCTTTAACGAGCTAAAAGGTCTGCTGAGCAGTCTTGAATCCAAGATTCTGGATCTGTATTTGGAGGGGCTTACAGTAAGAGAAATAGCCTCCTTAACAGGCAGGACCACAAAATCTGTGGATAATGCGATTTGGCGAGTACGAAGAAAGTTGAGTCGCCACCTAATGCACAGCAGTAATTGAGCACTTACCTATGAATTACAATCGATGCCATTCGACAGAATGTGTAATTGGCTTTGCGCAACTGCGCAGGTCGGCATCGTTTTACGTGCCCTATGTAGCTTAATTCCCAGAGCGCAAAATGAGGTGTCGGTGCGAGTCCGTCCAGGGGCAAAGACTAAAGTCAAAGTGAGGTTAGACCATGTACGAAGACAAAACATTAGTATGCAAAGAGTGCGGGGAGGAGTTCGTTTTCACCGCTGGTGAGCAGGAGTTCTACGCTGAGCGCGGATTCCAGAATGAACCCCAGCGGTGCAAGAGCTGCCGCGATGCACGTAAAGCAGCCGCCAGAGGTCCGAGAGAGTATTTCACAGCCGTTTGCGCATCCTGCGGAAACGAAGCTCGTGTACCCTTCGAGCCCAAGACCGACAGACCGGTCTACTGCAGCGATTGCTTTGCAAAGATTAGAGAAAACGGCTGATTTCTGAAATATGAAATCCTACCGGAGCATCTTTTATGATGCTCCGGTTTCCTTTTCACAGACTTATGCGTTTGTCTTTTTGCACGCTTATTTGACAAAAACTAATCAATGAAATGAAGTTTTGTTGCAATTTTCAATATAATAGTACACATAAATTTGGTGTTGAAAAGGATGCCTCTTTGGGATATAATGAGCATAGATATTCTTGCTTTTATGATTTTATGTGAAATAGATTAGCAGAATACAGTTCAAGATAAAGGAGGCCGCATAATGTCCGCTATTACAAAGGATACGATCATCAGTGATATTCTTCGGATAAACCCGGATGCAGCTAGGATTCTCATGGAAATTGGCATGCACTGCCTTGGCTGTCCTGCATCAAGAGCCGAGACTCTGGAGCAGGCCTGTCAGGTTCACGGTGTTGACGTTGACGAGATACTCGATCGCATCAATGCCTTGCAAGAAGCCTCTTCTTACGAAGGCTGATTTATCTGAAAAAGATGACCGCGGGCTTGGGATGACCCTTGCCCCGGTCTGTTTTTTTGAAGTGATTTATTATCTGTAGTTAATCATCTGCAATTGTAATATATGCGGGAGGGTCAATGGACAAAACAAGGTTTCAGCAGCCTGAGTATAGTAATACACGTCGTGTACCTGCCCTGTCGCCTCGACTCAAAAAGATTGCTGACTTAGTTCAAGAAGGGGCGGCTATCTGGGATGTGGGAACCGATCACGGGAAATTGCCGGTCCGACTGCTCTTAGATGGAAAGGTGCGTTATGCAATCGCATCCGATATAAAAGAGGGACCCCTCAATAGCGCCAAGGAAACAGCAATGAACTTTGGTGTGGAGGACAGGATCGAGTATCGACTATGTGACGGCTTGGGCGAAGAAGCTCCCGACGGGATAGACACAGTTGTCATAGCCGGAATGGGCGGCGAGACAATAATCAATATTTTGAAGAATGCTCAGTGGATCATTGATAAAAAGGTGCACCTTCTGATGCAACCGATGTCGGGTATTTATAAATTGCGATCCTTTTTATATTCAAACTGCTATAAAATTTTCAGCGAACACCTTGTAAGAGAGAAGGAAAAAATATACCTTTGTATAGATGCATCCGGTGGAGGTAAGTCCGAAAGCTTTTCTTTTGTGGATACAAGGATAGGAAAGTATCTCGTTGAAGGGGAGCCGTACCGTGATTATCTAGTACGAGAGAAGCTCCGATTGAAAAAGGAGTTTAACGGTGCGGATGATGGATATAGGCATATAATTCAAAGGGCTATTAGTGATATAGAAAGCCTAATAGCGGGCTGTCTAAAGAGGGTAGATAGCTTGGATAAAAATAACGGGGGTGTATAGGTATGGTAAAAGTAAAACAAGTATTTCAATATCTTAAAGAGCTTGCCCCGCTGGAACTTAAAATTGAAGGGGACAATCCTGGACTTTTGGTTGGAAGCGGAGACCAGGAGGTAAATAAGGTACTGGTGGCTCTTGACATAACGCCTGAGGTGATCGAAGAGGGTGCAGAGTGGGGGGCTAACCTAATAATAGCTCACCATCCGGTTATCTACTCCAGGCTCCATAGTGTAACCGATGACGACTATACTGGTGCACGAGTTCTAAGACTTGCCGAGCTGGGCATTGCTGCAATATGTATGCACACAAACCTTGATGTTGCTCAGGGAGGAGTAAATGACTCTTTGGCAGAGCGTATAGGTTTGAATGATATCAGCGTCATAGTTGACACTTCGCTTTCGTCCGCCGGAGATAGGGGAGTGTGCAGAAAGGGTAGCATCCCCAAGGAAATGCCCATTGATATATTTGCGGAGCATGTAGCAAAGGCACTCGGCGGAAACGGCGCTAAATATTTATCAAGCGGCAAACCGGTCCGGATGGTTGCCGTTGGTGGTGGTTCCTGCGGGGGCGATATACCCCTTGTCGTCGATGCCGGTTGTGATACATTTGTGACTTCTGATGTAAAGCACGGCCAGATGCTTGAGGCACAGTGGTATGGTATCAACCTTATTGACGCCGGTCATTTTGCCACAGAGGATGTGATTTGTCCGGTCCTCGTTCGCCTTGTTGGTGAGCGTTTTAAGTCTATAGAGATCAAAAAATCTGAACGCATGGTTGACCCTATGCGTTATATTGGGGTGTAGTAATGCCACTTGACGCAGTTGTATTGTCGGCTCTCCGATCGGAGTTGGAACAAAGGATCATAGGGGGAAGGATCGACAAGATATATCAGCCTGAAAAGGATGAGATACTACTCCATATTAGGGGAATGGGAGAGAATCTTCGCCTACTCATTTCGGCAAATCAGAATAACGCACGGGTGCACATCGGGGATGTATCCAGAGAAAATCCCCAGTCCCCTCCGATGTTTTGCATGCTGATGCGAAAGCTCTTTACGGGAGGGATCATTCGACAAATAAACCATCCCCCTTTGGAGCGTATATTGGCCCTTGAGATCGACACGACTGATGAAATGGGTCATGTGGCTCGCAAAAGGATAGTGATCGAGCTGATCGGCCGAATGTCAAACCTGATATTGCTGGATGACGAAGAGCGGATCATCGACAGTCTTCGCCGTGTTGATACTGATATTACAGGTAGACGTCAGGTGCTACCCGGCATGTTCTACCAATATCCACCTGCACAGGATAAAAGAAATCCGCTAAAGACTTCCGCTGAAATCATCCAATCGATCGTGGGTTCAGCGCCGATAGACGCAAGAGCGGACAAGTGGCTGATCGACAATTTCTTCGGGTTATCGCCTTTAGTGGCAAGGGAGATAGCTTTCAGAGCAACAGGTGATGTCTCACCGGTTTTTTACGAGATGACAAGTGAAGTGAGACAGTGCTTTGCCGAAGAGATCTCTTATTTGTTTACCATTATTCAAACTGGCAAAATGGTACCATATATGCTGTTTGACGAAGAAACACCTTATGATTTTACATTCATACCGATTACCCAGTATGGCAATAAATACAGAGTTGAAAGATTTGACAGCTTTTCACAGCTTGTGGGGACCTTCTACGAAGAAAGGTCAGCTGCGGCCCGACTTCATCAACAAAGACAGATCCTAAAAAAAGTTGTATCACCGGTCTATGACAGAGTCAGACGAAAAGTGGAGGCTCAAAAGAGAGAGCTTCAGACAGCTAAAGATCGGGATAAACTTCGTGAGTTTGGTGACCTGCTAATGGCAAACCTCAATACTGCCCCAAAAGGCTCTAAGAGCGTCCGTGTATTTAATTTTTACGACCCTGAGGGCGGAGAAATCGAGATACGGCTTGACCCTAAGCTCTCAATACAGCAGAATGCCGCAAAATACTACAAGGACTACAATAGAATGAAGAACGCTGAAAGAGTGTTACAGGAGCAGATTGCGTCTGGAGAGCAGGAAGCAAAATACCTTGAAAGTGTGCTGGATTTGGTCGACCGTGCAGTAGATCCTCAAGATATAGAGGAAATCAGGGAAGAACTAAAGCATACAGGATATATTCGGCAATACAAGCAACGGGATAAAAGGAAGAAAGGTAAAGATCAGCAGCGGTCACCCCGTGAATTTCGATCAACAGGCGGATTTACCATATTGTGTGGAAGAAATAATCTGCAAAACGACCTACTGACGCACAAGCTGGCACATAAAAATGACATATGGTTCCATGTTCAGAAGCTACCGGGATCTCATGTTATTTTGCGGTGCGACGGAAGAGAGCCTGATGATCAAACGTACACCGAAGCTGCAATGATCGCTGCGGCGTATTCACAGGCAATGAATGGTGCAAATGTTGCGGTGGACTACACAAGAGTTCGCAACGTAAAAAAGATACCAGGAGCAAGACCGGGTATGGTTATCTATGATCCATATTTCACGGCCTATGTATCTCCCGATAGATCGCTTATAGATAAACTGCGAGTGCGGTGACTACTGTGACAATAAAAAGCGATCCACAAATATCAAAAACAAGCAAAAGACGACTACTGGCGGAGCCAGAAGCCGTCTTTTTCTCATATTCAATACATCAGTAAATCTAGATAAAGTTAGCTGTAGGAAATTTTGCGCTATCCAAAAATCCTGCTTAAAAGACCCCGTGACTGCTCTTTTTTCATAACTTCTATTGCCCTAAAGAGCATCTCTGCTGCATCTGCCCTTGTCACAGTATCCAACGGTCTGATATTTCCATCGGAGGGCACTTGAATAATTTCGTTTGCAACTGCTTTTGAGGCTGCCTCCATAGCCCATGCAGGCACAGCTTCATCATCCGCGAACACCGGTCTTCTTTCACCTTCGTCAAGATTTAGCACATTGTTGAGAACAACGAGTGCCTCGGCTCTTGTTAACGGGTTTTCAGAACGGAACACCCGACGGCCGTCTAAGGTGCTGACGCCGGTGATTATGCCCTGTTTTAACGCAGTTGAAAGGTACGGCTTGACCCATGCGGGGGTGTCGGAATCGTCGGCAAAGCCTGTCTTTGTAACAGGTGTTGTTACCTCAATCCCTAGGCAGGTCAGTGCCATTGCGACAAATTCACCTCTGGAAACCACTTTGCTGGGATTAAAGAAATAGTTGTCTCCCATCCGCTCACCGATGAGTATGCCCTCTTCTGCCAGTTTGATGGCTGCAAGATGAGCTGGATTTCCGTCCATATCAGTATAGGTCATCTTTGCTCCGTTTTTCGTTATACGGATGGAGACCTTAGCGGTATTAGATATAAGCCCATCAGGGTCAACTGCTACATAAGTGAAGCTGTCGTTACCGGTTTTGTTCTGATACGGAGTGTAAATGAAGACGCTCGGATCCTCTTCCGATATGACCACATCACCTTTACTGGGCGGGTTTTGAATACGCACGACCAGCTTATCGTCGTCCGGATCTGAGATCTTAAACCTACAGGTCACAGCTATGTTTTTTATTGTTTCAAATTCTACATCCTCTGCGACCGGTGGACTATTTTTTCCACTGACCTGAGCAATGGAGACGGTCGTAATTTGCCCGTTTGAGTCGCTGAATACCGGAATGAAACTGAAACTTGTGGTGGTTTCATTCTTACTGGCAGGCTTAAAATAAAGCTCATCAAGGTTTTCTGTCGTTACTGCCTCACCCGCATATAGCGCACGAGTTCCGCAGTATAGAGCCCCCTCTGACTCATCGGGTAGTGATGTCAGCACGATGCCTTCCAATTCGCCATCGCCTACTATATTACTTAGAAAGTCCACACTTCGGAATGATATATCCCTGCCTACTTCACTCGTTTTGGAGAAGGTGGCTATATAGGGGTCCAACTCGGTTACTGAAACGGCGCCGGCGGCGGTTGACATAATTATTGTTGCAAGCAGGACGGATATAATGCGGCTAGGCCTGCAACCAAATATTTTTTTACTATGTTTCATATTGATCCTCCTCATGGAATCATGTTCACGTAGTCCGTCGAGGTTATTGTTTGCCTGAAATGCCCACGATATTCCTTGCCAAATAAAAAATATATAAATTATGGGAACCTGTCTTAAAGTTTCTCAAACTTATTATGGTCACAATTCATTGAAATAAAAAAGAAAATCGGAAATCGATCCGATTTTCACTAAAGCTACTTTACTTTTAATGTCCTGCTATTTGTGGTCTTGCAGGTATCATTCAATTTTGACCATCCAGCCACCGAACGATCAGATCGGTTAGCGCTGCTCTTTACGAGCTACTTGATTTCAACCAGCCCGGCATGGGCCGCATTTTGACGCCGGACACAAGTCCCATGGCGGCAAACATAGTCATCACTGAAGAACCTCCGTAGCTGAAGAAGGGAAGGGTAATGCCGATTATAGGAGTCAGACCTACGCACATACCAATGTTTTCAAAGACCTGGAATATGAGCATTGCAGCAACTCCTGTACAGACAAGCGCTCCCATCCCATTGCGTGCTTTAGTTGCAATATATAGACAGCGAAAGATTATCACGCACAAAAGAAGCAGGATAGCAACTGAGCCAATCATTCCAAGCTCTTCGCCTGCAACAGAAAAAATTAGATCGGTGTGCTTTGCGGGAAGGCTTCCCGACTGTGTCTGTTTTCCGCTAAAAAGGCCTTGTCCCAAAAGTTTGCCCGAACCGATTGCCATTTTGCTGCGTGAGGCTTGATAACCGTATCCAAGGGGATCAAGGGTGTCATCCAGGACTACAAGTATCCTCATTTTCTGGTAATAGCCCAGTGATTCCCACAGCATTGGAACAACCGCCACGCATGCCGCTCCGGCGATCAGGAACCACCATAGACGGATACCGGCGGCAAATGCCATGCAAATGAATATAAAAATATAGACAATAGTCATGCCCATATCGCCTGATGAGACCCAAATAAGGCTGACATAGAGCATGAGGTGGCCGACAAGAAGAAGCATAGAACGAATTGAGCTTATGTGCTCACGTTGAGCATACATCTGCTTTGCAAGAAGCAAAATGTAAGTGATTTTTACAACCTCGGCAGGTTGGACTCGCATCTTGACAAAGGGGATTTCCAGCCAACTTTTGTTGCCACCGACTTCAATGCCAAATATGAGCGTTGAAGAAATAAACAGTATATTGAAGACTAGGATCCACTTCCAATATTCTGAAAGATCGTAAATATCAATAAGTGAGAAGAGCACAAAAAGAACTATACCGATTAAGATACCTATGCCCTGCACCATAATATATCTAAGGGTGTTGGAATAGCTCCATGTTGCACTGATGATGAGCAGCAGACCAAAAAATGAGCAAATAAGGCACACCGACAACAAGAACATGTCGGCTTCCTTTATAAAACGCTTGACACTTTTCCAAAAGTATTTCATGAGTTGACTCCATACAGGCTTTCAACGATCGTGTATCTAAAAGCAGTAAATTGTTTACCGGAATATTATTTATCTATACTCTATTGTACACTGAAATTCCTTTTCGGTAAAGAAGGTAATAACTATAAATCCGTTATTCAGAAAATAAAATCCGAACAGTTTTGAACTTTTCTAAATTTTTCGGGCGAGTTGTAAAATTAAATGAAACACAAATAAAGAAATAAATAGACCCACGAGAGCTTCTCTGTTATAATGTTAGTTCCTACAACAAACAGAAACGGAGAAGCTTCATGAGCCAAGTCTATTGTATCAGAACTCGCATAAAAGGTAAACACCTAAGATTGGAAGAGCGTGAAGAGTTAGAAGCGATAGTAACTAAGAACAATTACTTGCCTAAGAAATCAAGGCTTAGCCATCGGGAAATAGCAGAACGAATGGGAGTAAGTCCAGCCACAATAAGTAGGGAGCTGAGGCGTGGGAAGGTAATCTTAAGGGATTGCCAATGGCGTGAAGTGGTTAGCTATTCAGCCTTAAAAGCCCAAGAGGACTATGATGAGAAGGCAAGTGCAAAAGGGGCTCATCTAAAAATTGGTAAGAACTATGAGTTAGCAGAAAAAAATTGAGAACTGTATTATAAATGGCAAGTTCTCTCCTTATGCGACCATAGAGAAACTTAAGGATGACCCTGACTATCAAAGAACGCCCATATCTAAGCGAACGCTCTATAATTATATAGACCGTGAGTTATTACTCAATGTAACAAAAAAGGACTTACCTCGAAAAGGCAAGAGTTCAAAACGCAAGTATACCCGAGTAACCCGCAGAATACGGGATGTAGACGCCAAACGCATAGATGAGCGCCCACAAGAGGCGAATGACCGCAGTGAGCTCGGTCACTGGGAAATGGATTGCGTTGAACCAGGTCGAGGAAAAGGCAGGGCATGCTTGCTTGTGCTGGTTGAGAGGCTATCTAGAAAGACACTGATATTTAAGTTGCGTAGCCAAACACAAAAAGAAGTGCTAAAACGACTTGACCAACTAGAGAAAAAGATAGGTGCAAAGCGATTTCGAAAGATGTTTAAAACAATAACAGTTGATAATGGAAGTGAGTTTTTAGATTGGCGCAAGCTAGAACGGTCCTGCATAAGCAGTAAAGCACGCACCCGAATTTACTACTGTCACCCATATCATTCATGGGAAAGAGGTACCAATGAACAGATAAATGGACACATACGACGATTTATCCCCAAGGGATGTTCGATAGCGAAATACAGTACAAAAGCAATATTAAAGATCCAAGAATGGCTTAATGATTACCCACGTAAGGTTTTAGAAGGTAAATGCGCAAACGAGGTAGTTAAAGAAGAACTAAGAAAGTGTTCATAGCGAAAGCATTTCCCGTTCCGCCCAGACCCAAACCGCCAGAAACAAGTGAAAACTACAAGATATCTAGATAACATTTGACAGAGAAAAAGTGTTTCACTTTAACTTGCAATTTGCGTTTCTAAATTTTTCGTCAAAAACTTTTGACCGGTTTTCCAAGATATGATATAATCCTTTGGAACAAAATGAAAGCGGTTTTGGCAATGATAGTAATTGAAGTAAACACTCATAGTGAGGTTGAGACCGAGCAGGTCGGAGAAAAATTGGGTAAGCTGTTGAAACCGGGCTCGGTGGTCGCGCTATTTGGTGACATGGGAGCGGGAAAGACAGCTTTTGTTCGTGGTCTTGTAAGAGCGACTGGTTTTAACGGACGTGTGACCAGCCCGACATATTCAATCGTAAATGAATATAACGGTCCCATACCTGTTTTTCATTTCGATATGTATCGCCTCCGGGGTGATGAGGAGTTCTATGAGCTGGGATGGGAAGATTATCTTGTGCGTGGAGGCATCTGCGTTGTGGAGTGGAGTGAACGCATCATTGATGCACTTCCCGAAAATGCAATACATGTGACACTTAAAGCTCTTGGAGATGAGCGACTTATCAGAATAGAGGAGAATTTGGGCAATGCGCATTCTAGCGATTGAATCATCAGCAAAGGCGTCTTCTGTTGCAGTTGTCAACGGTGATTTTTTAGAATCTTTTGCATATCAGAACACTGGTCTAACCCACTCAAGAACTCTTATGCCAATGGTTCGAGATGCTTTGCGCAACGCCGACCTTTCGCTCAATGATATCGATCTGATAGCTGCAGCCAGCGGTCCCGGCTCCTTTACAGGTCTTAGGATAGGAGTCGCAGCAGCAAAGGGCATAGCCTGGGCGGCGCAAAAACCCGGTATAGGAGTATCGACGCTAGAAGCAATGGCAAGAGGTTTATCACATACCCAAGCCGTCATATGTTGCGTTATGGATGCGCGTAGAGGGGAGTATTATAACGCGTTATTTGACAGCGACGGTGTTGAACTAAAAAGGTTGTGTGAGGATCGTACCATCGCACTTGAGGAGCTTGCTGATATTTTAGCCCAATCGGATACCAAGATAGTCTTGGTTGGCGACGGTGCACACTCGGCATATGAGCGTCTAAAACAGGACTGTTCAGATATTACTCTGGCGCCCCCTCATTTGATTAATCAGTCGGCATTCGGTGTAGCTATAGCCGCAAGAGAGGCTTACACGGGTCAGTCAAGGACAGATCTTTCTTCGCTAAACCCCGTCTATATTCGTTTGCCTCAGGCCGAGAGAGAAAGGCTTGAGAGGGAGAAACGAGAACGGGAGAGTAATTCAACACCGTAAGCCAACTCCGTTTATTGTAGATATTCAATCTTGGGAATCTATATAGGAAGGGAACATTAACATGGAAAATCTAACAATACTCGATCATCCTCTAATTCAGCATAAGCTGTCGATTTTGCGCGACAAGCACACAGGAGTAAAGCAGTTTCGTGAGTTGGTCGGAGAAATTGCAACACTTATGTGCTACGAAGCAACACGCGATCTTCCACTTAAGGATGTGGAGGTCGAGACGCCACTTACCAAAACAATTTGCAAACAGATCTCGGGTAAGAAGTTGGCGATAGTTCCCATTCTTCGTGCAGGTCTTGGAATGGTTGATGGTATCTACCAGCTTGTACCCTCTGTAAAGGTAGGGCATATTGGTCTTTATAGGGATCCGGAAACCTTGCAGCCGGTAGAGTACTATTGCAAAATGCCATCGGATATAAAGGAGCGTGAGGTGATAATCGTTGATCCCATGCTCGCCACCGGAGGCTCTGCTGTTGCGGCAATCAAGTTCATTAAGGGTTATACTGATCGGAGTATCAAGCTTATGTCGATTATAGCTGCCCCCGAGGGTGTGAAAAATATTCATGATGAGCACCCGGATGTACACATATACTGTGCGGCGATGGATGAGAAGCTGAACGAACTTGGATACATCGTTCCCGGGCTTGGAGATGCAGGAGACCGGATATTCGGAACAAAATAAACTAGGCGGTTCGGATTTATATCCGAACCGCTATAATTTTATCTCAGCTACGATATTTTAGAGGATCTTATCTACGTCTGCGGCTTCCCCTGTAGTATCTTCTATTCATCCTTCTTCTGCGCCTGTTATAAATAATAGCAATTATTATGTACAAAACGAGAAGAGCTGCAAGTCCAATTATCGCCGCCCGCACCCAGGTCTGTGACATGAAGGTGTGGAATTGATCCATGTAATATAAGACCTGGTCCCGCTGAACCGAGTTCAAAGCCACTAAATTCAATGTGCCGTAGCTTCTGCCCTTGTAGGTCAAAGAAATCTCGCCTAATTTCTGACCTTTTGTGATTGGAGCCGTTATCTGATTTTCATCATAGACAACGATCTCCCTTACAACATCGGCCGGATCAAAGTCGTTTGGCAGCAAAGCTTCGACTGAGTTGGAAGTGTTGAGCACTACATAGTCGCTATCTTGCGCCAGTCGCACTTTGACTTCAGTTATTGGCTCTCTTGAGGATATAACGGTTTGATATGAGAAGTTAGAGAACGCCCATTCAAACAAATTCTTAGTGTCCACAAAGCTCATGATCCTGCCGGTTTCTTCTTCCTTCTCAGCGCCCATCACTATCGATACAAGAAACAGGTCATCCTTTTCTGCGCAGGAAATCAGGCAGTTGCCTGCAGCTGAGGTGTATCCAGTCTTTATGCCCTTTGCGTATGGATAGAGGTAGTCCGGCAACTTCAGGGGAGATATCAGATGGTTCGTAGTGTAAAAGTAGCGTTCTTCGGATTTGTTTGTAGCGGGAATCGTGATGCTTGCGGTATTGCATATCTCAAGGAAACGGGGATGCTTTAGGGCCTCAAGAACTATTTTATAAAGATCACGGGCCGTCGTATAGTGGTCGTCTTGTGTTAGACCGTGTGCATTGGCAAAGTGCGTGTCCTTACAATTTAGTTCTTTTGCGCGGTTGTTCATAAGGGCAACAAAAGCTGGGATGCTTCCGGCTATATGCTCTGCCGCAGCATTACACGCGTCGTTTCCCGATGCGATGAGGATGCAATAAAGCAGGTTCTCAAGACTGATTTCCTCTCCAACTTTCAGATTGGAGGAAGAGCCGGCGGGATGGAGTCCGTCCAGTGCGGAAGCAGAGACGGTGACCACCTCGTCAAACTTGCCATATTCAAGTATGAGCAGAGCAGTCATTATTTTTGTCAAAGATGCCGGATTTGCGTGTTCATCAGCGTTTTTCTCATAGAGCACCTCTCCGCTCGCAGGCTCGACCAAAAGAGCACGGGCAGAGTTGACCTCTATGACATCAATGGCTTTTGCTCCCGGGTGCCATAAAGATAAGAGTAGAGGTATGGCTATTAAGCAGCAAAATAAGCGATATATCGAACGGGTTGAGGTTGTAGAGTATGTAACTTTTTTCATTGTTTGCTCCCTGATAGTCATTTCATCTTTAGTAATATATTATATCATATCTGCTCTGCCAACAGAGCTATGTAGTGTTAGTTTTATTAGTGATAACATGTATAATGTATGGACGGGGAATACAACTTCTGTTATAATTATCAATAAATTATCCTGTCCATATTCAATTATAACAAACCGGTGTCGAATGGGCAACCGGGAAAACGAAAGTTGACGAAAAATTAACGATTTTGGACGGGGTGAAGTATGAGATACCGACGAATAATTTCCACAATGCTGTTCTTAGCTGTTTGTTGTTTATTGTTTTCATCAGGATTTCTGCTTGGAAGAAGGACAGCAGGGGGAACATATAGGATATTGACCGAGTATGACAATATCAGCCATAAAGTCAAAGCAGGTCTAAAGGATGATGGCTCAAAGGAAGAGGATCCCAAAACTATCAGCTCACATGCGATTTCAGATGTAAAGGATCTTGAGGGTCCAAATGATGTTGGATTTGCCGATATAATAAAAAAGGCTGACTCAGCAAGACCCACCGATTCAGAACTTACGGACATTTCTGTAAATATAAATACATGCGATGTAGATCAACTGACCCTTTTGCCTTCAATAGGTGAGACTAGAGCAAAAAGCATTATCAAATATAGGGATGAAAACGGACCCTTTAGAAGCGTCGCAGACATCATGCAGGTTTCCGGTATTGGAGAATCCATCTATGACAAGATAAAACCGTATATATATGTAGATATATATGATACTACCAGAAAATAATCAAGTCCATTTAAGAGGGAGGGTCATATGAAGATTTTAGTAGTTGACGACGAGAGGACCCTTGTTAAGGGAATAAAGTTCAATTTAGAAAATGACGGGTACGAAGTGGAGTGTGCCTATGACGGGGAGCAAGGGGTTGAAATAGCACGAAGGGGCGGAATCGATCTTATAATCCTGGATCTGATGATGCCAAAGATGGATGGTTTTGAGGCGTGCAGGCGTATTCGTGAGTTTTCGAATGTGCCGATCATCATGCTGACTGCCAAAAGTGAGGATACCGACAAGATAATCGGATTTGAATACGGTGCCGACGATTATCTTACAAAGCCGTTCAATATAATGGAACTCAAGGTTCGAATTCGTGCGATCCTTCGCCGCGCTACAAACGAGACCAAAAGGGTGGAGGACGAACCACGAATAGTACGCGGGCATATCGAAATCGACACCTATAGCCGCAATGCTTATATCGATGGGCGTGTGATAGATCTGACTGCAAAGGAATATGACCTCATTGAGCTGCTTATGAACAATCCCGGACGCGTTTACAGTCGGGAAAATCTCTTGAACATTGTCTGGGGATATGAGTATCCCGGGGATATACGTACTGTTGATGTGCATATTCGGAGGCTTCGCGAAAAGCTTGAGAAGAACCCTGCGCAGCCTGAGTTTATCCTGACCAAATGGGGGGTAGGCTACTATTTCAGGGCGTAATTCAAGATATTCCATAAATATGGGCATACAACTGAAGGTGGCGCTTTCCTATATAGCCATCATCGTTTGTATGCTCATTTTGCTTAATATATATCCAATTCTGGTCAGCCAAAACTTTATATTCCGGTCAAAGCAGGATACTATGCAAGACAAGGCTACACAGTATTCCCGCTTGCTGTCCACCCTTGACTCGATCCATCAGGATTCAGTTGAGAAGATGATGAACATACTTGATGACAGAGGCAGTTACCGGGTCATAATCACCGACGACAACCTTATGGCTGTTTATGATAACACAATCACCGATAACGTTTGTGGAAAGATGATTTTACTCCAGGAGATCCGGCTTGCAATGGAGGGAAACGATGTTTTTTTCGCCACTTACGATAAAGACAGGATCATAAGTAAAGCAGCCTCTCCAATTACTATCGGTGGCCGTGTAAACGGAGTGGTATATTTATATGAATCGGATACGGAATTGGCAGCTCTTCTTTCCGACATCCAGACAAACCTCTCGACGATTGCTTTTTTTATCAGCCTTGTTGTCGTGGCGCTGAGTCTATTGATGTCTAAATTTTTGACAAGGCGGATCAGCACGCTGCTTGCTGCGATACGAAGGGTCCGGGAGGGCGAATATGGGCACAGGGCAAAGATCAAGGGCAGAGACGAACTTGCCGAAATCGCCAAGGAATTCAACGCCCTTTCCGAACGATTTGAGCGCGTTGAAAATATGAGACGCCAATTTGTTTCAGACGCCTCCCATGAGTTAAAGACCCCACTTGCCTCAATCAAGGTACTTGCGGATTCAATAACGCAGACAAGAGATATGCCTCCCGAGATGGTTAGAGAGTTTGTGGAGGATATAGGCGATGAGATAAACCGACTTTCACGCCTGACCGAAAAGCTACTGAGCATTACCCGTCTTGACTCCAACATACAGGCTGAAGTGATGACCGTAGACATTAAAAAGGTTGTTATAAATGCTACTCATATGCTTAATCGTTTGGCAGAACCGGAGAATATCAGCATAATTCCGGAACTGAGTGAAGGATGTTTTGTCGATGCAAACGAGGACGACATTTATCAGATCGTGTTCAACCTTATGGAGAATGCGGTAAAATATAACGTTAAGGACGGACAGGTCCGGGTCTTCCTGTTTCAAAAGGAAGACATGGTCCATCTTATTATCAGCGATACCGGCGTTGGAATTTCAAAGGAGGATCTTGATAGGATCTATGAGAGATTTTATCGGGTCGACAAAGCCAGATCAAGGGAAGCAGGCGGTAGCGGACTTGGACTTGCCATAGTGCAGAATGCGGTCATGCGCCTTAACGGTACAATAGAAACCGAAAGTGTTCTGGGCGAAGGTACACGCATAAATATCACATTCCCAAGTTCGAAAAACGTTTTTCCCGGGAAGGGGGACTGATTGTCTTGAAAAGGCGAATGGCCTCAATACTTGTATTGTTGCTCATTTTACTCATTGGTTGTAACAGGAGAGTATATGAGGGTGAAGTTATTGAGGTGTATTACCTTCGCGACATATATGCCCCGATCTCTGATGGCGCAGTTGCAGCAGTAAAATATCCTGTCAATCAGTACAGTGACAAGGTGGAGACGGCCGTAAAGATGCTGTTATCCAAGCCGGAGGACGATGGTTTGCAAAGTCCATTCCCTGAAGATGTGGAGCTTATTGGGATCGATTATATTGATGAGGTTGTTACGGTTCATCTGTCCGAAGAATATGGGGAGATGTTTGGAGCTAATCTGGCAGCAGCAAATGTATGCACAGTTCTTACTCTCTGTGGGATAGACGGGGTATCTGCGGTAAGCCTCACAGTTGACGGCAAACCACATCCGGCTCTTTCAGTTGATAAGCTGTCAGCCGACAGCATAGTTGCCGGAGACTTGTCACTAAAACCCGTTGAGCTTCAGGCTTTGCTGTACTATAGTGACGGGAACTCCGAATATGTAGTTGAAGAAAACAAGAACATCATTATACGAGAAAATGAATCGATTGCCAGATATGTAGTTGAAGAGCTGATCAAAGGCCCAGATGAGGACAGTAGCGCAGAAGGTTATAAAAGAATAATCCATCCCGATACAAAACTTCTTAAAATTGAAACTGTCAATAATATCTGCTATGTCAATTTTTCAAAAGAATTTTTGGAAGGGATCCATAAAAGCAGGGCGACGGAAGTACAGACCTTGTATTCTATAACTAATTCCCTGTGTGCAATAGACGGTATCAACGGAGTTCAGTATCTGGTTGAGGGTGAGAGGATCTATGGAAACGAGGTAATGAGACGCAACGATACCGTTATAGGAGCTTATTATGACCCGTCCATTACCGAGAAGTTGTATATAGTGTCCTCTGATGGGAAATATCTTGAGTCACTTCTTGTGCGAATAGAAGCGATAACCGGCTTTGAGCTAGAACGGCTCGTAGTAGAGAAGATGATTGCAGGTATCGACGGTTACGGTTTTATGTCGATGATTCCAAAAGGAACCATGCTTTTGGGGATCGACATTGATAGATATACATGTATAATCGATTTTTCAAAAGAATTTGTTGCAAACGACACAGTATATGACAGGGATCTGATAATTCAATCGATAGTTATGTCAATCACAGAAGCCAACGAGAACATTCGCAATGTCAAAATTCAGGTCAACGGCAATGACCTTAACGATGGCGAACCTTATGACCCTGACTACAGCCTGGTTGGGGTTGGATGATAATCTATTTCAGACCGAAAGGATGATGGAAATGAAATTTGACACAAAAGCCATTCATGCAGGGTACAGCCCCGACCCGGCTACACACTCAAGAGCAGTTCCAATCTATATGACATCTGCATATGCATTTGACAGCATCGAACATGCACGAAGGCTTTTTGCATTGGAAGAGGGAGGCAATATTTACACCCGCATCCAAAACCCTACGACCGATGTTCTCGAGAGCCGTGTTGCGGCCCTTGACGGGGGTATTGGCGGAATGGCTGCAGCCAGTGGCCACAGCGCTATAACAATGGCAATCCTAAACATTGCCCGTAACGGAGATGAGATTGTTTCAGCCCAATCGATTTACGGTGGTGCTGTAAACTTGTTGTCAAAGACTCTTGGACAGCTTGGAATAAAGACACACTTTGTTGACGCGCATGATCCTGAAGCATTCAGACGTGCCACAAACGACAGGACACGTGCTTATTTTATAGAGACAATGGGAAATCCTTTGGGTGATGTGCCCGATATAAAGGCGATTGCAGACATTGCCCATGAAAATGGGATACCTCTTATTGCTGACAATACCGAGGGCACTCCATATTTGATCCGACCAATTGAACATGGTGCTGACATTGTGGTATATTCATCCACAAAGTTTTTGGCTGGCAATGGAACGGTCCTTGGAGGAATTATAGTGGATAGCGGTAAATTTAGGTGGAAGGACAATCCACGCTTCCCGGATTTCAATCAACCGGATCTAAGCTACCATGGAATCGTTTACGCCGATGCCTGCGGCGATGCTGCGTATATTACCAAGCTTCGGACACATATCCTCCGTGATATAGGAGCCTCTATTTCGCCATTTAACGCTTGGGTAACCCTTTTGGGTATTGAGACACTAGGACTTCGCATGAAGCGCCACTGCGAAAACGGACTAGCAGTTGCCAGATTTTTAGAGTCTCACCCTTTGGTAGAATCTGTGAGCTATCCTGCATTGCCCAGTTCTCCATATCATGAAGTGGCTAAGAAGTACTTCCCAAATGGCCAGAGTCCTGTGTATTGCTTTGATATAAAGGGGTCAAGAGAGGTTGCTGCCAAGTTCTGCGACAGCCTTGAGCTTATATCCATTGTAGCAAACCTTGGGGATTCACGTACTATCTTGAACTGCCCCTCTGTTACTACTCATTCTCAGTTGTCTGACGATCAACTTGCAAGTATCGGGCTGAAACCAGGTACTATTAGACTTTCTGTTGGACTGGAAGATCCCGACGATATAATCGCAGATCTATCTGCAGCATTGGAAAAGTGCACTAAATAGATACGAGCCATTATTTGTGATAATAAGCTCTGTAGTTGATTTAGCTGCAGAGCTAATTTATCACCGCCATAAAAAAACCATCGCTTCTTGGAATCACTAAAGTCGTGGCTGAAATGTATGGATCATCTGAATCACGCTGGATTCACAACGAATGCATTAAACGGCGTGAGTGCATCAACCTTGGAAAACGTGTAAAAGCACGATCAAGTTTCTGGTTATCGATATAGTGTTTGTCCTTAAAATAGTATAGAATGATATAAAAAGCTATAAAACTACATTTTATAGGAGGAAATATGAGGATTTTTGATTTTACTATTGAGCATGAGATAGAGCCAATAGGTCTGGATCGTGAAAAACCTCGATTTGGCTGGAAGTTATCATCTGACAGATATGGTGCCAAGCAAATCGCATATCGCATAATAGTTGGATCGACCCAGGATGGTTTTGATGTCTGGGATAGCGGTATCGTTATGACTGACCGGTCAATAGAAATACCATATGGAGGTGTTGATCTTAAACCTTGTACCCGTTATTTTTGCACACTACAAATATGGGATGATACATGTTCAGCATCACCTACGAATGAAGCGCCTGCTTGCCAATCCCAAACGTATTTTGAAACAGGACTGATGGATCCGACTGCTGCAGCATGGGATGGCGCAAAATGGATAGGCCCACCGAAAAACTCCCTGTGCGCGGAAGTGCAGCGTATTTTTGCCATTGAATCGGAAATCCGCATACCAGAGGGCAGTACAGGTGCAGGCATAATCTTCGGTGCAAATGATCCGCGACTACTTGATCGTTCAAAAAACGACCATCTTATCTCGGGCGAAAATTTTATAGAATATAGGATCGACATCTCAACCGATCCTGCAAAGCTGTTGATATATAGAGTTGGCTATTGCCCGGAAGACAGTGCCGATAAGCCCTTTGCAGAGCTTGATATAGTTGATGTCGATACCGGAAAACCTGTTATTGATAAAGAAAATAGGCACCAACCCCACACCATTCGCATAGAGGTGGTTGGCAACGGTGCATATACATATGTTGATGGAAAGCGCGTGGATGTCATATTCCAGGAATTCAAAATGCGTGGAATGCCAGGCGGCCAAACTCCGCCAAAAGATGCACCACCAATGATCATTGAGAGGCCGCGGCAGCTCAATCCGGTGGGGTCAAACGATGTTCCTACTTATCCTGTTTTAGGACATATCGGTTTTAATGTGCCTGCACAGGGCAATCTTGAGGTCAGGCGGCTGACAGTTCAAAACATACGTGAGCCAAGAGCTGTACTTTTTGAGGAACGCAATGATGAGGACAGCCGTTTTGCGTCTCCGCTGGCAGGTGGAGAGAGCGGGTGTAAATACCTTATCGATCCAAGTCATACATCGATCCCAATGTTGAGAACAGTAATTCCTGCAAAGGACGACCTTAAGTCGGCACGCCTATATGTAACGGCAAGAGGAATATATGAGTGTCATATAAATGGTGAAAAGCTGGGAGAGGACTGGTTCAATCCCGGTGCGACCCAGTATGACAAACACCTGTTATATCAAACCTACGACATAACTCAAATGATGAAAACAGGTGAAAATGCTGTTGGGTTCTATCTTGCATCAGGTTGGTGGAGCGATTCACAGACCTTTACACTTATGAACTATAATTATTGGGGCGACCGACCTTCATTGCTGGCAAAGGTGGTTTTGAGTTACAGTGATGGTTCTCAGAAAGTGTATACGACGGATATTGAGAATTGGAAATACAGCGGGGAGGGCCCTGTAACATATGCCAGCTTCTTTCATGGTGAGCACTACAATGCGATAAAGGCCGAGGAGTTTGCTCGTTTTAGCTGCGCTGACTATGATGATAGCATGTGGACTGCACCTGTTGAAATAGAGCCGGTGGCTATGCCGGATGAAGCCTCTGCGGGTGGTTTTCCCGGTAGGGGATGGCCGGCGCCTAATCATACTGAACCGGACATTATTGGACAGATAGGCAGACCGGTACGTGTTGTAAAGACTATACGTGCAAAGTCAATGACGGAGCCGATACCGGGTGTGTATGTATACGACATGGGACAGAACATGGCGGGTGTACCGCAAATCACGTTAAAGGGACAGCGCGGTTCGATGGCTGTGCTCCGATATGGGGAGGTTCTATATCCCAAACTTCCGGAATACGGAGATCTTGACGGGATGATATTGACTGAGAACCTTCGGGACGCCATGAATATAGACAAATATATATTTAGGGGAGACCCGGATGGCGAAGTTTACATGCCGCGATTTACGTTTCACGGATACAGATATATTGAAGTATCGGGCGTATCTGAGCCACCGGCACTGTCGGATGTTGAGGGCGTGGTACTCAGTTCCCTTGGAGAGCTAACAGGCAGCTTTGAAACATCTGACCCACTAGTAAATAAGCTGTTTGAAAACATCACATGGTCGCAGTATGCGAATTTCATCAGTATCCCTACAGACTGTCCCCAGCGCAATGAACGTATGGGATGGGGAGGGGATGCGGAGGTATTTGCCCGCACAGCAGGATACAATGCCGATGTCAGAAGTTTCTTTAGACGTTATATCCAGGCTATGCGCGACCTCCAAACCGAAAAAGGACAGTATCCAAACATTGCCCCCGTGGGCGGTGGATTTGGAGGAATTGCGTGGGAAAGCGCCGGTATCATTGTACCGTGGGAAATATATCGTCAATACGGTGACCGCAATATTCTTGAAGAAAACTATGATGCGATGAAGGCATATATTGAATACCTCAAGAGCCGTGGCTGGCCGGGACTATTGAATGTCGGTCCTTTGGGAGATTGGCTTGCAACCGACATGAGTACCGATAACAATTTGATTTGGAATGCAATCTTTGCTTATGATGTAAGGATCGTCTCTCAAGTTGCCGCTATCCTGGGTTATGATGACGAGGCCGCCGAATACAGAAAACTCTTCGAGGAGATACGCTCTCACTGGAACGAAACTTTTGTTGACCCGGAAACCGGAAAGACAAGACGGGCCGACGGTACAATCAACGATACACAGTGCTCGTACGCATTGCCACTTTTCTACGGGATCTTTGATAAAGAAAATGAGCAAAGAGCGTATAGAAATCTTGCGAGAAAAACAGAGGAAACAGGGTACACCGTAACTACCGGTTTCCTTGGGACCGGACCTCTGAACCCGGCACTTTGTGATGGGGGATATTCTCAAGCAGCATTCAGACTTATCCGACAGACAAATTATCCGTCATGGTTGTATTCGATCACCCAGGGAGCCACGACGATCTGGGAACGCTGGAATTCTTACACCGTAGAAAACGGTTTCGGTGGCAACAACAATATGAATTCATTCAATCACTACTCTCTGGGTGCGGTTGGAGCGTGGATGTACGGATACGTTTTAGGTATTATGCCGGACGAAAATGATCCGGGATACAAGCATTTCATCCTTCGTCCATATATGGAATCCTTTGATTTTGCAAAGGGTCATTATGACTCTGTCTACGGCCGTATTGAGTGTGCATGGCAAAGGGATGGCGACAAAGTAACCTACACTGTAACAATTCCGACTAACACCTCTGCTACTATATATCTCAGGAGTGCAGCTTCTTGCGTAATCCAATCAGGGGATGAGTCTGCAGTAAGAGTTGATTCTGCGGATGATGGCTATGTTATCGAGGCGCAGAGCGGTGCTTATGTCTTTGCAGCTCAAGTAAAATAACTTCACATGGAATTTATGTAAATCATTGAAAATAGGGTTAGACTCATAAGCAAAAATGAATACTCAGGTGGAAAATATAACTTTCTACCTGAGTATTTTTTTGGTGTGATAGCTCTCATATGACAATTGTGGTGTATGAAATGGAACTAATATGCCTAAAAGTACATAATGGTTGTTGATTTTCAGAAGATCCCATTTTCTTTCTTGCTGCAAACTTTAGTTAAACTTAATAAAAACTTAAGATGCTAATTATTGACAGTTATCACTCATGTGATATACTAATGTAAAAGACAACTAATATACTAAAGAGAGGGGATATAGAAATGTCTTTGGTCCGTATGAACTTTGAAAGTCAGTATTTAGGGAACAACTACGAATTTAGCATCATACTTCCTGATAAACCCAGGAATATGCACCCGAAGGATTTCTACGGTAGTGGACAGAAGTACAAGGTGCTGTGGCTCCTGCACGGTACTTTCGGTGACCACACAGACTGGGTGCGAAAATCCAACATTGAACTGTACGCTTGCGAAAAAGATCTTATAGTAGTAATGCCAAGCGCAATGAACAGCAACTATTCGAACTGGCCGAATTTTGGAACAGGTTATTCCATGTTTGACTTTCTGACAGAAGAGCTTATGCCGCTGATTTATAACTGGTTCCCCGCCTCCGACAAACGTGAAGACAATTTCATTGCAGGTCTTTCCATGGGTGGTGGTGGAACGATAAAATATGCCGTCAACCATCCGGATAAATTTGCAGCGGCAGCCATCCTTTCCTCATGTCCAAGAAACCTGCGGGAAATCGATATGGAGACAGCACCCCAGCGTACAAAAGTGTCGATTATGAACGCCGGCGGATTGGATGCATACATAAACTCCTATGAAAATTCTTGGGAAATTCTTGCACGTTCAGTCAGCAAGGGTAATTTGCCCAGGCTGTACTTTGCCTGCGGCACAGAGGATTTTCTATACGACAGCTTTAAAAAGTTCAGGCAGTACGCAGAAGAGATCGGACTTGAAGCTGAATTTGAAGAGATTCCCGGATATCACCATGAATGGAGATTTTGGGATTTGACAATCCAACATGCGCTCAAATTCTTTGGACTTGACAAAGATTACGCAGGTAATCCTTTTTAGAGCTCCGAGAATTAAAGCATGATTTGAGAGTAGTAATCGATTATTAAATTCGAGCAGGTAGCGACCTTTTTAGGTTTCGCTACCTGCTTGTTTTCCTGAATAAATTATACACAAGCCTTATCAGTGACTACCAACCAAGGGATTGGAGATATTTGCGGCTCATCTCAACTGCTTCTAAACGTGGACGGCCAACAGACTCGTCTTGTTCAACCACAACCCACTTGGCACCTGCCTTCAGCGCAGCTTCTAAAATCGAAGGCATATCCTGCATGCCGTGCCCTACTGGACGGAACTCGAAATAACCACTGTCTTCCTGCTTTTCTTCCGATTCAATACCGATGAGTTCATAGAGTTTTGTTGGATTTCCTTCAATATAAAAGTCTTTTAGGTGAACTACCGGACTGCGCCCCGAATATTTCTCAATGTAAGCAACGGGGTCTTCACCGGCTACCTTGACCCAGCAGGTGTCCAGTTCAGTTTGCAGCAAATCTGCCGGTACATGATCGTAGAGATAGTCGAGACCGTAGCTGCCGTCCGGCATTTTCACAAATTCAAAATCGTGGTTATGATAAAGCAGCGTAATACCATTGTCTTTGCATAGGCGGCCGATCCTTGTTATTTGCTCAATGACCTCAGGGAATTTAGGAGTGTTAGGACGCGTATCCTCAGTCATATATGGCACAGCTATATACTCGCATCCAATTTCCTTGTAGTCTCTGATAACTTTTTCGGTATCGTCTACCAGTTCATCGTAAGGAACATGGGCGGAAACCGGAATAAGATCGAGCTCATTTAGAACAGATTTGATTTCTGACGGAGTCAAGCCATATAGGCCGGCCAGCTCAACGCCATCGTAACCGATTTCCTTAACTTTTTTCATTGTGCCCCGAAAATCTCTTTCGGCCTCATCCCTGACCGAATATACTTGAAGCGCCACAGGAAGCTTACTCATAGTTACATCTCCTTTATTTTATTAATTATCACTGCCGGTATATAAAAACCAGTCAAAGCATACAGAGTTGTTGCTTTCGGTGTCATTAGAGCTTGCGAACATGCCAATTATAGTTCCGACCATTCCGCCAATGTTCTCAGGATTTATTGCTCTGCCATCGGCGTTTTCGTAGAGACATGTCAAATTGTCCTGGTCAGGGCCAAAATAAAAACTGTGGTCCTGCAGATCGGCAGTTATTTTGATTACAACGATGTTACTGTCATATTCTCTTTCCGCCATCACTGTTTCTGTTGTTTTGGCTGAGAAATTTGGCATATGAGGATAAGTGTTGACTTCGGTGGTAACCAGCACAAAACGGATCACCTTTTTGCCTTCTGATATAGTGCGTTCAATTCTAAACATGTGATTGCATGCCTGCATAACAACCAGCCCGGCAGTTTCGTGTTCAGTTTTCGGATCAAACTTCATTTTAGCCATTACTGTATAGCTGGTGTGACGCTGACGCCTGCCAATAAGGCTTACGTTATCGTCATATACTTTTTCAGGTAATTTTCCAACTGTGATCCTCTTCATAGGGCGCACGAGTGGTCTGGGCAATAGTTTCAGTTCCAGCACGCTATCATGTAACGACCAGAAATCTTGATATGGCGTTCCCCAGAAGCTCCATGGCAGCTCAAGCGTCTCTTTGTCAAAGTCGTCAAACCCAATTTCCGGTGGATACACATTCCAAGGTAGTGATCGTGGAGCGGGATACGTCCATTCGACTTTTCCACTTCCGGGACTAAAGAGGGGCCAGTCACGCTCCCAGGTAACAGGGACAATATAGGTTTCTCGACCAAGGTTTTTATGCTGACCGCTGATGATTCTGGAGCCGAGCAATACCGCATACCAACTACCATCCTCAAGCTCTACCAGATCAGCATGCCCCACATTGTCGATTGGGTGGTAATAACCCAAATGCCTGTGTGTCAAAATAGGATTTGCCGGATTGCCTTCATACCATCCAAAGATATCGCGGCTTCTGGCTATCGTTACTGAGTGATAATGCTCAGTGCCACCTTCGGCAATAAGCAAGTAGTACCACCCATTTCTCTTATATATATGTGGAGCCTCCGGTGAAGCTGCATTCCTCAAAGCACTATTCCATATAGCTTTTGGCTCCCCAACTGTTTTCATATTCTCAATATCAAATTCACAAAGATAAATCCCGCGCTCTTTCTTGCCGCTTTCCGGGGAATCTATCATTCCCGTTCCTATAATATAAGCCTTATCGTCATCGTCAAAGTAGAGAGATGCATCGATCCCGGGAACGTCTGTGAGCCAATGAGGCTCCGACCAAGGTCCTTTAGGATCCGTTGCGGTTACGATGTAGTTTCCTCTGTCAGCGAAGTTTGTGTTTATAACATAATATGTCCCTTTGTGATAACGTATTGTCGGAGCCATTACGCCGCCCGTATACGTTGTAGCTCCAACGTGGAAGCCGTTGGATTTAGTCATAACATACCCGATTTGCTCCCAATTTGCTAAATCCTTGCTGTGAAAGATCGGAATGCCCGGATACAGTTCAAAGCTGGATGTGACCAAATAAAAGTCACTGCCTACACGGCAAATTGATGGGTCGGGATAAAAGCCGCCTATGATCGGATTTCTAATTATGTGTTGGTTCATTTCCCCTTCTCCTTAAACTATGTGTGTAATTAGTCTGTGTATAATTGCGTCCTATAAATTTTCATCAAGTTTAAAATCTTCGTCACTTAAGCCACGAGTGACAAGCCTAGCAGGTTTTGGAGGAACTCGCTTGAGTGGCTCATACTTAAAATGACGGCAGGAATCGCTTGCACGAGTGACTCCTCTATATTTACAGGACAGTTCAACATTGCTAAGTTTGTTGCTGTAATGACAGTAGGCGCACATAGGTTCAATATCTTTGCGGAAGAGCATATGTAAATCCTCCATATTTCAAAGGTAAACGATAAAATAGCTTTAATCAATCATATCCTATGTGTATCGTTTATTTAGTACCATTATTTTAGTGGAATATAGCAACCAGCTATTTCTAAATAATATCAAAATTTATTAAGTATCAGTTGCTCCATAAGTTTATGTCCCTTCGGTATATAGAGCCCGGTTTTTCCTGCCAGGTTTTCGGTGTAGCGTTCTGCAGGCTTTGTACCCTTTGTTTTGCTTCTATATAAAACAAATGGTACCGCATCGGACGTATGTGTGCGAAGCGACACAGGAGTGGGATGATCGGGCAGTAGTAAAATAGAGTAATCATGGCCTGATTTGTTCAGACCGTCAAGGACTCTTTCCAAAACCTCACTATCTATAAGTTCAATAGCCCGTGTTTTTTCACGCGCATTTCCCTGGTGACCGCACTCATCAGGTGCTTCGATATGAACAAAGACAAAATCAGCACCATTGTTCAACTGTTCAAGGGCAAAATCAGCTTTGCCTCTGAAATTAGTGTTGATGTTCCCGGTAGCCCCCGGAATTTCCGGTGCCGACATTCCGGCGCAAATACCGATTCCTTTAACCAGGTCTACAGCTGATATGACTGAGCCATCAACCCCAAACTTGTCCCTAAAAAGGGGAAGAGAAGGGGAGGTTCCCTCACCCCAAAACCAACAGGCGTTGGCCGGGTTGAGCCCTTTTTCCATGCGTGAGATATTTACCGGATGATGGCGCAGGATTTGACGCGAGCGTTCCATCATTTCAAGGAGCAATGTTCCATATCGACCGGTTGGCAGGTGTACCTTTACAGGACAGCCGGATATGTCGTGGGGTGGTATGCATTTGCTACCGGTTTTAGCATTGCGTAGAACAAGACAATGTCGATAGCTTACCCCGGGGAACAGATCAACTTTTTCTGTTTGAAAGGATTCGCGCAATGTTTTAATGAGGAGTCTTGCCTCATCAGTTGATATTTCTCCGGCTGAATAATCCACCATTACAGTATCTGAAATATCTGAGCCGTCGGACAGTGTGACAAGATTGCATCGCATTGCGACATCTGTAGGACCCAAGGACACACCCATACTTACCGCCTCGAGCGGTGATCTGCCTGTATAATAGACGGAAGGGTCGTAGCCGAGGACCGACAGGTTTGCAGTATCGGAGCCGGGACTCATTCCGTCGGGAATAGTTTTTACCAGCCCCACATCTCCGTTCCTGGCAAGGAAATCCATAGCAGGTATATTGGCCGCTTCTAAGGGTGTTTTCCCATCAAGTTCATCTAAAGGCCGGTCAGCCATCCCGTCGCCTAAAATAACAACATACTTCATTTATATTCTCCCCCGCTACACATATTAGGTATTTCTGGTAATCTCGTGCTTGCATCGGGGGCAGGTGATAACTATTTTTCCTTTGCCCTTAGGTACGCGAAGCGATGCTTTGCATGAGGGACAGGTAAAGTACTTATGAGCTTTGTCGAGACTTCTGTTTTTCCATTTGCTAAATTTGTTCTTTGAGGAATACCACAAAGAAAGAAATTTCCGGTTCTCTGCCTGCCGCTTAGAAACATTGCGGGACAGAACCCGGAAAAAACCATATCCATATGGTATAAGCGGGAAGAAATGCAAAAGAGGACTGCGGAAAAAGGACGCAACAAAAGATATGAAAAGTCCCAATATTATGGCAGCTGTCGAAAGGTGATCAACACCGTTGCGTCCAAACATAAAGTTTCTAAACCAATTCATCAATATCCTCCCAACGTTGGTACACATGTCCTCTATAATTATAAAGTTAATTTTGGAATGCGTCAATACCGGTTAGGAGACCCAATACAGCCGAGAATATGTAAGCCGTGGGGTCAGCAGCAACCCCCACGGCGTGAGATAAACTTGATAAATTGAAAAACTGCGATCAAAACCAGCGTTCCTGCGGCTACTGCCACAAACAAAATCGGAAGCTCCAGGATGGTCAATATGTCTATAATGATGCCAAGAACGCTTGCAGCTATAGCAATAAAGGATGAATATAAAAGGCACTTAAAATCGGTGCGAAGAAGATCTCTACGCATGGAATAAAACGCTACCAGCGCAAGGGACAATATGGAGATACCAAGTACTACAAGGTAAACTACATTTAGGTCTGTCAGAGCCCCAAAGAGCCCTAACGCTGTAACTATCAGCGCTACTACGGACGCGATTATGATATTCCGCAACCGGCAGGATTTGTGCATTAGAGCACCTCCTTTCGAATCACTACATAATATGCTGCCATCACACAAAAGAACAATGGATTTGACAATATTTTTATTTCGGGTGCGGTGCATCTATGATGTTTTTTTCTGTCACGACAGTCTGTTGGTGAATATACTGCTGTAGGCCTTAATATTCTGTCGAACAGTGTGCGGACAGCACTGTGAATAGACAAAGACCCATTATTGTTACTTGACAGAAAAACTTAGCCGGACGAAAGGAGCGTGCCGGAGATGGAAATTGTCAGCTTGGGTCTTGGACTGATGATTTTGATTGCTGTCAATATCGTACTCGGATCGCTGAGTGCGATTTTTCAAAATGAATTTTGCCATATTAAGCTTAGGCGAGGGATTACAAAGGCGGGAATTGTAGCCGTCTGTTTTGCAGCGACCTATCTGGTCGGATATTTGAACCCGAACATTGTTGCTGTTGAGGTCAATGGAGTTCAGGTATCAGTAAAAACAGGTATTGACCTTGTTGTGCTCGTTGGTTACTATCACTACGCAAAACAGGTAATTGAGAAGTTGACAGAAATCATTAAGGGAGACTTATTTGTGTCAGAAATCTCGATTTTTAAGGGTTTCGGAAAGAAGAACGATAAGAACGAAGATGGTCACCATGATGAGCAGTCTGAAGCAGGTTCCTCCGAAGTAAGCTTATCAGATGTAGCCGGTGCTTTAGACACACCGGGGCGTAGCCAAGAAGAAAAGCAAGAATTGTCGGAGGATCTCGGACTTGACGATAAGGACTATAACATGAAAATCGTAGTCCATCTTTTTATATATGAAGTGGAGGAAAACGATTCTAAGTATCCAGCTGCGGAACCTAAAAAAGAGATAGAAGACCTAGAGTTCTATTAACATATATTAGCATATATAGCTTATAAGTTCATAAAAAGATAGTCAACAGACAGAATGAGTGAACAGACACAATGATAATAAGCAAATTCAGGCTCCTCACTTTTGAAGAGCCTGAATATTTCATAATTTAGTTTATTCTATTCGGGTATATTTCTGAGTATTAACATTTGACTACTCGGAAAGCTCTTTAGCCTTGTTTTTCTTTTTCTCACCAATGCTCAGAAGGAGGTTAAGGAATATGCCGAATATTGCAGCTCCTGCCACACAAGGTACATTGAGACCAAAGAAGGGGATATTTCCTCCAAATTGGTATTGGCCGCCGACACCGATTACCATGATGGTTGCAATCACGGCAATGTTTTTTGAACTGAACATGTCGGCTTTGTGCTCCATCATAATTGCGATACCTTGAGCTGCTATTGCGCCAAACAGATAGATCTCGAGTCCTCCTATAACTGCCTGTGGAATTGAATAGATGGCGTTTATCAGAGGAGTAAAGCAGGAGATTATCATCGCAACTACCGAGGCTACAAGAAGCACCGGTACTGAGAAGACCTTGGTGATGGCCATTGCACTTATGTTTTCGCCATAGTTGGTTCCTGCAGGGCCTCCAATGAATCCTGCAACTATGTCGCCGATACCGTCACCAATCAGATTGTGACCCAGACGGCTGGCAATGTCATATCTTTTCTTTGATCCTTTTTGTTTGGCGAGGTTGTTTACGTATATGTCCAGCTGATAGACATGGGCAGTTGATTCGGGAATCGTAGCTATGGCGATAGGCATAATAGCGGCTACAGCTTCAAAAGATGGTTTTGGTAGGGTAAACTGTGGTAGAGCAACCAAGCTATTGGATACGTTTAGCGTTTTGAACAGGTCGACACCGGTTGCTTTCATTATTATAAAGGCTGTTGCGCAGCCGACAATCGGACCGAGCAATAAAGGTAGCTGACTCCAGAAACCTTTGAGATAAACCGAGAACAATATGGTAGAAAATAGTGTAACCAGTGAAACGATCCATGCCATGTTAGTAGCTAGCTGTGTATCAGCCACTGCTATGGTTTCAGGGATTGCAGATGCATCACCAAGTGCGGTTGCTGCCAAAGTAAGACCAATTACCATAGCGATGGGCCCTGTGATGGTTGAAGGAAGAACCTTCTCAATAGAATCCTTTCCGAACTGCTTAACAACGAATCCGGCAGCTATGGAGACCAACCCTGACATAACGATACCGAATTGTGCTATCGATATTCTTTCGTTAAGTCCGAGTTCTGCCAAGTGGGGTGCAGACATAAGACCAACAATCGCTGGGATGTATGAGAAGCTGGAACCATAGTATAGGGGCAATTTGCCTCCGGTTACGAGAATAAAGCAGATTGTTGCAAGTCCGCTGGCAAAAATGGTTGTGGAGACATGGAAGCCTGTGAGAAGTGCCACAGCGATAGTTGCCGGGAACATTACGATTACTTGCTGGATCGCGTAAAGGAGCAGCTTCCACACTGGAGGCCGTTCATCCGGCAGATATCCTATGACATGTTGTTTGTTTGGCATGATGTTTCCTCCTCTGATTCACTTCTGTTCTGTAATGTATAGTACGCTTTCGCGTTGCCAACTTATTTTTCGTATAGCCTTATCAAGTTTTGACCGTCGATTTCCTCGAGCATGACCGAGACTATCTCGCTGCGTGAAGTGGGGATATTAAGACCTACATAATCAGCTCTAATTGGAAGTTCCCTGTGTCCTCTATCGACCAATACTGCGAGTTGGATTCGAGCAGGCCTTCCCAATTCGGTAACGGCGTCCATCGCAGCCCGCACTGTTCTCCCGGTGTAGATCACGTCGTCGACGAGCACGATTGTCTTGTCAACAATGGAAAAGGGGACATTTGTGGCATTTACCAACGGGGTTTCCGATGTGGATGTCAAGTCATCACGGTATAGTGTGATATCTAGTTGACCGACCTCGACGCAAGCTCCCTCGATTTCTTGAATGTTCTGTGCAATACGGTTTGCGAGAGGCACACCTCTGGTCTTGATGCCCAATAGACAAACGTTGTCAACTCCTTGGTTCTTTTCAATGATTTGATATGACATCCTAGTGATGGTCCTTCTGATTTTGTCCTCATCAAACAAATCAGCCTTAGCTTTCATATCGCACCTCCTCACATAAGAAAAACCCTGTCCACACAGATGCAGACAAGGCAATTTACTCGCAAATACACCGTATACACGGCCTCTATGCAAATATCTTGTCGGCATCTCTGTACCGAATTAAAGACATTCATTTTCATGCATTGTACCATCCTATAACAGTGTTGTCAATATATTTTTCATTATTGAGTATTTACGCAGATCTTTCGAATAGGGTATTCTTTATCAACTGTATATGCATGACGTTCTCGCCATCCGGCTGATCTCGAAAACGTGGTACAAGCCGTTCAGACATTCTATGCGCCCTTTGTCTTGCGAGTGCGGGTCCGCTTTGGTTTGTCCTCTCCGCTTGAGTCCTCACTTGCTTTGCTTTCATCATCCAATGATCCATTTTGCTGTGCCTTTGATCTGGAACTTCGAGTTTTAGATTTTGCAGGGGCACTTTTTGCCTTTCCGACTGTTTGTGTTTCCTCCTTGTCCTTCTGAGTTTGCTCAAGGCTTGCTTTGAGCGCATCCATAAGATTTATGATATTACCCTTGGACTCCGGTTCAACAGAAACGATCTCTTTGCCGGCTATTTTTGCTTCGATCAGCTCTTTGAGTCTTACCTGATATTCATCCTTATATGCCGCAGGATCAAAAGGTGAATCCATCGATTGAATAAGCAATTTGGCCATTTTTAACTCCTGCTCGGACAATTTTGGTCTATCATACGCTTTTTGAAGTTCCTTTACCTCGTCTTCATAAAACATGGTAGATACCAAAATGCCATCTTCCCGTGGAATTATAGCAAGGAGTGTTTCTCTAGAGCCCATCACAGTCTTGCCTATCGCAATTTTCTGCTCATCGAAAAGTGCAACACGAAGCAGCTCAAAGGCTTTTTCACCACCTACTTCCGGGGCGGCCTGATAGGTTTTTTCATAATAGACCGGTGAAATTTGATTTAGCTGTGCAAAATGTAGTATCTGAATCGATTTATCCTTTTCCGTCTTGATCTTTTCAAGATCCTCTTCGGTGACGATCACATAGTGGTCGGGGTCATACTGATATCCCTTTACAATGTCATTGCTGCTTACTTCTTTTCCACAGTGACCACAGGTTTTCTTATATCTGATCCGCTCATGATCTTCCTTGTGAAGTTGATTGAACCTAATATCATTATCCTGAGTTGCGGTATATAGTGAGATCGGGATCGCTACAAGTCCAAATGAAATTACCGTTTTTCTTGCTACAGCCATCTTAAACCCTCCACATTAAATTACGGATGTAAATATTATTTGGAGAGAGGACATGTAACATACAAAATCATGTAAATATATCTAGATTTCAAAATTGTTTTGTTATTATAAAATTGGTGCTATAATATTTACCATGATCCAATCAATCTTGAACTGCCTTTAGGGGGACTCATTAGATGTACTGGTTTACTAACGATTATAGCGAAGGTGCACATCCAAAGATTATAGAGCTGATGTCAAAATCCAACTTTGAACAAAATACAGGTTACGGGCTTGATATACACAGCGAAAAAGCGCGGGAGCTGATTCGCAACTGGATAAATATGCCGAATGCTGATGTTCACTTTATACCTGGTGGCACTCAAACTAACCTGCTTGTCATTTCTTCATTTTTGCGGCCTCATCAGTGCGTGATCTCAGCGGATACCGGGCACATAAACGTGCATGAGACTGGCGCTATTGAAGCCACAGGCCACAAGGTGGTGAACGTGCCGGGAATGGACGGAAAACTGACACCTGAGTCGATTCAGAGTGCAGTCGATTCCCATGTTGGAGAACACATGGTTCAGCCCAGAATGGTCTACATCTCAAATTCCACAGAACTTGGAACGATATACACTAAAGCTGAGCTGGAAAAGATCCGAGAAACCTGCTTAAAAAACGGGCTGTTGTTGTACATGGATGGGGCTAGACTTGGTGCTGCTTTAACTAGCGGATCAAATGATCTTTCAATTGAGGAAGTTGCAAGCCTTGTTGATGTTTTCTATATTGGAGGCACTAAGAATGGGGCTCTGCTTGGTGAAGCACTTGTCATATGTAAAGAAGAGCTTAAAGAGGATTTTCGGTATCTTATGAAGCAAAGGGCTGCAATGCCCGCGAAAGGCTTTGTAATGGGTATGCAGTTCGAGGTTTTGATGCAGGATGGACTGTATCTTTCACTTGCAGAACATGCAAACTCAATGGCTATGAAGGTTGCAGACATATTCCGCGAGAAGGGGTACAAGTTTTATACGCCGCCTTGTACCAATCAGGTGTTCCCAATTCTGCCAAACGAGCTTGCTAAAAAACTCATAAGTGAATTTGGATGTTTGGACTTTACTCGTCTTGACGAGCATAACACCTGCGTAAGGTTTGTCACCTCCTGGGCTACACGACCCGAAAGCGTTGATTATCTGCGGACATATATGTCGAAAATATAGGTTTTTTGCTTGATCGACAAGCGGCGCAGGATTATTTGTAAAACTAAAAAGCTCCTATCTAAAACTTTTATCAGTCCTAATAGGAGTAGAAATTTATCGTACTGAATTATAAAATCAAAGAGACGGCTCTTCTCTCCCGGAGTTAGCTCCAAGGCAGAAGAACCGTCCCCTTATGTTTTTCACAGAGAGGAGCCTAATCCAATTTCACGGTAGAATTCAGGATCTGGTACATAATCGGGCGCTGCCATCAACTCATCGAGCTGTTCCGCACGGCTGCAACCGACCAATGCCGCTGCCGGAAGGCGATGGCCTGTCAGATAAGCAACAGAGAGAGCTATCGGATTTAGACCAGTTTTTTCGCTCCAGTGGCGAACTATTTCTAAACGACGAAAATTTTCCGGTGTTTCACAGGCCTTTCGGATTGCCTCATTCGGCATGGAACCCTTCCCCGAGATATATTTGCCGAAAAATCCCCATGCAATGGAGGTAAAACAAAAGATGGGCAGGTCTCCGGCTGTGTATTTATCATACTCTCCCGCTTCCATGCCACAAATCGTGGGATCGTTACCGAAGGCAAGAGGCAAGGTTTTTTCGTCGAGTTGTGCAAGGCTCCACTGTATTTCAGAGACTGTAAAAGGTTGTAATCCGTTTGCGCGGCAAAACCTATTGGCTTCATCGATCCGCTCACGCTTCCAATTGGATGCACCAATAGCACGTATATCGCCTGCCCGAATATACTCGTCAAAAACAGGCATGATTTTCTCTACCGGCAAGAGGGGATTGTCACGATGAAGAAAATAGATATCTATATAGGTTTTAAGGTTCTCCAGACTCAATTCAATATCGGTCTTAATGTCTTCATACGTCACACGGGAGATGTTACGGGACTTTATCCTATAATGTCCTCCCTTGGTGGCTAGTATAAACTTGTTGCGATCAGCACCCAAACCACGTAGCCAGTTTCCACATACTCGCTCGCTTGCTGCGTTGCCGGTATCTCCCCAATCTCCATATACCCTGGCGGTATCTATAGCATTACCACCAAGTCCGGCATACCTGTCAATAATTTCAAAGACCTCATTGTCTGGGATTTTACTGCCGAAATGTGTGGTGCCTAGTACTATTTTGGATACTTCAATTTCTGAATCAGCTGTGGCTATATTTAAATATTTCACTGATAATTCCTCCCTCTTGATTAGGAAGATAGTCTGACGGTTCTTTTGCCTTGGGAAACAAGACAAAAGAACCGTCCCCTCGTCATATCTTATTATCTTTTGCTCAAAACATCTGTTTCGTATTTTTTGACTTCGTCAAACCACTCTTCACCTGAGGGAACACCGCTGCGCTCACAGTATTCTGTCCAGACGTCGCCGAAGGGGTAGGTCTTAAGCTCTTCGTTAAGAACCATAAGCTCGGTGAAGTTGCCGGTGTCCTGAAGTTTCTTCAGCTTGTCGTGCGGCATTAGCAGCGCCCAGAGGAGGGCTTTTTGCATACTTCTAGTGCCAACGACCCATGCTGCAATGCGGTTTATAGACGCGTCAAAGAAGTCAAGTCCTATTAGAACTTTATTGAGCGCATCATTTCTGACGATTTCCTTGGCAATTTCTTTTACCTCGTCTTCGAAAAGGACCACGTGGTCGGAATCCCAACGAACGGGACGTGTTACATGGAGCGGGACTTTGTCAAAGAATGCAAGTAGGCTCGGAAGCTTGTCACTGACATATTCCATTGGATGATAGTGACCGTTATCCAGCAAATTGTAAACGCCAGGATTTGAAGCAGCATAGCTGATGTAGAATTCGCTGCTTCCGACGGTATAGCTTTCAACGCCTATTCCAAAGACTTTGCTTTCTACACAGTCTACAACGCCTTCAAGTTTTTCGGCAAAGATCTGATCGAGGCTGTCCTTCAGGCGAAGACGCGGCCCCAGACGGTCAGCAGGAACGTCTTTATATCCATCGGGAATCCAGACATTGTTTACACAATGGGTTCCAAGCTCTTTTGCAAAGTATGCGGCTATCCGGCGGCAGGCAATGGCGTGATCGATCCAGAAACGACGGATTTTTTCGTCGGGATGGGAAAGTGTCAATCCATCAGCTGCCAATGGGTGGCTAAAAAATGTGGGATTGAAATCGATACCGATACCACGAGACTTTGCGTATTCGACCCATTTTCTAAAGTGCTCAGGTTTAAGCCTATCGCGGTCAACCTTCTCACCCTCAAAAATAGCATAACTTGCATGAAGGCTGATCCGCTTCTTACCTGGTATAAGTTTCAAAGCGAGATCGAAGTCGCTCATCAACTCTTCAGGTGTGCGGGCTTTTCCGGGGTAATTACCCGTTGCCTGAATACCGCCTGTGAGCTCGCCTCCGGTGTTTTCAAAACCGGTGACATCGTCACCTTGCCAACAGTGAATACTGATCGGAACATCCTTCAATGTTGAGAGGGCGGCTTCCACATCAATGCTGTGTTTTGCATAGATCCCTTTTGCTTGATCAAAACGTGTACTCATACGTTGCTCCTTCTTTCCACTATATAATCAGTAACTATTAGACTCGATTTTTCGAATTTCAAAACTTTTGGGTATAGCAGCCCGGGCTTCGGACAAATCAGCAAATTCACCGGATCTGATCATTTGTACCATGAGGTTCCCAAGAGCAGTTCCTTCGGTTGGGCCGGCATATACTGTATTACCTGTATAATTTGCAGTAAGTTGATTTAGATAGTTGTCTTGGCTGCCCCCACCTACTATGTTTATCGCGGAACAGTTTTTGTCTGTAAGTTTTTCGAGCTGTTCAAGAGTTTCGGCATAGCTTTGGGCGAGACTGGTATATACACATTGCATTAGCTCCCCGATGGTCTGGGGTACTGCTTGATCAGACTTTTTGCAGTAGTCCTTTATCGCATCGATCATGCTTTTCGGAGATAAAAAGCTATTATGGTTTACATCTATTTGAGAAGTGAAATAGGCACTTTCTTTTGCCATATTAGACAGTTCGTCAAAACCGTACTTCTTGTCCAATTCTCTGCGTATGGACTGAATGATCCACAGACCCATAATATTTTTTAGGTATCGGAATCTATAATCAAATCCGCCTTCATTTGTTAAATTAGCAAGCCTGCTCTCTTCGTTGATCACAGGAGAGAGCATCTCTGTGCCCATAAGGCTCCAGGTTCCGCTGCTTATATAAAAGGCGTTCTCGTCACGGGCAGGTACCGCTAAAAAGGCAGAACCTGTATCGTGAGTGGCTGGTAGAACCACTTCGCAGTCAAAACCAACTTCTTCAACTATCTCGGGACTAAACCGGCCTAATACAGTTTTCGGTGTGCTGAGCTTGCCAAAAAGTCTTTGCGGATATCCAAGCAAATCAATCAAATCACGATCCCAGTCCTTGGTCTCAGCATTGACGAGGCCGGTTGAGGTGGCGTTTGTATATTCGTTACTCTTAATAGATGTAAGCAAAAAGTTAAAATAATCAGGTATCATCAAAAAGGTCTGGGCCTTATCCAATATCTCGGGTGACTGCATTTTGTGTGCGTAAAGCTGATAAATAGTGTTGAATAATTGCTTTTGAATACCGGTGCGGGAGTATAAATCTTCCTCTGAAATATACTTTGATACTTCTTTATCCATGCTGTCCGTTCTGTGGTCGCGATAAGCATAGGTCCTGCCGAGTATACGATCCTTCTCATCCAGAAGGACATAGTCTACTGCCCAGGTGTCGATACCCATTGAGGCTGGGATTTTACCTATTTCACGGCATTTGATCAGTCCGCGTTTTATTTCATAAAAAAGTTTATCCAAATTCCAGCATAGGTGGCCTTCATTATCCTCCATACCGTTATCAAAGCGGTATACTTCCTCCAAGACCATCTTGCCGTCCTCGATGTGTCCAAGGATATGCCTTCCACTTGACGCACCGATATCTACTGCGAGATAATATGTACGCATTTTTACCTCCGGTCGTTATTTAAGTCGTTATTGATCAGGTTAGCACTTATGACTACAAACTAAGTGTTTACAAACATTTGCATAAGTTCGGCTTGTCGAAAATGATTGATTGTGCACGATATTGTTGTATATTGTGTGTTTCATATAAGAGTATACTATAATAAGACTGTTAATGCAATAAATAGTCAGCGAAAGAAACAAAATTTAAGCATGCAACAAATAGCAAACCTGTGAACAAGCTAAAGCAATACAAAGAAAACAAAGGCAATAAAAGAGTTGATTGAAAATTTCTCAGCCAATTATTCGACAAGACATTTTGTTTATGACTTGTTTTATATGTGTTATAATAAATAAAGTAGTGAAGGTAACCATCACTATTTACATACGTCAAGATATTTTTTCGGCTGGAGTTTTCTTATCATTGTCCGGCTATGCCCAACAGCAAGAGCTTATTGATTGAGCCGGCAATTATGAAATGCAGGCCGTCAGGAATTGGAGAAAACTATAATGAGAGAGCGTTTATCAAAAAAATCGGATTCCGGCAAGCTGCAATCATTGCGCCGTAGACTGGGACCACTGTACATTTGTTTGTGCTTTCTGAGCTTCGTTATAGTAGATTTTTCATTTCGCTATATATACGATCATCTGTTTACAGTTGATTTGTTTTCGCACAATCCCATGATGTTTTCAATATGCTGGTCATTACTTCTGACAGCTGTTGTGGGGATAATACCGGGTGTTGCTAAGCGAATCACTATGATGTTGCTGATAGTGGTATTCGGTGTATTTAGCATTGCTCACGCTGTGGTTTACAATATTTTCGGTAACTTCTTTTCCTTCGCTGACTTCGCCTATCTCGGTGACGGAGTGAGGTTTTTTAGCTTTACCTACCTTAAAGTGAGAAAGCTGCTGGTATTCAGTGTACTACTTGCGATTTTGATTATGGGAGTTGCAGCATGGATTACTGCTGCAAACAAAAAGACGAGCAGAAGAAATGAACTTATCGGTTGCACTGCGTTGCTGCTACTGTCTGTCGCAGCAATCGTACTTGTCCACACAAAACTTATGGATGACGGTAAAAGCCAGCATATGAGCTGGGGCACAGCCATTGTGGAACAACCAGAAAGTGCAATATATGAGGATTTTTCAAATGTGAACCAATGCATGGGGATAGCTGGATTATATCAATACACAGCGCGCAATCTTGCCGTTTCAACCGGATTGGAGCAGTGGATCGAGACATCTTCTGTCTACGAGAGCCTTGATAAAATTTATCAAGGACGGATAGGAAAGTTCAATACTGAAAACGAAATGACTGGAGTTTTTGAGGGCAAAAACCTGATATTGATCATGCTAGAGTCGGTTGATACATGGATGATAAACGAAGACTACATGCCCGAGCTTTATTCGGTACAGCAGAAGAGTATCAATTTTACATCTCACTACACTCCGCTATTTATCAATGCAGGTACTTTCAATACTGAATTTACCGCATTGACCGGCTTGCTCGCCCCAACATCCGGAATTCGAAAAGGCGCTTACACGACCAACGATTTTTCATGGTCACTTCCAAGTCTGTTCAGAGAAAAAGGGTATTCGGCAAATTCTTTCCACAGTGCCGATCCCATTATCTATGACAGAGGGAATATACATAGAAATATTGGGTTTGAGGATTACTACTGTTGGTATGATCTTGGCATGGAAAACTATATGAAGGACAGCCAACTTATTAATGGATTTGACAAGATGGTTGCAAACAGACCTTTCTTTGACTTTATCATTACTTACTCGGGACACGGCCCATATACTGACGAAATGGAAGCAATATCTGGGCCCCATTACAACAGAGCAGTTGCAAAAGCTGAACTTAATGGATTTGTAGGAGACGACAAGAATACTTTGGAATATTATCATGCAATAGCGCATGCCATGGAGACTGACGCTTTTATTGGTGCTCTGATGGACAAGCTAGAGGAGACCGGGCTGTTAGATGATACAGTTGTTATATTCTTTTCCGATCACTATTCAAAATACATGACCGATACCGAGTACATGCTCCGTCTCAAGGGAGTTAACAATACGGATCTGCTCTGCAATACACCTTTTATGATTTACAGCAATGACGTCGAGGCACGTGAAATAAACACCATCACTTCTACAATAGATATTTTACCAACCATTGTAAATATGTTCAGGCTAAATGTGGATCTGGGATATTTTGTGGGCGATGATGTCTTTGGGGAAAACCGACACGACTATGTGATGTTCAGAGGTTACGCATGGTATGATGGAGAGACCTATTACTCCTCCGACTTCGATGGAGAAATTACCGACGAAATCGCAGTGAGGACGCAGGAAGTTATTGAACGCGTTAACCTTTCGTGGGATACTCTGACCTCAGACTATTTTAAGCACATTAGAAACAAATAATGTTCAAACTAATATGAAAGGAAGTTCGTACTCGAAGTAGATATATTGTTTTTGATATAAATAGCTATACCTACGACGAATATTAGAATAAAATGTAAAAATATGTTGAAATTGGTAAATACTTCTGTTATAATTCTTTATAAATTTTATGCCCGCTATTATACTTCGGGTTACCAGTGCAGGTATATGTTCATTCCGGAGGTGATAACTTATCCTACCTGCAGATGTGATCATCCATCATCGCAATCGCACCTGCGAATTTGGCTTTAGCGCCTGCTTGTTGCCGGAAGATTGGGCTTTTATAAATATCGGAGGGAGTAGTATAGAAAACGATGATTAATTTATCACTTGTACTTATCTACAACAAAGAAACAAAAAAGATACTCCTATGCAAAAGCGATTATGGTACATACGACAGAGTGTTTGGTTTTATTTGCGGTGAACGTATGAAGGGTGAAAATGGTTTAGACTGTGCCTATAGAGAGCTGAAAAATGAAACCGGACTGACTGAGGATGATATAACATTACAGCACATTTTTGATTTTACATATGTTCTGGATCAGAGACGGCTACAGGTTTTTGCCGGCAGTATAGCCCGAGCTCAAACATTAAGGCGTAGAGAAGATTCCCTGCTGTGGGCAGATATAAGACGTGACTTATGTGATGATTACGAACTTTTCAACAGCAATTGTCTAAATCACATTCTGTCCAGTATTTACTATAACCCAACTACAGGTCTTTTTGAAGGATCAGACTGTGATTTAAGTGATTTAAGAAGTCAGAAGACCTTACTCTATTATAATTACATCCCTGACGCCCTATAGCGCCAGGGATTTTTACTGAATTAGATTCTTCTGTATTTTGATTTAAAAGGATCTTTTTTTGGAGCAGTTACTGATTGTACGCCTGCATCGTATTCGACCTTAGCTTTATCAGCCACGACCTCCGCAGGAAGATGTACGGTGCGCGCAAAACTGCCGTAATATCGCTCTGATTGGTAGAAATCTTGATTTTTGATTTCACTTGAACGCTTGGTATGTCCCCTGAGGCGGATCCTGTCTTCTTCTATTGATACATCAAAGTTCTCTTTTGGTATGCCGGGAATTTCAGTCTTCAGGATCACATCATTTTCGGTTTGGTAGACATCTATTTTAGGTAATGTATTTTTTATGACAGAGTATCCTGGTAAGTGATTAAATATAGTGTTTACTTGCTTTCGAAGGTTCTCGATCTCCCTGAAAGGATTCCAGGGTACAAGACTCATTATATTCAATTCCTCCTGTCCTGAAGTTTCAACATGAAAATCCATTATTATTATATGAAATTCATGGAAATAATTTCAGGAAGGAAATACTATCATCCCATACTGTCTCGCGGTAGTATAGTTACAAACTTTACTGCATAAAGATCACACATTATTTCGGTTCGGGCGTTTACGTCCTCCAACACGAAATAGTTCGTACCGACTTCTATTATTCTACCGGTTCTGTCGGTGTACTGGTTAGTACCCAAAATAAACTCTGCCCGCACATATCTTCCGATGTTTCTCCGTAGAAACGCCGGAATAAATCCCTCTTCTGTGGCCGGCGGTGGACCTTGCTGCACCGGAATTGACGGATCTGTTATATCCATACTCATTGGATCGATCGGAACCATTCGCATTGGTGTTTCGCGCTGCGAAGTTCTTGGTTGAGATTCGGTTTGCCGGTCTGTCATTGGCATCTGGCGCCGCGGGGAATCATCCGGTTGTATGGGCGGATCGGAACGTTCGGGTGCGGATTGACTGCCTTTTTGCGGGTTTGATCTTTGGAGATTTGATTTTCCACCTTCGGAGGTACCCATGTTTGCTTCGTTTTCGCTTCTCCTTGTTCCGGATCCGCGTGGATTTAAGAGTTCATCCCAAAAGGATTTGTTTTCACCAAAGTCGAAGTCGTCCGGGATTGAAAGGGGAGAGCGGGCATTGCGTGGCGTGTTCGGATCAAGCCCCTTGTTGCCTAACCAATTAAGATTACTGCTCATAAATTATGACACCTCTACCTTCTCAAGTCTCTGCATAGGATGGCATTGGATTATAGAAACAGTGTTGGTTGACGCGTGTAAACCAATAACCGTTTCTGTTGTACGGGAAAAAGTTTGGACATACCGGATTGAATGGATTCATGTACCATAGACACTCTGAACCTACTCCTGTGAAAATGCTTCCTATGATAGCTTCATCGACTACCTGATAGTGAATTGCTTCAGGCGGTTTTGCCCAGACATTTTGCGGATTAGGTTCTCCTGCGACCGAAGTCATCATACATGTATACTGCCTTGGCTGTTCAATTACTCTGCGAAGATCCCCTTGAGCATGCCTAAAATATTCTCCGTAGGTGACTCTAACGCGGTTCATCACGCATGTCGCAACGGCCCGCATACCGTTAAGGCCTTCGCCTTCGGCTTCGCACCTGATAAGACGAGCAAACAGTTCCCTGGTATCCACATTTTTTCACCTCTCATTTCTCAATGTATTCCATTTTGATTGAAACTGTTACTCTTTTGGGCATAAATATTGTAATTTACTGCGAAACACCGTAAACATGTATTTTGGGTATTACAGAGATGGGTGTAACACTCGCTTATTTTTCTATTTTACAAGGTAAGAAAAGTAGATAGAAATACTTGACAAAAAAAATAAATATGGTAATCTAATAATAGTAATTGTTCTTAAATCATATAATATGATCGAAGCTTATCGCTTGGGTTTCAATAGTCAAAATGCTCTAGTAATAAATTGATTACTATATCTATAAGTATAAAAGGGTAGGGAGTAAGACGAACATAAAGCAACACTTTTGCGGCATAATACTTTTGGATCAGTAAGCGCCGCATTGAGTAATAAGCATATATGCAAAGGAGAAATGTTTATGGCAGTAAAAAACGCAATGACAGCTGATTTTCTTCGCTCGGCATACGGTGGCGAGAGTATGGCACACATGAGGTACCTTCAATGGGGTAAAGTGGCGGAAAAAGAGGGATTTCCCAATATCGCAAAATTGTTTGAAGCAATAGCTTATGCTGAACTGGTTCATGCACATAACCATTTCAAAGAAGTCGGTGGAGATACTGCTGACGTAACAGTCACAGCGGGAGCAGTATTTGGTCTTAATGGGACAGTTGAAAACCTGCAGGGTGCAATAGATGGAGAACTCCACGAAGTAGAACAGATGTACCCGGTATATTACAATGCTGCCGAGTTTCAAAACGAATCAGGTGCAAAGCGCTCCTTTAGGTTTGCCCTCGAAGCTGAGAAAATACATGCTGAGATGTTTAAGAAGGCACAGGATTGTGCAAGAGAGAACAGAGATATGGAGTTTAAGTCAGTGCTTATTTGCCCAGTCTGTGGGCACACCGTACTGGACGAAGCGCCTGACAACTGCCCGGTTTGTGGAGCCAAGAAAGAGTTGTATAAATCTTTTTAAGATATTTCAATCGAACGTATAGAGCAGAAATAAGCAATATTAAGTGTAAAGGGGACGACATAGGTGATAAGACTATGAGTCCCCTTTTGCCAGAATAGCATGGAGGGCTATTATGGATCTAAAGTCGTTATTGGACTTGGTGTTGAAAATAGCAGCTGCAGCCACCTTGGGAGCACTTATAGGGATTGAACGTGAGCGGTCTCACCGGGCAGCTGGTTTTCGCACCCATTTTCTTGTGGCTGTTGGTTCGGCGATCGTAATGATCACCGGAGAACAGTTAGCTTCTCGATATGGGGTGGACAATGTAGACCCCACAAGACTTTCCGCTCAAGTCATATCCGGAATTGGATTTCTGGGTGCCGGAACTATTTTGAAGGAAGGTATCAACGTCAAGGGACTTACTACCGCGGCAAGCCTTTGGGCCACAGCCTGTCTGGGATTGGCTGCCGGATCGGGCATGTTTATCGTAGCGGCTTTGGGTACGATTGGGGCAATATTTGCCCTTACCGTTCTTGAGAGTATAGAGGATAGATTCGTAAAGATCAAGCGTACAAGAGCTGTTCTGACACTACATTTCAAAGATAGTCCAAGCAGCATTGACGACCTGGTCGGTTCTATTTTAGACAGTCATGACCTTGAGGTAATAAATCACTCTGCTTTATTTACCGACGGTGGAGGGGAGCTGGAATTTGGACTTAAAGCTGCTAAGGGAAGGCATGACATACCATTCAAAAATATAATCGAACAAATAACAGATATCGAAGGCGTGTACTCTGTAAAATATATCATTTTGTAATATAATGCGTCGATTTTAATAGCAAAAGTACAGCCGTTCTAATAATTAGAGGCTGCACTTGTTTATGATCCTTTGCCCTATATTCTTTTTTTTAGTAATTGCATGCGTAAAGTGCGGGCCCAGTACGCACAGGGATAGACTGAAAGAATGTTGTTGTCTTCTCCGATACTCATAGCTGATTCAGCACGCACAGGGACATACTTGTGGTGCAATGAACATAATGACAGCACCTGTTGCAGATGGTGTAGCGAAGAGCGATAGTCTACCAGCCTAAGATGCTATATGCACTGTCTTAGGAGGGATGCATACCCTTAACTTTGGGGATCTACGGATACCGAAAATGGACTTTCTACTACCACCAAAGAACCCCCCCGTGGCTTTAGTCATGGGTAGTGTCGACGTTAAGATAATAAAGGATTTAATGACGCGTTTAGAGGTGACACTTTTATAACAAAGTATCCAGCTTTTTTCCGTTCAAAACCGCTGATTTCAAATGATCACCGTTATAGACCAACTTAAGTGAAAAAAAGGGAGCATCTTCCCTTAGAAGCCTCAGAAATATTTTGTCACCCTCCCATATAGGTAAATTGAGTATATCTTCTTTAGGTATCCACTTTAGCTCTCCTTCGTCACAATCTATAAGCTTGCCTTTATATGAGTCCGACGTAAAAAGGTGCATGTATTCGGTGGGATGCCGGTCGGAGGCAAAAGTGACGATCCCTCTATAGCGGTATGATGTGAGCACTAGGCCTGTCTCCTCTCTAACCTCACGGACAACGCAGTCTTCAGGGCTTTCTCCGTCCTTGAACCTGCCGCCTATTCCGATCCACTTGCACTTGTTTAGGTCATTTTCCTTCTTTGTTCGGTGTAGCATTAGATATTTTCCATCTTGTTCTATATAGCAAAGAGTGGTGTTGATCATAGAAAACAGCTCCTTTGAAAGTACCATAAAGCATTATTCGATAAAAATTTCTCAAAGTACATAATTAAGAAAGTCAGGAAATATCAGGCGAGTTGTAGTTAAGTATATAAAGCGAATTTGAAAAAGGCCACAGCGGCTAAGCCTTGCTGATGGCCCTTTTATCTTGCATATAGTTTCCACATTTACCTATTAAAAATACTAAAACTCAAAGGGTATTTTTTGCTCTGATTGCCACTCGCCGAGGACCCTGTCCAGGTTTTTATACATGGAGTCGGGAATCTTGATCATTTTGCCGCCTTTCAAAATAACTTCGGCGGTTCCGTTCGTTTTTCGGACAACTGTGCGCGTTGTTCCTGCAAATTGGCCCGGTCTATCCCAGTGGATGATGTTGATTTCATCACGCATGATAACCTTTTTATTTAAGACACTGACGATAACGATTCCGTTTTCATATAGTTCGATTCCGCAATGGAAAATCTGAACGAATATGTAGACAGTTAGCAATGCCCCGGCTGCAGTTACCAGAATCGAGTAGATGGGCTGGTCACTAAGAGTTGACGACGGAAGTACGAGCAGCCCTATCATAAACAGCGCAACTACAGGGTAAAAGAGTGGTACAACATAGCTTAGGCTAATTCTGATGCGATTCTTTTTCACACCCAGATCTTGGTTTTTCATGACATATCTCCTCTGCTAAGTAATAAGAGTCTAAGGAGATTATAGCATATTCTGTTTCATTTTCAATTATTTACAACAAAAAACTTACTCGAATTTGTTGAAAATATAAATTTGATATTTTTGATCCTAGTAAATCACTGTGACATTGTGAGGATATATTAGATAGAAGAAAGCAATCAGCGTCATCTTACTAAGTGACGCTGATTGCCAAAGATTATTCAAAATCAACAACAGTTCCGGTCTCGGATGATTCAAAGGCAGCTTCCATAAGCTTCAGCACGCGTAGTGCTTCTTCTCCGGTTACGATCTGCTCAGCACCATCGTTTATAACATCTGCGAGATTACTGTACAACTCATTGTGGTCAAAGTCCACATTGGGAAGGGGGAGCTCCTCTACAGAATTGTCACCTCTGGGAGCCATCGTCTTTGTAAGACCGGCACCAGCCAATATTGGGGTTGCGTCCTTGTCTTCCCAGCTCTTCAAACGAACCATTTTCCCTTTACAGCTCCAGTCATCAATGACTGCTGTACCGTGATTTCCTGCGATAAACCACAGTGGAAGCTTAATAAAGTGACATGTTCCCACTTCAACAACCGCGGTAAGTCCGCTTTCGAAGGTCATGTGCATTTTGAAGCCATCGTCAACCTCGGTGTTGGTGATATGAGTAAGGGAACAAAAGACCTTCTTGACCTTCTCGGGAATCATATACAATAGGCGATCCAACAGATGAACGCCCCAATCAAGCATCATACCTCCGCCAAACTCTTTCTTGGCTCTCCAGTCCCCGGGTATACCCCTGGAGCCGAGCACGCGGCTTTCAATATTAAAGGTTTTGCCAAGCAGGTTATTATTATATATTTCGCGTATTATTCTGAAATCCTCATCCCAACGGCGATTTTGACGAGGATAGAATATTTTTCCGGTTTCAGCTGCTACGGCGAGAATATCTTCAAGCTCTGCACTTGTGGGTGTAACGGGTTTCTCACACAGAACATGCTTGCCTGCGCGCATTGCTGCTATTGCTTGATCCCTGTGCAGATCGTTTGGGGTAGCGATCAAAATAATATCCACATTATCATCTGCAAGCATAGCTTCGTAGCTTTCGTAATTTTTGAAACCCTGTTCAGATGCCCACTGCTGACGAGCAGGGTCTATGTCATATACTCCAGCCAGTGCAAGTTTTTTTGATATATCGGTGTTGTTCGTGCCCTTATATGCTGACGTACTGTCGGTCGAGGTAGCATTCCATACAGCATTACCTGTGCCACTAGCTATGGCTATTGCATGGCCACCGCCCATTCCGCCGCAACCAACAATACCGACATTTAGAATTTTGCTCATACTTATGATTAACTCCTTTTCTTATTTAATATATATGTCGATTATAGCATAATAGATCACATTTGAGAAGCATATTTGAAACTTATGCAACAGTTGGGAACAAAATAACTTAAAATTAGACAGTCAAACAACAACCGAACTTCTTGACAGACCGGATGTATCAGCCTTCTATTAAGCGCCTGAGCATTACATGGTGCCTGCGAACCTGCTCGAATTCATCGCAAACCTCGTCTATTCCATATAGCCTTTGGCCCTCAAATTCACTTGATATGTATCCGTCATAACCAATATCCTTGAGCACCTTAATAGGATTTTCATAATCAATAGAAGTTTCCCTGCAATTGTCATCCATATCATAAAATTTGCCGTGGCAATGGAAAATATATGGCGCAATACTGCGGAGCTCTTCAGGCTCGGTAAATACATTACGAGCAAAGGACTGTACTACGGACATTTCCACAGTATTGACTCCGAGCGCATTTGCTTTCGCCACCATTTCCTCAAAGGGGATATGGGCTTCGCACCAGCTTACTATCTGGGATAAAATTTCATCCCTAGCTCCTTGTGAGCGGGCTGTTTCGAGTTGCTTTTTTGTAGGGCGCATCACAAAAATACCAAAATCGGGAATGATGCCAACAAACTTCGAACCACTCCTTACGACCATATCAAAATATTCAACCATCCAGCGTGAAGAGAGCGTCATGGGAGAATGAACTTCCAATCCCATCTTTACACCATAATGCTCGGCAATTGGAATACTTGCCTCCACGATTTCTTTTCGGACAGGACACAAAACACGAATCACCGGAAATCCCAACCGATTGGCAAGCTTGATATCACGTTCCATCTGCAATACCTGCTCTTTAAGTGTGAGTGTCCGATTTCTATACAGGTTCCAGTCAATAAAGGAGTCGAGGCAGGATGGCTTTGTATTATACTTTTCCATCCAACCGTTCCAACGATCAACATCTGCGTCTGTCGGATCAGGGAAGCGGCCGACCGGAGTCTGCTCCGCAAGTATTTCAACACCTTCTGCTTCAAGGGTCTTTCCTGTAAATTTGATCAGATCTTCTAGGGTGCGTTCGCCTTTATAATATGCCTCCTGAAAGCTGTAAAAGGAGACACTTCTTTTTATGCTCATTTCAGATACTCCTTTCTATCAACCGCCCATGGGGCAAACAATAAAGCTCTGTTTATACTGGAGAGATCGCCCCATATAGCTGACTCTTATTGATATCATGATGTCAACCTTATGTGTTCCTAGGAATATCCCACCCGGACAGTTGACATAGATTGTGGCCTTTTCGCCAAATTCCCAACGCAGATCGGTAATGGTCTCCATCTCTTCAAAGGTATAAGTTTCCCCACCTACGGTGAAGGTCATCTGATCCTTTGTAAACTCTTTGCCGTCCAGTGTTATACGTACATCATCGATTAGACTTAAGCTTACGCCGCGGTAGTATGGAATTTTTGTCTTTACTTCAAAACCGGTAGCAACGCCATTTTTCACGACAGTTTGGATGTCATTTGGGTCAACGGCATACTTTTCATACATTGCCACTGTTTATTCTCCTTTCATGCTCTAAAGGCTATAAGTTATTACCTTTTCAGCCTTAAAACTTTGTAATGTTTTATTTGCTTCAATTTTAACACAAATGAAATCTCACATCAAGAGTTTCATAAAAATTTCAGAAAACTATCCAATGATTTTGAACTAAGGCACCCCCCTTGACATGGAGTAAGCTCAAGGTAGTATTATAGATAATGTTCAAAAATAAATAACGGAGGTATAAGTATAAATGAAAACTCGAATCTTTTACGGATGGATAATAGTTGCTGCAAGTGTTGTTATTCTTGCATTGGGTCTTGGTATGTTCACAAGTACTAACAGTGTATATGTCAAGCCGGTATGCCAATCACTTGGCTTTGCTAGAAGTGAGTTTACTCTACACCGCACAATAATGACACTTGTCGGGGCACTTGTACTGCCGATATTCGGGAAATTCTTGCAAAAAAGCGGTGTAAGAAAAGTGCTTCTCGTAGGAGCATTAGGACTGAGTCTTGTGAATATCGGTTATTCTTTTGCAAACAGTCTGTGGCATTTTTATGCACTTGCGTTTGTAAACGGCCTTTTTCTTCATGCAGTAAACTTTATGATTATTGGAATATTGATAAGCTCATGGTTTGAGGATAAAAGAGGTATGGCCAATGGAATAGCTTTTGCAGGAAGTGGGCTTGGCGGAGCGATCATGATTCCGATAGTAACCCGAATCATCGAAGCATACGATTGGCGGGCTGCATATAGGTTTATGGGAATCGTTGGTTTTATCATTCTTATACCGATTATACTTTTAATAATTAAGGATAGTCCGAGTAAGATGGGATTATCGCCATACATATCACAAAAAACAGAAGCTGATAAAAACAAAAAACTGGAGGGCCCTGTCTTCGATTTGTCTTTAAGAGAGGTATTCAAGACTGGCCGGTTCTGGCTAATGGCAATAGGATATTTCTTCATTTCGGTATTTGCGGCAGCAACCAACACTCATTCTGCTCCGTACCTAAGTGATATTGGTTATTCTAATGCTAGTGTAGCCCCTATCATTTCCGTTTTCATGTTGTCATTGACATTTGGCAAAATCCTCATGGGTTTTGTCTACGACCGTTATGGCACGTTGGCCGGCAATGCTTTCATAGCAGTCTGCAGCCTAATATTTCCCTTGGCCGCACTCTTGGCCCGCCTTCCGATTTTCCCGTGGATCTATGCCATAACCGTTGGGGTTGCAAGCTGCGCCATGTCAGTACCTGTTTCAATACTTATTACCAAATATTTTGGCACCAAGGATTATCCTACGATTTTTAGTATAATCACAATGATATCTACATTCGGACCATCGATTTCGGTGCCGGTCATGGGTGCAGTTTTCGACTATACAGGAAGCTATAGACCTGCGTGGATTGCATTATTTATATTTTCATTTATTGTTTCAATATGCTTACTAGCAGCTGAGCTCTCCTATAGAAAAAAACACAAGCAACTTTCAAATACTAGAGCTTGAAAATGAAAGAAGATCTGTATATCACTTGAAAAGCAAAGCATTCTTATAGAAAAATATTTATGATAGCCATGAGAGATGGAATGCGTCTCTAAGATATCAACAGGCCAAAATCTACGGTTGGTTTCCCGTACTGATACTACCGATTATCGAAAGATGAAACCGGGAACTTATACGTATCGATGTTGAAGTTGGTAAAGAGTATTTTATGGTATAACAAGTAACGGTCCTTCTGTCGTGTAGTCAGAACTAGGACAGAAGAACCGTTCTATTGTTTTATTGACATTGTAATGCGATTTTGTTTCCAGAATTACTTAGTGGCAATTATTTGAATATGGGCACCCGGAGCAGCTATTTCCGCTTGCACATGAGGATTTCTTTCTACGCCGGATCATCGAACGAATTGCTAAAGTAAACAGTGTGAGCAGAACGGCTGAGACAATAATTGTAGCAGCGTTATCAATGAGAAATTGAATCATAAATGGTCTCCTAATCTTTAGTCCTGGCCAACGCATCCATATATTTACGGCATCTTTTACAGTGTAGCATATGCATATAACTGATTGGTTGGCAACTTATGAATAACTGATTATTGAGTTTTTCAGGGAGAAACTTAATGTTGTCTGCGAGTTAGAACGTTCTAACTTTTGTAATTATAGTTTACTACTATATGATATTTTTGTCAATATTCTATTTAGACTCAAACTATGAAATGAATTTGAAGTTTTAAAATTCGCAAATACATACATTTCAAAATAATGACTATGCAAATGTATCGCATTTGCAGGGGTCACCTATATTGTCAGCTGGCGAGTTGTAAAATTAAATGAAACACAAATAAAGAAATAAATAGGCCCACGAGAGCTTCTCTGTTATAATGTTAGTTCCTACAACAAACAGAAACGGAGAAGCTTCATGAGCCAAGTCTATTGTATCAGAACTCGCATAAAAGGTAAACACCTAAGGTTCGAAGAGCGTGAAGAGTTAGTGTAGGTTTGTCAATGATATGTTACACCGAAGGTCAAAAAATCATGGAGTACCTTTTTTGGTGCCTGCCATTTAAGAGGACGCATAGGAAAGTTGTTATATTTTCTACTGTGAACAGCAAGTTGAGCCTTGAAATCATCAAAAGAGTAGAACTTTTTCACGGCATAGAAATATTCGTTGTCCTTACGATGAGAACGCTCCACCTTCCCATTATGTCTTGGGGTAAAAGGCCTGATGAGCTTGTGGTGAATACCACACTGTTTGAGCGTATGCTCAAACAGTGTGGGGGAATTTGAGTGACTGCCGAAGCGCTTGGTAAACTCAAATCCATTGTCCGTCTGCACACATTCCACCTTGAAAGGAAACGCCTTCAGCATGTTTTCAAGAAACATGCTCGAGGTGTATGTGCTTGCTTCTTCAAAAGCTTCCAGATACCGAAAGCGGGAATACTCGTCAATGGCTGTATACTGATAGAATTTCTTGCCGGCGGCTTCTCCGACCAAACAAGCAGACGGCACATGCTTGACATCGATTTGTACGCGCTGACCAGGGTAATACATGGTTTCATAGGGCTTTGGGATATATTTGGGATTGGGTGGTTTAACCGCCATTTGTCCCTGTTTTCTTAGCACTCGATACAGCCCTGTAATGGAGCGAGTGTATCCTCGCTGCATTAGCTTTACCCAAAACACCACCAACCCCGCCTCAGGATTACGCCTTCTCATATTGGCAATGAGCGCAAGCTCTTCCGGCGTATGTTGATTGGGGTGAGAATGCGGACGGCGGGAGCGATCGGCAAGGGACTGCAATGTCCCATCATAGCGCTTTCGCCAACGGTAGATATATTGACGGTTGGTATTGTATTTGATAGCCGCCTTTGTAACACCGTATTTGAAAGAATATTGAATTAAGGATTGCCTGTACCGCATGGTTTGTGTTATCTTATTCATAGTGAATAGGAGACCTCCTTGCTGTGTTGCTGTGTTGTAACTCAACTTTAGCACAGGGATTTCCTATTCGCTATCTTTTTTATCACCAATGTAACACATCTATTGTAATCCTACATAAGGTTCGAAGAGCGTGAAGAGTTAGAAGCGATAGTAACTAAGAACAATTACTTGCCTAAGAAATCAAGGCTTAGCCATCGGGAAATAGCAGAACGAATGTGAGTAAGCCCAGCCACAATAAGCAGGGAGCTGAGGCGTGGGAAGGTAATCTTAAGGGATTGCCAATGGCGTGAAGTGGTTAGCTATTCAACCTTAAAAGCCCAAGAGGACTATGATGAGAAGGCAAGTGCAAAAGGGGCTCATCTAAAAATTGGTAAGAACTATGAGTTAGCAGAAAAAATTGAGAACTGTATTATAAATGGCAAGTTCTCTCCTTATGCGACCATAGAGAAACTTAAGGATGACCCTGACTATCAAAGAACGCCCATATCTAAGCGAACGCTCTATAATTATATAGACCGTGAGTTATTACTCAATGTAACAAAAAAGGACTTACCTCGAAAAGGCAAGAGTTCAAAACGCAAGTATACCCGAGTAACCCGCAGAATACGGGATGTAGACGCCAAGCGCATAGATGAGCGCCCACAAGAGGCGAATGACCGCAGTGAGCTCGGTCACTGGGAAATGGATTGCGTTGAACCAGGTCGAGGAAAAGGCAGAGCATGCTTGCTTGTACTGGTTGAGAGGCTATCTAGAAAGACACTGATATTTAAGTTGCGTAGCCAAACACAAAAAGAAGTGCTAAAACGACTTGACCAACTAGAGAAAAAGATAGGTGCAAAGCGATTTCGAAAGATGTTTAAAACAATAACAGTTGATAATGGAAGTGAGTTTTTAGATTGGCGCAAGCTAGAACGGTCCTGCATAAGCAGTAAAGCACGCACCCGAATTTACTACTGTCACCCATATCATTCATGGGAAAGAGGTACCAATGAACAGATAAATGGACACATACGACGGTTTATCCCCAAGGGATGTTCGATAGCGAAATACAGTACAAAAGCAATATTAAAGATCCAAGAATGGCTTAATGATTACCCACGTAAGGTTTTAGAAGGTAAATGCGCAAACGAGGTAGTTAAAGAAGAACTAAGAAAGTGTTCATAGCGAAAGCATTTCCCGTTCCGCCCAGACCCAAACCGCCAGAAACAAGCGAAAACTACAAGATATCTAGATAACATTTGACAGAGAAAAAGTGTTTCACTTTAACTTGCAATTTGCGCCTATATTGTCAGCTGACATAAAACTTGCATAATGGTTATGTAAATGATAAGATTAAGTAGATAAATGCTACTGACAGACACGATTTAGTATTCAGGAGGTGGGGGATTGAAAATACAGGAGGCAGCTGAGAACTATCTTGAATGTATCCTTATGCTGCACAAACAAAAGGGATATGTGCGTTCGGTCGATATTGCGGACCGGATGGGAGTTACAAAACCCACCGTTAGCTACACCATGAAGCAATTTCGCGAAAACGGTTACATTGAGATGGATAAATACGGTCAGATCACATTGACTCAAAAAGGTCAGGATATTGCAGAGAGTATCTATGAAAGGCATCGCGTTCTGACAAAAATGCTGATAGCACTTGGTGTTGATGAGGAAACTGCTGTAGAGGACGCCTGCAAAATTGAGCATGGAATAAGCGACAGTTCTTTTGAGCAGATAAAAGCGCATCTAAAGGAAATTGAAGAAAAGAAGGAGCGGGCTGTCGAATAATCGCAGACATGCTATACCAGGTGATGCGAGATTTATATAATAGTTTCCATATTGTAAGAGCTGATGCTGTAAGCGTATTAAGATTTAGAATACATGTACGACATACAGCCAAAAGTATCTAAATTGTAAATGAACAGCTCTCTGTCAAGTAGACAGAGAGCTGTTTTTGAATAAAAGATGTAGTTAGTTTTTGTACTTCAGCAAGAGAGCAAACAGGGGGTATGTATTTGATATGATATAGAAGCCTACATACCTTAATGACGCTGTTTGTTATTGCTTCATATTCTCAACAAAGTCTTTTTTATTCAGTTCCGGAATCCCTTCAAAGCGTTTCATCTTTTCAGGTATGAGGTGACCAAACTTTTCGAGTTTTTCTTTGACAACTGGTTTGAAGCTTGCAATCTCATCCATATGATCGTCTACACCGCCTTGGCGCATACGGGAACGTTCGATCTGTTCTTCGGTAAAGTGTGCCTTTATCTGGCCATCTTCAATATAAAGTGTGCCCGCCATGCCACAGATCGGGCATTCTACCGTAGTTCCGGTCTTGATGGTGAGAATATCGTTGTGACAGAGTGGGCAGATGCCCGGCCTGTCGCCTTTCCACTCTACTTCCAGGCGAGGAGTTCCTATTGCTTCAGTTACAGACTTACCCATACGACGCATACGGGCCAAAAGCTCATCGTCAAACAATGGATTTACAATATCACCCATTCTATAAGCATTGTAATGATCAACAACTGTCATTTGCATGGAAAAGCTGAACAAATGGATATTAGGCAGTCCCATTGAAGTCCAATGTTCTGTGCGCGCTCCACCAACGGATATCAGACCAAGGAAACGATCCTTGAACAGACGTGGATCAAGCAGCTCCTCACCGCTCTTACCTTGAGCTATTCTTTTTGCGTTTTCTCTTTGCATTTGAGCCCTGTCGTGGGACGGACCCATGCGGTCAATAAGGTTTTTGAGCTGTCCGACCGGACCAAGGACGTAAACAGGTGCTGCCAAAATGATGGCGTCGGCTTCAAGGATAGCATCCTCAACAAACGGGAAATCATCTTTGATTACGCATCTTGATGGGCCGCCGCTTTCTCTGCGTCTGTCGCATGCTGCACAGCCTGTGCAGTGCCCAATCTTTTTGTCGATCATGTTTAGGAAGGCGATTTCGGCTCCGGCTTCTTTTGCACCGAGGAGCGCTTCCTTAACAAGGATGTCACTGTTTCTGTTCTTGCGGCCAAAGGAGAGACCAAGGACTTTCATATATATCCTCCTGTATTGAATTTATACTTATTGACTTTTAAGTTGTTTTCTTTTGCTATCAATTATCAGGTTCTATTGGCTATTTTAATTGCTCTTAGCTAAAAGCCATAGCTAAGAGCTAAGAGCAATTAACTATTAATTTAGCTTTTAATACTTGCTTTAGCTAGCAGTTCTTTTAGACTTCTATAAGTATAACTAGAAGTTTAACTAATTGAAACTATCTGTTTGAAACTATCTGTAAATGGAACTATCTGTAAATATAGTCTCCACTTTGCCAACGCGGTGGTATAATCGGTATACGCAGATAGCTGTCATAAGATCCACCGCTGTGAATATTGATAACTCCTTTGTTGTCTGTGTGCCATACAAGGCGCTCAAACCAGGATTCGTCGCGGATGTAGCGACCTGCGATGTGGAGCCTAAGGGTTTCTCCTTTGTGCCAGATTCTGCTATATGGCACGAAAGCAATGTCAATGGGTACAACTTCGCCGGGCTTCAGCTTTTCCTGCTTCTCGAAGGCAAGTTCCGGACGGAAATCGGTGCTGAGTTTTTCGGAGAGACCACGCCAGGAAAGACGCAATTTGCTCCATGCTCCGGGATGCTCTTCACCTAAGACGAGTACCGGTATTTCCGTTTTGCCGTCCTGGCCAATCTTCTTTATTGTAAAGAAGAGATCACCATCATCGTATCCATCTACAGATACCCATGCGTGCAGGCTCATGTAACCTGTAATCTCAGTATCCTCATTGAATTTGTAATCGAAGTAAACTTCTCCTGTCTCACCATCAAAGGACATCTTTGCTTCCGGCATATTTGCCTCTGTGTCCATGGTGCCTTTTGATGAGTCGAGATAAAGATTTGTGTATTGTGTACGCTTTAGGGGGAATTCGTTTTCAGGACGGTTGATTTGGTAATCAAAGGTGTACGCATCCATTACTTCTATTCGAACCCTAGGTGTGAATTCCCAACCGTTTCTGATATCAAGGAGATAGCGATCAAAGAACTTGCGCAGCTCTTCAATGTTCTGGTTGTTATATGTATCCGGCCACTCGAATTCGCGATGCGCACGCATCCACTTTTTACGTGAACGGATCTTGCGGAATCCCTCGAAAGAACCGATGTTATGGAAATGATTCCAACATGATGTGTAATAAGTTGGTATCCTAATGTTCCTATACTTGGGAACCTTGTCCTCCCAATATGCGTTCCAGGCTGGATATACATCTGCCATTGCAAGCGGATCTTCTATGTATCCATTGCCTGCTACCATACCGATAACGCTTTCGGCGTATTCGCCCCTTATGCCACCTTCACGCATTGATTCGCGGAACAGATCGCCTGTTGCTTCCCAAGGTGCGATGCAGACGAGGTGAGGCGGGCATTCGGCGGCAATGCGGAGCTGCGCCATAGCGACACCGGAGTTTCCGAACAGGCCAACCTTGCCGTTGCACCATGGCTGGGCTGCGCACCACTCGACAAAGTCATATCCGTCGCGGCCTTCCTGGGAACCCATGAACACCGCGTCGCCCTCTGAATGACCGATACCACGTGGATCAATGTTGGCGATACCGTATCCGTAATGACACCAGTATTCGGGGTCCGCAGACTCAAACTTTGCTGATTTTGAAACCGTTCCGGGTGGTACTCCCATCAGCTGCCACTCGTCGAATCCTTCGCCGGGGCGCTTTCCGAAAGGACTCCATGAAGCAATTATCGGCACCGGACCACTGTTTTTTGGCAGGAAGATGTCAACATATATTGTTGTGCCGTCGCGAAGCTTAACAGCCACGTCCTGATGGCAAATAATATCAGGAGTCGCATCGTAAGTTCTGGGGTTGAAATCCGCCACAAAGGAAAACATATCCCGCTCCTCGGGAGGAAGCTTTTCCTGGTCGGCGCGTGACATAGGTGTGCGTAGCTTGCGATATATGACATCGATTGTCTCGTCGCCAAATTGCGTAGGAACTATCTTGTAATTGGGATCGTTTCTATATTTATCTAGAGATACCATTGAGTCCTCCTAATTTATATATTTGTTGAATATGGAAGCGTAATTGCGAAGTTGTTGCTTTATGTCAACCGACATGTCAAAGTGATGTCCTTCATATTCAGCTGCTATATATCCTTTATATCCGAGCTGCTGTATCATCGGCAGTATCTTGTTATAAGGAATGCAAGGATCGAACTCGTCATTGTCAAGGATATAAAACTTTCCATGAATATATGGTGTGACCGGGATAAGTGTTTTAAGATCTTCCAAGGGTGTTGGATTAAACTTTTCATAGAGCTCTTGTGTAAACTGGGCTTCTTCTGCCGTGAGAGCGAGTTCGCCGATAGCATTTTCACTAGGGATTCCTTTTTCATGGTATTCCAGAACTCTGTTTAGCTTATCTTCCCGGAAACCTGCACGAACAAGGCGCTCAACCAACAAGCGGTGCGGTTTGTGCTGGAATATACTAAAGTCGGGTACGACGCCTAAGTGCTCGTATTTATTCATAAGCTCTATATACTTTTCCCACACATCTACTTTGGGATGGTGCGGGTGGTGCATTTCAACTGTGAGCATGATATCAAGCTTTTCACAGGCCGGAACCATTTCCTCTAAAATTTCCGGGGAGATGGAATGCTGTGTGCGGACCATCTGAAAGCCGGCTTTTTTTGCGTAAAGCATATCATTGTATGTGAACTGAATGATCTCGTCACGATTGAGATCTCTCTCTGTGCGAAGACCGTTGTCTATATATGCGCTGTAGCATACAGGAGTGAGATCATACTTGGCGAGCAGATCGCGAAACTCGAACAGCCACCTGTCAGACGGGTTAGGATATTCCGGAACCATTTGTGCCGCAACGATCTCAATTCCCTTAAATCCCATTTCAGACACAGTCTTAAGACAATTTTCAAGATCCATCTTTTCCTTGACAAATTCGCTTGTTAAGCTGTAAAGGGAGACACCCAATTCAATTTTCTGATTAAGTTGTTTCATTTGCTTGCCTCCTTTACAAGGTTGCCGATCTGCAGTGTACCATGACTTGTGAGTGTTAGATATTCACCAAAATATCCTGTATAAGGAACGCGGTGAACCATCTCCACTTCAATTTGCTTTGCATCCGCGGGAATACCGCCGTCATGCAACACGGTTATAACTGCGCGATCAAGGACAAACCAGTATTCATGGCAGAGAGACGGCAGCTCGTTGATCAAAAATTGCTTTCCGTTCAGTGTAAACCTGAGGTTTTCCTGATCGATCTCTACGCCATCCAGTTTTACTGTAAGTTTTTCAATACAGCTTAGGAATGTACCACGGTATGACGGATACATAATTTGAAACTCATATCCATATGCCACGTCACCGGCATAAGCGGCTTTTACAGTGCTCTTTGAGAACATGAGCTCATCATATTGAAAATCAAGAGCCATTTTTGGACTCCTTTCTTATAGATAAACAGGTTTGCCGTTGTGACCGGATTCGTAAATAGCTTCAAGGATCTGAGTGACCACCATGGCCTGCTCAGGAAGGACAACCGGATCATGGTCATTGAGGATTGCATCGATCCACTGTGCTGCCTCGCGGTCACCTGGTTTTTCTTCTACATCGTCAGGACCGAATGCGATTTTCTGACTGAAGTCAACTGAAGCATCAACCAAACGTCCACCGTCTGCATAGTTGATCAGGCATGTGTAATCTTCGCCCTTCATACGCATCTCGGCACCGCCTTCGGTTCCACAGAGTGTGGTGCACGCTTCTCTCGGCTCCATAATATTTAGTACCCAGGATGCGGAGAGATAGATGGTGGCACCGTTTTTCATACGGATAAAGCCAAATGCACTGTCCTCAACCTCGTATTTTTCCGGATCCCATGGTCCACAGAGGTTGCCCTCGGTCTTATCCCCCATCTTATAGAAAACAGAACCGCTGACGCTTTCAGGCTCGTAGTTTCCCATATACCAAAGGGTCAGGTCGAGAGCATGTGTGCCAAGGTCGATCAGAGGACCACCACCCTGCAGGGACTTATCCGTGAAAACGCCCCAAGTGGGAACGCAGCGACGGCGCATTGCATTAGCCTGGGCATAATAAATGTCGCCAAGTCGTCCGTTGTCAACCATGTTGCGCAAATAGATCGCATCGTCGCGGAAACGATTCTGATAACCTACTGTCAGCTTCTTGCCAACGCGCTTTGCAGTATCGACCATCTTTTTTGCTTCTGCATATGTAACGGCCATGGGCTTTTCGCACATTACGTGTTTGCCTGCCTCAAGGGCTGCACATGTAATTTCGCAGTGCGTGACGTTAGGAGTACATACATGAATCACATCCAAGGTCTTGTCATTGACAAGCTGCATATAGTCCGTACACGCGTATGAATCTGCACCGCCATATTGGGCTTTAGCCATTTCTGCCCGTTCCGGAATTATGTCGCAGAATGCTACGATTTCCGCTTTGTCAGATTGTTTTGCAAGTCCGGGTAGGTGTTTGCTGGTGCCGATAAAACCACAGCCAACGATACCGATTCTGAGTTTTTCCATTTTATATCACCTGCTGTTCTATTGTTATTATTAAATTGACTGTCTCACGTTAATCGTAAGCGAGTATATTGAAAGTCAAAATAACTCACTTTCAATATTGAGCACAATCATTGTATCATATTACAAACCTATATTTCAAGATTTATTAAGAAATTTTCAGAAATATTCATAAACACTAAAAAAGATCTTACATGATATTTAAGTGACTGTTATCGGCTGAACAGTAGTTGTAAATCTTCGCACTTTACTGGAATCACTTGGAGAGCAAATGTTTATATTGATCTCAAAATATAAAAAGAGTTCAAATTGATAGCACAAATAATTACCCCCTGTGAGTTGATGTCTAAACTGTACTCACAAGGGGATTTTAACTTATATGTTGGTCAAAAAACTTGAAACTGAGGACTCAAAGGACTCTATTACTTAAAGCTTTTTATTCTTTATCACGCACATTACTTGATTGTCGCACTACAAGTTTGTGAGGAACATAAATCTTACGCCCTTTGGTTGTTTCGCCGTTAATAATGCTGCTGAGTAGTCGTACCGATTCTTCACCGATTATGTCAAAAGCTTGAGCTACAGAGGTTAGAGAAGGAGTCATATAATCGTTGCCTTCTAGATCATCGATCCCAACAACGGCTATGTCATCCGGGACAGAAATACCATTGTCCAAAAGGGTTTTTACGCATCCTCTGGCTACAGTGTCGCTCATACATAGGATGGCATCGGGAAGCTCATCCATTGTCTTGAGCATCTTCTTTGTTGTATATTCTGCACCCTCAAAATTAAAGTCGGCGTACCTTAGTAATTCGTCCAGGTGCTGAAGTCCATGATCCATCAGTGCAGCGTTATATCCATGGAGCCGCAACTTCTCAAAGTTCATTCGATTTTCGGGAAGTTTAGTGATATATATGGCAATACGCTTCCTTCCTTGCTCAATCAAGTGCGATACGGCATCATAAGCAGCCTGATAGTCGTCTGTGGAAACAAGGTAGTTGTTTTCCAAATCCACGGCTTCCATTACCTGGACAACGGGATACTTCTGAATGTAATGTATAAAATCGATCTCTGACTTTAATATAAAGTTTATTAGCAGAATACCGGCAACCTGTCCGCTTGCGTCAAGAACTTTGAGTAGCTCAATTGTCTCTTGCAACGCACCGGGACGATCGGAAGTGTGAGCAAATACAAGTCCGTATCCAAGCTCTGCGGCACAGCGCTGCATCCCGTCAAATAGATCATAATTGCTCATGTTTGTAATGGCAACTAACAATTTTCCATTGCTTTTTGCAGAGCGGTGTTTCGGAGTGACAGTGTATCCGACTTTTTGCATAGCTTCGTATACACGTTGTTTTTTCTCTTCGGAGACTAAAAAGCTGTTGTTTATAACTCTCGATACAGTAGCTGGGGAGACCTCTGCTTCACGTGCTACGTCTAATATGGTGGCCATGGATTCACCCACATCCTTTAGTGTAATAAAAATATTATATAATGAAATGAAAACCATTTCAAGCATAGCTAAAAATCGTTCTGAAATAAAGATTGTAATTTGCGACCAAATAGGATTAGAAATCAAATCCTGTCCAAACAGGAACGCCAGTATATTCCTTTGCTTGTTCCTCGCCGCGCAGCACACGCAGAGCACCGGCAGCAAGCGCCTCCATTTCAAACTCTCCCGGCATTACAGCAATAGGTGAAAGATAACCAACATAGCTTGATAGCTCGTCAGTAAGATAGTTATCATTTGATATTCCGCCAGTAAATATTATAGCGTCGATCTCACCTTGGAGGACTGCGGCCATAGCACCAATCTGCTTTGCAATCTGGTAAATCATTGCATCATATATCAGTTTTGCATATTTGTCACCGGCTTCAATTCGGCGCTTAACTTCTCTTGTATCTGATGTTCCAAGGTGGTCGACTAAACCGCCTGTTTTTGTTATCTTAGGTTTTACTTCTACAGGATCCATCTTAAGCAACGCACTGACTGGGATCGATCCGCAGCGGGTTGGCGCAAAAGGACCGTCGCCGTTTAGGATGTCATTAGAGTCGATCATCCTGCCCTGCTTATGAGCAGTAACAGAGATTCCTCCTCCGATGTGAGCGACGATTAGATTTAGGCTGTCATAAAATTTGCCGATACTTGCTGCGTAACGAATGGCGATTTCTTTTTGATTTAAAGCATGCACCCGACTTTCTCGATATATACCCTTAATACCGGTTATCCTAGCAAGATCGCAAAATTCGTCAACATCGGGTGGATTTACAACATACTGACTACCACCAAACTCATCTGCAAATGCAGCTGCAAGTTGTGCACCTAAAGTCGCCGGATGAACGCCTGCAAAACAGTCTCTGGCATGTTTTAGCAGTATTTCATTGACTATATATGTTCCGCTTACAAGTGGAGCAAGGCCACCGCCGCGTCCAACAAAGGCGTGTGTATTTTGTAGTGTCAATCCCTGTTCTGCAAGAGCCTGTAGGATTTTTTCGCGTCGATAGGGGAGTTGATCACTGAGATTTTCAAATTTGGCAAGTTCGGATGAGTCATGATCCAAAGTTGAACCAAACACTTTGCTGTCATTTTCAAAGAGTGCGATCTTTGTGGATGTAGAACCGGGGTTTATCGCAAATATTTTATAAGACTTTTTCATAGTGTTTTCATTCCTGTATTAGAATTATTAGAAATTAAGCTATGCACTCTGCTGGTTTTGTACATAAACCGCAAGCATTACAAGGTTTCCGACGATTTCCTCTACAGGAGCAGACCTTGAAAAGTCGGTTACAGGCTTAGCAAAGCCCTGAAGAAGAGGTCCATGCGCTACAGCACCCCCAAAGATTTGTGCCATCTTCACACCGATATTGCCAGCACCTAAGTCCGGAAATACAATGATGTTTGCGCGCCCTGCAACGGGTGAGTCATCGCGGATTTTCTTTTTGGCAACCTCAGGAATGATAGCTGCATCCAGCTGCAATTCGCCGTCTATGAGTAAGTCTGGTTTACGGGACTTGGCAATTTCAACTGCTTTTCGAACTTTTTCAACATCTTCGTGTTCGCCCGAACCTTTGGTTGAAAAAGAGAGCATCGCTACCCTCGGTTCCCAACCCAGCAGGGCACGAACCGTGTGTGCTGAAGTTATGGCAATGTCGGCAAGCTCAGCAGAGCTGGGTTTCATGTTTACCGCGCAGTCTGTAAAGCAAAGCATGTTGCCCTCCGGGCCATCAAAGTTTGGAAATTCAGCCATTCCAATACTTGACACAGTAGATATGCCTTCCTGCATTCCGATCAAAAGCTGAGCAGTTAATATCACTTCTCCTGTTGAACGGGTAAGACCTGCGCCAAGACTGTCGGCATAGCCAACTCTGACCATTGCCGCTGCAATATTTAGTGGTTCGCGGAATTTTCTATTAAGAGCTTTTTCGCTGAAATCATCGCTTACTGCAAGGAAATCGGATATAAGCTTTGTTTTGAAGGCTTCATCACCCGAATCGACAACTTCGATTCCTGTAAGTGATATATCAGCGTTATTTGCAGCAGCTGAGATCTCATCAGGGTTGCCAAGCAGTAGAGGACGGGCAGCGCCAATGTCAGCCACTTTTCTGGCAGCCAAGAGTATCTTCTCTTCAGTTGCCTCGGGTAAAACAATGCTTTTTTGGCTGAGATGAGCTTTCTTGAGCATAGTCTCAGTGAATGTCATTCAAATTCCTCCGTTTCGGCGATTGCATAGGATATTGCGTAATCTGTCTCATGGGAAATAGATATATGTATACGTTTGATATTGTGTTTTTTTGCATACTCAAGCAGCGTACCAGAGAGATGTACTTCCGGCGCTCCAAAAGGATTGGATATCACTTCAATTTCACTGAACCGGGCATCACCTGGCATGCGTAAGCTCTTATAAACTGCTTCTTTTGCAGAAAAACGCCCCGCATAATAAGCCATAGGGTCTGCTTGCGAAGCTGCCTGCTCACGTTCTTTAAGAGTAAAGACGGAGGAGAAGAAAGGATCCTCCGTCTTTTTAAGAACGCTGATGCGCGATACTGCGATCAGATCAATACCAATTCCAAAAATCATATCAACTAGTCAATGAGCTCCATTATGAAATTGGCGGCCTCACCAATTGTGGCCCTCTTGCGGAATGCCATATATGAAATCTCAACATCGACTTCATCTTCAAGGTATACGATCAGCTGAGAGTAATTTACACTTTTCATATCCAAATCTGCAAATTTTGTGTTTTCATTAAGCTCCGATGGATCACGACCGGTGAGCTTAGCAGTTCGGTTTATTATAGCTTCAACGATTTCATGACGTTCTTCCATTGTAAATACCTCGTTTCATAAGATTATGTAAGTTAAGGTCTCAAACCTCTGCGCAACCCCTTCTTTACCGGTGCCACTTTAAATGAGCCAACAGGCACAGGCATATCCGGCGTCCTGGGAGGGATTCCGGCAACATCAGCTCTTTTTATAGCAGAGACGGGACACTCAGACTCGCAGGCTGCACACCTTGTGCAGATCTCGCGGTCTATTACGTGAATCAAATCAGGAGAGCCGTCAATCGCATTTTCCGGGCACTTGCTTACGCAGTTACCGCATCCGTCACAAACAGATGGGTCAATATAGAAAATAGTGAGATTTTCGCATCTTAGGGAAGGGCAACGGCGACGAGTTATGTGAGTTTCCCAGATATCCTCTTCTGATTCAACTAATGAAAGGATTTCCTGGGCAACCTCTTTGGTCATTACACAGTCTGCAAGAAGCAAAGCCGCCTGGCATATCTCCCGAATCAGCTTCACATCTCCGCCTTTACCTTCTCCACTGCGGATGCTGCCAACGATTTGATAAAGCTGTGCTGCGGCATCACGACAGAACACGCCCTTCCCACATAGGGAATTTCTTAACTGCTCTAGCAACCGAAAAACATAATTGACAGAACACTTGTCTCGCTCACTGGAGTAGGGAAATTCAATGCCCTCGATATCGGTAATTGTTTTATTACATAGCATTGTCGTTCACCTGACTTTCCGTATAAGCGTTCCAGAACTTTGGCTGTTCTATTTGTAATCGTAGATGGCAGCGCAAGCAGCGGTCGGCTTCCTCTGCAGAGTTTTCACAAGTGAGACATTCAATGCGTTCATTGTATGCAAACTTTGACACACGCCCAAGCCAAGCAGACGGGCATTCCGGCTTTGCAAGCTGCTCAGAGATATCGCCATCGCCGCCAAGATAGAGGTCTATCCTCGAAGCGGCATCTCTGCCGGAAGCAATAGCATGAATAATCGACATTGTACCTGTGACAGAATCTCCGCAAGCAAATACCTTGTCCGCAGAGGTCTTACTGTTGCTTACAGACAGCAATCCTCTGTTCTGCTCTAATTCGAAGCCCTCAAGCTCCGGCTTTTGTCCCACGGCAAATATAACACTGTCAGCTGAAAGCCATTGTTCAGAATCCGGTGCAGCTACAATGTTCATCATGCCTGAGGAATCAACTGAGAGTTCTGCGACATCCTGACATAAGACGGACAAAGTTCCATCGTCGTTTTGTGCTATGCGCAGGAATGTCTTCTGATTAAACAGTTCAAGACCGTATCCAAGGCCTTCGTCGATCTCTTCTTTACTTGCTGTCATGGCATCTCTAGATTCGAGACATGCCATCATTATACGCTTAACACCATGTTTGTGAGCGGTTCCTGCAGCGTCAAAAGCTACGTTTCCTCCACCTAGAACGAGTACACTCTCGCCAAGTTCAACTTGATTGCCAAGGGCAACCTCTCGGAGATATTCGACAGCAGTATATGTATTTGGGAGTTGATTTCCATCTATAGGAAGTCTCGAACCCTTATGTGCTCCGACAGCTACCAACACCGCATCTGAACCTTTTTCAAGAAGCTCTTGCGGAGTTTGCGGGCTATTTACATGTAATTGGACGCCAGCCTCAAGTATGTCATCGATTTCGCGTTCAAATACCTCATCGGACAGGCGATAGCTGGGGATTCCATATCTAAGCATGCCGCCGGCCTTGGGGAGCTTTTCATAAACATCCACAGTGTGGCCTTTGCGGGCAAGATAGTATGCAGCTGTTAGACCGGCCGGGCCGGAACCTATGATGGATACTTTCTTTCCGGTGGATGGGGAAGTCTTTACTCTTGACTTCCATAGATCAGTTCCGTTTTCGGCAGCAATGCGTTTTATTTCGCGTATGCTGACTGCTTCATTTACGCACCCGCGGCGGCATGCATCCTCACAAAAACGCATACAAACTAGACCTAGAGAGTGAGGGAATGGTGCCCTCTCACGAATAACTGCGAGTGCCTCGGAGTAGTTACCCTCACGGACATAAGCGACGTACCTTGGAACATCGGTTTGACCCGGACAGCGACTCCGGCAGGGGACTAAAGCAGCTTCCCTTGTGTTGTAGCCACTGAGCAAATCATTTTTATCGTGAAGCGCACCTGTGGGGCAAACTTCCACGCAAGCTCCGCAGAACCGGCAATCACCGTCAGCCAACGACCCGTGGTTGCGAATTGAAATCTCTGTACGGCCGTTTACCGTATTAAATCCGAGGACACCGACGCCGCGCAGGTCTTCGCAGGCTCTTACACAGCGGCCACAAAGTACACAGCGGTTGAGATCCCGAACAAACAGCGGATTTTCTTCGGTGTATAGATTGTTCCCAGGCACTTTGCGAAGCCTTGTGTCGCTTACTCCAATGTACTGGATAAGTGATTGGAATTCACATTGGCCGTATTTAGGGCAGGCAGTGCACTCGGATGGATGGCCCGCAAGCATAAGTTCCATTGAAAGTTTTCTTAGGCTGTCAATACGTTCACTGCGAGTGCGGACGCTCATCCCGTCTTCAACGGGAGTAGTACATGATGTATGTACGCCGTCTTTGCCATCGATCTCAACTATACAGAGCTTGCATTCCCCGATGTCGGGAAGTGAAGGATGATGGCAGAGGTGGGGGATATACACACCGGCATCAAGGGCTGCAGAAAGCACCGACTGACCCTCTTTTGCAGTAATAGTTTTGTTGTCTATACTGAGCTTTATCATTAGAAATTTTCCTTACTGATTTACTGATGTTACTGAATCTACTCTTCTTCACTGAAAAGTTCGGTTACATATTCAACCGATTTCTCGCCGGCAATCCTGCCTGTATTAAGAGCAAATCCCATTGAGTTGCCAGGCAGAATAAATACATATGAATCACCGTAGATGGAGCATACGTCTGTTCCTGCTCCGTAAAGGCCTGCAATAGGTTCATGTTCATCGTTTACTACTTCAGTCTTGTAGTTTATTTTTATGCCACCAAGGCTCCCATACCCGCTTGGGCAAAGCTGTAGCGCGTAAAATTTAGGTCCGACAAGTGGAAGCATGTAACGGTGATCTTTGCAGAATAATTCATCCCTTGTTTGGCAGTACTTGTTGTACTCTTCCACTGTCTTTACAAAGTTTTCTTTGTTTACGCCCATTTTTTCAGCGAGCTCTTCTATTGAATCTGCCACAAAGAAATATGGATCGCCTTTTTCCAATGCAGTCTTTACATCATTGTCATAATCCTTTGCAGAGGCATTGGGGTTAACAAGGCTGACAGTGTGGAGGCCATTACGGCGATAGTATTGTTTTATGCTGTCGTCAATAATTGAGAAAGCAACACCATTTTTCTGAGCTGCAATTGCATTTGAGCAGTAAGTAGTGTTTGCCATGATCTCTTCGTTTATAAAACGTTCACCCTGGAGGTTGACTGCAAGGTTTGGCTGCATATGAACGCGGGTGAGACAGGAGTACTCAACAGTTGAAGGAGTGCTGTAGGATACTTCCATGTTCATCTCAGTGCGTGCAGCTCCTACTTCCCATGCCATTCGAATTCCGTCTCCGGCGATACCGGGAATTCGGAATGAAAACATATCTTTTCCCCATTCATAGGGGGTATATTTCTTGATCATCTCGGGGTTGTCACCAAAACCGCCTGTTGCAATTATAGTTGCACAGCAGTCCACATAGACTTCTTCGCCATTCTTGTCGACGGCGTGTACACCGACGATGCGTCCTTCTTCGTTCTTTTCAAGCCACTTGGCAGGTGTTTCAAGCAGTATTTCAACTCCGAGCTCCTTTGCGCGGTCTGTAAGAGTTTTTAGCATGGCGGAGGCTGCTCTTGGCCCCATGCCCGACTCAGACTTTACTATATGCCAAGTAGCTTCTGACTGTGGGAAATAGCGGTATGCGCCTAAAAACTCTACGCCCATACCCTGCAGCCATTTTATTGTGTCGGCTGATTTCCAGATATATTCGCGAACAAGACGGGCATCGGTGCGCCAGTGGGTGTAGTCCATAAATTTGCGGAATGCTTCTTCTCTGGTGATGCCAATCAAGTTCTCGCGCTGAATTTCAGTTTCAACACCCAGTGGACCCATTCCCATATTTGCGGCTCCGCCGGTTGTGTTTGATTTCTCTAAAATTATTACATTAGCGCCTCTTTCTGCAGCGGTAACAGCTGCGGCAAGACCTGCCGGTCCTGCTGCGATTACGGCGATATCGCATTCATATCTCTTCATAAACATCCTCCATCATAATTAATATGACTCATCAACATGATACAATTTTATTTACTCCGATTTTATCACAATCTCAAATCATATTCAATAGTTTTCAGTTATTTTCATGAAAATGATATCATTAAAAACCATCCTATCGATTCCATAATTATTATTGGTTGCACTCCATAAGTAAAACTCTATCTCCTATTCATTCTAAATAGTTACGATCTAAATAGTTACGATGCATATTCGTATTAAGAGTTGATTACAAGCATAACTTGAACAAAAGGCCTCCTGCCACAGTTGTTCTGTGCAAGAGGCCTTACTATATTCGGCATATTCGACTATACTCTAGAAAACTTAGTCAGGTCACGAGGGCGGGCTTCGGGATTTTCGTTAGGATATCCGACTGCCAGTCCAAAGCTGGGCTTATAACCTTCGGGCACGTTCATGCGTTTCATGAACTCTTCGCCTTCCGGAGTTCCAAAGATCTGCATAGGACCTCCCAGATAGCAGGTGCCAAGTCCAAGTGATTGTGCCGCGATTACCATGTTTTGTCCCAGTATAGCACTATTCAACTGGCTTTTTTCAGGATCATAGAACACAAAGATTGCAGTTGGTGCGCGAAATACCAAATTATATTCAGGATCCTTCATCCTCTCACTCATTATGGGAGGCAACTTGTCGAGTGGCGGAAGAGTATTTACAAATACCTGGTGCATCTCATCAATAAACTTGCTGTCCTGTACAACTGCGACAAACCAGCTTTGAGTATTTCCACCACTTGGCGCATTGAATCCGCAAGTAAGAATCGTCTCCAATTGGTCTTCAGAAATTTGATCGGGTTTATAGCGTCTAATACTCCTGCGGTCCAAAAGTGCGTTTACAACTTCGTTTCTAATAATTGCCATAAAAGCCCTCCTGCATATTGGATTTCTTTAAAATTGCTTATTCAATCATAAATTAATATAAGCTGTTTATCCAAAATAATCAAGCTTTGGAATCCAATTCCTATCTCCCGTTTTGACTACACTATATTAGATTGTCCGCATTCTATACAAAATCCGTAATGTTCAGGTTACGACATATCTATTACATATCGCGAGTCGAGATAAAATCAATGCCTGTATTGCATACATTTTCAACTACGACTTGGCCGGATTTCACCGGTGCGTTTAGAGTCACAGTGTCCAGAGTTCTCATTGCATCAAATATAAGGTGCTTTGGAATTGGGGAGCTTGTTTTCACAGGGCACCTGGGATGCAAAGCTCCTTTTATTCTGACAGTTGAGGTTATCATACGTGTAGGATTTATAAGCTCGTCGCGACCATATACTTCTCCACGGGTACATTGATTACCATAGACACGATAACCGTTTTTAGTGTCAATCTGAAGGTGACAGCCTCTTGGGCATACAATGCATATCAATTCAGTCATACGCTACCTCCTACTGCAGATGAAACATTTGTCCGTCTTGATGCAACTTTCGAACTGGCAGATACTGTCTCAGGATCGACCGCTGTTATGTTCCTACCTTTGCTGGGAGCGACAGCGACATCGCCAGCTGGGTCTTCGTCAGCCGATATTTCAATTTCCGAAAGCCCAAGTTCTATGCATTTTTTTAGTAAGTTTCCGTTCAGTCGAATTTTCTCCATCTCACCCGGTGCCAGATTTCTTCTCCTGAAACGCGCAAGCTCATTGCCGGCTAAACTTACATAGATATTGCTATTGCCAAATTTTTGGTTTACACGGAAAAATACCTCGATATCTTGAAGGGGAATAGATTTATCATCGTCAGACCTGCTATATTCCATCAAGTTATTAGGGATTCTTATTAGCTGTGGCACCGTATAAGATACGCCATCACCGTTTTTCACCTTGACAACTGATTTTTCAGGATGTTCGGTTGATTCAGTTTTGTTGACGTCATTATAGTAGTTCAGAATATATTCGGCAGCTGATTTGCCGGCTTTCATGCTCTCATTTGTGACATAGTCGACGAGATCATGAACGTGAACAACATTTCCACAGGCGAATATCCCATCGACACTTGTTTCCAGGTTTTCATAGACAATAGGGCCACCTGTTCGGCTATCTATCTCAATGCCTGCTTTTTTTGAAAGTTCATTTTCAGGTATCAGACCTACTGATAGCAAAACTGTGTCACATTCCAGGTATTGCTCCGTACCGGGAATGGGATTGCGATTCTGATCAACCTCTGCTATTGTCACACCCTCTACGCGAGGCGAGCCGTGTATATCTATGATCGTGTGAGACAGGTAAAGGGGAATGTTGTAGTCTTGCAGACACTGTACAATATTTCGTGTAAGTCCTCCGGAGTAAGGCATTATTTCAACACATGCTAGAACCTTAGCGCCCTCAAGAGTCAGACGCCTTGCCATAATAAGACCAATATCGCCCGATCCCAGAATAACGACTTTGTTCCCAACGTGATGACCCTCCACATTGACATATCGCTGTGCTGCTCCGGCAGTGAAAATGCCTGCAGGACGCGTGCCGGGGATTCCGATGGCGCCGCGGGGACGTTCTCTACATCCCATTGCAAGAATAACAGCTTTTGCTTTCAGGATTTCATATCCTGATGAGGAACTTACTATATGTAACTCTTTATCAGTTGTCAGTTCCAGCACCATCGTATCAAGTTTTACCTTTACTGAGGTGTCACTTAGCATATCAACAAACCGAGTTGCATACTCAGGGCCTGTAAGCTCTTCTTTAAAGTAGTGGAGGCCAAAGCCATTGTGGATACATTGATTGAGTATTCCACCAAGCTCTTTGTCCCGCTCGACTATAACAATATCCTTTATTCCGCTTTCCCAGGCGCTCAGTGCTGCTGCAAGACCGGCTGGTCCGCCACCGATTACTATTAGATCATGCATGGTAGGTCTCCTCCCTTTTAGTTTGACCTGTAAGAATATAGCTTCCTTGTTTATCTTGGAAAACATCTTCAGGAGCGATATTGTGCTCCCGGGCTATGATCTCCAAAATGCGTGGACCGCAAAACCCACCCTGACATCTGCCCATTCCGCTACCTGTACGACGCTTTACCCCGTCGATAGTGAGGGCAGGTATAGGACCTCGCAAAGAGTCGATTATCTCACCTTCAGTAATTGTTTCACATCTGCAGATTACTCTTCCGTAAGCCGGATTTTCTGAAATATGCTTGTTTTTTTCCTCGGTCGACAGTTCGGAAAAGCGCACTTTTTTCCGTGTGCCAATCCAATTTGATTTCTTTTCAAGCGCCAACCCGTCATTCTGCAAAAGCTCTGTGGCGTAAACAGCTATAGCAGGTGCAGCGCTCAACCCAGGCGATTTTATTCCTGCCAGATCTATAAAACGCGGAGCGGAATTCTCAATAATAAAATCGTCTTTATCGCTGTTTGCACGAACCCCGGCAAAATTTCTAATATTGTCCCGGAAGGAGATGGAGGGAACTGAACGGACTGCGGCCGTTCGGACATAATCTAAACCATCCCTTGTATTTGAGACATCCTCTCTATCTGTTTGACTTGCGTTTGGTCCCACTATTAAATTACCGTGAACGGTGGGCGCTACCAAAACACCTTTAGTGGTTTTTGAGGGACATTGAAATATGATGTGCTGAACTCTGTTGCCCTCGGATTTGTCCAACAGGAAGTATTCACCTTTGTTAGGTTCGATCCTAAAAGAGGGTTTAGCGACCATATTGTGAATGATATCACTGTTAACTCCTGCAGCGTTTATTATGTACCTAGCACAGATATCTTCACTACTGGTGTGTATATTCCAAACGCTTTCATCATCTGTAATAGATAGGACCTCCGAGGACAGCAAAAGTGTTGCTCCATTTTGAACTGCCGTTTCTGCAAGTGCGATTCCGTATTCCCAGGGATTGATTATTGCCGCAGAGGGTGCATACAGAGCACCGACTACGTTCTCGGAAATTTCAGGTTCAATTCGTAATACTTCATCTTTATCAAGCAACTTAAGACCGGGAACTGAGTTCTTCAGGCCTCTTTCATATAAAACGTTGAGGGTCTTTAGATCCTCTTCATCAAAAGCCAGTACAAGTGATCCGGTCTGTTTATAAGGTATATCCAATGCAGCAGATAGCTCTTTTGCCATTTGTGAGCCCATTACATTCAACTTTGCCATCAGGGTCCCTGGTAGGGGATCATATCCTGCGTGAATAATTGCACTATTGGCTTTTGTGGTACCGCAGCAGATGTCATTTTCCTTCTCAACAACTACTATATCAAGTTCATACTTGCTGAGCTCGAAGGCCATAGCTGCGCCGACTATTCCACATCCAATTATGGCTACGTCATATATTTTTTTCATTATCTCAGTCCTCCAAATATATAAAGCTCAAGTTTATAAAGTTTCAGTTTCACCGCCATCTGGTCTGGGGGCACAATATTGTGTCGTTACAGTGTCGTTATGCAATGTTGAGCAAAAGAAAAAGAGCATAAGGAAACAGCATACGCTGCTTACCCTTTGCTCTAAAACTCTAAAGGTAGACATGCAATATAAAATCAATCAAATATTAAGTATTGACCAGAATTAACTGAAAATCAACTACAATTAGTGCAAAACAGAAAGAACAAGAAGCTCAGAGGCTTACATAAACCATACATCTTGATTTGTAGATGAAATAGCGATTGCGCCTGCGGCAAGAGCAGTAATAATATCTTCCTTGTCGCTTATCAAGCCACCGGCTATTATTGGCTTGCTCAGTTCGACACTGAGTTTGCTGATTATTTTTGGCATAAGTCCCGGTAGGATTTCAATTAGATCGGCGCTGTCGTTTAAGTCAGCTTTTCGAATGTTTTCAAGAGCCAGAGAATCGAGAACGAAGAATCGCTGTATTGCCAGATAATCAAGGGACCTTGCATATTTGATCAAGGATGGTTTAGTGGAGATGATACCGTCGATGCGGGTATTTTGAACTAAAAAATCGACCGCGGCCTCTCGTGCGGACAATCCGTCAAGCAAATCAATGTGAACAAAGACTACCTTACCTGATTCCTTTAGTCGATAAACTATGTCTGCAATGGAGTTCACATTTCCATAAAGCACAAACACAACTTTGCAGTTACACGACAGGCATTGTGTCAGTCCCTGATCGTTTTTTATTGCCGCTATTACCGGGGAGTTTTCTAATAACCCGATCAACTCGGCATGACCGATCATAAACAGCTTTCAAACCTTTCGTCGGTATATTCCATGTATATTTTACAAGATTTTTAAGTAACATTCAACTGGCAAAGACAACAAAACACCAACGCTCAATTTGTGCTTTATATAACATCCATAGGGAACATTTATTAATCGATTTTAAGCACCATAAGCGATGATTTTAAAATGGAATTGTACACAAAGGCTCTGTGAGTATTGCCCCAGTTCCCATGTTGTTTATTCCTCTGTTCATAAACTTTCTTACAATCTGCTTTGCCGTAGCTTTCAAGAAAATGAAGAGCAAAGCCGGAGGGATAATCCTACTGTTTGTCGGTGTTTTCCAAATGGGATTTGCCGTACTATCGGGAACGCAGATGTCAAATATTATGCAGGGTGCAAAAAAAGTAGAGCCCGCATTTGGAATAACAGCAATAGCATTGCTAGGCCTATTGATAATAGTTCGTGGCGCGCATATCCTCTACCGCAACAAGACACTTAATGCACTCGACTTTATGATATTGCCTGGAGCACTTTATCTGTTGATAAATAACTATTTTCCAATGGCCGGATTGTTCATAGCCTTTAAAAATATCGACTACAGAGTCGGTATTCTGAGAAGCCCATGGTGCGGATTTGACAACTTCAAATTCTTATTTAGATCTGTTGATGCATGGCTGATAACAAAGAATACGATCCTTTACAATGGCGCGTTTATAATTATCGGAAATATTATAGGAATTGCAGTAGGTATTTGCCTTGCAACGATTTTATCAAGAAGATTTTTGAAGGTTTACCAGACGTCGATTCTGTTGCCGCAATTGATTTCGTATGTAATAGTTGCGTACATTGGACTTGCATTTCTAAGTAATGAAGCAGGATTCATTACCAAAACATTCTTTGGCGACAAGGTTGTCAACTTTTATACTAATAAGAAATTTTGGCCTTACTTCCTTGTTGCTATCAATACTTGGAAGGGACTTGGTTATAGCTCTATAATCTATATGTCATCGATAATCAGCATTGACAAAAACCTTTATGAGGCGTCATCACTTGATGGAGCAAATAAAATTCAGCAGCTCTTCCACGTCACACTGCCAATGTTGAAGTCAACGATCATTACTCTTTTGATCATGCAGGTTGGACGTATATTCTACTCAGACTTCGGCCTTTTCTATCAGGTGCCGATGAACTCGGGAATGCTTTTCGAAGTGACGCAGACAATTGATACATATGTTTATCGAATGCTGACACAGCTTAATCGTGTGGGTATGGCTTCGGCTGCAGGATTCTATCAATCGATAGTGGGACTCGTTATGGTATTGGGCGTCAATTGGATCGTTCGTAAGCTTGATCCGGACAATGCGATGTTTTAGGGAGGAGGAAGCATATTATGGATGAAAGAGGCCTTATGACAAAAGCCGACAAAATAGAGCAGGTTGTTGTACATATAGTTTTGATTATCTTTTCACTGTGTGCAATTCTTCCCTTTATTCTGCTGATTTCCGGATCGTTTACAGATGAGTCTATACTGACAATAACCGGATACAAATTTTGGCCGGCGAAGTGGAGCTTGTACGCATACGAGTATTTGTTTGTAACAAATGGTGAGAATATTCTCAGAGCAATAGGTATTTCAGTTTTCATTACTGTATTTGGAACAGGACTGAGTCTTCTTACTGCTCCGATGCTTGCGTACGCGCTGTCGAGAAGGGATTATAGGCGCGCGAAAATTATGACCTTCTACGTGATTTTCACAATGCTTTTCAATGGCGGTCTAGTGCCAGCATATATGATGTGGAACAATCTTTTCGGCATCAAGAATACAATATGGGCCTTGGTTTTTCCAAACCTCGTCATGAATGGCTTTATAATTATTATCATGAAAAACTACTTTACCCAAAATATACACCCTGCACTCATTGAAGCAGCAAAGATAGACGGAGCCAGTGAGATGAAGATCTATTTCCGCATCATTTTGCCTCTTTCTCAACCCATTCTGGCAACTGTTGGACTTATGATTGGATTGGGATACTGGAACGACTGGGTAAACGGTCTTTACTACATAACTGACAGCAAGTTGTATAGTCTTCAGGTTATGCTGAACAGTATACTGATGAATGCACAAGCACTCATGACGATGGGAAACTCAGCTACAGTAGGTATGAAACTGCCAAGTGTGTCAATCAGAATGGCGATAGCCGTTGTTGGTACAGTACCGATAATTATTCTGTATCCGTTTTTCCAGAAGTACTTTATCAAGGGGATTTCCCTGGGTGGAGTTAAAGAATAATACTCCTTAGAAACTAATAGTTATTGTTCAATCTTAATTCGACTTATTCGAAAGTCTGATAGGCAAAGAAATCAAAAGGGCAGGGGATAGTTATGTTTCAATATGATAGTCCGGTGATGGCTTTGTTACGTGGTATATTAAACTACGTTCAGCTAAGCCTGCTCTGGATATTGTTTTCTTTGCCTATACTTACAATTGGTGCGTCAACAAGTGCGCTGTACTACGCCACAAAAAATGTTTTACTCGAAGAGAAAGGGTATCTGTTTAGCACATTCTGGAAAGGATTTCGCAAGAATTTCAAACAGTCTACTATTCTCTGGGTGTGCCTTGCAGTTGCAGGTATCTTGATTTGGCAGGATATTAGAATAATGCGTGCGATAAGTGATGCAGCCTGGAGTATTGCACTGCAGTATGTTCAATATCTTATTGCACTCTTGCTCACAATAATCTTTTTATACGGGATGCCCCACATTGCCAGATTTAATAATTCTCTTCGACAGATTGTAAGAAACTCTATACTCTTAGGCATCAGGCATCTTTTCAACACAGTCTTTATTTTACTTCTTATTGCTGCTGGGGCGATCTCGGTTTGGCTACTCAATGTTCTACTGATCATTATGCCAGCGCTTATAATGGCATTTTGGTGTAAGAGACTTGAGAAAGTATTTTCAAAGTATATGCAGTTGTAATCAAACTTGTGTTCAATGGAATTTGCTTAGAAATATGCTGCGAGAGCATCATAAGCTTTTATTTGTAACAATGTTTATAAAGAATAAAGAAAAACCGCCTTTATAGCGGTTAGTCTTAGGGGTTTTTAATTCCGGAAATATATCGGCATAGTTTGGCATGTGTTACCGGCTATGCCGATTTTTCGTTTTGTGATGGATGTAGAAACCGGTGGGTCAAATTACCCAATAAAGCACTCTATTTCCTGTTAATTAGTTAAAAATTTACACTAAAGCAGAGTACGTTGTTGCATTTTTCAAATTTATCTTCCACGTGTAACATCATGCCAGATTTGACATGTCCCAGACAAGACATGAATTTTCCATTACTTTGCCTATCTGCAATGGAGTAAGGACTTCATAAAAAATAACCGTCCTAAGATACAACTCCCACGTCTGCCCGGCAGAAGCTTCGGAAGGCTCCTTTCCCATGAGTTGATAGTGCCGTTATTAGATTTTGTGACATTCGATATGATTTAAAAATAAAATGATCGGCAAGCAGCTATTGCCACCTGCCGAACTTATTAGTCAGAGCCGTGGTACTTGCTTGAATTTCACTGCACTGAACTATAACACATAGTATGCAGAGTTGATGACCATGGTGTCATCGGAATCTTTGTTTGCATTAGGCATAAGTCCTTTTAGAATATCTCCAAGTCCGCCCTTGCCGGAGTCACTGATATTGACGACATCACTTGCAACCTGTTCCACCGCACTACGCTGCTCAGGTGTGCATACAACATTGACACAGTCGTTCAATTCAAGCCTCTCAAGTATCATATCCGGCGAAGCATCGTCCCGCTATCGTTACGTTTACACAGTCGATGACTGAAACACCATCAGTGTTTTGTTCGAGCATTTTATTGTCTACTTTTATAAAGACTTTGTCATCAATACATTTTCCACGCACAAGTTTGAGATCATCATATTCGAAGTCCTTGCTGAAAAACAGGTCTTCCAGAGTTTTTGGCAGCGACACTGTTCCCTTTACACGCAGGTATTCGATCTTCTCAAGGAGTTCACCTGCTGAAGGATCGATCTTAAGATTGCCATTGATAAAAAGTTTTGTACCGTGTTTACGTAGGAGTACTTTGTCAAGAGTTGCGTTATTGCTTACAAATGCGCAGCCGTCGGGCACAGTAATGATTTCGGTATTTTCTTCAAACAGAGGAATAGATGCTGACAGCAGGGATTGAGCTACAATTGCGGTTTCAGTCAAGAACAAAACGCCCTTGTTAACAAGCTCTCCAACATCAAGTGACGGATCGATCAGTACCACGCATTTTCTAGCATAATATTTTGAGCTTTTGCTCCGTAGTACGAACGTTTTGTCAACAATGAATGTCTGCTTCAGCATAATTGCGTCGTCTGGATAGACTTCCGTGGTGCCGTTGACATTCATATTACCTAAGTATGGAGACATGCTTTCAGGATAAAGAACTTTACCGTTTACTATGATCGAGACAAATCGCTTAATAGCCTCTTCTGATCCCGGTTCAATAGTAAGGATGCCATTGACGGTAAGAATGGCCGGTTTTTCACCTTTGTTTTTAGCGGAGAGTGTGTACTTGCCGTTATGAAAGACGATGTCCGCATTTTCGGGCACTTCAACTACTTTGGCACAGTTCATCGCAACGTTGAATTTGTGGAGAAGTGTACGGGAATCGGGAGTTGTAAGCAAAGTAGCAGCATTTACTTTAATGTTCTCATAGCTTGAAAGGGTTTCCTCGCTAACTTTTCTGGCATCACAAGTGGCGGCGTTGACAACAAGGTTCTTGGACATAGTGATCCTCCTATTCATTAATTTTGAGAATTTTTCTCAGTCTGGATCTTGCTGAAGCCAATTTCGCCCTTACTGTAGATGGCGGTAGATCAAACATTTCACCTAGTTCCGTCGAATTGTAACCTTCAATGTATCTCAACAAAAATAGTGACCGCTCGGCTTCTGGCAGATGACAGCATATCATTTCAACTGCCAACTCAGAATAATCGTCCTCACGGAAGGGATCATCTTGCGGCTGCGGCTGTTTTGCAAGGCGACGGACTTGGTCGATAAAGATGTTTTTGGCTGTGCGGTATAGCCAGGCTCTACACTGTGATTCGTTTAGCTCATTGAGTACGTCTGAGTTCGACAGCGCGCGCAAAAAACTCTCCTGTACAACATCTTCAGCAATTGCGAAATTGTGAGAGAGCGAGGTACAATATTTTAGCAGCTCATCATAGTATTTTGAATATAGCACTTCTATCATACCGGCTCTCCTTTTTCAGACTTCGACTATATAACGAATGGGAGGACAGAAGTGTTGATAAAATTTTTCAATTTAAATTTAATTTTAAAAGCCATTAAACGCCAGTATGAGTAGTTAGTTAAAGTCAATCCCAAAGTGAATCCATCATTTTTTTTATTCTTAGTTTTCGTTTTTCTGTTTCCCGGCGATCGATCACATAGTTGCTTCCCTCAACAATCAGCACATCACCTTCTTTTGCATTGAGAGGAAGTTTTGATCTTTCAATATTATGCATATTTTTGTCGTCATCCTCGCAGACAGCAAAATGTCCTTCAAATCTGTCGATAATAAGCAACATGATCGACTCCTTGTCATCAATTTTTTTCAACGTCGAATGTAAGGGAAATCCCATCACTTGTTACAACGATAGTTCCTGATTCATCAGTTCTATATATTTGAACACCTGCGTTTTCTAGCCTGGAAAGCGCTTCTTTGGTGGGATGTCCATAACTGTTATCTTTTCCGACTAAAATGACAGCATACTGAGGATTAACAGCTTGTAAGAATTCTGATAGACGTTGAATTCCTGCTTCCATGGTGCCCAACTTTTAGAACTGTTGATTGTAGATCATATCCCTTTGATATCATTTCATTTTCAGACGGGAAGCCGGCGTCCCCCGTCAGTAGGAATGAAGTATTTCCAAATTCCAGCTTTATGACTACCGAATATTCATTTGTATCGTTGTATTTTTCGCTGTTTGGCGCAAGTATCGTAAATTTAGCTTCTCCAAGTGAGTACTCAGTTCCTGGAACCGGAGAAGTAATTCTCAGTCCCTTGTTTGAAATTGCGATAAGGACATCTTCAAATGTCTTTGTGTTGCTTTGTACCTTTGGCATGATGACCTTGCCGATATCAAAGCTGTCGATAACAGCGTCTATTCCACCTATGTGGTCAGCGTGAGGATGAGTTCCGATAACGTAATCGAGCTTACCTAGACCCTGATCCTTTATGTAGTTTACCACGGCTTTTGCATCGGAATTGTTGCCACCATCAACAAGCATTGCGTGTGAGTCGTTTATGATCAATATGCTGTCGGCTTGTCCAACATCGATGAAGTGCACTTCAACAGTGCCTGATACTGCTACATTCGGTGTTTGTTTTATGTAATCGTCATTGTTGTCGTTGTCGCTATTCTTATCACTATCGTTACCGCTATCACTATTGTTATCGCTTTCTTCGGTCAAATTGGGTGCATCGCTCTTAGTGTCCGGGTGGTGGGAATCGGCTGACGAGTTTGCTTGAGAGCTAGAAGATGTATTATTATCTATGTCGGACTTATCAAGGTTTTCATATGTATCGTCCGATTGGGTGCTATTTTGAGAATTACCTGATGGTTCTGACGAAGGTTCAAGTGTGGGGGAGGGCTCCAAAGTTATTGTAGGCGTAGGGTCCGCTGAGGCATCTAACGTGGATTCTGGAGAGGCTTCCAGCATCGATTCGGGCGATGGATTCGATGGTGCACCTAGATTTGCAGCACCTACCGGAACTATGAGGTTTAGCAGAGCTGCTAATGCAAAAAAAGCAAGCAGCTTCATCCACCACTTGGGAGCAAACTTAAATCTCTTGTTAATAAAAATTGTCAGCGGTGGAAACAGAACAACGCCTGCAGATATAAATAAAAGGCCTTGCGAGTTTCCGATAAAGACCATAGGTAAACCGATGATCAGAAAGAACAGAGACAAAAGCCATGCAGTAATTCCTGCAACCCTTTTCATGATGGCGCGACCTCCTTGCAGCTCCTAAATACTACTCCCACATTATATCATATACGATATATGGCTGCACAGAGAAACCACAAGGGTGATTCAAGAGTTATATATAGTAGAATATACTTGATATACTTGCCGTATGGAAAAGTTTGCACTAAAATATACTCAGGCTAAGTTTACCATATAATACACTAAAACATGAAGGGTAAACTTCGCTTCATTGAGAGAACTAAACTGATCAACTTATGAGCTTGTATTGCTGCTACATCGTGTAATGCAAAACCTCAAGAAAAAGCCCGACGATGAGTCGGGTGAGAATTTGCATTATTTGTTCTTTAATGCTGGGTCAATGCTGTAATTGAGATGCTTCGAGTTTGTACGTTACCATTATCCATTTAGGGTTTGTGATATAAGAGAATAAAATTACAGGTTAAACTGTTTTAAAATGCCTTCTGCCATCACGTCAGCCATTTCAAGTGCCTGTTCTTCGATCTTGTCATACAGGGCTACGTCAGCTTCAAATTGCCCGCTTAGTCGCAATACAGCTTCCTGCTCAGTTATCTTTAAGTGTTTATTCAACATAGACTCCCAAGTTTTGAAGTTCCAGAAGGGATTTATCATTGAGAGGAAACGGGCTATGTCTTCAGCATTTCTATACCATTCGTCTCTAAGCCTATTTACTACAGCGGTGTTTCCGGCCTTAGCGGCATTTACCAGTTCCGCTGCAATGGTGAGGTGTTCTGTGAACAATTCAACAAATCTGTTTACAATATCCCGGCAGTAAAATTTCTGAAGCACTCTTCCAAAGTCGATGGGATTTCGCAGCAACCTGCGGGTAACAACCTCCAAATCGCCCAGATCAGCAGCAGTACTGATTATAAAGGACCTTGTCCACATTATATGTTGTTCCCACAATTTACGGAATATATTGTGAAGCTCAAGCCGGCTAAATATCTCATTTTTTCTGCAATCGGTATGTTTATTCATAATAGATCCTCCTGATGAATCATATATGTGATGCCTCGCTTCGGTGTACTCCATGTTTGGCGGTGATAGTGAGTCGATTATTGTATCCTACTGTCATATTTTATGTTATGTATGATTGTATTGTTCGGATATAAAGTGATACAATAAATCCATTTAAGGTACTTAAGCGCTTCCTTTGCGAAGCAAACTATAATAATGCCAAATTTGATATAATTGAGGTGCGATATGATATTTGTTCAGTACAAATCAGTACAAGAGTATCCGTACTCAAATAGAGTTTATCAAAAGGTTGGTCATAAAGAAGTTTTCTACTACGATCAGTACAAATGGATTAAGAATTATACCTAAAAGAAACTGTCACTTGGAGATTGAAGGAAAACTGTAAAAAATGTTGAGGGGGAGGCATTATGATGGGCGCTATCGAGAGCATTAAACTGACAGCAAATGACGGACTTGAATTATCAACAGTACTTTTTAGAGCGGAAGATCCAAAGGCATTGGTGCAGATAATCCATGGTGCTGTGGAGCACAAGAACAGGTATTTTGACTTTGCGAAGTATCTACAAAAAAATGGTTTTACCGTAATCATATCAGATAACCGGGGACATGGTGAATCACGCAATGATGAATATTATTTGGGGACTATGGGAAGTCTTGAGCAGATGATAGATGACCAGGTATTGATAACCAAGTATATCCAGGGACTTTACCCGGGAAAAGGATTATATATGATTGGTCACTCATTGGGTTCACTGTTCGCAAGGGTTTATCTGCAGGAGCATGACCATGAACTTAGTAAGCTTGTACTCAGTGGCACACCAAACTACGTAGTTGGAGTGAAAGCGGCGTACATATTTGGGAAAGTAGTTACGAAGCTTGGAGGAAGACGTGGTTATATTTTGTCAAGAATCAAGGGAGACACTAAGCAGGACTTTTCATGGATAAGCGTAAGTGAGAAAAATCTCGAAAGTTACATAAATGATCCTCTGTGCGGATATATTTACGAAAATTACGGACAGTTGACAGTAATTGATGCAGACCGTCAGATGCATAATTTCAAGGCATTCAAATGCGCAAATCCCGATTTACCGATCCTAAGTGTGACCGGTGAGGACGATCCTGTGACCGGGGGAAGCAAAGGGATCCGAGATTCCATCCTTTCACTAAGAAAGGTTGGTTATAAAAATATATCCAGCATTGTATACAAGGGTATGAAACATGAAGTACTAAACGAGGATGACAAAGAGAAGGTTTACAACGACGTCTTAGAGTTTTTGCTGAAATGAGTTCATACAAAATAAAACCGCTATACCCAATCGATCAATTGGGATAGTGGTTTTACTTTTTAGCCGATCGATCTTGTTTGGTAAAAGTATATGTTCAATGTAGATGTAATGCTGCTTGTCTGCGGGCAGTTCTTCCTTCATAAAATTTTCATGGCTATAGATTTTGATGATAATATGTTGTTTTATACCTCCTGATACGTTATACTATGAACAATATACTAATTAACGAAAAATAATATGGGGTTGAAGCAATGAGTAGAACAAAACAAAAGGTATATCCTCCAATGTCGGACCGTGAACTTAAGAATGCTGCACTTTCAAGGCAAGCAGCAACTGAGGGCATGGTGCTTTTACAAAACAGAAATGGAACCCTGCCTCTAAAAAAAGAACAAACGAAAATAGCGCTGTTCGGTGTAGGTGCAGTTCGCACAGTCCGCGGCGGGACAGGTTCCGGAGATCCCTTTAACGGCGGGCTATCAGGCGGTGCTTCGAGTGATGTAAACCAAAGTCCAAGATATCACGTAAATATATTGGATTCTTTCATTGACGCGGGGTACGAAGTTGTCACTGAAAAGCGTCTACGTGACTACGCCATTGGTTATGACACAGAGATGCAGAAAATTGCCGGTAATCCTATGGTTACATTTGCATACCCTGAAGACTCACTTGACGAAGAAGAGATAAGAGATTTCGCAGATCAAACCGATGTTGCGATCTATGTGCTTTCCCGCAACTCCGGCGAAGGTGCAGACCGCTCCCTTACAAAAAAAATCAAGATCGGTGAGCAAGAGTATGAAATCGGTGACTATTTGCTCAGTCCAACTGAGGTCAATAACCTGAAATATATTACTGAGACATTTAATAAGACGATTCTTGTATTAAACGTTGGCGGCGTCATCGATATGAGCCAGATTATACAGCTGGATAAACTAGATTCCATTCTTTTGATGAGCTTAGCTGGACAAGAGGGTGGAAATGCTGTGCTGGATGTCCTGACCGGAAAGGTAACACCTAGTGGAAAACTCACTGCTACTTGGGCAAGTGATTATAAAGATTATCCGGCATCCGAAACATTTGCTCACAACGATCAAAACGTCGATGTTGAAAAGTATACCGAAGGCATATACGTTGGATACCGCTGGTTTGACAGCTTCAACAAGACACCGATATATCCATTTGGATATGGATTGAGCTATACTACTTTCGACATAAAGCATGTCGATCAATCCATAGATGGCGAGTCGGTCAAAGTGGTCGCTGAGGTAGTTAATACCGGTTCACAATATTCCGGTAAAGAGGTCGTACAAGTCTATTGTTCATCGCCAGAGGTTCGTTTGGAGAAGCCCTATCAGGAATTAGTGGGGTTTGCAAAAACAAAGCTTCTGGCACCGGGTGAAAAGGAAGTATTGACGATAACCTTCCGTTTGAGCGATATTGCATCCTTTGACTATGACAACTCTTGTTATGCTCTTGAAAAGGGAGATTATCGCATTCGGATAGGTGCTTCATCAAGAGACACTGTACCCGCTTTCACTATAAAGCTTGATCGTGATGTTACAACCCGACTCGTAAATCACCAATTACCGCTTTCTCAACCGCTTGACGAGATAAGCAGACTTGGTAAGGCTTATGGCATGGTTGATGGCGACTGGACAAATGTCCCAGTCTTGCATATCCATCCGGAAGCGATTCCATGCATCGATAGCCGTTCGATATATCAGGATGAATCAGTTATAACATATACAACAGACAAAGATTATCAGCCGCAGGTACCTTACGAAAAAGTTTGCTTGAAAGAAAAGCAGGATATTACGCTTGAAGATGTAGTTAATGGCAAAGCTACTTTGGAGGATCTAGTTGCGCAACTATCCGTTGAAGAGCTTGCCGAGCTCAACTGCGGAACCGGATGGGGAGTTGCAAACGAAGGTACGCCGATCGTTGGTGCAAACTCTTCAACGATAGCAGGTGCCGCGGGTGAAACAACACCTAATCTATGGGATAAGTACAAGATACCGTCTATCGTTGTTGCCGATGGGCCTGCCGGTGTCCGTGTAAACCAAGAGTTTGAGGCTACAGATATCGAAACAGGTGAGAAGGTAAAGAGATATCAATACTGCACTGCTTGGCCTATAGGAACACTTTTGGCACAGTCCTTTGACCTCGCTCTTATGGAAGAAGTGGGCAAGGGCATATCTGATGAGCTTGATGAGCTAGGTATTGCAGTAGTCCTCGGACCGGGACTCAACATTCACCGTGATCCGCTCTGTGGCCGCAACTTTGAGTACTATTCAGAAGACCCGTTCATTTCCGGTCATATGGCTGCCGCATATGTTCGTGGAATTCAGGTAAGACCCCACATAGGTGCTTGTATCAAACACTACGCTGCCAATAATCAGGAAAGCAACAGATATGCTGTTGATACGATCGTGGGAGAAAGAGCGATGCGTGAGATCTATCTCCGCAATTTTGAAATTGCCTTCAAAGAATCGAAGCCGATGACAATTATGACTGCATATAACAAAATCAATGGTGTTCCTGCGGCTGACAGCTTTGATCTCTGCACTAACATTGCTAGAGGCGAATGGGGATTTGACGGTATGATCATGACCGACTGGAACGGCGGTATGTCGACCCCATCCATTTCGATGCACGCTGGAAACGATCTTATAATGCCCGGCGGTGAAGGCAGGATAAGGAACATTGTTCTTGCCGCTGTCATAAAGCAACCGGAGTTTGATGAGCGTGGACAAGTAAAATTCTATGAGGAAAGATCATTCATTACCTTATTGAAACCTGTCTGGAACTCCTTTACACCTAGCCAAGACGGGCAAGATATCGCCGAGGCTGTTTTGGGTGACGGATATGTTGCGACTGTAAAGGATGATATGATTGTTGTAAATGGAGAACCACTCTATATGGAGCACATCCCTGAGCTTCCGCCGCAGTTCCGCAGACCCGGTATGGAACCCGGATTTGCCCATCCTGTCACAACAAAGGATGCTTCCATCTCTGAAGATGGTAAGAAAATTTACTATAAGGGAACTATGGTAAAGAAACCCACGATCTGCAAAGGCGATATCCAGCGTTGCGCAATAAACAATCTGAAAGTGATCATGCGTTGTGCAAAAAGATAAATTAGCTTTGTATCTATAACCGTAAACTTATAGCGTTTTTCCAGCTATATTGTTTCTGGTTTAGAAAAGCGCGTTTATAAACTTGAAGGCTCTGATAGAAAAAGTTCTAACAGAGCCTTTTGGTTGCCCCCGCTACGGACCCGATCTAGGGTGCAAGTCTGCAACCCGCTCGATAGCAGGAAGGGTATAGCCGGTATCGCTGAATATTAAATTTAGCAGGAATTATCAGAAACAAGTGGGATGTTGTAATTTATAGTGTAACTTGATACAATGATAAAAATAATTTCATGTTTATGGAATATCATCTAGAAAAAGTGTAAAAGCCGATAACATAAGGTTAAAGTTTATTTCTTATGTTCGTGTTTCCGGGATAACACATTTTTATAAGAATCAGTTAAGCGATACTATTCATATGAAAGTGGCGGTGCGATTTGAGGTTACTTATACACGATTTGAACAATGAGGAATTTCAGGAATTATTTACTAAACAAATGAGTGAGACGATGATTATTTCGGACAATGGTACGATACGTCATTGTATAGGTTGTTTCGGGTGTTGGGTAAAGACACCTGCTGCTTGCGTAATACGCGATGATTATGGTGATATGGGAGAGAATCTATCAAAGTGCAAAGATCTGATAATTATTAGCAAGTGCTGTTATGGCGGGTTTAGTCCGTTTGTTAAGAACGTATTAGATCGCAGCATTTCCTATATACACCCCTATTTTGTTACGAGGAACGGTGAAATGCATCACCGGAGAAGATATAAAAACAAAATAAATTTGCACGTGTTGTTTTACGGTGAAAATATAACCGAAGAGGAAAAACAGACAGCTCAAAAGTTGGTTGTAGCAAACTCTGTAAATTTAGCTTGTAATGTAAGTAAAATTTCTTTTGTTCAAAGTACTGTCGAGATGAAGGGTATTATATGATGAAGATTGCATTGATTAACGGAAGCCCTAAAAACATGGAGAGCGCTTCAGGTTGCCTGTTACAAGAGTTAAAGAAGTTTTTAGGTGATGACAAAGAAATTGCTGAATATAGCTTTAGAAAGCCGCAGTTGAACGAAGAAGAAATGGAACAAGTGGCAGAAAGTAACGCTTTAGTTTTTGCATTTCCTCTATATGTAGACGGTATTCCATCTCATTTATTGAGTTGTATTATGCAGTTAGAAAGTTTCCTCTCAACCATAAAAGAAAAAGATATTGTTGTTTATACTCTTGTAAATTGCGGTTTTTTTGAAGGCCATCAAACTGCCTTGGCAATTGAAATGATGAAGAATTGGTGCAAAAAAGCTGGACTTCGCTGGGGTCAGGGGATTGGAATGGGTGCCGGAGGCATGCTCCAATCTGTGAAAAATGTTCCGGCTGGATATGGTCCTAAGAAAGATCTAGGCGAAGCACTCAGTAAACTTGTAAAAAATATCTCGGAGAGGTCTTCGGGAGAGGACATCTTTATAACAGCAAATTTTCCGAGATTTCTTTATAAGTTAGCTGCGGAAATGGGATGGAGGAAGTCTGTTAAGGCAAACGGCCTGAAGACAAGGGATCTGCACTTAAGAAAATGATTTGATAATTGCAGTTTATATCATCCTTTTTTATGATCATAAGAACAGTAACTCTTGGTCGATAAGTAACAAAGACGCTGTTTTCAATGCTGTACAAGCATCATATACGCAATAAAAATCATCTATCAAGTTGAGTCAAAAGTGTTTTTTAACTAGGGGGATTTGATGAGTCAACAGAAATATAGAATCATCTCAATAAAAAGCGATCCTAGATTTTCTGAGCGTGGAATAGACTGGTTTGCTTCAAAGTTTGGAATAGACCGCAAAGAGTATGAAAAGAGCTTTGATGATTGCATCAACAAAAACGAAAAGCTACCACAGTGGTATTTAATGATTGATGAAGATGAAAATATTGTTGGAGGCTGTGGCCTTATCCAGAATGATTTTGTCGACAGGACTGATTTATTTCCGTATCTATGCGCGCTTTTCGTTGAAGAAAAAGCAAGAGGTAATGCCTTGGGGTCAAAGCTGCTAGAGCACGCAAGAATAGAGGGCGGAAAACTGGGTTTCGACAAGCTGTATCTATGTACCGACCACACATCATACTATGAAAAGTATGAGTGGAAATACATTGGAATTGGGTGTCATGACTGGGGAGACACATCGAGGATATACGAAGCTCCAACTATTAAAGATCCTGTGCTTGAAAGAATGGACGACTTTTTTGCTGCTCGAGTCGATGGATATGATGAACATATGCTAAACGACGTTCAAGGCTGCAAAGAAGGATATATAAAGATGGCAGAACTTATTCCGGCTAGCACTAAAACTTTGCTTGACTTAGGCTGTGGAACGGGGCTTGAGCTTGATGAAATATTCAGAAGATTTCCTGATATTTTGGTGGTTGGAATAGACTTAACTCAGGTGATGTTGGACAGACTGCATGAAAAGCACAAAGATAAGAACATAAAGCTTATCTGCGGTGATTATTTTAAAGTTGAACTGGGAGAAAGTGCTTTTGATACAGCAATTTCGTTTCAGACGATGCATCACTTTGAAAAGAATGATAAGGTGGAGCTGTACAAAAAGATACATAAGTCACTAAAGCCGAAGGGTGTATACATTGAGTGCGACTATATGGTTGAGGATCAGATGGTTGAAAATGAGCTCTTTGCCTATAACAAAAAACTCCGTCAGGAGTTGAGTATCCCTGACGGTGCTCATTATCATTTTGACACACCCTGTACCATTGAAAACCAAATAAAAATGTTTAAGGAAGCCGGCTTTGCAACTGCTGAAAAGGCTTGGCGTGTCGAGAACACAACTATAATCGTAGCGAAAAAGTAATGCCTGCATTATGCATCGTTCTACTTCTAATAGTTGAGCAGTGCTATGGTCAGGCTGACGTTGTTGAATGCATCTTGAACTTTTAGTATAATAATAATTGAATTTCGCGTTCGACAGATGTTTTGCACTCGATAATCGGTGTTAACTGTATGTTCGCCTGCTACTATTGTGCAAAGCGGTTTTATTATAGAGATTATAGAATTGAGGAAACCACAATGTCAAAGAAAAAAGCGCCACGGAACAAAACCATTGATACGCCAATATCTGAGGGACAACATTACATAGATCGGTGTATAACCGTGGATTCTCCTGTGTCAGATATTCAATCAATTCTCGATAAAACGATTATAGGTGACACATTTTCTGTTCTCCCTAATTTACCCAAAGAAAGTATCGATTTGATTATTGCAGACCCGCCGTATAATCTAACAAAGGTGTATAATGGAAGCAAATTTTCAAAACGCAAGGCTTCTGAATATGAAGAATATACCCGTCAATGGCTTTCCGCTGTTTATCCGCTTCTTAAACCTGACGGGTCTATTTATGTTTGCTGCGATTGGGAATCCAGTTTGATAATTGGCCGCGTCATGGGTGATTTTTTCAAGGTGAGAAATCGCATTACATGGCAGCGTGAAAAGGGCAGAGGGGCAAAAGCAAATTGGAAAAACGGTCTAGAAGATATATGGTTTGCCACAAAGAGTGATCAGTATACATTTAATCTTGAAGCCGTTAAAATTCGAAAAAAAGTGATTGCTCCGTACCGCGTCAACGGAAAGCCAAAAGATTGGGTAGAAACTGATACCGGGAATTATCGGGACACTTGCCCGTCAAATTTTTGGGACGATATTACAATACCATTTTGGTCAATGCCTGAAAATACTGCGCACCCAACGCAAAAGTCCGAAAAGCTGATTGCTAAAATCATGTTGGCAAGTTCAGATGCCGGTGATATTGTATTTGACCCGTTCCTTGGTTCAGGAACGACAAGCGTTGTTGCCAAAAAACTAGGACGTCACTATATTGGGATAGAGATTGACGAACAGTATTGTTTGTGGGCAGAACAGCGACTTGAAATGGCAGATAACGATAAAGATATACAGGGCTATGTGAACGGAGTTTTTTGGGAAAGAAACTCACTTGCGGAACAAATCTCTGCTGCAAATAAAGAAAAGGCAGATAAAATGAAAGAAAAGACACAGAAAGAAGAACAAACAATGCTCGATTTGTTTGGGGGATAATCAATGTATAATCGCAAAGCTGTAGATGAATTTGTTACTTTCATACAGGCAGCAAATGGAATAGCGGATAAAAGTGCTTTGATAGAAAAAGTTCAGAGTTCATTCGGTTTGATAAATGACGGAAAAGTTTTTTATGGGAAAGATTTTGCCGTCCGATTTTGTCATGCTAGAAAGAGAAGTTTTGGAAATACGGTTCTTTCCCTTTCCGCCTTGCAGAAATACGACAGGCTGCCTTTTATAATTTGTATTGTTACTCCGGAAAAAAATTTTCTCATGCTAGCGAATACTACTTTTCTCAGGAAAATAAGTCATTCATCACAAAATTTACGCGTCAATAACATTAGGGGCAGTTTCAACGGTAGCGACATAATGCGTGAATTTGAAGGCGTAAAGAATGAGCCTGCCAATTTTGAATTCTTATTTACTTCCCACGAAAACTATACATTCGAGGAAAACCTCGTACGTTTAGTGGAAGCAACGAACAATATACACCCAACGGGGAAACGTTTTTGTCCCACGGAAGATCAATTTCTATGTATCAAGCGCTCAGTTGATCGGGCAATTTCTTTTTTGTCTTCAAAAGAATACAAAATACTCAGTGACGATTTACAACAGCGGGTAAAAGCTGTAGCATCAGAAATTACTATTGCTGCCTTGATTGATAATGTCAATTTAAGGGGACGCATCATCGAGCATTTGATCACTTCGGCAGAAGATTTGCGTGCTACACTAATAGATGCACTGCATTCAGGCAGCCCATTGCCTGAATTTTATACCGCTGATAGTTTGGGCGATTATGAACGGGAATTTGATGATTATATCACTTCAACCGACATAAAGACAAAGGTGCTCTTTTTATCAAGCAATCCCAAAGGCTACAATATTGATAAAGTCCTTTCGTTTTTATCAATGGATAAAAGTGTCTATTTGATTTATGTTGTGGCTATCGATGAAAATAAGAAAATATCAACAAGACTTTGTTCAATGTATAATCGTCAAATATTGGAAGGTACGCGAATTATTAAGCATTGGGCGGGACGCAACTCAAGGGGCGTAACGCAATACGACGGCATTGCCCTTGAAAATGTCGTTTCGCATTTTGATAGCAGCATTGATACTGATGCGGCAAGTAGCTTTATTGAACGCTGTATAGATGGATAACTAACAAACTCGCGCTGTGCAATAAAGGATCAAATCAACTTTTGACACCCGAATCTCAACCCTCGTTATAAGGTACAACACTTATTGTTTCTTATAACGAGGGTTGTATTTTATTGGCTATGCATAAAACACTTCTTTATCTGCTATGGTCGTCATGTCTGCAAAATGTTCTTTGCCGTATAGCTACGAATGCATTACTGTAGTATATATATTTTTCTGAGATTAATACAAATTATTGACGGCGAAGTTGGTGGATTGGCTTGAATTGGGTATTGCACCGTAAAGCTGAACGAGCAGAATAATCAATACAATGAAAGAGGGAAGACTATATAAGACAAATAGACAACGGGGGTGTTTAATATCATGACAAATGACAGCGAATCAGCGAAAAATAATAGAAATGAAAAACCAAAGAGAATATGGTACAGAGCGGCTGCTGTGGTGGCTGCAATAGCACTTTTGGCTGTTGTGTTCAATCAAATATTCTTAGTTAATGATGAAACAAGCATTGTTTATTCCATTAAAAAAACTTTTCAGGAAGTTATAGCATACCGTGGTATGCTCGAGACAGATATGACAGATCAGGACCTGCAAATTCCAAATGAAATCGATGAATGTATGGACAAGCCAAAGATAGATGTGCCATATGATATTGAAGTAGAGAAAAATACACAAAAAAGTGTGGACGAAGGGCATTCACCGTGGAGGCTTGATCCGATATTTGTAGCACAAGTGTTTGTCAGCTTGCAGATATCTCCGGAAGGCATCGAGGGAGAATATCCTATAAGATATGAGGACTTAAGGATAGTAAAAAACGACGGTATAAGGGCAATAGTAGAGGTCCTAGACAAAAGCAGTCCTGTTAGCAGGGTTTTTCTTGAACGCTTGGTAAGGCAGGACAGCACCGGGATATGGACTGTAGTTGGTTACGATCCTGCAAAAAATTAGACTAAAAATGACATGCTGCTATGCTAATAACCCGACATAGCAGCATGTCCAATTTAATTACTGTACCATGCTTCTGTTCAATAATTCTCTACTTTACTATTGAATATTCGCCTTGATCCAAGCGCAGTCTTCTGCTATGCACTTGTCATGTTCATCATAGAAGCCTTCGCGTTCGACGACCCAGAAAGCCTCAAAGTCTTGCTCATCAAGGGCTTTTTTGATCTCTTTCCAGTCTATGTTGGACTCGGGTGCTCCCATTTTACACTGAACATTGAATCGGCTTGAGCCCTCAGCAGCCCTCTTTGTAAAGCCATCGAGGATTTTCTGACGCTCCTCAATAGGTAGCTCTTTCACGTTGGCGAAAGCTGAGGCCATATTTTTGCGAGGAGCATGACGTGATGCGGGGGTACCGCCAGGTCCCATGACCTTGCTGTTCTCTTTTACATGTATAGAAATGATGCGGTTTCTGTATTTGCGGATAAAATAGGGTGGGTACATTCCACCATACATTGCCCATCCACAGTCAAGCTGCGAATAGCATTTTGTGCTGTTGTCCAGGAGGTGCTCAAGAAGGGATTTTCCTTCGTCGAAAAAGAATTCCTGATGATGGTTGTGATATCCGATTTTGATACCGTAAGGCTCCGCCATTTCAGCCATCTCGTCAAGCTGCTTTGCGACCTCGATTGCCTCTGCTTTGTTGCAGAAAGGCGTTCCCGCCCATATAACGGCTTTACCGCCTATGGCGGCCATCTTTTTAACTATATCCTCTGTCGGTTCGGCGTGAACAGAGGTGACCTCAAGGCCTGTTTCATCAAGCCACTTTTTAATGTCCTCGACATCGTTATCGAGATCAACAGGCAGCAGCTCAACACTTGAGAAACCTAGTTCCTTGATGGTCTTAAACTTCTCAAGAAGAGTTGGTCCAAGTCCGAGATAACTGGCGATTCCTCCAAATGAGTAAGTTCCGATTCCAACTTTCATAAAAATATCCTCCGTAATATTTTATTTCCTTTGTCTATAATGATATTTTAACATATTTTTTTAGAAGAGCAAACATAGTTTACCCTTTTGCGTTATTCTTCCCATTTCGACACATTATAGATGATGCATAATAGGACTCCGCATACTGTCCACGAAGCAAATAAGATTATGTCACCTGAGAGAGGAACGCAATTTGATCAAATATCAAATATTTTTGATAGATTTAGCATAACGTCATCGTAGAATAAAGTTGGGAGTGTAAATGATTGCCAAATTATTATATAATGTCGTAAATGAATAGCTGATGTTGTAGTAGAAGGGTTGGATGGAAAATGAATATTATTGAGCGTAATCAGATAATTGACCGGCTTAGAGAAAAATTGGAGCCACTGCATTTTATTTATGCAATGTGGCTTGAAGGTGCCGACGCAACCGGCATGGTGGACGAATATTCGGATATTGACATTTGGGTGGACTTCGAGGACGAATACGAAGATGAAGCCTATCAAGCTGTTGAAAATGCTCTTTCCGGCCTGTCTGCAATTGATTATAAATATATAGTCAAGCACGGCCATCCAAAGATACGCCAACGAATATATCATTTAAAAAATACTTCGGAGTACTTGATGATCGATTTTTGCTGGCAACTCCACAGCCGTCCTTCAAATGAAAGCGAATACATAAAGGATGATTTGATTGAATCTATTGATGTAATATTTGATAAAGCAAATGTTTTGAGATTAGTAGGTCCAAACCCGGCTAAATATGAAAGTTGGAACGCCGAACGGCTGGATGAGTGCAAATATTATTATAGCCAACATTCAAGGGTGAAAAAGTACGTTTTGAGAGGCCAGTACCTTGAGGCATATGCATACTATAATCGATATGTTTTGGAGCCTCTTATAGACATTTTGAGACTGATATATACACCTGCACATGTGGATTATTATCTAGTACATATATCGCAACATATTCCAAAAGAAGATCTAAATAAGCTTGAATATTTTGCGCAGCTTACTTCATTGGATGATATTTCAGAAAGGATCCCTCTTGCCGAAAAGTGGTTCAATGAGCTACTTGAAAAGTTGGAACGAAAATAAAGCAGTGTTTCGTCACTATCCCCCACACTGGTTGGTAAAACATTGTGTGAAAAAGTTTGATCTAACAAAATGCCAAGCAAATAATATTCGTTCCTTTAATAAATAATTAGGACATTCTCGAGACAGCGATTAAATATCTAAGCTAGTACTAAATCTAAATTATCACTAGAACTGTCTCTTTTTTCGGACTGCTGGTTTGATATCATTATATTTGATGAGTGGACATAAATTTTTCACAAACAAATATTGACACCATATGTAACACCACATATAATAATAAAGGAGTTAAAGATGTCAAAGTGGGATAAATTGCTGAGTCGTGTACATAAACTATCAAAAGACATAAGATTTCGTGAAGTATGCAAAATCATGGATAGTTACGGTTACGAAATGAAGGGATCTAGCGGCGGAAGTAGTCATTACACCTTTCGCAAAAGCGGATGTGCTCCTATAACTATTCCAAAGGATGAACCAGTCAAAATTGTATACATTAAGATGATTCGTGACATTATTCTGAATGAGGAGGCGAATCAACATGAGAACGATTGATGAATATATGAAGCTGCCATACAGGTTGGAGGTTATTGAAGATCCCATCGAAGGCGGGTATGTGGCAACCTATCCAGATCTAAAAGGGTGTATCACTTATGCGGATACAGCTGAGAAACTAATTGAAATGGCTAGAGATGCAAAAAGAGCGTGGCTCGAGGCAGCAATTGATAGTGGTTATGAAATACCCGAGCCCTCCTCCGACGAAACCTACTCAGGACAGTTCAAATTGCGAATACCCAAATCTCTGCATCGGCAGCTTTCTGAGGGGGCAAAACGTGAAGGAATAAGTATGAACCAGTATTGTTTGTACCTACTAACAAAATACGATACAGCATACGCCCCTGAAGCTAGAAACCAAAAGTATAGATTACAAAAGAGCACAATATAGAAGCTAAGTTCGCTTAACTAAAATACCGCAGATTGATACACTGTATCTGTCTGCGGTATTTTTTTGACAGGGTGCAGGGCGACAGGGTATTGAATATCACTGTTGATTAGTGCTATAATGAAGGTTAATTGTGCATCTTGTTTTGGTTTCAATTATCTTAGATGCTCGCCAATCACAGTTTTTGCGTAAATTCTTAAGCTTTGTGCGGATTTTCTAAGGGTGATGTGTGACACACCGCATATTCTATGACATTTTTTCGCATAAGAGTGTCGCTATCCCCCTCAACATTCACACAATACTTCGATTTCTGCTCATTTCACATCACACCACAACGCATTAAATCGCATCACATTACATTACATTACATATAACGAGGTTGAATCATGAGAGATAAAATCAAGGATAAGCTGCTCAACAAGGGAATCAGAATTGAAATGATGCTCTTTCTGATTCTCATTGCGGTAGTTGCTCTTGGAAATAACATGGGTGACTCAGTGTTCTCAAACTACTTCAAAGAGGTCTATAACGTGACCGCCTCCCAACGCGCTTTCATCGAGTTTCCGAGAGAGCTCCCGGGCCTGCTGTGCGCACTCGTAATCGGCGGCTTATCCTTTCTGGGCGATGTCAAAACTGTTGTCGTTACACAGATTCTCGCCTCAATAAGTCTGATGGCACTAGGGCTCCTCACTCCGCCCTTTGGTATCATGCTAATATTCCTCTTCACCAACTCCCTTGGGATGCACTTGTTTATGCCACTGTCAGATTCAATAGGCATGAGCCTCGCAGAGTCCGATAAAGTCGGACAACGGATGGGCCAATACGGCAGCATAAGAACTCTCGTGAGCTTCCTTGCTGGAATCATCGTCTTTTTCGGCTTCAGGACCGGTTCGTTCTCCTTCTCGTCAGATATTAAATGGATATTTATCTTAGGTGCATGTATTTTTGCGGTGGCAATCGTGGCATCTCTGTTCCTTGTTAAATATACTAAAGGGATGTCAATATCCGGGGGCAGTAAAAAATTCCGCCTCGTGTTTAGATATCGTTATCGATATTACTATATATTGACCATTCTGCATGGTGTCCAAAAGCAGATAGCATTTGTGTTCGGTTCGTGGGTTATAGTTGACCTACTGCTGAAGGGTGCAGATATCATGTCACTCCTAACCATCATCAGCAGCTTCATAGGCATCTTCTTTCTGCGGCTGGTGGGTAAGGTGATGGACAAGCTTGGAATCAGGTTTATGCTGTTCACCGAAGCGTTGATCTTCATATTTGTATATACCATATATGGTTTTGTGGTGTGGTATATATCTGAGAATGCGATAGCGGGCTCTGGATTATCGGTTATGCTCGTATATCTCCTCTTCATATTGGATCGGCTGTCCATGCAGTTGAGCATAGTGAAATCGGTCTATCTGCGCTCAATAGCTTATGACCAATCGGAGATAACATCCGTCCTCTCAACAGGCACGAGCCTAGACCACATCGTAGCGATCCTTGCGGCCCAGCTGAGCGGTTTCATCTGGACACAGTTTGGTCCCCAATACGTTTTCTTCATGGCAGCGATCCTCTCCCTCGGCAACCTATTTGTAGCATGGCGGGTAAAGCCCGATAACGAAGCCAAAGTCGAAGCCGCAGCAGAAGCGGAGGCTGAGGCTTAAGTGGAGGCTAAAGTAGATGCTAAAACGGAGAACACACTGTATCGCGCTGTAATACCCATCTGGAACATGTTTCTTCTCCTTTGGTTGTGTGTTATGAGTGGTAGCTTATAGCCGAACGAAGAAACATGTTCCTTTTTATTCCTTCTTTCTTTCTTTCTTTCTTCCTACCCTTCTTTCTTTGTAAGCGCTCAAAAATAGGGCGTATCGTATGCAACGTTTGAAATATGAGATAAACCCAATAAATTGTGGGGGAATATAATGCGAAGGACAGACTGGCGGGAGCAGAATGCAGTGCTAGCGGTATGAGTGCAACAGACTGGTGTACACAGGGATATGGACTGTGGTGGGCTTGGTTTGGAGAGCGACTAGACTCCGCTTAAGTCATGCTTTGATCAGTAAGCAATATTTGCAATAAAAAATCAACATTCCGCAATTATAGCAATTCATTATTTAGAGTTTTTGAATTATAATATAGTTTAAGCTAATATTGTTTCAAGTAAGTAACGTTTATAAGATTTCGTTTGGATATTTTCAGAAGGCTGGAGTTAAGGCTTTCTGTTTGCTGTAAAATCAGTTATAGAAGAAACTTATGTTTAATCCTTTGAAACTGTTGTTATCAAGGCAAACAGCGGATCCCATCAACAGTAGATACTAGACCTGTTTCGGAATATGAGTAGAAAAGGAGTTATAGTGTGAGCCGTTTTATAATATCAGGTTTCAGTGATGAGATTTCTCCAAACATTGATGAGCAGATAGCCGGTGTTAAGCAATTGGGACTTTCTCATCTGGTTTTACGTTTTGTTGACGGTGAAAACATAGCAGATTTGACCATTGATAAAGCTAAGGAAGTGAAAAGTAAACTGGATAGGAACGGAATTGGTGTATCATCTCTTGGCTCTCCCATAGGCAAAGTTGATATTGACAGCCCATTTGCAGACGAGATGAAGAGATTTTTGCATGTACTTGACTTAGCTAAAATTTTTGAGACGAGATTTATTCGCATCTTCAGTTTTTATGTTCCCCAAGGAAAAGATGTGAATATTGATCAATATTCCGCAACAGTTATAGACCGTCTTGGTGCAATGGCTGTTGTCGCTGAGAAACACGGCATCACCTTGATCCATGAGAATGAAAAAGGAATATATGGGGACAATGATACTCGCTGCAATGAAATTTTGACAGCGTTAGCACCATATGGCCTCAAAGCTGCCTTTGACCCTGCAAATTTCGTTCAGTGCGGAGTGGATACACTGGCGGCATTTAGGCTTCTCAAGCAGCATGTAGCATATATGCACATAAAGGACGCGAATGCATCAGATAACTCAATTGTCCCTGCCGGCGAGGGTGATGGTCAAATTCGGGAAATACTATATGATATTGCATACAACGGCGACCAATCAGACATGTTTCTTTCGCTGGAACCCCATCTGGGATCTTTTGTTGGGTTGGATACTCTTGAGAAGGACTCGGTGGTCTCAGAAAAAGAAATGAGTAGCTTAAGTCTGTATAGCAAAGCTTTAGCTTCTTTGAAGAAAATAACAGACAATATATTACTATAGAGGAGTGTAGGTATGAAAAAAGTTAGACTTGGAATTGTTGGTGTGGGTGCTCAAGGTGGACTTTACGCTTCGATGCTTACCGGAGTGAATCTCGTCAGCGACAGTCCACTTGGATTTGATAGTAACATAATACCTAATATGGAATTGGGAGCGCTTTGTGATACCGACTCAAAGAAGAAGGAACTATGTGAAGAAAAGCTGCCTAACATTCCTTTTTATGAGAGCTATATCGATATGTTGGAAAGTGGTAATGTGGATGCTGTCGTCACAACACTTCCTCACTATGATCATGCCGTTGTTGCAATGGAAGCGCTTAAGCGGGATATCCATGTTATCAGTGAAAAGCCAGCAGGTGTATACACAAAACAGGTTCGCGAACTTAACGAATATGCTGCAACCAAACCCAATCTCACCTATGCTATGATGTTTAACCAGCGCACAAACCCACTTTATATAAGGCTAAAAGAGATAGTATCCAGCGGTGAGCTGGGGAAAATGCGCCGCGCCAATTGGATCATTACTACATGGTGGAGACCACAGGGCTATTATGAACAGAGCGCATGGCGTGCAACCTGGGGCGGTGAAGGCGGTGGAGTTCTTGTGAACCAGGCTCCCCATCAGTTGGATCTTATGCAGTGGATCTGTGGTATGCCTAAAAAGGTTTATTCTAACTGCAAATATGGATATCAGCGCGACATCGTAGTAGAAGACGAAGTGACTGCTATGTTTGACTATGGCGATGGGGCCACAGGTGTTTTTATCACTTGCACCCATGATGTGTTAGGTACAGATAGATTTGAGATGCTGTTTGACGGTGGCAAGATAGTCGTTGAAGATAGCAAGAGAGCTGTAGTAAAACGCTTGAAGAAACCTGAAAACGTAATGAACAAAGAGATGTCGATGCGTGATGTCATGACGCTCTTTATGACAGGCAAATCGGACGCCGTATATGACGAAGAGGTGATCGACTTTACTGATGATTCCCGCCCTTTCAACAGTCAGCATGCAAAGGTCCTTGAGGATTTTGCCGCAAATATCCTTGATGGAAAACCACTTATCGCGCAGGGAAGTGAAGGTATAAACGGTGTCATGGTCGCAAATGCCATACTACTTTCAAGCTGGCTTGGTAAAGAAGTGGAGCTGCCGGTTGATGAGCAGCTATATATCGATGAACTCAACAAGCGTATAGCTGAAGAAGGGAAGTATCCTCTTATTAGCGGTTAGCAATCAAAAAAGTTCTTTTGTATAGAAAGGGTATAAATAATGAGCAAGGCTAAAATAGGCGTCATATCTATGATGCTGAACAAGAAAATTGCTGAAATAGGTATATACGAAACACTAAGACAGTATGCCGATATAGGCTTTCGCTGTCTGGAAGTATCTCAGCTGGAAATGAACTCGGACAATATAGCTGAACTAAAAAAGGCATGCAAGGATTTTGGTATAAAGATCCCGGTAATTTCAGCCGCACTTGAACCAATGTTTCCAAATAACCCAAACATGCCGGCCAGACCCTCATATAGTCTTGAAACCGATTTTGAAAAGATTGTCAGCGACTGCAAAGAGCTCGGCAGCACGGTTGTCCGAATAGGCAGCTTGCCTCTGACGTATTCGGTCTGCGGTGAGAAGTATATCGAGTTTGCCCAGAAGTGTGAACGAGCAGCGGAGAAGCTGGCTCAACATGGTATCAGGCTGTACTATCACAATCACAACTGGGAGTTTGCCAAGTTTAATGGTAAGCATGGACTGGACTTAATACGCGAAAACACTTCTAAATTAGGTTTTGAGCTTGATGTACACTGGGCTTGGCGCGGAGGGGTGGACCCGGCAAAATTGATCAAGGAATACGCTGGCAGAGTTGATTTGATCCATCTTAAAGATTACAGGATAGGTGCTCCCGATCCTGAGATATTGAAGGAAAGCGACATTCGGAAAATATTCGGTGCACTTATGGATTCAGTTCAGTTCGCTGAGATTGGCGAGGGAACTCTTGATTTCGCTGCGATCATTGAAGCCGGGCTTGAAAGTGGAGCTGAATACTTCTTTATTGAGCAGGATGATACTTACGGGCGGGACGTAATGGAAAGTCTCAAGATCTCTGCTCAGAATATCCGTGCACTTGGTTATGGTGAATTGATCAAATAAGATTAATGAAGAGGATTGGTACAATCGATGAGCAAACTTAGATCGGCGATTATCGGTTTTGGATCGGTATCGCAGACGCATGTTGCTGCAATAAAGGACGGAAATATCTCGAACATCACTGCGGTTTGTGATATCAGTTCAGAAAGGTTGGCTGTTGCTGAAAGTGCACTCCCTGAAGTGAAGCGATATACAAACTATAATAAGTTGTTGGAAGATCATATTGCAGACGTAGTACATATATGCACGCCGCATTATCTGCATATGCCTATGACTGTTAAGGCATTGCAGACCGGCCATGATGTCTTTTTGGAAAAACCGGCTGGAATGAATGTCGCTGAAATAGAAAGAATTATAGAAGTGGCCAAGGATAGCGGTAAAAGGGTATGCGTATCATTTCAGAACCGTGTGATACCATCCAGCTGGACAGCTAAGTGCATTCTCGATTCGGGAGAGCTTGGAGATATCCGAGGCATTAAGGGATTAGTGACATGGAGTCGTGAAGGCGAATACTATACCGGAAGCGATTGGCGGGGCACATGGGAAAAAGAGGGTGGGGGAGTTCTGATGAACCAGTCGATCCATACCCTCGATCTACTATGCTATTTTGGCGGTCCGATTCGAAAAGCTGAAGGGACAGCCTCATTACGCAAAAATAAGGGTATTATTGACGTGGATGATACTGCGGAAGCTACAATTTACTTCGAAAACGGTGCAACAGGTGTTTTTTACGCCACAAACTGCTTTGCCACAAACTCACCTGTAGAAATTGAAGTTGTTTGTGAGAAGGGCTCACTTCTCATTAGAGATGATACACTCTACAAAAGGGTGGGCAGAGAATCATCGGTTGTAGCCGAAAACAGCGAAATCGTCAAAGGAAAAAGCTATTGGGGAGCAGGTCATCTCAAAATGATCAATAATTTCTATTCTGTTCTACAAGGTGGAAATGATTATTACTGTGATATATCCGAAGCTCTGCCTAGCATGCAAGTGATTGAAGAAATATATAAAAACAGTAAAAAAACACTGGTTGAAAAAGTTTTCTAAAGCACTGTTCTTCTATACTTACCACTAATATATGTATACAAAACGCTGGCCTTCAGTATACAGGTCATGCCATTCAGGGAGTCGTGTGATGCGGACAAGTCTTGGTTATAATAATGCTGAGAATATGGTAATAGAACGTAAGAAAGGGTAGCTGTAATATGCATATAAAACATATATCAATAAGAGTTAGAAATCTGGAAAAGTCAATCAACTTCTATGAAACAATGACCGAACTGAAGATATCGCGCCGCATTAAGGCCGATCCTGCAGAACTTGCTTTTTTGACCAATGGGGAGGGTGAGACTGAAATAGAACTCATTCACATCCCGCAAGGTCAAACATTTGAGGGCAAGGGAATGTTCATTTGCTTTGAGACAGATAAGCTGGATGAAATGCACAAGCTCGCACTGGAGAAAGGGTTGAACCCGTCTCCAATACAGGATCCCGGCGACCAAACCAGATATTTTTATGTTTATGATCCGGATGGTATATCTGTACAGCTGAGGACTTTTCCAAAAAACTAATGAATAATAAAGGACATGCATCATAGTTTTTTCATTACCTATAAGGCATGTCCTAAATTTATGCTATTTTTTGTGTTTATTAAGCCTTTCCTTAGTTCATTAACATCCAATACATTGAGTTAACACTGCTGGGGTAGAGCCCTTGATGGCAGCATGGCACGTGGCACGTCAACGATCAAATGGTGATTTATTTTAGTGAAAATCAAATCCTATACCAAATCCCGAATCAACTTATCTTTGTCACCGATTAGAAAATCAATTGGCGGTATCTCAATCAGTGTATAACATCCCGGTCTTTGCTTTGTCACAGCACGTGCTGCGGACACCAAGATCTGTCCGGTTAGTGCAGGATTGTTGATGCTCATGTTAAACTCGATTCGTTGGTTGTGTGTAGTTCCAGAAACGCCTTTTCTTATCAGGTTGACGCCATGTCCAACATCCTTCAGAAGGTCAACATTATCAACTTGAATTACATGAGTCTCGTCATGTACAAAATAGTCGTCATTACGAATCAGCTCCGATACCGTGGAGAAATCGGCTCCTTGCTCTAATTCAACATAAACCATGCGTCTGTGCACTCCGGAACCGGTTGGAACAGTCATAGAAAGAGCGTCTTTAACACCGGAGATTGCTTTAACTGCGACAGTATGGCCCATACTCATCCCGGGTCCAAAATTTGTGTAGGTAATCCCTTTGGGAAGCATTGCCATCATCAAAGTCCTCACTATCGAGTCGGTACCCGGATCCCATCCGGCTGCTGTAATTGCAGCACAGTTGTTTTCTTTTGCGATGATATCTAATTTAGATCTGACATCGACAATATTTGAATGTATGTCAAAACTATCGACAGTTGAAATTCCCTTTGACAATAGTGTTGCGGCAATATCGGGAACTGCGCGGCTTGGCAAGCAAAGAATTGCTACATCAATATCATTCAATTCTGTTACGCTCTTTAGTACCGGCACATCCACCGCTACTTCCCTAGGTTCGACAATACATTTAAGCGCAAGGTCTTCACTTGCTGAAATTGCTTCGTATACCGATTTGCCGATATTTCCAAAGCCTACAATTGCTACTTTGATCATATTTATCCTTTCCTCCATTCGATTAAAAGGTGGCTACAATTTTGTGTCTACTATTATATAACAAAAAGCTTTCAACATCATCAAGAAATGGATAAAATCTTTGCAAAAATTCTCATCGTTCATAGTCGCGCTCGATGCTCTTAGCGGGAGAGGGATTTTTGAAACGGACGAAGTGGATGTCAGATTCGGCTATGGTGGGGTAACCGATAAAGTTTCCTTGAGAAGTGGTGATAAATAGGAGGTAAGGTGTCTTCCGGTTACGGCAAGTTTGAAGTTTTGGAATGGGTGGACTTGCAGGAAACTCCTAACCATGTGTATGCGCTTCTAAAAGGTTTTTTAGAGCGGCAGGACGCAAACCGATTCATTAGCCTGACCACATCCCTTCCGGCCGAAGATGAAATCAGAAATGTTATCGAGGGAAGCACTTATGCTCTTATTCGCAGGGGAGGATTCATCCAGTCGGAAAGTTTCAGTAAAACTCCGCTCAAGAAACTGACGCAGTTCTTCTTTGCAGCTGGCTCGACTTTTCTGCGACCTTATAAAGGCGATGTCTATAATGTGGCACCAAACGGAAATCATCCTGTCTATCGGTATTCAAAACCTATATTATTGGGGGTGGACCTATGATAGGAAACGAGCAACTACAGGTTTACAGTATTATTCTTAAAACGCGGTCCCCTCTGTTTATCGGTACGGAAAAACGTATAACAAAAAAGAGTACTGTTATGATCCAGAAACACATACAGTATTGTTCCTTAACATTGATAAGCTGATGAGTAAAATCATTGAGTACGGGCTGGTTGATGAGTATGAACACTTTATATTGCACCGCCCGTCGGACTACCTGCATGATTTTTTGCGACAGTGCAAGTTTTCCGAGAAAGATATTAAGGCTATGACCCTCTATAAAACAAATGCAGGAAACGCCCTTGTTCCCGGCAAGTCTCTGTCTGAAATCCATGAGTTTGTCCATGATAAATTATTCCGACCCTATATTCCCGGGAGTTCACTGAAAGGTGCTTTTCGAACTGCAATACTAATGAAATTGATCCGTGAAAATCCAAGGGACTTTACTCTTCGGCCAGGTGCCAGAAGCAAATTCGTTGAAGAAGCATATCTGCACACATTGAATCTCAACAAAGACAATAACACTGGCAAACCCGATGATACTTGCCATTATCAGCTTTTATCCAGCGTATCATGGGACATACAAACTTCAAACGTTTAAGACCATTTTTCCGTTTTGAAGAACCTTCATGTTTCATGGGGAGGGCGGGGTTGTGGGGACAACAAGGGATACCGTCTTCATTGATAGTACAATCTGCATTTTCTAGCTTTGAGCGATTATTCAGAGGTATGTATGCTTTTTGTTTTGTGTTATCATATACATGTAACTCCTTTCTTGAATATGGTGGATTGTTTCTTTATACAACTCAATATTTCGGTGAGGAGTTACACTGTTTTCGACAACAAAAAAGCTAGATTTTATGCGCGTTACGGCGTTTCGCAAACGCCTAATATGCAATATTTATAGGAGGGAATCATAAGAAAGATTTTATTACTATTAATGCTCCTTGTTATTACATGCTTAATTGTTGCGTGTTCTGGAAAAGACATGGATATGCTGACAAGTATGCCCAGCGCATCTGAGTTTGACGCGGGCACACTCACAATACAGACACCTATATTGACAAATCAGTCGCAAACACCAACCCCAGTTACTATTCCAACACAAACTCCGTCACCCATAAATTCAGCTGATTCACCAAAGCCATCAGTTTGGGTATTGTATACTTCCTCGTCTCAGGTGCAATGGATTCAAAGGTTTCTGTTGCGGATGTCTTGACCGATCAAAACATAGCTCGGGCATTGCGCAACAGTCTTGTTTATTCATTGGGTTCGGCGGTGTTGTTTGCCTTAATGTCAATTCTGCTTGCATATCCTCTTACGACCAGGAGTAAAGTTTATCCTGTTGTGCTTTTTCAAGTATTGGTTGCAAACGGCCTGATCGCCGAGTGGCAAGTTTATCGCGCCCTGGGTATACATGACAGCGTTACTGCAGCAATTCTTTCCGGTGGAATATCGGTTACCGGCGCGTTTGTATTACACCTGTTTACACGTAATAAAACAACGGAATCGAAGTGCTTTGGAGATTTTGTGAGGTTGACCGCACCGACAGCCGTTCTATTATTGGCTCTCAACTTTATTATCACATGGGGTAATTCAAACATAATGATATTTCTAAGTACCCGTTCCTTATACCCCATAAGTCTTATCTTAAGAGAACTCTTTGTGCGTAATAATAATTTGATATGGATTACAACGAATACCGGCGCGATAGAAAGGGCACAGGCAATGAAATATGCAACAGGAATCGTTGCTTCCCTGCCCCCGGTTTTCATGGGTTGGTGGCTTATATGGTCCTCAGGGTTGTTTTTCGGAAAAAAAGCAGTAAAAGCAGAACTCAATTAACGCGGACAATGAACCTGTTCCCATGTCCGATTCCCGGTCCAAGTTAATTAATATGGAGAAAATGATGAGTCTAATTAAATACAAAATCATCTCAATAAAGGACAACCCCATTTATTCTGAGCGGGCAATACCCTGGTTTGCTTCAAAATTCGGTATTGACCGTAAGGAATATGAGAAGAGCTTTGACGACTGTATTAACAAAAATGAGAAGCTCCCGAAATGGTATATCATGGTCGATGAACAGGGCGAAATCATCGGAGGGTGCGGGCTGATCCAAAATGATTTTGTCGACAGGACAGACCTGTTTCCATATCTCTGTGCGCTGTATGTCGAAGAAAGGGCCAGGGGCAACGCCCTGGGGTCAAAGCTGCTGGAGTACGCAAGGATAGAGGGCGGCAGACTCGGCTATGACAAGCTGTATTTATGCACCGACCACACATCGTATTATGAAAGGTATGGCTGGAAATACATCGGTATCGGTATCAGTGATTGGGGAGAGCCGTCAAGGATATACGAAGCACCGACAATTAAGACTGTTGATAAGCCTGCGCTTGAAAAGATGGACGACTTTTTTGCCGCCCGGGTCGATATTTATGATGAACACATGCTGAACGACGTCCAAGGCTGCAGGGATGGTTACATAAAGATGGCCGAGCTTATTCCGGAAGGTACCCGGACTTTGCTTGACCTGGGCTGCGGAACGGGTCTTGAGCTCGATGAAATATTCAAAAGGTTTCCTGACCTGTCGGTCGTTGGAATAGATATGACACAGGCTATGTTGGGCAGGTTGTCCGAAAAACACGGGGATATGGATTTAAAGCTTATCTGCGGGGATTATTTCAAAGTTGATTATGGAGAAACAGTATTTGATGCGGTAATATCTTTTCAAACGATGCATCACTTTGATAAAGCCGAAAAGGTTGAACTCTATAAAAGGATACATAGGGCGCTGAAACCGAAAGGGTTGTACATTGAGTGCGACTATATGGTTGAAGATCAGAAAGTCGAAGACGAGCTTTTTGCTTACAACAGAAAAATCCGCATGGAACTGAATATCCCTGACGGAGAGTATTACCATTTAGATACACCTTGTACGATAGAAAACCAGATAAAAATGTTTCAACAGGCAGGGTTTACATCTGCTGAGAAGGTATGGCGAGCTGAAAACACAACAATAATTGTTGCTAAAAAATAATACATCGGGGGTCTTCAAGTTCATAATCCGCGACGATCCGGGCATTGCCCCGGCAAACGGAGAAATAACTGAAATAACTATCATATTCAAGGGAGGTCATATGATTTGAAAGTGCTGCTGATCAATGGGAGCCCAAATGCCGGGGGATGTACTTACACTGCTCTGAAAGAGGTCGAAAGCGAACTAAGTAAAGCAGGTATCGAGACAGAGATTATCCAGGTCGGGCACCTGGACATTCGCGGGTGTATTGCCTGCCGCAGATGCGCGACCTTGGGCAAATGCGTGTTTGACGATATAGTCAACGAAGTTGCGGCAAAGTTTGAGGCCTGTGACGGGATCGTACTGGGAACACCGGTATACTACGCATCAATAAATGGTACTCTTAAGGCTTTCGCTGACCGCCTGTTTTACAGCGCTCATTTTGATAAAACGATGAAAGTCGGCGCTGCGGTGGTCAGCTGCAGGCGCGGAGGCGCAAGTTCTGCTTTTGACGTACTTAATAAGTACTTTACTATATCCGGAATGCCGGTTGCTTCCAGCCAGTATTGGAACAGCGTACACGGCAACACACCCGAGGAAGTAAAGCAGGACCTGGAAGGCTTGCAAGTGATGCGGGCCCTGGGCAGAAACATGGCGTTCCTTATTAAGAGCATACAACTCGGCAAAGAGAAATTCGGCCTGCCTGAAAAAGAAAAGCGTGTTGTCACAAACTTTATCAGGTAATAGGCTTATTATCCTGCACCTTTGCAAAAAAATTAAAACAAAAAAACGTATGGCTGAGACATACGTTTTTTTGCTTTAATGGTTACTCTATATTTATTTATTACTCGCCGCGGGTCAAGTATCTGCCGACTGCATCCTGACGGACTCTGATGACATCATCGATGCCCATAGACTTGATTTGATTGATGAAGGCATCCCACTCGCTCATGTCTTTTTCGCCGGTGATGAACTTGACGATGTTTTCATCGACCAGGGTCTGAATATCCGCCATGTAGGTTGCATATATGTTGGCTTCTTCTTCAGTTGGGGTAATGTGTTCGCTTATAGCATAGTTGTTATCGCCATCATAGTCGGAAGCCCAGTAATCTTGTATATCAATAGCTTTCTGGCTTATTCCTTCAAACTCGCTTGAAGCTGTGATGGAGTACTTTGGCCAGAAGGAGCCGATTGCATAGTAAGCCTGAGCATCAGCACTGGTCAAATTATCCGGATTTGCATTTATGAGTGCGGTAACCTTTGGCCTGCCGTCTGATCCGATAGTGTAACCTTGGTCCTCTATGCCATAGCCGGAAAGAATAGCTCCTTGTTCGCTAAAGAAGAAGTCGAAGTATTGGATCGCAATTTCAGGGTGTTTACATGCCGTGGAGACAAAGCCGGACTGACCGCTTACATAGCCGCTTCCGTCCATGGCAGCCGGGATGCGTCTTAAATCGTTTGCGTTGAGCTTCGGTGCAAGAACACCGGTAAGTGCGAAGTCGGGATCGACCTGCTTTCCTGTGCCCTCAACGATATCAACAAAAGTATAGAGGCTCTGTGCGGCTGCCCAGTCGCCGTTGGCGAGATTGCCCCACTCCATGTAGAACATTTGCCTGGTGTAAAAATAGGGATCGATAAGACCTTCGGAATACCACTGATGCATCAAGGTGATGTATTGCTTGAATTCATCCGTGATAGGACAGTAAACGACTTGCCCGTTTTTGTTGATGAATCCGTCGTCAATGCCGAATCCCGCAGTGAAGTAACGGTCTATACCGTTTGCACCGATCAACAAAGGCGCAACGTTGGAGTAGTCCTTCATCTTGGTAAGCGCGTTATGCCACTCGTCGTATGTTACAGGCTTTGATGTGACTCCGGCTTTTGCCATCCAGTCCTCACGCATTACAAAGCCGAGGAAGGCTTTGCTGATGTCCTCTGCAATGTTCTTGAATTGCAGGACTCTGCCCTGATCGTCCATAGTATCCTTATATATGCTGGGCCTGGTATTGCGAAGTGCCTGATAATTCGGAGCATAGGTGTCCAGATAATCGGTAAGGTCGACAATATACCCATCATCGGCATATTTGCTGACACCGCCGGCAAACAATCTGCCAACACTGTAAATCACCATTATGTCAGTCAGATCATCGGAGGTGATCATCAGGTTGAATTGCTCCTGTTCGGCAACCAGAGAAGGATGCTGGCAGACCAAACGTACATTTGTCAGCTTTTCGATCTCCTGATAAGCGAGAGAGTCATTCAATGAGGTCATGTTTGCGCCCACGGCTCCGGTTGAGGGGATAAACGCTGTAAGCTCAAGTACCGAATCCGCAAGGGGCAGTTTTGGCTCGATCGGCCATTCGAGTTTGACCGGTTCTTTGCTGGGTTCGCTGCTTGGCTGCTCGCTGGGTTGAGCCGTTGAGCCCGACGGAGAAGGAGTAGGTGTCGTTTGGGCGGGTTCAGCTTTATCACAGCCGGCAAGAAGCGCTACAATCAACAGTGAAGCTACTATCAAGCTGATGATTTTCTTTGCTAACATTCAATCAACCTCCTATATAAAACAATACTTAGGCGTTTGCGAAACGCCGGAATGCGCATAAATACTAACTTTTTTCAATGGTAAAAAGGTGTAACTCCTCACCGAAATATGGTAAAATTGGATTGATTTGAAACAAATCCACCATATATCAAGAAAAGAGCTACATGTATATGATAACACAAAAACAGCTTTCTTTGGCAGATATTTTTTCGGATTGTCAAGATAAATTTGAAAATGACAAACCTGCGTTTCTATCGCTTCTGGAAAAGAACATTAATCTCGATGAGTTCATTTCGATTTCTTTCAGAAATCATTACTATGCATCTACCGGAAGACCCCGGAAATATCCTCTTCAGGCGATGCTCTGGGCTTTGATCCTACAGCGTATTTTCTCTATCCCAACCGATTCACTGCTTATCTTTTTCCTGCATTATTCAAAGGCTCTAAGGGATTTCTGCGGGTTCCGGAAGGTTCCGGATGCCTCTAAAATCACTCGCTTCAAGCAGGATTTCCTGATGGACTTACAAACGTTTTTCGATAAGTTAGTTGATGCCACCGAACCGATATGCCAGAGTATTGATAAAGAACTTGCCTCCATGACCATTTTCGATACCTCCGGTATTGAGGCTTTTGTTACTGAAAATAACCCCAAATTTGCAAATCGCATCATCAATCAGTTAAAGACATATGCAAAATCAATGGGATTCGACAAATCCTACGACCCTTACAAAGCAGCCTACGGCTCTATGCCTTCTCACGCCTCAGCTAATGCTGATATCAAACAGCTGTATATCAACGGCCACTTCTGCTATGTCTTCAAATTTGGCATGATCACAAACGGTCTCGGTATCGTTAGGAATATCCAGCTATACAATAATGAGTTCTTTAAGGACCACCCCGAGATTGTGCTTTCCAAGAAAACCGACTCACCCAATGAAGATAAACTGGCCCACGATGCAAGGCTTTTAATACCGACTTTGATTGATTTCTTCAAAAAACATCCGGTTATTGATCCGAAAACATTCCTTGGTGACTCTGCATTTGATTCTATCGCCATCTACAAAGCTTTGTTTGAGGATCTGCACTTTGATAAAGCATATATACCACTGAACAATCGCTCAAAGCTTGAAAATGCAGATTGTACTATCAATGAAGACGGCATCCCTTGTTGTCCCCGCAACCCCTCCCTCCCCATGAAACACGAAGGTTCTTCGAAACGGAAAAATGGTCTTAAACGTTTCAAGTTTGTATGTTCCATGATACGATGGATAAAAGCTGATAATGGCAAGTATCATCGGGTTTGCCAGTGTGAAAACCCATGCACCGACTCTCTCAGCGGACGGATGGTCTACATATACCCTGAAAAGAATCTTCGAGCCTATCCGGGCACGGTTCGTGGAACTGAAGAGTGGGACAACACCTACAAGCACAGGACCTCAGTCGAAAAGACTATCAATCATTTTAAGGATAGCTACTGCCTGGCCGGCAGACGCACTCAGAACGAAAAAACTCTTCATGCGGATCTGCTTTTGTCTGGAATTACTCAACTTCTTACCGTTGTACTTGCTGACAAGATCCACCAGCATAAATACATTAGGAGCTTAAAGCAGTTGATAGCGTAGTTATCTTAACATCTTCAGGGTGTCGCTAGATACCCTTTACTTGCTATACGCTTTTTGCGTTGGTGCCGGATGAATTACTGCCTTTCCATTCCTTGATTTCTGAAAGAAGCGATTTTGGGTTCATAAGCTATATCCTGACCCCGATATCTTTTGAGTTTCGCAATCAATCACCTAAAAACAATACTGATTAATTATCAGTTTCTTGTACATTATTTCAAAACAAATAGAGTTTGTATATCAAATTATTTACTTATATTATGATATATTGACATGATTTTTATAATATGATGGGTGATGCTAAAAAAGACAACGTGTCTCGTGTTTCTTATCATTTAGATAATAACTCTCGATTATATCGATAACCTGATCAGTTGGTTATATGATAAGACAATAAATTACACAAAAGGTAAATATATTAGAATACAAGGCTTTTTTATTATGTAATAATAAGTTTAATTGATGAATATTGGTTTATTTTCATGCAGATTGCAGTATATAAGGTGGACTAAAATGAAAGTAGTAAATTTAAAAACGAACCATGCATTTAATCCTGTTGGAGTGGATGGGATTGCGTGTTTTTCCTGGATGCTTGAAAGTGAGACCCCAAATACATTTCAGACAGCGTATCGTTTAATGGTACAAGATTCTGAAGGAAAGCAGGTATGGGATACAGGAATTTGCAAAAGTGACCGGACATCATACATTGAATATGCCGGTGAACCTCTTGTTGGCCGTATGCGTTACATATGGAGGGTCACAGTATGGGATAACTATGGTAATTCTTCTGCCGAAAGCGCTTTTTTTGAAATGGCTTTACTTCGTACAGAGGATTGGCAAGCAAAATGGGTTCGTACGCCAAGGCCATCACCGGGGAGAAAAAAAGGTTTTGGCAATCAGCCGCCAGCCACTATGTTTCGTAAGGGGTTTACATTGAAAGCAACTCCTGTTCGCGCACGCCTGTATGCTACCTGCCTGGGTGTGTATAGGCTCACTATAAACGGTGTGCGGCCGGATTATCGGGAGTTTGCTCCTGAGCACACTTCTTACCGCAAATATGTCTGTTATCAGACTTACGATGTTACTGCCTTACTCAAGGAAGGAAAAAACGTTATTGGAATGTATGTCGGTGATGGATGGTACTGCTGTCCGCAGACGCAACCGCCTATTGACGGACTGAAACCTGACCATACTATCCTGTTTCAACTGGAGGTAACCTATCCGGATGGGACAGAGGATGTTGTGGTTTCAGACACAGACGTGAAAACATCGGAGGGTGCAGTACGTCACTCGGATCTCTTTGACGGTGAAAAATACGATGCTACATTGGAAGAACCGTGGGATACGCCTGTGTATGATGACAGCTCTTGGAGAAACGCTGTTGTTTACAAACAGGATTTCGATGTGCTTCACGCGCAGATCGGAGAGCCGATACGCCCGGTAGTTGTACTTCCTGCAAAACGTGTTTATGCTTCCTGTAAAGGAGAAACTATTGTAGATTTTGGTCAGGTTATTGCAGGGAGAACTCGCGTACGTATAGACGTTCCGTACGGAACGGAAGTGACCCTTGAGCACTTTGAAACCACAGACAAAGACGGAAGCTATTATAATAATGTAGTAAGCGCAATGGGGACAACAGAGCAGAAGGATGTTTACATATCAAACGGGAATTCTGCAGTTTATGAACCGATGTTTACATATCACGGATTCAGGTACATTCGGGTTACAGGAATGCCTGATCCAAAACCGGAAGATTTCTTAGGTGTTGCACTTTCCAGTGACATGCAAAACGTTGGCGATTTTTCATGCTCGGATGAACGCCTGAACCGCCTTTATGAAAATGTGAGATGGAGTCAGCGGTCCAATATGATATCCATACCTACGGACTGCCCAACACGTGAGAAGGCGGGTTGGACAGGCGATATCCTGGTATATGCCAAGGCTTCCATGCTAAATGAAGACACCACTCCTTTTCTGACTCGCTGGCTTGAAAACCTGGCCTGTGATCAACGGGAAAACGGTTCGGTGCCTTTTACCGTTCCTGACACATCCATCTATCACTACAGCGGTATTAAAATGGGTGAGGAAACCGGTTGCGGCGGGCCGGTGACATCCTCGGGCTGGGGAGATGCTGCCGTTTCGGTTCCGTACACGATGTACGAGATGACAGGAAATGATATAGTTCTTCGCAAGCAATATAATAGTATGAAAGCATGGTGCGATTATATCATTTCACGCGCCAAAATTCGCCGCCCCGGAAGCACACTTCCCGATGAGATCGAAACGTATCTGTGGAATACAGGTTTCCAATTCGGCGAATGGCTCATACCAAGTACCGAATCGGCTTCCCAGCAGGATGTTTTTGAAGTCATGGCAAAGTCGAGCATTTACACTGCTCCGATTTTCGGTTGGCATTCATGCAATCTTATGGCCCAAATTGCGGAAAAACTGGGACAGACATCAGATGCCGCCTATTATAGGGATATCTCCGCAAAGATGAAAAACGCGATCCAGGAAGGTCTCATTGACAAGAATGGGAATATGCCAGCTGAAAGAATGGGGGCTTACGTGCTTGCGATAGTTTTTGATTTGGTACCTCAACAGCATAAAAAACATTTTGCCGATAAATTGGTCGAGCTTATCCATGAGAACGGAGATCGCCTGGATACGGGTTTTCTTACAACGCCGTATTTGCTTGACGCTTTGTGTTTGGCTGGGCGGTTGGATATGGCATATACGCTCCTTTTCCAGGAAAAGTCGCCAAGTTGGATGAGTCAAGTAAACGCAGGTGCTACATCGATTTGGGAAAGCTGGGAGATGTATCAGCCTGACGGAACGCCCAAGAATGCAAGCTTCAATCACTACGCATTTGGTTGTGTAGTCGATTGGATGTTTCGATATATCGGCGGCATCGATCAAAAAGGAGTCGGTTACAGGCATCTGATTTTCCACCCACAGCCTGAGGGAAGACTCACATGGGCAAAACGCAGCTATATTACCGAGCATGGTTTGGCTTTATGTAATTGGAGACGAGAAGACGAAACATTTATTTTGGAGATCCGTGTTCCCTGCAACACTTCTGCAACAGTTATTATGCCTGACGCAACGACTAAACATGTCGGCAGCGGGCATTATGTGTTCAAAAGCAGCTATAAGTAATAACACTCCATATATAGTGTGATATTTTTATTAAGATGAGGGAGGAATATGCTTATGAAGAAGATTGAAAAATACGGGATGTTTGAACTTAGAACTCAAGGTGCGTCCGATTTTACGGTGATTTTTTCCCATGGCGGAGAGTCAATAGAAGTCAAAGGATTCCAAATCACCGAGAAGGAAATGGCTGTCAGGTTCATGCCAAGGAGAGAGGGTATATGGCAATATCGTGCAGGGGATCTGCAAGGTGAATTCCTTTGCGTGCCTAACACAGGCAATAACCACGGACCTGTTGAAAGGAAAGGTTATCACTTCCGCTACGCCGACGGTTCAGGCTTTTTCCCGGTAGGAACCACATGTTATGCATGGATCCACCAAACACCCGAGCTTGTAGAGCAGACCTTGGAGACGTTGGCGAAATCTCCTTTTAACAAGATACGTATGCTGGTCTTTCCGAAGCATATGCCTTACAATAACAATGAACCTTCTCTGTTTCCGTTCATGAAGGGAGAAGACGGAAGTTGGGACGTCAGGCATCCTGATTTCGAGTTTTGGAATCACCTGGATTCATGTATAGAAGAGCTTGGAAAACTGGGCGTCGAGGCTGATTTGATACTTTTCCATCCATATGACAGGTGGGGATTTTCGAAGCTCACACATGAGGAGTCGATGATATACCTGGACTATTGTATACGTCGTTTATCGGCTTTCCGCAACTTATGGTGGAGCCTTGCAAACGAGTACGAGCTTGTAACAAGCAAAACTCCTGAAAACTGGATGGAAATCGGGGAGACGATATCGAAGGAAGACTTATATGGTCACTTGATTTCAGCTCATAACATAATGAATGTTTATCCAAAAACAGAATGGCTTACTCATTGTTCTATACAGAACAGCGAAGTGAAAAGGGTGCGACAGTGGAGAAAAGAGTATGAACTTCCCGTCATAATCGACGAGTGCGGTTATGAGGGCAACATTGAGTATGAGTGGGGCAACCTGTCAGGCTTTGAGCTTGTCCACCGTGCATGGACTACTGTTGCCTGCGGCGGTTATATCACCCATGGTGAGACTTTTTATCGGGATGACGAGGTCCTTTGGTGGGCAAAGGGAGGTAAATTATACGGTGAGAGTGTTGCAAGGTTTGATTTCCTAAAATCAATCCAGTATGAGATCGGGGAACTGACACCTATAAAAAGCGGATTGGAAGATGCTCTTGAGAATCCCTCCATTCTAAAAGACAATCCACAGTATGCATTTATTGTGAATTTGATTTTTGGCATGCAGGAATGGGAACGAAAGTTTGCATCGATCAGGATGCAGCCTGCAGTCAGCTGTAACGATAATTATCGATTGTATTATTTAGGACGCACTTGTCCGCTTTTCCAGGAAATTGATTTGCCCGAGAACGGAGAATATAGGGTCGAATTTCTGGATATATGGGATATGACGCGCGCAACGGTATTTGATAATGCAAGCGGTAAAGTAAAAGTTTCCTTGCCAGGAAAAGAAGGTGTTGCGATACTGGTTGCCCGCCTTTCAGGCGAGAGTTTATGCTGACACATTTACTTAATATAAATTTTATAAGGAGATGTTGATTATGAATCCTGTCGAATGTATCGAGAGGTTGATAACAGAAAAGAAACTTGTAGGCGCTGCTCTAAGGGTCCGTCATAAAGGAGAAGTAATTTGCGAGAGCGTACAGGGTTGTGCTGACCTCGAAAGACGAATCCCTGTCAACGCTGACACGATTTATCGCTTAGCAAGTATGACAAAGCCCGTTACAGGTATAGCAATCATGCAACTGGTAGAGCAAGGAAAGTTGTCTCTGGATGATCCCTTGGAGAAATATATTCCTGCCTATCGCGGTATGCTGGTAGCAAGCGGGATTACCCAACCTGGCATACTATCCCAATCAAATAAAGTAGATTTAAATGAACTTCGTGTCGAAGCGGCAAAGCAGCCGATCACCGTCGGGATGTTGTTGAACCATAGCAGCGGACTGGGACAGGGTCCGATGGGGGAATTGTTCCTGAAGTCCAAGCTGCCTTTTGTATCACTTGAACAGACGGTAAACCAGCTGGCACACCTCCCGCTGGATTTTCAGCCCGGGGAAGGGACAGGCTACAGCGCTTTAGCCGCATTTGACGTGCTAGGTCGTCTTGTCGAGGTAGTTACAGGGAAAAGCTTTGATACATATCTGAATGAGAATATTTTCGGGCCGCTCAGGATAAGGGATGTTTGTTTCCTGCTTGATGAGGAACAGCAGGGAAGGGTTGCCAGAGTTTACACATGTGCAGAAGGTAAAGATCCGGTGGCTGTTACTTATGACAAGTCCGACGACCTTTTCAGGATCGATCCTATTATCAGCGGATACTTTTCAGGCGCCGGCGGACTGTATGGCAGCCTTAACGGGTATGAGCGAATTACTCTTATGTTACTGGGAGAGGGCAGTTTGGATGGCGTTCGGATATTGAAGCCGGAGACAGTCAGAAAGATGGCGACACCGTATGGTAATAAAAATCTGCCCATACCCGGGTTGTGCTGGGGGCTTAGTATAGCGGTCTATGACGGGACAGGACGCAGCCGCTGGATTGGCCCGGGCAGCTTTGGTTGGAGCGGCGGATTTGGCACCCATTTCTACGTGGACCCGAAAAATGATCTTGCTGTCCTGTTTATGACCAACCAGACCGACATGCATGCCGTCAATCCAATTTTCCTGGAAGTTGAAGAAGCCATTTATAACACATATATCAGCCGGTTTGCCGATACTGGAGCATGTGATAAGAATAAATAAGGGGGATATACATGCTTAGAGTAGCATCACTGCGTA
>JBMNIG010000020.1:0-66664 GCA_050950785.1 Eubacteriales bacterium | reverse complement strand
CTTGATAACATTAAGCTGCCGGCGTATATGATTTAGTCTGGGAGCGCTAACAAGACACCCTTCAACGCAAGCAGAGCTATCCAACTCAAGCTCGGATATTTTTTTTATAGTGGTACGATCCTCATATGCTCTTGGAAAGTATGATATAAGGTCGCCAATCGTAAAAAGGCCAAGCTTGTTTAGCAGCTTAGCCTTTTTCTCTCCGACTCCCTTTATATATCGCACATCGGTTGTGAGATCCATATAAACCTCCATTCCGATTTTACACTTTGCTTATTACTCGGCGGAAATCAGATAACTGTAAACAGGCTGACCTCCCGCAAGCATTGTGATTTCAGCGTTCTTGAACTCTTTTTCAAATATCGCATGAGCTTCATTGGCTTCCTCTTCAGTGGTGTCGCATCCATAGAAGATGGTGAGAAACTCAGTTGGCTTTTTTGACATATCACGAGCCAGCTTGCGCAATGTGGCAGACAACAGTTTGTTGTTGGTTATGAGTTCTCCATCGAGGATACCAAGGTATTCACCCTGTTTTATCCGCTTGCCGTCAAACAGGCTGTCACGTGACGCATAGGTTATCTGACCCGTACGGACATTTGCGATGGCATTGAGCATCGTTTCGCGATTCTGACTGATCTCAAGCTCGGGATCAAAATTGAGAAGTGCTGATATTCCCTGTGGAACTGTTTTTGTGGGAATTATTACAACGGTCTTTGATGACATTGCAATACACTGTTCGGCTGCCATAATAATGTTTTTGTTGTTTGGGAACACAAGAACTATCTCAGCCGGAGTTGCATCAATAGCACGCAATATGTCTTCGGTACTAGGATTCATAGTCTGGCCGCCTTGGACGATCTGATCGGCTCCAATATCACGGAAAACAGCGGCTATGCCATCACCGGAACACACAGTAACAATACCGTATTTTTTCTCGGGATCTGCTATGACTCGCTCTCCTGGCCGAACAGGATCTTTTCCGGTTATGATGACCCTTTCCGTGTGTTGCTCGCGCATATTTTCGATTTTTATGCTAGTTAGATATCCGTATTTTTGGCCTTCTTCTAGCGCCTTACCTGGCTGGTTAGTATGGACATGGATTTTTATTATATCTTCATCCTCTACGAATACCAGGCTGTCCCCGATTGAGTCCAAAACAGCACGCAGTTTGTTATATGTGCCAATATTTGAGGAATTGTCCTTCTTGTCAACATTGACAATGAACTCGGTGCAGTATGCAAATTTAATATCTTCGGTATTAAAATCCGAAAAATCAGCTGCACTTGAGGTGCCATCTTCAGACCCTGAAGATGACGTGATTTCCTCACCACGCAGCCCGCGAAGCATAGCATCTAATATAACACAGAAGCCCTTTCCACCGGCATCGATAACGTTAGCCTTTTGTAGGACAGGGTTTTGATTAACAGTCTCTGCAAGAGCCTTGTTGGCAGATATAAGCATCTCACCTAGAACATGATCAGGATCGGGATTTTCTGATGCGGCTTGAAGTGCATGCTCAGATGAGACACGTGAAACGGTAAGGATAGTACCTTCTGACGGCTTCATAATTGCCTTGTATGCCGAGTCAACTCCGTCTCGCATGGCTGCGGCAAATACAGAACCGTCGATCTCTTTCATATCTTTAAGATGTTTTGCAAATCCGCGGAAGAGAAGAGACAATATTACGCCGGAATTACCGCGCGCACCACGCACCATAGCTCTGCCGACGATATCCGCGACTTCTCCGACATTGGTCGAAGATATTCCCGAAAGCTCTTTGGCAGCGGCAGATATTGTCAGAAACATATTTGTGCCGGTGTCACCGTCTGGAACAGGAAAAACATTCAGTTCATTGATTTGTTGCTTATTATTTTCAACAGCGGCGGCGGCATTGAGTATCATCCTCTTCAGCACTGTGCCATTAATATGCGCCATTGGTTCAAAGCACCCCCGAATTATTAAGATTTTTAGTCAGGGGAAAGGTCAGTCGCTCATTATTGAGTCTACGCAGATATCCACGCTTTTGACCTTAATCCCAGTAAGGTTTTCCACAACGTATCGCACCTCATGTATGATAGAGCGGCTGACAGTGGAAATGTTCACGCCGTGTCGAACAATTATATGCAGCTCAATGGCCACAGTTTCGTTGTCTTTGTCAGTTGTAACGCGTACGCCGCGGGAAAGAGATTCCTTCTTTAGAAGACGTACGATGCCATCGCCTACCGAAGCAGGGGCCATACCTATCACACCAAAGCAGCTTGTTGCAGCATAGCCGCTTATGGTTGTTATTACCTCCGAAGATATGTCAAGGAATCCTTTTTCCAGTTCTACTCGCACAGGTCTCCCCCCTAAAGTATAGAAAGGTCGTCCGCCACGTCTGAGGCGAACACGCCCCGCTAAAAGGGCGGACTTTCCAAAGTTTTTCATTAAATAGCTTTCTTCATGCAGTAACAAGGGTATTTTATACTATTTGTGATGATTTTACAACCCCTTGCCACTGATTTCGCCAGCCGAAGAGAGAGCATTAGCGGAAAGTCACTTCACCGTGCGAGTACAGAACGCAGCGTGTATATAATACGGTTGTTGCTGCAACGTGAAAATTTAACTATAATAGTATATGGCTGAAATAAAAAGCTGTGTCGAAAAATGACAGAGACAGCATTTTAATTAAAGCAGTCGGAGGTATATTATTGGAACTCAAAATATATGAAAATATGCTAACCATTGCTGCTATGCAGACTTTAAGGGTGAGTTGCGATTTGCCGCTATTGGACTCAGGAATGATCAAGACGGCGATAGCTAGATCACTGCTTAATTTGACCGCTGTTGTAGATGACCAGGTTGTGGGAATGCTACGTGTAGCCGGTGACGGCATTTTTGTATTTGTTATATGTGATGTTATGGTGCACCCGGAGTACAGAAACCGAGGTATTGCGTCGGCAATGGTTATGTATGCACTGCAATGTATTGAAAATATGCTCCCTTCGGGAGTCCTTGGCACGGTAAGCTTGTTTGCAGCGAAGGAACACGTCAAGCTTTATAAACGTTTAGGTTTTGAGGCGCTTCCGCAAAAAGACAGAGGACCGGGGATGCAAACAATTGTCATTGGCAGACAAGGGGACGGTTCTATTGTCTGATGTTGTATGCAGCCTAACGCCAAACGGAGTCTTCATCACTGACCAGTCGATTTTGCTGTTCCGCCAGACGAGGTTGAAGAAATCGCCTCGTCCTCCCCAAGTGTCTTTGAAGTAAGTCCAAGACACTTGGAACGATTTCTATTTTTCTTTGTATTTAGGCAGTTGTTTTCCTTGTATTTACGCAGAAGTTACCGCAGAAAACAGCGCTATAATCACAAAACGGTAAGTAATCGTGCAAAAAAGTAATACTTGAATAGTCAATAAATATCTGTATAATTATAAGTGTATTCCATAATATACATATAGGTTTGCTCGAAATTTCTACCACATTTGGTCGAAAAGATAATTCAGACCTTTAGCAGGGCCACAAATAGCAAGGCAGTAAAAACTCTGCAGATTAGCAGTTCAAGTTCAAATATGTACATATCCGGGGAGGTCTCTAATTGAAAAAAATTCTTATTTTATTATCTCTATTTATACTGATCCTAACTATATTTGGTTGTTCTGAGAAAGGGACCGAGGAACTGGTCGTTGGCATGGAGCTTGCATATCCTCCCTTTGAGACAAAGGATGAGAATGGCGATCCTGCTGGAGTCAGTGTCGATTTTGCAGAGGCCTTTGGTGAGTTCTTGGGTCGGCCCGTCAAGATCGAAAACATCAACTGGGATGGACTTATCCCTGCTCTGCAAACGGGCAAGGTCGATATGGTCATATCTTCAATGACGATCAATGAGTCACGTCTGGAGAAAATCGATTTTTCAAAGCCCTATGCCAAGGCGCTTCTTGCCCTACTGGTCAACAGTGGATCGGAGATTCAATCAGCTGAGGACTTAGACCAAGAGGGGATGATCATTGCTGCAAAGACCGGTTCTACCGGACATATATATGCTGAAAAAAACCTCACCAACGCTGAGATTTTATCTTTGCCCGATGAGAGTGCCTGTGTAACAGAAGTCGTGCAAGGGAAGGCTGACGCATTTATATATGATCAACTTACAATATATAGAAACAACAAGATGAATCCCGATACGACAAAAGCTATTTATATACCCTTCCAAGACGTTGAATACTGGGGCGTCGGGGTCAAAAAGGGTAACACGGAGCTTCTTGAGAAGTTGAATGATTTTATAGATAAATTCTATGAAGAAGGGGGCTTCGACGAAATCACACAGAAACACTTAAAAGAGGAAAAAGAGGCCTTTGACCGGTATAATTTTGAATGGTTTTTTACAGACGTCAATAAATAAGAATGTGATGTAATGGTGGATTGGGACGGAGCTTCTCGATTAGAGCTCTGTCCTTCTGTTAAGAAGGAGCACTATGAAAATACGCAAATTGTTTGTAAAACGAGAAAATGAAAAGGTAAAGCCTGTGCAGGCGCTATTGAATACAGTATTGGCTCTTACAGCAATATTCCTATTTTTCATGTTGTCCCTTAAGCGTCTAGATATGAAGTTGGATTTTTCAATTCTTTGGACATACAGAGTCAGGTATCTCCAAGGATTTAAGCTGACAGTGCTACTTAGTATCGTGAGCCTTGTCCTAAGTCTTGTGATAGGTTTTCTTTCTGCGATGGGAAGCAGATCCAACATACTTCCTGTTTCATATATTTCAAAGATATATGTGCAGTTTATCAGAGGTACTCCCATGATTATGCAGGTATATCTTTTCTTCTATATCGTTGGCACCGCCTGGGGCATATCAAACAGATTTCTTGCCGGAGTGCTGATACTTTCAGTTTTTGAAGGTGCATACATATCCGAGATATTTCGCGGAGGTATTGAATCCATCGATGCCACACAGCTTGAAGCTGCAAAAGCCATTGGGTTAGAGCCAAGACAAACAATGAGACTGGTGATTCTGCCGCAGATAGTCAAGAGGACGCTACCGTCACTTGCAGGACAGTTTGCTTCGATCATCAAGGACTCATCACTCTTGTCATTGATATCTGTAATTGAACTGACGCAGACGTCCCGTGAGATAAGCGCAACGAATTATGCGATATTTGAAGTATACATATTTCTCGGACTGTTGTACTTGACCCTTACATTTCCGATTTCAATGATTACAAAAGTATTAGAAAAGAGATTCAGTTATGAGAATTGAGCTTAAATCGATCACAAAGAGTTTTTCCGATGAAAAGGAAGTGCTAAGGGATATTTCGGTGGTGGAGGATTTCGGTGCCCTGGCTATTATCGGTCCATCAGGTGGTGGCAAGTCGACCCTGCTTAGGATTCTAGGTGGCTTGATACTTCCCACGTCCGGAGAAGTCGTTATTGACGGGCAAGAACTGCAGTTTGATGAGAAATATCTCACCCAGTACAGGCGAAAGGTGGGATTTGTTTTTCAAGCCAAAGGGCTTTTCAACCATCTGACAGGCAGGCAGAATATTACAATGCCACTTGTGCAGGTACATGGATACAGCAAAAGAGAAGCCATTGAAGTTGCAAACTCGCTGCTGGGCAGGTTTGGACTTTTGGATGATGCGGATAAGTTTCCTCATGAGTTGTCGGGAGGACAGCAGCAAAGGATCTCGATTGCACGAGCAGTCGCCACAAGGCCAAAGCTGTTGCTTTTGGACGAACCTACCAGCGCACTTGATCCGGAACTTACAAATGAAGTGCTTGACATGATAAAGGAGCTTAGAAATGAAGGGCTCAATATCATACTTGTTACGCATGAGATGGGGTTTGCAAAGAAGGCCTGTGATAAAATCTTTTTCTTATATGACGGAAGACTTTTAGAGCGTGGCAGCAGTTCTGAGCTCTTCAAAAATCCGAAAACCCCTCAAGCTGCCGCGTTCTTAAGTAAAATACTCGAATGGAATGTATAGTTAGATGATTCCTCGCGTAAGGTTTTAGAAGGTAAATGCGCAAACGAGGTAGTTAAAGAAGAACTAAGAAAGTGTTCATAGCGAAAGCATTTCCCGTTCCGCCCAGACCCAAACCGCCAGAAACAAGCGAAAACTACAAGAAATCTAGATAATATTTGACAGAGAAAAAGTGTTTCACTTTAACTTGCAATTTGCGGTAAGCTGTCGATAGATAAAATATGTTGACATAAATGCACATTCGTGGTATAAATGTTTATTATATATCAACAGGCCATGACGAGGACAAAAAGTTCGTTAATTTTCGCCCAGAGAGGCAGAGCCTAGGCTGAAAGCTCAGCTGCGAAAACCGAGCGTATCGGTAGCTATTACCGGTTTATGACCACCTCCGAGCTTCCTTCCGAAAGGTTCATGCTTTATCCAATTGGCACTTATGCTACTGGGTATAGCAAATAGCTGAGTAGGCGAGGACGTGACCGCACGTTATAGCGGATGTCGTAATATTGCGATGTTGAGTGACGGCTGGGCATATCAGCCGTAAACAGGGTGGAACCGTGGTTTATATCACCCCTGAAGTATTATCTTCAGGGGTGTTTGTTTTGCTTAATACAAACTCACCTTTTTGGAAGGAGGATCATTATGATACAAATCAAACTAAAGGATGGAAGCATCCTCGAGCTTGAAAACGGCTCAAATGCTTTGAATGCAGCTGAAGCTATCAGCGGCGGTTTAGCGAGGGCGGCCATGGCAGCAGAAATCAACGGTGAACTGTCCGATCTTCGCACAGAACTTAAAGAAGGCGATTCTCTAAACATACTCACATTTGACACTGAGGGCGGAAAGGATGCATTTAGGCACACTGCGTCCCATATCCTGGCGCAGGCAGTTTTGCGACTTTATCCATCCGCAAAGCTTGCAATCGGCCCTTCGATTGAGAATGGATTTTACTATGATTTTGATGTCGAGACCCCGTTTTCTCAGGAAGATCTGAGCAAAATAGAGGCTGAGATGAAAAAGATAGTCAAAGAAAAGCTTTCAATCGAGCGTTTTGAGCTGCCAAGGGAAGAAGCCATGTCATTGATGAAGGAGATGGATCAGCCATACAAAGTTGAGCTGATAGAGGATCTGCCCGAGGGGGAAGTGATTTCCTTCTATAAGCAGGGAGAATTTGTAGATCTCTGTGCAGGACCTCACATACCGGACACAGGACGCGTAAAGGCTTTCAAGCTGCTTAGTGCAACGGGTGCATATTGGCGGGGTGATTCAAAAAACAAGATGCTTTCACGAATTTACGGAACTGCATATGTAAAAAAAGATGATCTCGAGGAACACCTGCACCGCCTTGAGGAAGCAAAAAAGCGCGACCACAACAAGATCGGGCGCGAACTGGGATACTTCACAACTGTCGATTATATCGGCCAAGGCCTGCCTATTTTGATGCCGAAGGGCGCAAAGGTTCTGCAAATATTGCAACGATTTGTTGAGGACGAAGAGGATAAGAGGGGCTATCTGCTCACAAAGACTCCATATATGGCAAAGAGCGATCTCTATAAGATCTCTGGACACTGGGATCATTACAGAGAAGGCATGTTTGTAATGGGTGACGAGGAAAAGGACAACGAGGTCTTTGCACTTAGGCCCATGACTTGTCCGTTCCAATTCCAGGTCTATCTTGCTTCAATGCGCAGCTACCGCGATTTACCTTTAAGGTATAATGAGACATCGACTCTTTTCCGTAATGAAGACTCAGGTGAGATGCACGGCCTTATACGGGTCCGTCAGTTCACGATATCTGAGGGTCATATAGCCTGCAGACCCGACCAGCTTGAGGATGAATTTAGAGCATGCCTTGACCTTGCGATCTATATGCTTGACACACTCGGACTTAGCGAGGATGTTTCATATCGCTTCTCAAAGTGGGATGAAAATGACAAAGAGAAATATATCGGTTCAGCTGAACAGTGGGAGAATGTACAGAACAGAATGCGAGCCATTCTCGACCACATCGGTTTAGATTATGTGGAGGCTGACGGTGAAGCAGCATTCTACGGTCCAAAACTTGATATCCAAATCAGGAATGTGCATGGCAAAGAGGACACACTAATTACGATCCAGATCGACTTCCAGCTTGCTGAGCGGTTCGGCATGGTCTATGTGGACTCTGATGGCTCTAAGAAACATCCATATGTCATTCACAGAACATCCATCGGCTGTTATGAGCGCACACTGGCTCTATTGATTGAAAAATATGCCGGTGCACTGCCAACCTGGCTTTCACCAACGCAGGTTATGGTTCTGCCTATCAGCGAGCGTCATATTGATTACGCAAAGACAGTCGAGAGCAAGCTTAAAGCATATGGAATTAGATGTGAACTGGATGACCGCAGTGAGAAAATAGGATATAAGATCCGAAGCGCTCAGGTTGAAAAGGTTCCGTATATGCTCGTGGTTGGTGATAAAGAAGCTGAAAATTCTACAGTTTCGGTGCGCTCAAGAAGCGCGGGAGATCTTGGATCCATGGAAATCAGTGAGTTTCTCAATAAGATCAAAGAGGAGATAGACAGCAAAGCCAAATAAGTCATAATTAGTTATTTACCATCAAACGCCTTCAGACTTTTTAGTCGGAAGGCGTTTGATTTTGAGTTATTGACTATGGTTGCATTTACAGCATAGTTTTTGTTTACAGCTTTGCATAGTAGTGATGTAAGCGTTTTGTTACGGGTAAGTGCATGGTCTGATAAAATAGGTACAATTGTGGTTTGATTATGTCTTTGCTAGGAGCTATGGATAGGCGTAATCATGACACATCGGTTAAGCACTGGAGGGCTGCCTCATGATCGTTATTAAGTCATGCAGGTACGCTCTCGCTTAGTGTTCAGAGTATGGTATGAAGCTAAGTAGTGACGTACTCCCTGCGCTTAACGCATGCGTGTTATAAAGTGGGCTTCCAGGAAACAACCTCTGCCAAAAGCGAAGGATGTACTCCAGGCTATCCCGTACGGCAATTGCATGTTATCTACCAAGTAAGGATTTGTTCAATTATTTCCGATAACCTGTCGATAAAATTTGCATCGAAAACCGCCATAAGGGTAGAGAGAATGATTGCGCCTATTATAAAGGAGAGCGCAATCAAAATCATCTTCTGAAAATACAGATCCCCTCTTTCATCTTTGAGAAGATTCTTAAACGATAATTTTTGTGTCAACTTCATATCATTTGCAACCATTACTCTGCAAGTCAATTGGATGATGGAAGTGGAGGTATAGTTGCTCCCGCACTACCAAACCAACTATTTGCAGTTTTTTCCAACCATGTACCAATTGTAGTATTGAAGACCGTGACAAGTGCAGCCAAGATTATTGCACCAATAACAAAAGATATGACAATCTGAAGTGCACTGTCAAATTTAGTCTCGCCCCTTTCTGATTTAAGAAGAAGGTAGATTTTTGTTGCAAAGTTTAGCATGTGTTCACCTCATTTGAGTTTTTATATGGCCTGTTGGTCAAAGACCTTGTTTATGTGGCCAAATGATTTCACAATATAAAACTTAAGAGAAAAACTGCTGTAGGCTTTCAGATATCAGAATAAATATTGGTGTAAAAAACAGTAAGGCTATGGCAGCATACACGACAATCATGCTTGTCCGCATTTTACGCGGGATTTTCCTTACTTCTAACCGCAGCCTGTTTATTTCCAACTGAGTAAAATCCTTTTCAAGCATCTCGAAGTAGTACCTCATATCATCGCCGTTATAAATCCCTATAAGACCGCGGATGAGCATGGAAAGATGCTCGCTGTTATACCTACTGCCCATTCTGAGAAGTGCTGATTCAAAATTAGATGTCTTTATGTCGGCAATCGTTCTGCTGAGTTCTTCAGCAAACCCAACATTGTTTGACTTGTAGCGCTCGAGAAGAAGTAGTATGTTACCGTTTGTGACAAGACCTTGTTTTATGTAAGAAACTAAACGTGGGAGTTCCTGTTCTATGCCGCGGGATCTTTCTTTGTCATTGATTTCGAGGTTTCTAAATCGTGAGACTACATAGTATATCGAAAAGCCCAAAACTGCAGCGGAAACAATACGAGAAATAAAAAACAGGGGAATGCAGAAAAAAGTAAGGAGAAAGCCCTCAGAAATTACATTTGCAGTGAACTGCTCGGGAGTGGCAGCAATTTTTGAGTTCTTTAATGAGTTCTCAAGTTTTACATACCGTAAACTACTGAGCCGAATGAGCGGCTTGATTCGTTGTGATAGCCATGACACCGGAAACTCTACAAAGTGTAGGTGCGAGCGTTTGCTTTCAGCTCTACCAAAATGACCGATCGTCCGGCTTGCCCTATTATTAGCGAACGGGAAAAAGCCTGAAATAAGAGCGTATATACTAAGCATTGAGATAATGTACAAAAGAAGGTACATTGGATCCCTCACTATTTCAATTTGTATATCATCTAAGAGAGGTTAACGGGAGCAGAACAACGAATAATACTGATTATGCCATAAATAAGTGCGAACAAACCAAATGCTACTGCGAATTTGCCAAGAGGGTGTGTAAAAAAATATAGAAACCAAGTGTGATTTACTAAATATATTAGGGGTAAAGTTAGCACAAGTATAAATAGCATAAGAATGTACTGAGTCAATATTTCGTGTGTCTCGGTTTCAAGGTTGTCTTGGATTATACGTATCGATGAAAGTCTCGATACAATAGCTATCATGTCTTCCTTAAGTGCACTGTTGTTATACGCCTTGATAAGGGAAGCGCACCATTCTGAGAAAATCGGATGATTTATTCTGCGTGACATATTTTGAATACAGGTTTCTATATTTGCGTTAATATTGCTTTCAGCAAGGAAGTTCTCAAATACTTCTCTTATTAGTGGGTCCAAATAAGAGAGATTTTCTTTAACTGCAGTTACTATATTGCTGCTTCGCATATAAGATGAAGTTATAAGTGCAAGTGCACTTTCGAGCTGTAGTGATATATGTTTGTCATATTTGATGGAATAGATTTTTGCATTCCACACAGGAATCAGAAAACCAAGTGCGGCGACAAAGGGCAAGGCAGCAACGTTTTTAAGGGTAAGGCCTCCAATAACAAGTCCTGCAATAGATAGGAATATGCTTTTGGTGATCAGACTTTCAAAATCACCTTCGCGGCCGGATTCGCGCAACAATGCTATAAGCGCTTCATATTCTCTTTTCAACCACGGTTTTCTGCCCTGTATTTGCCACAAAACCTGTTTTAGTGTTTGCTTTCTCTTAGATCCGATTTTCACTGTTGGGAAAGGATCATTGTTGAAAAACCTAACATTATCGGAAAACCTTTTGATTTTTATTTTACTCACCCCCTTAAAATGCAAATATGTTTGATTTACCTCTGTGCCGATTGTAATTTGTACTCCGTTTGGTTAACTATTTCGCTATTAATGTAAACTCATACGTTAGTTCTTTTTCATATACATGTATGGTGTTTCCAAATAACACGATCGGAACTTCAAGTGTTGCCCGAATAACTTCGATACTGTTGCTGTAGCTAAATTGAAAATCTGAAATCAGATAAACAGATGCGTTTGAAGTACTTACTTTTTTATGGATCGTTTCGTATCCCGGTTCTATGTAGCACTGGAGTGAATTTGAAAGATTAGTAATAAATGATTCGAGTAGATTTTCCCTTACCGATGGATCTAAAGGATCGTTTATTTGATGATCAATAAAATCTGTATTTGATTCTGTGACGGCATCGTAATTTTCTCTTCGGACAGCTGTGAGGAGATCTACTCCGCATCTTTCAAATGCATGATCAATGTCATGATTTAGCACTACAAGTCTCAGTGCAAATATAAGCAGGGAGAGGATCAGTGAAATGACTATAAGAAAAATAGTTAAAAATATGTACATTGAACCTGACGAGCTATGTTTTACATATTCCAAATCGGGTGCAGCACTCGCTGTTAGGCCGATGACCCTGCCCTTATGTCTTCCAATATCTTTCACATGTACCCACCATTTCAGACATTAAACTAATTTTCACAACATCCGATTTACCTATACTGAATAGTATTGTTTCTCCAATGACGCTAAGTCGCACTTGATCACCAAGCTGTACCTTCCATGTTCCGGTAATGAACTGAGCATCCCATTCAATAGTTACGTTGCCTTCAAGTCTTTCTTCGATTTCCGAAATCATCTGCTCCGCTATTTGATCCACTTCGCCGCGAATTTGTACGTGGCGCACAATTGCTGCGGTCTTACGATCGAGCCAAAATTTTAATTGCACTGCAGAAACAACTTGAAGTGTGACAGAAATTATCACAACGAATAGTATCATGCAGATGAGAAATTCAAAATATATATCGCCTTGCTCATTTTTCAATATCTTCAAGTGTCGTCGCCTTGTCGCAGTCGGCTGAGTTTCTCGTACTATGGAGTTTTTTCTTTTCATAGCTTCATCTCCAATATCTACAGCTTGCTTATCAAATTAGCAGGCATCCCATTATTAAGAAGCCTTCTTTTCAGGGCGTCTGAGATCCTACCGCATTTTTTAAACTCTCCACGAACTTCAGTGATATTTCCGTCGATGTCGGTGATATTGTCATGTACTTGATATGTATAGAGCTCGTTGTATTGTATTTTGCCGCCAGTGTAATATCCCTCTATAATGGACTGGACTCGTCGCTTATTGTCGCCATATTGCTTTATATATACGATAATTGGATAGGCATCCACCATAAACTTCAGCATCAAGTTTTCGTCTAGATTGTATTTGCGGATGCCAAGTGTAAACATCCTATGATAGGTATCGTATGCGTTATTTGTGTGTATAGTAGTGAGCACTGTATGGCCTGTTCTAGCAGTCTCCTGAGCTATAAATGCTTCTTCAGATACCATCTCACCTACAACAACCAGATCGGGATCGAACTTCAGTATCAAATCCAATAGTGCCTGCAGGTCGATGTTCAAATGACTGTCCCTGTGCGGCCGGGTTTGCAGGTGGACAACATTGTTGATGACTCTACCGTTACTGTCTCTGCGGACAAGGTCAAATTCACGTGTTCCGGCTTCTATGGTGATGATCCGGGTGCGATGTTCCATCTCCATTAACAAAGCGTTTGCGACGGTGGTTTTTCCGGAACCTGTGCTTCCACAAAAACATATTGATACACCATATGAGATAAGCTGCTTTAGCATATGAAACCCGTCGGAGCTGAGCATACCGCTTTGAATCAGTTGCTCAACGGTGTGCTTTTTTGTGTGGATAAATCGGATCGAAGCTGCTATGCCTGCGCTTTTGTCCGCTACGGGGGGTATGGCGGCAGCAATTCTGATATTGTTGCCAATGTTGCTTACCTCGATTAGCATGTTGTCGTCAAGATATTTGTTGTTGAGGTGAAAAATGCGCTGGAGCACATCCCTTGCATGGGAGGGGCTGTGAAACCGGCTATCAATAAGCTCACGGTTGCCGTTTGTATAGCGTATCTCAACACTGTCCCATGAATTTATATTGATTTCTTCGATTTCTGAGCTTCTCTCGAAATAACTGTTGAGGAAGCCATATCCAGTCATGTCATCAAAGATTCTTTTTGCAAGGGCAAATATGTCGTCAGAAAACCGTAGGTGCCGATGGAGATATTGCTGTATAAGGTTTAGCAGTGCATCCTTGTCAGATTCGTGTCCAAACAAGGAACGGCGAAGCTCTCCGATCCTTTCGGTTATGATGTACTGCTGTGTTTTTTCAAATACTGCAATATACTCCTGTTCGGACATTGGATAACCGTTATCTTTTTTTGTGGTTGCCGCCAGTTGCGGATCTTTTGAACCTATTAGCTTATTGATAATAGTCTGACTCATTTACTCCCATCCCACATTGATACATGTTACATGACTAAATACTGATAGTGATCGTCACATACCAAAATTGTCAGGTCGCTGATAATATTCGCCCGATCAAAGAATCAAATACTCTACTGTATGACTTTGACATTTCATAGCCTGACGTTTTGCCCAATGACCCGTCGATAAGTTTCTTTTCAACTCTTTGGTCGAAGGGGAGGGCAAAATGAATGCTTCCGATTTGGCGCTCAACTACATTGACCGGAGATATACTGCTTACCATGTTTAATATGCGAATCGATTTTTCCATATTATATTTGCTGTCGGCAAGCATCGGTACATTACTCATCCAGAACGAAACTCCCCGCAAATCAGGTGTGCACACTATCAATTTACAACCTGACATCTCTAGTGTGGTATATGTTAGATGATCTTGAGTGATGTTAGTTTGACAATCGACAACTACATAGTCCGAAATAGTGGCAGCTGTGTGTAGCAGAGAGGCAGCAGTGTCATACCGCTGCACTAAGCTATTCATTGCCAATTCACCTTTAGTGTAGCCAAGCACCCCAAGCCGGTTGCCAACAAGATATATTTGTCTAGCAAGTCCTTCAGGTGTTATTTCACTTTCTAAAATCGTGGAAAGCGAGACGAGTTTAGATGGCGCAATTTTTGGAAACCAGATACAGCATTGGGGGACAATGTAATTTGTGTCAATAAGTATGACATTGTTTTTGTTCTTCTGAAGAGCAAGTGCAATCTGGACGGAAAGAGTGCTCTTGCCGGAAGCACTGCTTCCCCATACCGCAATTATCATCCTTTTTTTCCTCTCGTCATGTCATCAAGCACTTTCTTTTGGAACTCCAAATAATTTGACTCGCCACTATCTTGGTTACGGGACACAAGTGAAATATAGTGCCTTCCACTCATTTCGAGCTCAATAAGTCGCAAAGCTTGTTCCTGGGTTACTAGAAGGGAGATTAGAGACGGGCTTTCATGCTTTTTCTGGTTCCCGGTAGTTGATTGAGTGATAGAGGATGGAATTATGCCATTGCTTGCGCTATCCGAAGTATCAAATCTTGATGCTGATGCGGCGTTATATGCTGTATCGGAGCCATTGAGTTCTATTCCCTGACTATTGTAGACTGCCAAAACCTTGACATATTGCAGCTCCGGAGGTGTGACTGCAGTGCCGTTATCATCGAGTGCATAAAGACGTATTATGTCGTTTGCACGAATTTGACCGCCAACAGATCCCGCCAGTGACGGAGCAGATATTGAAATGAGTAAGAATCCTTCAGGGATCGAATCGTATATTGTAGGCAACGTAAATTCTGCCGCTGCATCTCCCTGTAATACAAAGCAACCTGCAGAAAGATCCCTTGTTGCGACTCTGCCGATCACACTTTCGGGGTTTGAATATCCCATACTGGACAAGGTCTTGTCCAATGTCTTTGAAACGGAAATGTCTTCACTGCTGATATTTTTCCCCCTTGGTATATCATGCTTGGCTGTTAGGATGGGGTACGATGCCTGTTTGCTGTTGAGGTACCGGGGAAGGAAAAAAGCAGCAAGTACAACAGCAGTAACTAAAAGAGCAAAACCGGTAATGATCCGATTTTTGTTTATTATCGTGCGGCCTCTTATTACTGATTTTTCCATATACTGCTCTCCTTAACGATGTTAAGTTCTGAAAAATGATGAAATATTTACCTGATCTTCAATGTATAGATGCGCTACCAATATATGGTAATAATATTATACTATAGATACAATAATAAATCAACAATAAATTGGTAAAATTATACTTTTGCTGATTGTGTGATTTTGCTCTTTGCTCAAGCAGTGCAAAATATATGCTGCTATGTTCGCCAAAATGGCAAGCAATATGAGCAGCATCATATATCCTATCATCCTTATAGATGCAGGGTCTACGAAGGTTCACAGTGGGTTCCGTGGTGGACGGATAGTGCTTTACATTGTTTCATGACTTTTCGCTAATGATGCTGATAAATAGAAAATATGTAAAACAGGCTACAGTAGCAATCCAAAATTTTGTGCTAATTCAAACAATATTACACCTCTGCGGAACAGGTAAAGTTTAACAGATTTAACAAATTTAATTAACCTTACTAAATTAAGTAAATAATTGAACTAAAATTACTGAAAATAGTATTGACATAAATATTAAAAGATGTTAATTTATTATTAACTCGGCTTAACAAATTTTTAATATCATTTTCAAAGGAGACAGCATATGAAAAAAGCATTTAGACTTTTCACTCTACTGATCGCACTTGTGATGTTAGCCGGCTTATTCACAGGTTGCTCAGACAATGAGGGCGATAGTCCGTCAGCTGCACCCTCAGATGCTCCTTCTGCAAAGCCTTCAGAGGAGCCATCCGGTACCGATAATGAGCTTCCTTATCCCATGCTGAGTGAAGAGCCCGTAGAGGTCTCAGTATGGCAGACATTCACAGCCGACTACATAGCTTCAATGAACGATTCGGAGTTTGTTAAAGAGGTTGCAAGAAGAACAAATGTAACTTTGAGATTCCAGGAAGCATCCGCCGCCGATGCAACTACAGTATTTAATCTTATGATCAACTCCGGCGACTACACCGATATCGTACGCCCCGGCGCGATCGAGTATACGGGCGGACCGGACAGAGCCATTGAAGACGGCGTATATCTCCGCCTTAACGAGTTGATTGACAAATATGCCCCCAACTATGCCGCCAGACGTACGGTAACCGCTGATGTCGCTCGTCAGACTATTACCGACGCCGGTAACATCTGGTCAATCTACACCCTTAACGATCCTGCCGAGTATCCCTGGATGGGTCTAGCCCTTCGCGGCGATATCCTCAGAAAGAGGGGCGTTGATCTACCTGTAACACTAAAAGACTGGGAAACCGCCCTTCAAGCTTTTGTTGACGAGGGACTTAAATATCCTCTGTTGCTTGACGTTTCCGGCGTTTCTCTAAACAGTGAGTTCCTGTCCGCTTATCAGGTTGGTAAGGAATTTTACCAGAAGGACGGTAAAATCTACTACGGTTACATCCAGCCCGAGTTCAAGGAATACCTTACAATGATGAACGACTGGTACAATAGGGGCTTCATTGATCGTGAGTTCACATCCCATGGCGTTACATTCGCTATCTTTACCGGTGATGCATTCACCTTCACAATGAACGGCGAAGCCGGAGCAGGCCTATACCCCTGGGGCTATACAGCCAATGCAAAAGCTGTTGACGGCACCGCAGAACCCGAGGGATTCGATCTTACCGCCGTTTCCGCTCCTGTACTGAACGAAGGCGATACGATCCATTTCCGCTACACATCCCGTGAAGCAAAGGTTCCCAACGCTGTAACCTCTGCTTGCGAGAATCCGGAAATTGCAGTTGCTTTGATGGACTATTTCTATACCGATGAGGGCGCACTGCTTATCAACTACGGTATTGAAGACGTCAGCTTCACAATGGTAGATGGCGCACCTAAATACACCGACTTGATCCTGAAAAACCCGGATGGATTCCTGCCGCGCTCTGTTGCCATGAACTACACCTGGGATGATGGTATAGGCATGAGCGATTTCAAACGCCTGTGGCAGGCATACGAAGGGACAGCTGCAGAGGCAGCTCTTGAAGCTTATAACGTTTGGAACAAGGATTCCAACGACTATGTATTACCTCCGACCACTAAGACTGCAGAAGAAGGTCAGGAATACAGCAGCATCTACGGCGATATTCAGACATATGCCAACGAAACTATACCCCAGTTTATAACTGGTGCAAAACCCCTCAGTGAATTTGACGCTTTTGTCGATCAAATCAAGTCTATGAACATCGACCGCTGCATCGAGATCCAGCAGGCTGCTCTTGACCGCTACAACGCACGTTAATATGATTTAGCTGTAAAAAACCGGGCTGTTGCTAATTACTTAGCAACAGCCCATTTTTTGCGGATCATCAACAACTGAGACTAAATTCTTTTTTTCAAAGATGATAGACCTTTTAATGACCTCTTATCCATTTATATAGTTTCTTCAAAATAAATTAGACCTGTTGACTGTCCCAGAGATATTTCGAAAGGTCAACGCGACCATCAGTCAAGGCTACACCTTCCTCTTCAAGAAGATGAATCTGCACATTCTCACCACCAAATGCAAATGCTTTGGATACTTGTCCAAACCGGTTAACGACCCTGTGGCACGGGATTGAAGCGGGATCCGGGTTTACATGTAATGCGTAGCCTACCACTCGTGACCAGCGCGGGTTACCTGCAAGCAGCGCTATCTGACCATAGGTCGCAACTTTTCCTTTGGGTATTAGCTTGACTACTTCATAAATTCTTTCAAATGTGCTCTTAGGCAATTATCTCAGCTGCTTTCGTTTAATATAAGCGATTGTTTCTTAGCGATTGCTTCGTTGAATAGTTCTAATTATGACCCAAAATAACATGATGTGCAGTGATGCACAAGAACGGGATAGCAAATGATCTGCTAGCTTTCATCTGCAATTTATTCTATGACTTCGTTTGCTTATCATCTGAGCGCGACTTCCTTTTCTTGGTTGAAAAAGAGCCAACTGAAGTTTCACTAGTTTTACCCGATGAAGTGGACGTATTGTCGGGGGTATCGGATATATTCTTCGTATCCTCATTGTAAAGACGGATGATGCCTTTTTGATGCAGAGTGGTCAGGATTTGAACGGTGATGGGCATTAGGATCATCCCGCCCACACCGATCCAGACAAAGCCCAGATATATTGAGATGATCGAAACTATCGGGTTTAGTCCGAGTTGGTCTCCGATGATCTTTGGTTCTATGAAGTTTCTGATTATAGTTACAGCTGCATAAAGGACCAACAATCCAATACCAAGAAATATATTGTCGGAGAGAAGGGAGAAGACCGCCCAGGGAATCACTATTCCACCGGTGCCAAGGACGGGTAAAACATCAAAAAGGGAAATTCCAAACGCAACGGGAATCGCATTATGGACACCCAATATAGATAGTCCGATCGAAAGCTCCACAAATGTTATCAGCATGATTTTTACATAGCCACGCAGGTATCGGAGTATCGTATCGCTCAACGTCGACTTGATGGCATGCACGAGGATCCGTGCTCTTTCAGGTAGTTGCAGCAATATAAATCTTTTTGTTTTATCGTACTGATAACTGAAAAAGAAAGAGGCAAGGATCGTAAATACCATGCTGACCAGGAAAGCCGGAATGCCCTTGGTGATATTGGTTACAAGAGATAGTCCTGTGGATGAGAGTTTACCTATTGAATCCATAAGACCGGATGTTATGCTTTCTTGAATAGACCGGACCTGTTCCTGCCACTCGGGAGGGAGTGAAATTACCGAGTCGAGCCTAAAGTCAAGCTGCATCAGGGAAGGGAGTATTTGATTTTCAAAATAGCCCGGAAGATGCGTAAAGAGTCTCTTCAAAACCGTTATTACCTGTATAAGTATTAAGGCTAACAAAGACACAAGTACGGCATAGCCAAGGACTACAACGATGCTGGCTATTGCCTTTCTGCCGATGCGTAACCTCTTTTCAAGGAGCTTGATAGCCGGATTAAAGATTGCGGCAATGACGAAACCTATGATGAAGGGTGTCAGCCATGACAGCAAATACTTAAAGCAGACATAGATAATAGCTACTATTGCGACATAATATAATAGATTGATGATAAAAGCTTTGCGGCGTTCAGTCTGGTCTTTTTTCATGGGAGACATCCCTCCAGTTAATTCCTGACTATTATTATAATGATATCCTTTGACACTTCCAATGTCAATATTTAAGTTTTTCTGTCATGTATATGTAACTTACATTGATTATCTCGTATGTTAAACTCCTAACAAAGAATTTTGTTGACATATTTAAACACTGTTTATACAATATAGCTTAATGTTAAAAAAATGAACGGAGATTTACCCACTATGGAAAAGACAAGTACTACTGAAAGCAAAAGAGATTTAACACAGGGTAGTGTTATAAAAAAACTGATTATGTTTGCATTACCACTTATAGCGAGCTTCCTGATCATGCAGCTTTATAATGTAGCCGACTCGATTGTTGTTGGCAATTTTGTCGGCCCCGATGCGTTGGCTGCAGTTAGCGTAAGTTTTCCGATAATGATGTTTTTTAACGCGCTGTATATGGGAGTATCCACGGGCGCCACAGTCGTAATATCCCAGTACTATGGTGCAAAGGACGAAGAGAGTCTTGAGAAGGCTTCCAGTACGACATTTACACTTACCATTTTGGTCGGTGTAATTATCACTGTTTTGGGCATTTTCCTAAGCAAACCGATTTTACAACTTCTTAAAACTCCAGATAATATCATCAACGACTCAGCTGCATACCTTGCTATAGTTTTTGCGGGTACGCTGGGTAGCCTGGTTTATTCAATAGGAAGCGGTGTGTTGCGAGGCCTTGGGGACTCCAAATGGCCCATGTATTTTCTAATCTTTAGCAGTATCCTTAATGTTAGTCTAAACCTTCTTTTTGTTATTGTTTTCAATATGGGTGTACCGGGAGTTGCCTGGGCTACGATGATAGCTCATTTCGCATCTGGAGTTCTCGTTTATTACCGAGTTAACCGCGGCGGATATGGCATCAGATTCAACTTCAAAAAGATGAAGATCGATTGGCAGATTGCCAAGATCATATTAAAGCTTGGACTGCCCTCCGGGATCCAGTCGATGGCCATGTCGTTAGGAAGCATGATAATTCAATCCTTTGCAAACAGATTTGGCTCAACATTTATAGCTGCAAACAACTCAGTTATGAGGGCCGATGGATTTGCTATATTGCCAATGATGGCAATCGGTTCTGCCCTTACAACCTTTGTGGGACAAAATATAGGCGCTGGAAAGATCGATCGCGCTAAAAAGGGTATTAAGTCTTCTGCGCTGATCATTATCGGTATAGGTGTTATCATGGGTGCTGTGATGTGGTTTAACGGCAGTTACGTCATACGCGCGTTTACCGACGACCCCATTGTGTTGGAAATTGGCGAACGTGGCATCAGGACGATTGCATGGTTTTACAGCTTTATAGGTCTTGAATTTGCTTTTGCAGGGGCAATGCGGGGTGCCGGTGCATCAGTAGCCCCTATGGTGACTACCCTCTCGGCGAATCTCTGCCGTATTCCAATTGCTTACTTTCTCGCTGTGGTTCCTAATGACTATATGGGTCTCTTTTATTCAATGGTATCATCAATGATAATTGGCACCACTTTGATTTTTCTGTATTACCTAAAGGGCAACTGGCGCAACAAATCTGTTGCTCGACAGATAACCAAGCTGGAGGGGAAAGCAGAGTAAAATCAAGTGCTCTGTTTTTCCTGACTGGTATCTTCTGTGAATGATTTTGAGATCAAGTTGCATTTTCTTAAGTAGATTATAGCCTAATATTGAATAAATCTATTACACAAATAGATATTGAGTGTTATTTATAATTGTTTTAGCTATTTTTCACATTGCCATTATCGATTTAGTTTGATAAAATTATTAAAATAATTTAAGTATTTTACCCTTGGACAGTGTAGCAACGATCTTTATGATCCAAAATAGGTGGAAGGCTCAACAATGAGTGGGTATGACAATTACAAAAGGGTTACCATATTTGCCGGTCATTATGGGAGCGGAAAGACAAATCTGGCGATAAATTACGCTTTTATGCTGCGCCGGTATTTGGACTGCGTTTCTATAGTAGACCTTGATATTGTCAATCCGTATTTTCGTACAAAGGACAGCGAGGATGTTATCAAAAAGTCTGGTATCCGTGTCATATCGTCTTCGTTTGCAAACTCTAACGTGGATCTGCCCTCAATACCTGCCGAAGCTTACGCAATAATCGAAGATGATGGGCATCATATCGTAGTGGATGTTGGTGGCGACGACAGGGGGGCCCTTGCCTTAGGACGATACATGCCTGGGCTTCGAAAATCAGGCGACTTTGAGATGATCCTTGTAGTCAATAAATACAGGCCACTTACACGTGACAGTGGAGGTGCGGTTGAGATCCTTCGAGAAATCGAGGCGGCATCCGGGTTGCCATTTACCGGTATTATAAACAACTCGAATCTTGGACCGGAAACTACAGCCGATACTGTGCTAAGCTCGATAGGCTATGCAGATGAAATATCACAGATAACCGGTCTGCCTGTGAAAATGACAGCTGTGCGGGATGATATATGTGACATGTTATATGGCAGGATCGAAGACATATTTCCGATAAAGCTGTACCATTCTTCGGGTGGAAGGTTTCTATTGTAATGACCTTTTCACAGTACGGTGTTGCCTTACTGGCTTAAGATTGCCGCTTTGATACTTACATATCTATGATACTAAAAAAGCGGCTTTTGCCGCAACCAACAACAGGTATATGCCGACGTTTTTGCCAGCAGCCAAAGGCGTCGGTAAAAATATATCCGTCTGCTGAGAAATGGAGAACACTATGGCAAAGGTAACTTTTGAAAGCAATAAGTGCAAGGGCTGTGGACTTTGCATCGTGGCGTGTCCGAAGAAAATCCTTCGGCTCTCAAAAGATAAAATAAATGCCCGGGGATATTATCCTGCAGAAATAACAGATCAGGGCTTGTGTATAGCATGCGCGTTTTGTGCGACGATTTGTCCCGACTGCATAATCACTGTAGAAAAATAGATGAGAAGAGGGCTCTGTAATGAATGAAAAAGTACTTATGAAGGGTAACGAGGCATTGGCTGAAGCCGCTATCAAGGCTGGCTGTCGTCACTATTTCGGCTACCCTATAACACCACAAACGGAAGTAGCAGCATATATGTCGAAAAGATTACCTCAGATTGGGGGCACATTTCTGCAAGCGGAGAGCGAAATTGCAGCAATAAACATGGTCATAGGTGTTTCCGCTGCAGGTAAGAGGGTAATGACATCTAGCTCAAGTCCCGGCATTGCGCTCAAAAGTGAAGGCTTGTCCTATCTTGCAGGTTGCGATCTACCGGCTTTGATAGTAAATGTTCAACGTGGAGGCCCAGGGCTTGGCGGAATCCAACCTTCTCAATCGGATTATTTTCAGGCTACTCGCGCTGCCGGCCACGGAGACTTTAGAATGATCGTGCTTGCACCGGCTTCCGTTCAGGAGATGGCTTCACTGACGCTCAAAGGTTTCGACTTGGCCGACAAGTACAGGATGACTTCGATGATTCTGGCAGATGGAATTCTTGGGCAGATGATGGAGCCTGTCGATCTGGATATGGGTGAAGTAAAGCACTATGACAAACCTTGGGCTGTTACCGGAACCAAGTGTAAACGCAAACATAATGTTGTTAATTCTCTTTTTCTTAAACCCGATCTGCTTGAAGAGATAAACCGCGAACGATATTTGCGCTATGCGGTAGCTGAAGAAAACGAAGTAATGGTTGAAGAATATCTAACAGAAGATGCAGATATATGCGTGGTAGCCTACGGTGCCGCTGCGAGGATTTGTAAAAATTCAGTCGATATCGCCCGTGGTATGGGTATAAAAGCAGGACTTATACGTCCGATAACACTTTGGCCATTTCCCCAAAACATACTAAGAAGTATGGCTGAGCGCACAAGAGCATTTGTTGTTTCCGAGCTGTCCATGGGGCAGATGGTTGAGGATGTGGAGCTTGCCACACGGTGTATGAGGCCTGTTCTTCTTTGTAACCGCACCGGAGGAATGGTTATGACACCGGAAGAAGTCGTAAAGAAAATCCTACAGGCAAATGAAGTTGGAGGTGCGTCTAATGGTAGTATTTAAGAAACCCAAATCTATGACAGATGCCATCTTGCATTACTGTCCCGGCTGCACACACGGCATCGTACACAGGCTTGTCGCTGAGGCGATCGATGAGCTTGATATAGAAGGACGCACTATAGGAATCGCGCCAGTAGGCTGTGCGGTCATGGCATATGATTATTTCACTGTTGATATGGTTCAGGCTGCTCATGGACGCGCTCCTGCAGTAGCCACCGGAGTCAAGCGGGCAAATCCCGACAATATCGTTTTTACATACCAGGGGGACGGAGATCTCGCAGCTATCGGAACAGCAGAGACCGTACATGCTGCAGCACGGGGTGAAAATATCACAATAATCTTCATAAACAATGCCATTTACGGTATGACCGGTGGGCAGATGGCACCGACATCCCTTCCCGGACAGGTGACACAGACGTCGCCATATGGTAGAAACCCTGAACAGGTGGGCTATCCCATAAAGGTTTGCGAAATGCTGTCTACCCTTGACGGACCTCAATATATAGAGCGTGTAGCGGTAAACAATGTTAAAAATATCCGTTCGGCAAAGAAAGCAATCTTGAAAGCTTTCAAAAATCAGGTGGAGGGAAAAGGATTTTCGTTGATCGAAGTGCTCTCCTCTTGCCCTACAAACTGGGGTATGACTCCCGAAAAAGCCCTTGAATGGATCGATGACAAGATGATCCCTTATTATCCGCTTGGTGTCTATAAAGATAAGGATGGCATGGGGGAGGAAAAAAGTGAGTAAAATCTTGATTTCGGGTTTTGGCGGCCAGGGCATCCTTTTTGCAGGTAAGTTTCTTGCTTATGAAGGATTGCTTAGGGGCCGCGAGGTATCATGGCTTCCCTCCTATGGGCCTGAAATGCGTGGGGGGACTGCCAACTGCAGCGTAATCATCAGCGATACACCAATTGGTTCACCAATAGTTGATAAGCCTGATATCCTGATTGCAATGAATCTTCCTTCCCTTGACAGGTTTGAGGATGCGGTGTGTTCCGGTGGTATGATTTTCATCGATTCCTCACTTGTTGATCGAAATGTAGTCAGGAAGGATGTTGAAAGCTTTCTTATTCCCTGTACACGGCTTGCTCATGAACACGATCTTGACGGACTAGCCAATATGATCATGCTAGGAATGGTCATTCGTCGGTCGGGCGTGATCCCTTATGATGCAGTTCCGGATGCCATGGAGAAGGTCGTTTCAGATAAGAGAAGCCATCTACGCGCTTTGAATCTCAAGGCAATCGACCTAGGATACAATTATCAGAATATATAATTGTAAATAACGAACAGCGATCTTAATCACACTGAAAAAAGGGGGATTTGATAATGACAGAGCAGCTGATTGAAATCGGAACACGACTAGCGGCGCTCCGGGATATTTGCGAGTTGACAAGCGCAGATATCGCCGAAAAGATGGGTATTTCCGAAGAGGAGTACCTTTCATACGAGAACGGGGAAAGGGATTTTTCCTTTAGCTTTCTGTATAATGCCGCAGACATCTTGGGGGTTGATGTGCTGGATATAATCAGCGGAGATTCACCCAAGCTTTCGATCTGTTCCGTCGTGAGAAAAGGAGAGGGCTATACCATACAGCGGAGAAGTGCCTACGATTACCGCCATCTTGCATATACCTTCCGAAAAAAGAAGGCCGAACCGTTTATGGTAACTGTCGAGCCTAAGGACGATACTACTCCCACTCTGCACGACCATGCCGGACAAGAGTTCAATTATATGGTTTCCGGGCGTATGCGGTTCTATATCGGTGATATCTCTTACGATTTAGAGGAAGGAGACAGTGTCTATTTTGATTCGGGAGTGCCACATGCTATGAAAGCACTTGATGGCAAACCGGCAAAATTTCTTGCTGTCGTAATTAAGTAGTAAAAATCGCAATGTGGAGAGTGGTTAGTAATGCCAATATACGAACAATACGTGGGAAGAAACAGGGATGAGTTCTACACTCTGGAAGACCTGAACAAAAACTTTAGCCTTAAATATAACGACCGCTTCAATTTCGCCTATGACGTCATCGACACACTTGGAACTGAAAAACCGGATAAACTTGCAATGCTTTGGGTCGGTGACAATGGCGAAGAAAAACGCATCACTTTCCGTGACATGATGATCCGATCAAACAAAGCAGCAAACTTTTTCAAGACATTGGGTATAAAAAAGGGTGACTATGTCCTTCTTGTTCTAAAGCGAAGTGATATGTTCTGGTATTGCATGCTGGGACTTCATAAAATCGGCGCTGTAGCGGTACAGGCAACAAACATGCTCAAGGCCAAGGACTATATATACCGATGTAATGCGGGTGGTATAAAAATGGCCATCATCACCGGTGATGGTGACGCAACCGAATTGTTTGATGAAGGTGAGCCCTATGAAACCGTGGAGATCAAAGCTGTAACAAAGCACAAACAAGCGGGAGAAGGCTGGCTTGATTTCGAGGCAGGTTTTCAAGCCGCATCAGAGATGTGGTCAAGACCGGTCGGCGACGAGGACACAAAGGCTACAGACACGATGTTGATGTCCTTCTCGTCGGGTACTACCGGGTATCCAAAGATGATCACCCATGACTTTACATATCCGCTCGGACATATTATGACGGGTGTGTTCTGGCACAGGGTTGAAGATGGGGGATTACATTTTACGATCTCAGATACAGGCTGGCTGAAATCCCTATGGGGGAAGATGTATGGCCAATGGTTTGGTGAAAGCGCTATTTTCACTTATGATTTTGAGAAATTTGATGGCGCTGATATTCTTTCTAAATTAGCCAAATACAAGGTAACAACCTTCTGTGCGCCGCCAACAATGTATCGTCTTATGCTGCAAAATGATTTCACAGAATACGACCTGTCATCTCTAAAGCACTGCTGTACCGCAGGTGAAGCTTTGAGCCCTGAGATCTTCAATCAGTGGAAGGAAAACACAGGGATCAAAATATTTGAAGGATTTGGACAAACTGAGACCACCCTCTGTATATCCACACTTTATCCCTGGATACAGCCCAGACCCGGCTCGATGGGACTTCCGACTCCGGGGTATGAAGTATTAGTGCTAGATGAAGATGGCCGGGAATGCCCGCCGGGAGTAACAGGCGAAATCTGTATCAGAGCCGAAAGCATAACTAAGCGTCCACGTGGGCTGTTTACGGGATATTATAAAAATGAAAAAGACACAGCCAAATCATGGCATGATGGTTATTACCATACAGGTGATACTGCTTACCGTGATGAGCTAGGGTTTTTCTGGTATGTTGGCCGCAACGACGACATAATCAAGTCGTCAGGATATCGCATTGGGCCTTTTGAGGTGGAAAGTGTATTGCTTGAACATCCTGCTGTTTTGGAAGCTGCTGTGACCGGAGTTCCCGATCCCGTACGGGGATTTAGCGTCAAGGCAACGATCGTTCTTAAGAAGAACTACGAGCCGAGCGAAGCCCTGGCAAAGGATTTGAAGGACTTTGTCAAAAGGAATACAGCTCCATACAAGTACCCTCGCATTGTTGAATTTGTGTCGGAACTTCCCAAAACCATCAGTGGAAAAATCCGCCGTGTAGAAATTCGTGAGCGTGACATAGTAAAATAACGAATCAAAATTTTATGACGGTTCCCGCAGCTTCACATACGGGAACCGTCTTTTTGATACATTTTAATTGATGCTATACATCTCTTATTTGAGTCGGGGACTTTTGGTTGATAATCATAAATATTGGAAGTTGTTGTGAAAATCGTCACGAATAATCAAAAAAATGGCTAAAAAAGATAGAAATAATGTAGAAATATTGCAATTTGCTTGTAAAAAAGAGCAAAATGATATATAATATACATATATAAAAAAAGGGCATTGTAGGAGTGGTAGGATAAGCTCATTTATAAGTAAGTTAACCGTAAGAACATGAAAGGAAGCGATCGGATTGTTTCACATAGGCGATAAGATAGTCCACCCCATGCATGGAGCAGGGGTTGTGGAAAACATAGTTCACAAAAAGGTTGGAAACCAATCGCAGGCCTACTATGTCCTAAACATGCCTCTGGCCGGTATGGTCATCATGATACCAATACAATCCTCCAAAGATATTGGGGTAAGGCCGGTAATTGATTCTACGCAAGCGGATGAGCTTATGAGCAGACTTGGAGACATTGAGGTCGACATGACCCAGAACTGGAACCGGAGATATCGGGAGAATATGTCCCGAATCAAAAGCGGGGACCTTATCGAGGTTGCCCGGGTCGTCAAAGGTCTTATGGTTAGAGACCGGGAACGGGGCTTGTCTACCGGGGAGCGAAAAATGCTCCACTCCGCAAAACAGATATTGATCTCCGAACTGGTTATGGCCAAGAGCTCCAATTACGAAGAAGTAGAGCAAAAAATTAATAAAGCCCTTGCATAAAAGTCGCGCCGGCAGGCGCGATTTTACTTTTCGGCCAAATAAAGGCGTGACAACCGGCGCGAAACTGAATATAATAATCATTAAGGCTATAAGAACGGTCCACATGAAAATAGGATTTTGCTTCTTATTATTTTATTGTGCGCATACAAGTACAAAATCGCTATATTTATAGCATGATGTTAAAAAGAGAAGTTGGTGAGTTGCTGTGAGTTTCCTGTCAATTTTCAAAAAACGTAAAAAGCAAAACCGGCCGACCTGCGCCGCCATAATTGCGGCAGCGGGCAACTCATCACGCATGGGATCGGATAAGCTTTTTATGCTTCTTGACGACATACCTGTGATCGCACATACACTTCTCGCATTTGAACAGTGTGAACTGGTAAATAAAATCGTTTTAGTCACAAGAAGCGATAAAATCGTTATGATGCACGATGTTTGCAAAGAATACGTAATTTCAAAAGTTACAGATATAGTCAGCGGTGGAGCAGATAGATCCCAGTCGGTACTCAACGGTATAATGGCAGTGGGAGACGCCGAGTATGTCATGATCCACGATGGAGCAAGGCCTCTTGTGTCTCAGGAGGTAATAGAGGGAGCATACAAGGCAGCGGTTGAGTTTGGAGCGGCAGCGCCAGGTGTTAAGGTCAAGGACACCATTAAAATCGTAAAAGACGGCATAGTTGTTTCAACACCGGACAGGGATTCGCTAATAGCTGTGCAGACTCCACAGGTCTTCAATACCGGGCTGATCAAGGGAGCGCTATCAAAGGCAATATCGGATAAAAAAGCGTATTCCGATGACTGTGCGGCAGTTGAAGCCATTGGGATGAGTGTACACATAACGAAAGGCGATTATCGCAATATAAAAATTACCACTGAAGAGGACTATTTGGTAGCGGATGCTCTTCTTTGCGGGAGGATAGAATGATGAGAATCGGTCACGGCTATGATGTTCATCGCCTGGTTGAGGGCAGAAAGCTTATCATTGGCGGTGTTGAAATCCCGCACGAGAAAGGTCTCTTAGGACACTCTGATGCCGATGTTCTCGTACACGCTGTTATGGATGCATTGTTAGGAGCCGCTGCTTTTGGGGACATTGGAAAGCATTTCCCAGACAGCGATATGCGATACAAAGGGATATCAAGCATGCTCCTGCTTAAAGAGGTGGGCCAACTACTGCGAAGGGGTGGATATAGCGTAGGGAATATTGACACGACAATAGTTGCCCAGCGTCCAAAGCTTGCCCCATATTTACCTGAGATGGTGGAAAATATCGCTCAGGCACTCCAAATCGACAGGGATCGTGTAAATATCAAAGCCACCACAGAGGAGGGGTTGGGGATCAGCGGCTCAGGCGAAGGGATCGTAGCTTATGCAGTTTGTATTATCAAAAATATGTAATCTCAAAGCATCTATCCTAAAGCTTCTAGCCTATTTACTTCTTAATGACTGTATTTTGATATCAACTTAACTTCACTAACAATGGTTCGCTTTCAATAGGATGCGTTCGTTTTCACCTGTATACCATGATATCTTTACGAAAGCTCTGTTCTTTCACATATTTCCTCAATCTTGAGTCTCAAGGTTTCAAAGTCGTCGAATGAGTCTGGACGACGCCGGGGATCGCGCAGAAGGGCTGCCGGGTGCAGAGTTGCCATTATGTGTGTATTTGCCTTGACAAACCACTTACCGTGTTCCGCGGTAATTTTGAAGTCCGGCCTTATAATGACTTGGGCGGCAATTCTACCCAGGCAGACGATTATCTTCGGCTTTATCAATGTAGTCTGGGCCCGAAGCCACTCGATACATATTTTTTGCTCTTCGTGCAACGGGTCTCGGTTGTTTGGAGGCCTGCATTTTACAATATTTGCGATGAAAATCTTAGAGCGGTCTAGGCCAATCATGCAAAGCATGTCGTCCAGCAATTTTCCGGCACGCCCCACAAAAGGAAGACCGGTTACATCCTCCCGTTCTCCCGGACCTTCTCCAATAAAGAGTACTTCTGCCTCGGGGTTGCCTTCGCCAAATACTACGTTTGTACGAGTCTCACTAAGTTTACATTTATTGCATGTCAGGCATGCCTCTTTCAATTCTTCCCATGTTTTCATTATAAACCAACCCTTAAATAAAGAATAAACTTATGTATTGCTTCTTTAGAAATATACTAACACATTTGTGTTCGATCAACAACTTGCTTAAGTTGGCTTTTGCTTTGAATACTAGCAAACCTACAAGACGGCACAAAGCCTTAGCTTTGTGCCGTCTTGTATTGAGTAAGCCTGTAAGCCGAGTTCTGTCGAGAACGGTCATCTTTCTGGGATGCGTGTTGCCACGCACCTCAAGCCATCTGTCCGGGGATGCCGGGCCAGCTTAGCCCCCGAGTCGATGTTGCACCGGATAGAGTTTACAGGATTTCACGGTCTCCCGCAAAACCGGTGAGCTCTTACCTCACCTTTCCACCCTTACCAAGGTTTTGTGACCTTGGCGGTATATCTCTGTTGCACTTGTCCTGGAGTCGCCTCCGGCGGGCGTTACCCGCTATCCTTGCCCTGTGGAGCTCGGACTTTCCTCACGAATTACTTCGCGCGACCGTTCAGCTTACTCACGATCTTATTTTAAATGAACATATCTAAGCTGTCAATGCCTTGAACTTGGTAAAATGCCATGTCTGACCACAATTTATCTCATTGTTTATACCTGTATGAAGGAAAAAATCAAGTATTACTATTGCTCTATACGATAAATCATACGCAGATACGTACAAAATTGCATATTTTGCTTTCTAAAATTTATATTTATTGACTAAAAATACTATTTTCAGTAGAATAGTGAATAAATAAAGTACATGTTATTCACTAATAAGGTTTCCGGCACTATTGATACATCGGGTGATTGAACAAATAGAGCAGATAAAGAAAGAAAAATATAAAGGGGAGGGTTTCTAATGCTGGATATCGGCAAAAAGAGACTCGAAGAAACTGATATGGAACTTTTATTAAAAAAGCTGGAGGAAAGCGCAGCACTGTTTCAAACGATCTTTGAGCAGGCACCCATTGGGATAGCTGTAGGACACAACGAAAGATGGCTTTCAGATCCAACAAGTGCACTGCCGGGTATCAACTCCGCCTTTGAGAGAATACTTTGCAGGTCCAAAAAAGAGCTTTGTGATGTCAGTTGGATGGACATTACCCACCCGGACGATCTGCAGGCGGATCTTGAACTGTTTCAAAGGTTGAAAGACGGTCAGATAGATTCCTATGATTTGGAAAAGCGCTTTATTCATCCTGACGGTTCTGACATATGGGTGCATATGACTGTTGTCCCCCTTAGGATAAACGAAAATCAACTTACTCAAAAAACAGGTGAAAACAGACTAGATGCATCAGAAAAAAAGGGTGAAATAGAACAAGAGTTTAAGCACATCTGTATACTTGAAGATATCACAAAGAACAAACTAATGGAAAATGAGTTAAGGGAGAGCGAGCGCAGCAAGTCGGTTCTTTTGTCCAATCTACCTGGCATGTCGTATCGCTATAGGTATTCCAGTGACAGGACTATGGAGTTTGTGTCTGAAGGAAGCTATAGACTGACTGGATATATGCCGCAATGCCTGTTAAATGATAGAGATATCAGCTATGATGATCTCATAGTGGAGCAATACCGTCAGCCTCGTTGGGATGAGTGGAACAAGGCACTTCTCAGGCGAGAACCGTTTCGGCAGGAGTACGAGATCATTGCGGCAGACGGTAACCGCAAATGGGTTTTTGAGACCGGGCAAGGTGTCTACGATGAAAACGGCAGGATCGAAGCCCTGGAAGGTATAGTAATTGACACGACGATCAGAAAGCAAAGGGAGCTTGAAATCAGTCACTTAAAAAATCATGACTACCTAACAGGACTTAATAACCGAAGACATTTTGTGGAATTGCTTTCGGAAGAAATCATGCATGATTTTAATATCAAGCGTGCCGTGGTGCTGATATACCTCCGAAATTATAACACAGTCAATCTCAGTTATGGTTATCCATATGGAGAAAGTCTGGTAAAGGAGCTTGCCAACGAGCTTCAATACCACAGTGGGGAAAATATCCTTCTGTTCAAAATTTCAGCCGATCGCTTTTGCTTCTATGTACGCGATTATGATGACCGCAACGAGCTTATCCACCTTTGTGATCTGATAAAGGATACATTCAACAAGTCTGTCTATTTTAAGACTATAGGCGGAGGTATAGGCATCTACGAGATTGAACACGGCGTTATAGACCCTGAGACTATATTGAGATATGCCGCAATTGCCGCATCAAACCAAAATAACTCTATCGATCTTGAATATACTTTTTTCAACAGCGAAATGGAAGCAAGGCTTTTGCGTAAGGCAATGATAAAAGATGAAATTGCAGCTTCTGCCTACCGGATTGCCTGTGACTGTCTATCACTTGATTTTCAGCCGATAGTCAATTGTAACGGAGCAGTATCAGGATTTGAAGCGCTTGCTCGTTATGAAAGCGAGAATCTTGGCAGCATAAGTCCTGAAGAGTTTATACCTATTGCGGAAGAAACACAGTTGATCATTCCGTTAGGTGAAATAATCATTGATAAGGCATGTGCATTTTTGAAAACGATCGAGAGCCTTGGGTATCGCGATATAAAAGTCTACATAAATGTGTCGATAATCCAACTTTTACGGGATTCATTCTCTGAAGATATAATTAGGATCTTAAAAGAGAGGGATATAAATCCGGCAAACCTCTGTCTTGAGATCACCGAATCTGTATTTTCCTCAAACTTCAAGGCGATAAACGATAGGCTGCAACAGTTTAGAGAACTGGGTCTAAGTATAGCTCTTGACGATTTTGGGGCTGGATATTCAAGTCTATCAAGGGAAAGAGAGCTTAATGTCAACTATTTGAAGCTTGACCGCCATTTTATTGCGGATCTGTCCACATCAAATCAGAAAACAATAGTCGGAGATATCATATCTATGGCGCATAAGTTGGGTCACTATGTAATTGCCGAAGGTGTGGAAACGGATATCCAAAAGGATCATCTGTGCAGGTACAACTGTGATTATATGCAGGGATTCCTATTTAGTCAGCCGCTTAATGAAACAGCTGCATTGACGTTTTTAAATGAATGGGATAAAAAATGATCAGCTCGGCTCAAGCTAAGTAGTATACTCGACAGGTTGAATTTCGATTGCTTTAGTTATATAATTAAATTCTGGCATTGGATGAAAATATATGAAGGATACGCAGCATCCTCACATGCAAATCAAATTGCGGGGGTTTAGTGCGATGGGCTTTGAGGAATATTTTGATACACATTTTGGCAAGAAGGTGGCAGTTTGTGGCATTGGAGTAAGCAACATACCTCTCATTCGAATTCTATGCGATCGGGGTATTGAAGTGGAGGCCAGGGATCGCAAAAGCGAGGATGAGCTTGGCGAAACTGCAACACTGATCAAAGACATGGGTGCAAAGCTTATCTGTGGACCGGGTTATCTGGAAAGCATTGATGCGGATATAATTTATCGCTCGCCTGGTATGAGACACGACCTGATACAGTTTGAACGGGCAGTACAAAACGGTGCTGTCCTAACTTCCGAAATGGAAGCTTTTTTTGAGGTCTGTCCCTGCAATATAATTGGTGTAACCGGAAGTGACGGAAAGTCCACTACCTCAACAGTTATTGCAAAAATGCTTGAGAAAGCGGGATACAGGACTTGGCTTGGTGGAAATATAGGAATGCCACTTCTCGACAAGGTTCCTGATATGAAGTCAGAAGATTATGTTGTCCTTGAGCTCTCCTCGTTTCAATTGATGACAATGAGAAATAGTCCGTATATAGCGGTAGTTACTAATGTGACACCAAACCACCTTGATGTTCACAAGGATATGGACGAATATGTCGCAGCAAAGCGCAATATATTTAGCTTCAGGACTACCGGGGGAAAGACGGTCCTAAACTGGGACAATTTGACGACCCGAAATTATGCTCTTTCAGTAAAGGGACCGGTTTACTTTTTTTCTTCAAAAGAGTCACATGATCAAATATGCATGACTTCGGAAAAGATTGGAATGACTGAATGTGATCGTATATCAACGGTTACTCTGCTTGAAAATGTAATTACCATCAATACAGGTAAAAACAAAGAACCGGAGTATATAGTTGATATCTCCGATATAAAGCTTCCGGGTATGCACAATGTTGAAAACTACATGGCCGCTGTTGCTGCGGTCTACGGAATCGTTTCTAACGGTGATATCGTCAATACGGCGCGAACCTTTGAGGGTGTGGAGCACCGTATCGAGTTTGTAGGTGAGTATAGCGGTATACGCTACTATAACGATTCAATCGCGTCCTCACCCACTCGAACCATTGCCGGATTGAAAGCCTTCTCACAGAAGGTGATTTTAATAGCAGGTGGATACGACAAGCAGCTATCATACCAGCCGCTTGCCCAAGTGGTCCCATCCCATGTTAAGGCTTTGGTACTAATGGGTGCTACTAAGAAAAAAATCCGAGCTGCTGTTGAGAAGCTGCCTGAGTGCGCTGATTTACCAATATACGAGGCAAACACTTTAGAAGAAGCTGTGCTATCAGCACGCGGCATGGCAAAGGAAGGGGACATAGTGCTGTTTTCACCCGCAAGTGCATCTTTCGATATGTTCGCAAACTTCGAAGAGCGGGGAAAGGCATTTAAGAACATTGTAAAAAAGTTTTCTCAGCTATAATCTTAACGATAAGATAAGGATGTGTTATGTTGGATATTCATGCGGTTTTGTGCGAACTCAGTACAATGGCCGGTCCGTCAGGATTTGAGCACTCGGTCGCTGATCGGGCAGCTCAATTGATGAGTCCATATGTGGATGAGGTCAGTACAGATGCTTTATGCAATGTGTTTGGCATAAAGCGCTCAAAGAAAGAGGGAGCAAAGAAGTTACTGCTGTCGGCCCACTTGGACGAAATAGGGCTGATGGTCACCAAGATAGAAGATGGATTTCTCCGCTTCAGAACCATTGGGGGGATCGACCCGAGAGTTCTGCCTGCAAGCGAAATCAAAGTTCTGACCGATCCGCCCATATACGGCGTGATTGGTGCCCTGCCGCCCCATCTTCAAACAAAAGACGAGAATAAAAGCCCGCTCCCGCTCGAAAAGCTGAGCATTGATGTAGGGCTGTCGCAGGAGGAGGCTGAAAAGCTCATACCTATAGGTACTCCTGCAGTATTTATTGAAAAAGCGCTTGCGCTAAATGCGCCTTACTTTTCCGGTAAGTCGTTGGATGACCGCGCATGCTTTGTAATACTACTACGCATGTTGGAGATGTTGAAAGACACCGAACTGGATGTCGACCTTATCGTACAGGCAAGTTCACAGGAGGAAGTTGGTACAAGGGGAGCGACAGTAGGTGCGTTTCGGCACAACCCCGACTATGCCATAGCTGTGGATGTCACACACGGACAAACTCCCGATGCACCAAAGGAGCGTACTTTCAAGCTTGGGGCAGGGGTGCCTATATCAATGGGTCCAAATACTAATCGCAAGCTTGCAAAGACCCTTATCAAGCTTGCAAAGGCAAACGAAATACCTTGGCAGCCGGAGGTAATGGAAGGTCGCACAGGTACCGACGCTTGGCCGATGCAGGTTACACGAAAAGGTGTTGCGACGGCAGTGGTTTCGCTGCCCCTCAAATATATGCACACACCTGTCGAGGTCATCAACCTTGAAGATCTTGAAAACGCTGCAAAGCTGCTAAGCGAGTTTGCGAAGTGTTTGGAAAGAGGTGAAGTATAGTGCTACCACTTGTCAAAAAACTGTGTTCACTGGATGGTGTATCAAGTTTTGAGGACGCAGTGCGTGAATATATAAAGAATAGGATTGCACCATATGTAGATGAAATGTATGAGGATGTAATGGGCAATCTGATCGTCCATAAAACCGGAAGCGTGGTACCACCCAGCAAAATAATGTTTGCAGCCCATATGGACGAAGTGGGCTTTATAATAAAGAGCATTACAGATGAGGGATATCTCCGTTTCGGAACAGTAGGAGGTATCGACCCCCGAGTTCTCATCGGAAAAAGAGTGCTAGTGAGTGAAAAACATGTTCCCGGCATAATAGGGATCAAGGCGGTCCACCTGGTTGGTGAGGAGGAGAAAAAGAAGGTTCCGAAAATAACCGAAATGTATATCGACATAGGCGCAAAGGACAAGGAAGACGCCGAGAAAACCGTTGATATCGGAGACTATGCAGTGTTCGATTCCGATCCGGTAGAATTCGGTGATGGATTTCTCAAAGCAAGAGCGATTGATGACCGGATCGGATGCGCAGTGATGATAAAAATGATAGAGGAAGGTCCCGACGTGGATGCATGGTACGCTTTTACCGTGCAGGAGGAGGTTGGCACTCGCGGTTCCGGTCCGGCTGCGTATTCTGTAGACCCCGACATCGTTATTATACTTGAGGGTACCACGGCAGGGGATATGCCTAACACAAAGCCTCACAAAAAGGTATGTGCTCCGGGACAGGGCGCGGTGTTGCCCTTCATGGATTTGTCCGCAATAATCGACAGGGGTGTACACTCGCTGCTTATCGAGATCGCTAATAAAAACGATATTCCGTGGCAGCACAAAGAGGCAGTAGCCGGTGGTACCGACGCAGGAACGGTTCAAAGGACTCTTAGCGGAATAAGGGTTGGTGTGATTTCAGCAGCTGTCCGCTATATACACTCGCCCACCAGCGTCGCATCTATTAAGGATTTTGATTCTATTTATCGTCTTGTAACTGAATTTTTGAAGACATGCGGAGGTTTACAAAATGCTTGATATATTTGAAACTCTAGCGAAACTTGCGTCGGTTCATTCGCCGGCTGGTTTTGAGACTCCTATAGCAGAAGTTATAGCTGAGCTTGCCACTCCTTATGCAGACGAAGTAAAAATCGATACCCTGGGCAATCTAATTGTTTACCGCAAAGCTAACGCCGATCAGAACGGTAGTTATAAGCCAAAAAAAGTTATGGTCTCTGCCCATATGGACTCCATAGGCATGATAGTCACTCACGTTGATGACAACGGATATATCCGTTTTGCAAACATCGGCGGGCTCTCGCCGGTCGTCCTGCTCAATGTCCCTGTAAAGTTTGCTAACGGAACACGGGGTGTAATTGCAAAGGAAGACAAGGCAGAGCTGAAAAATCTTGCAATCAACGATCTATATATTGATATCGGTGCTTCAACAAAAGAGGAAGCCATAAAAAAAGTTAACGTTGGAGATGTGGCCGTTTACTCATCCGAAACATATTTAGTTGGAGAGAGCCGGATTGTTTCTCCTTATTTAGATGACCGCATTGCTTGCGTAGTATTGTTGATGGTCTTGGAATCTATAAGAGAGAGCAAAAACGACTTATACTTTGTGTTTTCAGCACAGGAAGAGGTCGGCATCAGAGGTGCAAAGACCGCGGCATTCAGCATTGAGCCGGACGTCGGTTTGGCAGTCGACGTAACATCTACCGGAGATATTCCCGAAATGAAGGTTCCTATGAACTGCTCATTAGGAAAAGGCGCAGCGATCAAAGTGATGGACGCATCTGTTATATGCTCACCGAAGGTTGTACGCATACTAGAGCAGATGGCTAAGGATTTTGATATCAAGCATCAATTTGAAATTTTGCAACGTGGTGGAACTGATGCCGGTTCTATCCAATTGTCAAGAACCGGTGCACATACAGGTGCTGTATCCATTCCGACACGCTACGTCCATTCACCACAAGAAATGTGTGATTTGGAGGACGTCAAGGCCGCGGCCGCGCTGGTTAGCTTGTTCGTAGCCAATGAATTGGAGCTGTAGTGTTGGTGGCAGTGAGGAGATCATAGCCAACTCATTCCAACTGTGACTTTAGACAGAATTAATATTGTGATGTAGAACAGGCAGCTTATGTGGCTGCCTGTTCTACATCTAGGTCTAATCATAGTAAGCGTATCAACGCAAGTGGTATTATATACCATTGCCTACATATTTGATAGTGTTATAATTGTGAATTGAGTTTATGAATAGAAGAATTAAGGTTGTTTTATAATGTTTTTTAGGCTAAAGAATTTATTGTTTTTTCGTATTTCTGATGAAGCTAAGTTACCCTTCGGAATAGAAATCTGTAGGATCAATATCTTAAGTGCTAAGGTTACTGCCCTTGTACTGATACTAACAAGTCTAGTTTTTACGGTTGTCTATTTTATTAGCAACCACTATAGCAACTTTCTGATTGAGTTGATGTTTATAACACTTTTTATAATAACGTCAGCTTATTATTTTATCTTGGATAGACTATCTAAGAATATAGAGAAGCACCTTGGTGTCATCAAACTTATAAGCTACATTTATTTTGAGCTCGTGTTGATCAGTGCTGCCGCTTTTTCAGCATATCATCAGGATAAAGCAGTCTTTGGATTGATATATATGGCACTAATATTTATAATAAGCTTTTGTTTCTACTGTGACTCCGTTAAACTTTTTCTCATATTCGGTATTTCGCATATGTTTTATACAGTTGTGTCATTTTTTATTAATGGTGTAACCGACTTGTTTTTTACTTCGACAATATTGACCGGAATGTACGTAACAGTATCTTACATACTTTCTCGACTTACATATCGCAGCAAGTATTACGAATATGTCACCAAAGTCATTATTCAGCAGAAAAATGAGCAGCTTTCAAGATTGAATGCAGAGCTTATGGAGTCGAATTCGCTATTGAAGAAGCTCTCATATACTGATAGTCTGACCGGTCTTAATAATCGACGCCACATGAATGAAATTTTACAAATAGAATGGAAGCGGTGCCGCAAAGCCAAATGTCCTTTGACACTCCTAATGATCGATATCGATAATTTCAAGGCGCTCAACGACTTGTTTGGGCATCCCGTAGGAGATGATTGTTTACAGCAAGTAGCCGTATTGATGAAGCAATTTCTAGACGATTCCAATGCCATATTGGCCAGATATGGAGGGGAAGAGTTTTTGGTTGCCCTGCCCTGCATAAATGAACAGCAGGCATTTAGCATTGCTGAGCAACTGCGTTCCCGAGTGGAAAAACATATGTTTGTATGGCGCGGTCATGGAGCGGAGATAGTGATAACTATAAGTATAGGCGTTGCGTCTGTTGTTCCAAGTGACGAATATAGTATTGATGATCTTATCTATTCTGCAGATAAGAGTATGTATAAAGCCAAGGAAAAGAAGAATCAAACAATAATACTTCCTGTACAGAAGAGTGAAAACAAGCAAAAGCCGACATTGATCGTAAAGTCATAGTTTATTAGAATAGTAGTAAAAAAATAAGGCAATGTTTGCGTTATATTTCTATAGTCCGTTATGCTAATGATCTTGCGTATAATATTTTTGATTTTCAAAGTAAAGCTCATTCTGCAATACATCACGATTGAGAACAAGGTCGATAACGATCACACTTCTGCCGTCCTTTGAAGCATAGTACCAAGTGTCGTCAAAAGGAACCCTTAACTGCTCAATGGAAAGGTCGTCGTTTGTTATCACTTCCATGCCTAGTTCTATAATCGTGTTCATTTTTATATTCGTTTTTACATACTCAGCCGCAGTCATGAGTAAATTAGTTAGCTTTCCCACGCTGTTTTCACGTTTGACACGATCAAACATGGCAAGCATAATATCACGTTGCCTTTGAGATCTGTCAAAATCTCCGCTGGCGGAATTACGGTTGCGGCAATGAATGAGAGCCTGGGTACCATCAATGAGATATGTACCATCTGACTCTGGGAGCTTATCTTCATCCCTTTCTGTTTGGCTGTTTATCAGCTGGGCTTCAGCTTTGGTAAGTTGAACTTCGACACCTCCTAGGATGTCGACGATAGAGACAAGTCCATCAAAATCGATCAACACATAATTTTGAATATCAAGATCAAAGTTTTCATTGATCGTATTAATAAGCATACCTGTGCCGCCATAGGCAAAGGCTGCATTAAGGCGATCCCACCCGTGGTTTGGGATATATATCCAAATGTCGCGCAAAAATGATGTAAGATGAATTTCCTTTGTCTCTCTGTTATATGTCAGTAGCATCATGACATCCGATCTGCCTATTTTTTTTTCATTGTCACTAACATCTGTACCGATAACAAGCACATTCAGCACATTCTCTTCAATAACGGTTTGTTTGAAAATAGCCTCGTTTACCGGCATGATTACTTCTGGATCGATATCACTATCTATGTCATAGGGAACACCCTGTATAGGCGTAAGATCGGGTTTCTCTAAAGTTAGATCCTCATTGTATGATGGTTTTTCAATAATTTCAATTTCATGCTTCATTGGAAAGTATATATTGTAGAATACTTCAACACATGAAAATAATATAGATAACAGTAAAATCGTAAAAAAGAAGCCGATAAGGGGCTTCCATTTTCTTTTATTGGTGTATTTTATGTTCATCAAGATTCACGCCCTTTAGAGCATTCTGCCCATTGTCAGAAATTTCGAGCATAGTAATACATTACCAAGGCAAGTATTAATAAATTCTTAATTTGCTTTCGCATATGACAAAAACTCAGCTTATCGATCACCACATTTCGATCGTGTGTGACATAGTTCGTTTACAAAATAGTTTGATGCCGTAGATGTTGCGCTATTGTTTGGAAAAGTGTCGAAAATATATTACGAAAGTCCCATATTTACGACAATAACCATGTTTCGAATCTGCTAATATAAATGCAATAATTTCTCTGTTTGAGATGGGATTTGATACATAACTGTTCGGCGGATAATCTTTAAGGGGTCTGATGTGAACATGGATCGTACGATCATCATTGCAGAAAAGTCAAAGAGCAAAATTGACAAACAGATCAAAGAAGATGCACTAAACTGTGCATCAAGCAGTATGAAATCATTATATATCAGATGTTTTGGTGGATTTTCAGTCAGCTACGACGGTAAACCCGTCAACTTTCCTACTCTAAAGTCTGAAGAGATGTTGGCATATCTTGTCAACTGTGGCAGAGATGCTGTTATGCGGGACAATATAATTGAGGCTTTGTGGCCTGATATGTACCTTACTAATGGGATCAACAACTTTCATGTAAATCTCCATAATATGAGAAAGACTTTCAAATCTATCGACTTAGAGGACATGTGTTTTCAATCGAAAGGTAGGTACTACTTAAATCCCGAGCATGTTTACTGCGACGCTTGGCAGTTTGACGGATTAATGGAACTCCTGCAAGAATGTCAGTTTCAAAATATGTCTCTTTTGGAGCAGGCTTCAGAGCTTTATCGCGGGCAGTACTTTGGTATGAACGACTATAACTGGTCGGCAGAACGCCAATACCATTATGAGTACTGCTTTGAGACTGTTCAGTACAGATTATATGATATGTATATGAATCAAGGACGGTATAGGAAGGCGATTTATGCAATGCGCAGACTCATCTCCACAGATCCCCTTACACCCGAACCTTACGAAAAGTGTATCCATGCCTATCTCAGTGGAAATCAACCTTCGGCTGCACTAAATCATCTTCTAATGCTTGAACAGATTTACATAAAAGAGTTAGGTGAACCGATGCCTGCAAAACTTTTTGAGATAAAAAATTTTTTGATCTCAAAAAGACAAAAGGTAATGAACTGAGTCTTTGAGTGAATGCTGATAAAAAATGAGTAGAATAGGGGACATTTGTATGGACCAATCAAATGGAGCAGAGAAGGCTATTAAACACCATAATATTGATAATTTACGAACAGACGAAATCAAAGACAGGGAAACAGAAACCCAAAGATTTGTTACGAATGAAAATGACACTCAAACTAGTATTCGGCTTTCCGACATATTTTTTATCTTCAGAAAGAGAAAACTCATTTTATTTGCGGTATTTATTATTTTCTCAGTACTGGGATTCGGTTATGCGAAAATAACATATGTTCCTGCCTTTTACGCAACATCATCTCTTGTTGTACAGGCAAATTATCATTCGGAGGATGAAAATCAGGTCACACCGGTTGAGATAAATCTAGCTGTTAGCCTTGTGCCTACATATTCACAGATCCTAAAAAGTAACAGGGTAATGGACTATGTCATAGAAAGATTGGATCTGGATTTGCCTATCAACACACTGCGCTCCTATGTGAGTCTTAAACATGTTGAAAACACATCGATTCTACACCTGACTGTAACATGTCCTGACCCGCAACTTGCCATAGATATTTCTAACTCGATCGCTGAGGTAGCGCCTAAGGCTTTTCAAGAAACGATCGAGATTGGATCTGTAAAAGTACTTGATGCCGCATTCATTTCAGGGATCGTGCCTGACTCAGCCCTGCTGATTTCACTTGTGGCGGGGTTTGCAGGGTTTTTTTTGATATTTGCATTATTCCTTGTTTTTGATATGCTTTTTCCAAAAATCAAGTACCCAGAGGATGTTGAATCCATGTTGGGGCTTCCTGTCTTGGGTGAAATAGAGCATGTGAGGAAACGAAATGCGAAGAATGGACTTCTGCTGTATGATAGTGGAGCCACAAGCAAGTTTATCGAATCAAATATGACATTGAGCTTAGTTATAAATCATGCGATAGAAAGTAAAAACATTAAGAAGTTACTGATAACAGGAACAAGCGAGAGCGAAGGTAAAACTCTATTGGCGACCAATTTGGGAATTGCACTCGCGCATACGGGGAAGAAAGTATTGCTGATCGACTGTGATTTACGTAAACCTGACTTACATGAGAGATTCGGGATCGCTAAAAATTCAGTTGGAACATTATTTGGATACGAAGACGAAAATGAGCGTCCGAAATGTATAGTAGAGGTGATCGATGGTCTTCATGTCCTTCCATTTATTGAGGATTTGGACAGGGGACATGTATTCTTCAAAAGCAGCGGCTTTGTTGAGGCGATCGAAGATTTTGAGCGGGAATATGATGTTATAATCTATGATTCCGCTCCAATCTATGATGTGACAGACACCTTAAATCTTGTCGGTATGTGCGACGCTGTGCTCTTGGTAATAAGACAGGATCACACTTCAATAAGGGAGCACCGAATTTCAATTGAAAAACTGAGTAAGGTTGAGGCCGTATTGATGGGAGTCGTTCTTAATGGAATAAAATATACACCACGCAAATCTAAATATCTTAACAAGTATAGCTATCGCTATTATTATATCAAGGCACAAGCCGGAAAAAGTGGCAGCTCAATAATCAAGGAAATTCCGCACTGAAAGTTGAGGCTTTGACAACACAAACCTCTCAATCCTCATGAGGATCGAGAGGTATAAAAATGCAAGTAAGACACGGTACGGTTTTTCGTGCCGAAGCTGACCCCAAGAAAGAAAAACCTTCTCCATGTCTTGTTGTTTAGTCTTGATCAGCTCAGTTCTTCAAGTGCTACAAGTAGAGCATCTACGTCTTCTTCGTTGTTATGCCATGAAAAGCTTATTCGAACCGAGGACCTTATCAGATTTGGCTGCACTTTCATAGCTTCCAGTACCGGGCTGTTTTTGCCACGTGAGCATGCCGATCCGCCCGAAACAAATATATCTCTGCTTTCCAAAAGTCTGATGATGACTTCGGTAGGATACTTTGGTACAGCCAGGGTCACTATTGCTCCACCCGCTGCTATCAATTCGATTTTGGGAATGCGGGCCAGTCCTTCTATTAGGCGGTCACGCAGGCGGGCTATCGTTGCAATGTTGTTTTGTAGGTCTCCATGGGCTTCTCGTACTGCTTCTCCGAAACCGGCAATTGCGGGTACGGCTTCAGTGCCTGAGCGAAGACCGGATTCCTGACCTCCGCCGTGTGATATAGGTTTTAATCTCACTCCGTTGCGCACATACAGTGCCCCTGCCCCTTTTGGACCGTGGATTTTGTGCGAGCTAACACTGAGCAGGTCAACTCCTAATGATTTCACATCAAAGCTGTGCTTCATAAAGGCCTGGACGGCATCGGTGTGGAACAGTCCGTCAGGATTTTTTGCTTTGAATAGCTCGACTGCTTCAGCGACTGGTTGTATGGCACCAGTTTCGTTGTTACAAAGCATCATTGAAAAAAGTATCGTGTCGGGGCGAACAACATTTTCTACAGCTTCCAGTGATATTGAGCCATCTCTGTCCGGAGGCAGGAATGTGACCTCGTAGCCATTGTCACCTAGGTATTTCACAGCATTTGTTACAGCAGGATGTTCAATGGCCGTGGTTACTATGTGCCGGCCCTTTCTTTTTAAAAGCTCCGCCCCCTGTATTATCGCAAGGTTGTCAGACTCGGTTCCTCCGGAAGTAAAAAATACTTCTTCAGGTTTACACCCAAGTGCACTGGAAAGCTCATTCCGAGCTTTGCTTACAATGCCTTCAGCCTCAATGCCCATTGAGTGAACGGACGAGGGATTCCCAAACTGATTGACCATTGCGTTCATGACGGCGTTTGCTGCGGACAAAGTTACTTTTGTTGTTGAAGCATTGTCAAGATAATGCATTTGTGATCTTTGCTCCTTACGCAATTTCTCGGGTTATGTTATTTATCCACTTCCTACTTCGATATCTTAACACACCAATAGTAAATTTAATAAACTCTTCGCTTACAACTAGCAGATAAACCCACATAATATCCCACTTTAGTACAAGTGCAGTAATAGCTGCAATGGGAACCTTATATAAATAGAGTGGAAGCACATCCATTAACATGCAGACCTTCACATCCCCGCCACCGCGAAGTACACCAACAATGTTTGTGCCATTAAAAGATCGTATGACAAGGATACAGCTCATTACAAGCAGCATCATTTTTGAAATTCGCCTTGCCTCAACCGATAATCCAAATATCTCAAACACAAAGGGTTCAACTAAAAGCACGGTGGATGCCGCCAAGAAGATTCCACTAAAAGCACCAATCAACATTGAAATCCCAAGAAGGTCTCCGCCCAATCGTTGAACTTCTTCCTTATTAGCTCCGCTTCCAATTTCTTTGCCTATATAGATAGAACTGACATTTGCTATTGCAAAAGTTAGAACAGCAACTATCCGTTCAACATTGCCGGATACCGAGCTCGCGGCCACCACATCGGCAGAGTTTTCCATATGTCCGTAAATTATGGGAAGCATAGAAAATCCAAGACCCCACAGTGTTTCATTCATAACAACCGGAGTAGCATATTTGATAAAATCTTTAAGTACTTCTTTTCCGGGCATTAAAAGCTTCTTAGGTATTATTGTCAGGTGTCTATCGAAAAAGACCGCATAGACAATTGTCACCAAAAGCTCAAATATTCGCGAAATCAATGTTGAAATAGCCGCACCTTCAACACCCAGGGCAGGGAACCCGAGCTTTCCGAAAATCAGAACCCAATTAAGAAATGTATTTAAGATCATAGATCCTGCCAGTATGAACATACCCAATTTTGGATTCTCCGTACTCCTATGGGCACCGGTATATACCATGCTGACTGAGTTGATAAAATATGAGAAAGCTACAATACGGCCATATCGAACTGCTACATCCAATAAAACAGGATTGTTGGTTGTAAGTCCCATGACAAACTCAGGGAACAGTGTTATTATAAGCGCAAACAAAAAAGAAATTGCACCGGCAAAATACAAGCTGATCCCCATCACTCTGTTGATGGTCATCATGTCACGTTTGCCCCAGTATTGGCTTATCAGAACTGCACCGCCGGACTGTATTCCAAATACAAACAGCATTGCGACAAAAAATGGTGTATTAGAAAGAGAAACACCAGCAAGTTCATTTTGTCCAAGCATGCCTACCATTGCTGTGTCAACTAAAGCTAATGACGAGTTGATTAGGTTTTGCAGGACAAGAGGAAGCGCCAGCGCAGCAAGGTTCTTGTAAAAACTGCGCCCGCGCTTGAGAAAATGCAACATAAACTACCTCTCAATACTTACTTTATTATTAGTTTTTTAATGCAAAGGTCACATAATCACTGGGACTTGAGCCTTGCTATTTTACACTCTTGGAGGCTCATAGTCAAGAAGACTTCAATTACACTGCCAATTATATTGTCGATTATTCTGTGTATACGATTTGGACATAACAAATGGATGGCAATATTCAATATTGGAGGCAGCAAACTGTCAGTGCCTAAGTAAATGATTTTTTCTTACCCGTGTGTTATACAAGGTCTCCTCAATAATATAGTGCTTTGTAAAGACTTGCTTTTTTTCTCTGTAAGTTGATTCGTCGTCTATCTCCTTGTCGATCTCTGCACACACCTTTTCTATATCTCCGAATTTTGCGATCCTGATATAATTTGGGTGGATTTGTGGCTTGAAAAGGCACAGAACACTGTATACAAGGAAGGAAGGAAACAGTAGGGTAAATAAAATAACCAGAATAAAGTCCATATTTTCATCTTCAACAGTTAAATGTCTAAGGTCAGCTATATATGACGCAACTTCAATGCCTGCGTGATCTGTCAAGCCAATATCGTGGCCGACATAAAGAGGAAGATCGGTAAAAATGGCATGGGTCACAGTGTCACCGGCTTTTAGCTCAGTTTCACGGGGTAGAAGTGCGACAAAATTTACTCCCTGGATTTTTATCAGTGCGATCTTTTGTACTGTGTCAGGAGGCATAGATTTAGTCTCAGGGTTGCCATATAACATTTTCAAGGTCTTGTCATCATTTAGCCCGTATCCCAGACCTAATTCCTCATAGCTTTCCAATGTAAACTTGAAACGGTACTTCAGACCTTCTTCGTATAGCTCTGTTCTGCGAATAAAAGGCGGTAAAGTAACGCCGAGCTCTTGCGTTTCGAATGGGTCTGATTGAGGCTTGATGGTCAGCATATTGACGTTAGAAAGGAGGTTTGTGGTATTCAGTTTATAGCCCGAAGAATGGGCATTTACAAGATAGACTAAAGCAGAGCTTAGATAAAGAATGTAGAAAACTATGAAAACGACTGCCCAAAATAACATGGCTATAGTGTTTTTTCGCGTCTTCCTAAAAATGTAACCCCTTGTCATAGTATTTTACCTCCTGCGGTACGATATTGAAGAGCTTCTGCTATGTGGTGTGCCAAAATTTCTGTGGAAGAATCTAAATCTGCAATAGTCCGAGCAAGTCTTAATACTCTGTCATATGAGCGGGCAGTCAACCCTAATCTGTCAAAAGCATCTCTCAGTAGCATTAGGCCTGAGGGATCAGGTTTACAAAGCTCCTGAACAAGATGAGCCGGAAGATGTGCATTGGTGTCGAAGCCATAACTAATGTATCGTTCTCGCGCAAGCTTTCTTGCAGCAATGACGCGCCTGCGTATTAATGCCGAACTCTCACCCGAAGGTTTGCGTGCCAGGTCGTCAAACTCAAGTGATGGGACGTCAACTTTTATATCGATGCGGTCAAGCAGCGGTCCGGAAATTTTGCTGAGATATGAATCCACCTGTGCTTTGCTGCACACACAGCGATGTGAAGGATGTCCATACCATCCACAGCGACACGGGTTCATAGCACAGACCAGCATAAAACGACTTGGGTATGCAACAGTACCTGCAGCCCGGGAAATCACTATTGAGCCTTCTTCGAGGGGTTGGCGCAATATCTCAAGTGAGCGTCGATCAAACTCGGGAAGCTCATCCAGAAACAAAACTCCGTTATGGGCAAGTGTTATTTCGCCTGGTTTTGGTATTGTGCCGCCTCCGGAAAGTCCGGCGACCGAAACAGTGTGATGCGGTGCCCTGAATGGCCGGTCAGACAGTAGTGGTTTATCTCTGGTTACAAGTCCTGCGACCGAGTGGATAGCGGTGGATTCCATAGCCTCCACATCATTCAGGAGTGGGAGTATTGAGGGAAGGCGTCTTGCAAGCATACTTTTACCGGACCCGGGAGGTCCCACCAACAGCACATTGTGTCCGCCTGCGGCCGCTATCTCCAAAGCGCGTTTCACACCGTCTTGGCCTTTCACGTCGGCAAAATCCGGAAGCGTCCTTTCTGGCTCTTTTTCGATTGGACGTCGATAAGCGCTAAGCGGAATCTTTCCGTTAATGTGCCTGATAAGCTCTCCGGCATGGCTGCATGCGTATATATCAATGCCGTCCACAAGGGCAGCCTCAGATGCATTATCATGTGGTACATACAAGGATTTGATTCCGGCTGCCCGTGCTGCAAGCGCCATAGGTAACACACCATTCACCGGCCTCAATTCACCATTAAGGGAGAGTTCTCCTATAAAGGCGGAACCTGTAGGCGGAGGTGGAACTTGCCCGGATGCTGTAAGCACTCCAAGCAAAACCGGAAGATCATAAAGAGGACCTTCTTTTTTTGTATCCGCCGGTGCAAGATTTACGGTGATGCGCCCCTTTGGAAAAGTATAACCACAATTGCGGAGGGCTGCCCGCACCCTTTCACGGGATTCACGGACCGAAGTTCCGGGAAGCCCGACTATCTCAAATGAAGGCAGCCCCGAAGACAGAAAGCATTCCACCGAAATCTTATAGCCACTGATACCGAAAATTCCTGCCGACAGAATATTGCTCACCATAATGTTCGCCTCTCAATTGCAGATAAACTCTTGGAAATATATACCAATAGCTGCAATTGTATTCTAACACTCATAAACAATAACGTCAACATTCTACTCGATAGCAAACATTATAATAAGCTGCAGGTAATAGGTGAGACACAACCTGTTCTATAGAATGATATTTGTTCACAAATCATATTGTTAATTGCTTAACAATATAAGTCAAAATAATGTATAATTTAACTGATATTATACTATCACAGGCTATTAACTGCGTCAATAACCGTTAGAAGCTGCTAATCTTTCAATTTTTAGTCAATAGTGTTTACAGTTTCTTGATTTCGTGATAAAATGACAGTTGGACAAAATCGTTTGTCAGACAATAAAATTTTGGCGAACCGATGTACATAGTGTCGCATTTATGTAGCATAGGTTTGCTGTTAGGCACTAAGGAGGAAGTACATACATGGCTCGTATTAAGAAGACCATGGACGGCAACACAGCTGCTGCGCACGTTGCTTATGCATTTACCGATGTGGCGAGTATTTATCCAATTACCCCCTCTTCGGTTATGGCAGAGCTTGCCGACCTTTGGTCAGCAAACAACAAGAGGAATATCTTTGGTCAAACCGTTAAGGTTGTAGAGATGCAATCCGAAGCCGGAGCTGCAGGTGCCGTTCACGGTTCTCTTGCCGCAGGTGCCCTTACTACAACTTTCACTGCTTCCCAAGGGCTTCTATTGATGATCCCCAATATGTATAAGATCGCCGGTGAGCTGCTTCCGGGCGTCATTCATGTCTCTGCACGTACAGTAGCTTCACACGCACTAAGCATATTCGGTGACCATTCCGACGTAATGGCCTGCCGGGCAACCGGTTTTGCTATGTTAGCATCAACAAATCCCCAGGAGGTAATGGACCTTGGGGCAGTAGCTCATCTTGCCGCCATTAAGGGGCGTGTGCCCTTCCTCCATTTCTTCGACGGATTTAGAACTTCCCATGAGCAGCAAAAGATAGAGGTGTGGGACTACGACACCCTTGCTAAGATGGTGGACATGGAAGCTGTCGAGAACTTCCGCAGAGATGCCCTCAATCCCGAACACCCTGTACTCCGTGGTTCTGCTCAAAACGGTGATATATTCTTCCAGGCACGCGAAGCAAGCAACCCATATTACAACGCACTACCGGCTGTTGTTGAAGAGTATATGGAAAAGGTCAATGCTGAGCTAGGTACAGACTATAAGCTGTTCAACTACCGCGGTGCTCCTGATGCTGAGCATGTTATCGTGGCTATGGGCTCGGTCTGCGACACGATTGAAGAGACTATAGACTATCTTGCAGCACAAGGTGAGAAGGTTGGACTTGTAAAGGTACGCCTGTTCCGTCCTTTCGTTACCGAGAGATTTATTGAAGCCCTGCCTGAGAGTGTAAAGGTCGTTTCTGTCCTTGACCGCACAAAAGAGCCTGGTGCACAGGGCGAGCCTCTCTACCTTGATGTTGTCACTGCTCTTCGCAATGCAGGTCTTAACAATATAGAGGTTCTGGGTGGACGCTATGGTCTAAGCTCAAAAGACACACCTCCTTCAAATATTATTGCTGTCTATAGAAATATGCAGTCGACAGAGCCAAAGAGGATATTTACTGTTGGTATCAATGATGATGTCACGGGTCTCTCTTTGCCGATCACCGAGAATCCGAATACAACTCCTGAAGGAATTGTATCCTGCAAATTCTGGGGACTTGGCTCAGATGGAACTGTCGGCGCTAACAAGAATGCTGTCAAGATTATCGGTGACCACACCGACATGAATGTACAAGCATATTTCTTCTACGATTCAAAGAAATCCGGAGGAATTACGATTTCCCACCTCCGTTTTGGAAATAAGCCTATCAAATCAACTTACTATATCTCGCAGGCTGATTTCGTTGCTTGCCACAACCCGTCATACATAGGCAAGTATAAGATGGTCCAGGATGTTCGCCCCGGTGGCACATTCTTGGTCAACTGCCCGTGGACACAAGAGAACATCTCCGACTTCCTGCCTGCAGAAGACAAGCGTTATATCGCTGAAAACAACATTAAACTGTATGTTGTTGACGGTGTCAACATAGCCAAAGAGATTGGTCTCGGCGGCCGCATCAACATGATACTGATGTCCGCATTCTTTAACTTGTCAAAGATTCTTCCAATCGATGATGCTGTTAAGTATATGCGTCAAGCCGTAGTTGACTCCTATGGAAAACGCGGCGAAGCTGTAGTGAATATGAACTACAAGGCTATAGAAGCCGGAATTTCCAGCGTCAAAGAGATCAAGATTCCTGAGGATTGGAAGAATGCTTCCGACCAGGCAAAAGCTCCTGAAATAAAAGGAGACCGTAAGGATCTTGTTGAATTCGTCGAGAAGGTAATGATTCCGGTCAACAACCAGCAGGGCGACAGCCTGCCGGTATCCGCTTTCAAGGACGCCGCTAACGGAACGCTGCCACAGGGTTCTGCAGCATATGAGAAACGCGGTATTGCAGTAGATGTTCCTAAGTGGATCCCTGAAAACTGCATCCAGTGTACACAGTGTTCCTATGTATGCCCCCATGCAGTTATCCGTCCATTCGCTGCAACGGCGGAGGAAGTTACAAATGCACCTGAGGGATACAAATCCAAAAAGATGATCGGAAAGAATCTCGATCTTCAGTTCTCGATAATTCCTTCAGTTCTCGACTGCACAGGCTGCGGCGTATGCGCCCAGGTCTGTCCTGCAAAGAACAAGGCTCTTGTCATGACTCCTCTCGAAGAGGAACTACAGGTTCAGGAGCATTTCGACTATGCATTTGAGAAGCTGACTGACAAGCCTGAAGTCCATGTAGCATTCCCAACAACTACGATCAAGGGTTCGCAGTTTAAGCAGCCATTGCTTGAGTTCTCCGGCGCATGCGCAGGATGTGGTGAGACTCCTTATGCAAAGCTTATCACACAGCTCTTTGGAGACAGGATGTTCGTTGCCAATGCCACCGGATGTTCTTCGATCTGGGGCGGATCCGCACCTTCAACTCCTTATACCGTCAACCGCGAAGGCAAAGGTCCGGCATGGGCAAACTCCCTATTTGAAGACAACGCTGAGTTCGGTTATGGAATGCTGTTGGCTACCGAGCAACGCCGCGATGCTGTTGCTGTAAAGGTCAGCAAGCTGGTAGAGATTCCGTACTGCGACGAGAGTATAGTTGAGGCAGGAAAAGCCTGGCTTGAGACCATGAATGACGGCGAAGCCTCAAAACAGTCATCAAAGAATCTCATTGAAGCACTAAAGGCTCAAAAGGACGACTGTACTTGCGAAGCATGCAAACTCGCACGCGAAGTCCTCAAGGATTCCGACTTGCTCGTTAAGAAGTCGATCTGGGTGTTTGGTGGCGACGGATGGGCATACGATATCGGATTTGGCGGTCTTGATCATGTTATCGCATCCGGACAAGATATCAACATCTTTGTATTTGACACAGAAGTCTACTCCAACACCGGTGGTCAGGCATCCAAAGCCTCGCAGATCGGTCAAGTTGCACAGTTTGCCGCTGCAGGAAAGACTCAGGCTAAGAAGAGCCTCAGTGAAATAGCCATGTCCTATGGAAACGTCTATGTCGCACAGGTTTCAATGGGTGCTAACATGAACCAGGTCCTTAAGGCACTAAATGAAGCTGAGAGCTATCCGGGACCCTCGATCGTCATCGGTTACGCTCCCTGCATCAACCACGGTATCAAGGGCGGCATGGTCAACTCAATGGCAGAAGCAAAAGCGGCTGTACAAGCTGGGTACTGGCATCTGTTCCGCTACGATCCTCGCCTCAAGGCAGAGGGCAAGAGTGCTTTCGTTCTTGACAGTAAGGCGCCAACAGACTCCTATCGCGACTTCCTTGCAGGAGAAGTTCGCTACTCCAGCCTGATCCGCTCCTTCCCGGAACGTGCGGAAGAGTTGCAGGAGATGGCAGAGCAGCATGCAAAGGAACGCTATGAGAAGCTTGTACGCCTTCAGGAACTCTACAAGTAGTTTGCGCAAACGCTAAACTTCATTTGAGTGTTTAGCCAAGAGCGTTTACGACATAAAGCAAATAATGCTTAATATGAATGTGCCTTACAGGATGTAGTGTCCTGTAAGGCACATCTTTTTGCTCGAGCTCAACCTCAGCAAACGCAGTGTTAAGTTGAGTTAAGTATTTACTTGTATAGCGGGACTATTGGACTCGACACTATTATGGGAGAACTCGGGTTTGACGCGTTACAAGAGTAGGGTCACGAATGTACGATTGCAAAAGCGTTTGTGAAATCCAATAGAGGAACGGTTGTCAGAACGATCATAAAATCGATTATTGTAACGATTCGAGAACGAATATAAATTCTATTATGGAAACGAATCGAGAACGATCAAAAAATCTATTATAGTAACGGTTCCTTGGGCCTATTCGATTGGATCAATATCAAAATTGGCACTTCTGAGTATTGTTCCCCCACCTACAACACTATCACCGTCATAGAACACAGCGGCCTGTCCGGGTGTGATAGCGCGTTGTGGGGAATCAAACCTTACCGAAACCAAGCCGTCTTTACCCGGATATATGGTGGCAGGTGCTTCTTTTTGGCTGTATCTAGTCTTGACTTTTACGGCCATCGGCTCCGAAAGCGATGCTATTGAGATCCAATTTACATCTGTCGTAATGAGACCGTTTTTATAGAGATCTTTCTCCATACCTATTACAACGGTGTTGTTCTCTATGTCCTTGTCAACCACATATCTCGGACCGTCAAAGCTTAAACCAATTCCTCTTCGTTGCCCAATCGTGTAGTGGATTATTCCTTTGTGCGTCCCTAAAATATTGCCCTTTGTATCAACGAAATATCCGGGTTTTGACTTTGCACCGGAGGTATCTTCGATAAATTTGGCATAGTCCCCGTCTATTACAAAACAAATATCCTGACTATCGGGCTTATCGGCGGTAACAAGGTCATGCTTTTCCGCATATTCTCTTACGTCTTTTTTTAGCAGACCGCCAAGGGGAAAAAGAGTATGCGCAAGTTCATCCTGTGTAAGAGCATAAAGGACATATGTCTGATCCTTTGTTGTGTCCTTTGCCTTTTTTAGTTCATATCGGCTGGTCTTTTTGTTAAATTCAACACGTGCATAGTGACCTGTGGCTATATAATCCTGCTCCATTAAAAGAGCTCTATCGATCAATTTGCTAAATTTAACATATCTATTACAGTCGATGCATGGGTTCGGAGTTCTGCCGTGCAGGTACTCATCTACGAAGCGCGACATAACTGTGTTTTGAAAGTGTATACCAAAGTTAAACACATAATGCTCAAACCCGAGCTTGTATGCGACACTGCGAGCATCCTGAACATCTTCGAGGGAACAGCATGTCCTTCCTCTTTCTTCTATTCCTATATCGCTATTTGAAAATAACTTAAGGGTAACTCCACTTACTTCGTAGCCTTGATCCATCAAGAGTGCTGCAGCTACAGAACTATCTACGCCCCCACTCATAGCGACCATTACTTTCTTGCTCATTAATATCTCCTTGTCTGAATATGCTTATGGATTTTGGGACTTATTTAAGTCATTATCATTTTACCACAAGCTCGGCATTAATAAAGCAATTTTTTCACTTAGCTGTTATTACAAGGAATATAAATTTCAGTTTATCCTAAATAGCAAATTTTACAATGTAAAGCGCAACTTTTACACTGTATTATTTGATAAAATGTACTTATAATGGAAGTGTGCAGTTTTATAGTGGGAGGTTTTTAGTTTGATAGACTTAAAAGGAAAACCCTTTTATTTGTCCGAAGAGGATATACGTTGGGTAAATGACACCTTAAACTCTCTTTCGCTAGACGAAAAAATCGGACAACTTTTCATGGACATGATATATGTATCAAAAAGTGAAGAAGAATTGAAGGCGGACATTGAAAAGTACGGCATGTGCGGGTTCAGATATGGCAATCGCAGCGCTTCCGAGATATATGACCAGAATGCATTGATTCAAAAATACAGTAAAATCCCGGCCCTTATTGCCGCAAACATTGAAGAAGGCGGCAATGGGTGTGCATCTAACGGAACCTTACTAGGTGATGCGGTTTCAATTGGTGCCACCGGCGATGAACAGTATGCTTACAATATGGCATATTACGGCTGCAAAGAAGCAGCAGCGGTAGGCTGTACGTGGTCTTTTGCACCGGTTAATGATATTCTTTTCAATTGGAGAAACTGTGTCGTTTCTAACCGCTGTTTTGGAAACGACCCTGATACCGTACTCAGAATGTCTCGAGCTTATATGAGAGGTGCCAATGACGCGGGTATAGCCTGCTGCATGAAACACTATCCGGGGGATGGACTTGATGAAAGAGATCAGCATATAGTTACTACCATCAACTCTTTGTCCTGTGAAGAGTGGGATGAATCGTTTGGCAAAGTATATAAAGGATTGATAGACGATGGGATACCTTCGCTGATGGTTGGCCATATACAGTTGCCCTCCTATTCCAGAAAACTTCGTCCCGGCATAAAAGACCAAGATATCATGCCTGCAACTTTAGCAAAGGAGCTTCTTGTAGACCTTCTGCGTGATCAGTTAGGATTTAACGGCCTTGTGATAACAGATGCCACTCATATGGTCGGTCTTACTTCAAAAATGAAGCGCAGTGAGTTTGTACCCGGTGTGATCGAAGCCGGATGCGATCTGATATTGTATTACCGAGACAAAGATGAGGATATACAATTCATGCATGACGGTATCAAAAATGGCCTGGTTTCAATGGAGCGTATTGATCAAGCCGTCACTAGAGTCCTTGCATTTAAAGCAATGCTGAAGCTTCATATCAAGCAAAGGGAAGGAACTCTTATGCCTCCCAAAGAGGGCATTGAATGCGTGGGTTGCCCGGAGCACTGGGAAAAAGCGAAAGAGATTTACGATAAAGCCATCACTCTAGTTAAAAACACACGTAACCAACTTCCAATAACTCCTCAAACACATCCCCGGATAATGCTTTATGGACTGCATACTGAGCATCCATTTGCCAGTGGCGATCATAAGAATATTAGAGACCTCATGAAAGAGTCTCTTGAAGCTGCCGGATTTCAAGTTACCACCTTCGATGTTTCGCCAAATCAGAACGGCAGGATCATGTTGTCCCGCACGTCGATCAATGAATTTGTTTCCTCATTCGATGCGGTGATAGTTGTAGCCTCTATCAAAGGATTTTCGCAGAGCAATGAGAGAAGGTTGCACTGGAATGTACCTATGGGGCCCGATATACCGTGGTATGTTACAGAACTTCCGACAGTTTTTATATCGTTTTCAAATCCTTTCCACCTCATCGACGTGCCGATGGTGCCAACTTACATTAACGCATACATCGACAACAAGCTCTGTGTCGATCTTGTCGTTGATAAAATTATGGGCAAGTCGGAATTTAAGGGAGTAAGCCCAGTCGATGCATTTTGCGGTGCATGGGACACCAGACTATAGCAAGCTGAACTTTACTTTATAGGGGTGCAGGAAACTCGCGTGGGTGGTATGTCAGACGGTCAATTCACCTACTATGATACGATACAAAGATGTTCAGTCTTTAGTGAAAAGCATAAGAAGTTGTACGAGGTTACTTTTCAATGCAACCTCGTACATAAAATGAAGGATTGATAACAAATGCATAGAACAAATACACTTGAAAATTTCAAAAAAAGGCACGACTATTTGGTGTGCATAGACTCGGATGGCTGTGTATTTGACAATATGGAACTTAAGCATAAGGAGTGCTTTTGTCCGGCGACAATAAACTGCTGGGACTTGCAGGCGGTTTCACGGTATGCAAGGGAAGTGGCTGAATTTGTGAACCTTTACTCACGAACACGTGGGATGAACCGATATCCTGCGTTGATAAGAACACTGGAACTATTGGGGGAGAGGGAGAGCGTGCTGCGACGTGGCTACAAGACTCCCGATTTGGAGCCGCTTAAAAAATGGGTCAATGAAGCGGATGTTCTCAGCATCTCAAGTCTGCTTGAATATATAAAAACCAACGGTGATCCCCTTTTGCTCCGCACTGCCCGCTGGTCAAAGGAGGTAGACGATAACATCGAAAGAATTGTCAGAAATGTGCCTCCGCTGCCATATGTAAAAGAATGCTTAAATAAGTTAAAAGGATATGCTGACATCGTTGTAGTATCTGCAACGCCTCATGATGCACTTGTTCGCGAGTGGACAGAACATGGCTTGATAGACCTTGTAAATGAAATAGCAGGGCAGGAGCATGGAACTAAAGAGGCATGTATCGCAGCTGCTAATAAAGACGACAGGTACGGAAAAGACAAGGTTCTTATGATCGGTGATGCTCCGGGCGACTATAATGCAGCCAGGTCAAATGGAGTAAGATTCTATCCGATCATACCCGGTAAAGAAGAGTTTAGCTGGGAGCGGATATATACAGAAGTTTCTGATTTGTTCAAAAACGATGAATACAGTGAGAAAATTGAGTCTATCTATATAGGGGAGTTTTTTGATGAACTCCCGGTTGACCCGCCATGGATAACATAATCTTATATTACTAAGATTTCTGATAAAGAAACAGGAAAGGTGTAAATTATGATACCTGATATTGGACGTATCGGACTTACAGTATCCTCGAACTCACCGGCAGGCTTAAAGGAGGATGAAATACTCTCGGCAATCGAAAGGGCTTTATCTGAGCATGCCGATCAACTCAAAAAGATATTGATCATTCCCCCTGATATTACCCGGTTCCATTCCGGGGCAGGGATCATCACACAGCATATATATAAGATGCTCCATAAAACCTGTAAAATAGACATCCTGCCTGCACTAGGTACGCATGTTCCGATGACCAGAGAAGAATGCGCTCTTATGTACGGAGATATTCCTTTCGAGTGTTTTGTTGAACACAACTGGCGAAACGATGTAGTAAAGCTTGGGGAAGTGCCTGCTGATTTCGTAAACGATGTGTCGGAAGGTCTGTTAAATGAGTCTATTGATGTAGAGGTAAATAAGCTGATTTTGGATCCCACCTATGATTTGATCCTTTCAGTTGGTCAAGTCGTACCCCATGAAGTCGTTGGCATGGCAAACTACTCAAAGAACATCTTTGTTGGATGCGGCGGCAGCAATATGATCAACAGCTCACATATGTTAGGTGCCTTCTACGGGTTGGAGCGATTGATGGGTAAAGATCATTCGCCGGTTCGAAAAGTATTTGACTATGCAGAAAATAAATATATCAAAGATCTGCCACTGGTTTATATCCTGACAGTTACGGCACCTTACAATGACGATCAAGCTATTTATGGCCTTTTTATAGGGCGTGATCGCAAGTATTTTGAACAGGCGGTGGAATTAAGTGTTGAGAAGAATATCATTTTCACCGAAGAACCATTCAAAAAAGTAGTTGTTTATCTGGACGAGCAGGAGTTCAAAAGCACTTGGTTAGGGAATAAAGCCGTGTATAGAACCAGAATGGCAATTGCTGACGGAGGTGATTTGATCATCTTAGCTCCGGGAGTCAACAAGTTCGGCGAAGATGAGTTGATTGATAAGCTGATTAGAAAATATGGCTATGTCGGGCGGCTAAATATACTTGAACTGGTAGAAAAGAATGAAGATTTGAAATTGAACCTGTCTGCTGCTGCACATTTGATCCATGGTTCGTCAGACTCACGCTTTCGTATCACATACTGCACAAGACACTTGACAAAGGAAGAGGTCGAGGGTGTAGGATTCAACTATCTTTCGTATGATGAGGCGATCAAGACGTACGATCCGAAGACATTGACCGAGGGTTTCAATAATGTTGGGGGAGAAGAGGTATATTATATAAGTAATCCAGCGCTGGGTCTCTGGGCTGATCGCAGGAAATTCTTCGCTGATCAGTCATGAATATATTGAATTTGCTTTAAGGATCATTGACAAAAGACATCTGCACAAGTTAGATTTGATTTTTTGTATAACGCGGCGAAGGGCTACCTTCGCCGCAATATATTTGGCAAAAACAAACCTTTATAAGCAAACCTGCCTTATAAGACTTGGTTGCCTGGTGAATAAATAATCTTCTAATAATTATGTTTTATTAACTTAATTTGTTAAGTTGCCGAATGCTATCATTTGGAAGCCATTTTCGCAAACAGCCCAAATAAAATTCATTCAATGAAAAATATGTGTAGATATTATTATGTTAAGTAAAATTAAGTAATAGAATTACTTGACAAGAACCTAACATAAATACTATACTTAAGCTGTAAACTGCAGATGACCTTTAACTGCAAACTCTGAATCAACAATAGATTAGGAGGTTTAAGAATGAACACAAAAAGACTGATCGCAATATTGATGTCATTGCTTCTTGCAGTTGGTCTTTTCGCCGGATGTTCTACCGATACGCCTGAAGCTTCAAAAACACCGGCCGGAAATGAAACAACTGCTCCCGAAACCGACCCTGGTTCAGAAGATGATCCATCAATAACATTCCCGCTGGCAGAGCCTGTAACATTTGAAATTTGGAACGGACCAATGAGTACGACTGCCGGCATGAGCTCCCCGAATGATTCAATTGCGTATAAGGAAGCCGAAAAACGCACCAATGTTCACATTGAATGGAGTCAGCCCGCACAAGGAACCGAAAGTGAACAGTTCAACCTGCTCATCGTTTCAACGGATATGCCGGATGCGTTTATGGGCACTCAGAACAGCATGTACATAGGTGGACTTGATAAATATATCAATGATGAAATTATCATTGACATCATGCCCTTCCTTGAGAAGTATGGACAGAACTTCTTGAAAATGGCAAAGCTAACGGAAGACACCTGGAAGCGCAACATCACTGACATGGGCCGGATGCCTGGGCTTCTACAATATCAGTAAGGAAATTGAGCCCACATGGTGGGGACCGATGGTCCGTGAGGACTGGCTCAATGACTTTGGACTCAATTCTCCTGTTACTTATAACGACTGGTACAATATGCTCACACTCGCCCGTGACGAGAAGGGTGCTACCCGTGGCTACGCCCTATCATCTCCGGACGGAACTCGATGATTCACTACTGGCCGGATTCAATCTGATCAATGGATTCTTCGCAAAAGACGGCGAAGTTAAATTTGGACCATACGAACCGGAACTTCTCGATTACCTAACTATGGTCAATAAATGGTATAGTGAAGGCCTTATCGATCCTGATTTCGCATCGTATGCCGGCTTTGCATATTTTTCAGAAACCCCTGCTAGGATGCTTAACAACGAGATGATGGCATTCCGCAGCTTTTGGACAATGATCGATGTGCACGGCATGAGTTCTGAAGATCCTAACTTCCAACTCGTTGCAGTTCCTGCGCCCTGTAAAGAACGTAGGTGATACACGCAAATTGACTATCCACTCTGTACCGGACTCACGTGTCGGAACCAACATCAACACTATTACAACTAGCTGTGAAAATATTCCTGTACTTGTTTCATGGTTTGACTATTTCTATTCAGATGAAGGCGAAATACTTGCGGACTACGGCATTGAAGGAGAGACTTTTGAGTACGACGACAACGGAAAGCCTTATTTCCTTGATGTAGTCATTAACAACCCGGACGGCCTTAGTCAGTCCGATGCACTTTACCTCTATACGATTGGATCTTTCCATTCCCGTCAGTATGACTGGGCTCGTCAGGTCACTCCAAGCATGAGCGATTATGGTAAGACTGCTGGCGCAATCTGGGATTCCAACTGGGATCAAGATGCCGGTTACCAGAGTATGCTCGGTGTAACACTCAACGAGACTGAAGCTGAGGAGTATTCACCACTTTACCACTGATATAACCACTTACATTACTGAGTCGATCGTTCGTTTTGTCAATGGATCAAAGCCCTCTCAGCGAGTTTGAAAGCTACAGGGAGCAGCTTAAGACCATGGGTATCGAGCGCTGCATTGAGATCTATCAGCAAGCTTACGAGCGCTACATGGCTCGCTAATAAAGTGGCACACAGGCATATGCTTTGTAAAGTCTAGCTGGGATAAGTTCATGTAAAACTGTTGAGGCTATCACGCCAAGAACCCAAAAGTTCAAGGCGAGATAGCCTCAATTTAATGCAAACTATTAAGACAAGGAAGACAAGAACAGGAAAGACAAGGGGACGGTTTTTCTGTCTATGTTAAGATGTGATTATTTATTTGCAGTAAGGACTAGCACTTTGTCCTTTGAAGCTACGCCAAATCTTGCGCGGCCCATCTGAAGGGACCAACAACCGTCAACCGGCCTTGCATCTGTATCCACTATTGTGTACTCACCGGTTTCAGGATCGAACCAGCGAACAAGGTAACTCTTATATGGAAGTGTTTTGATAGTTGCGGTTTTTACAGATTTCTCACTGAAATAGCCTACAACGGTGCTCATGTCGTCATCTGCCGTAAAGAGTGGACGACCAAGGAGTTCATTGCGTGCTGTAAAGGAAAAGCCATGTGCGACGAAGTTGATTGGTCTTAGGGTATGCCATTCAACGCTTTCATAGAACTCACGGAAGATCGTTAGTTGATCGGCTCCTGGAAGATTTAGGCCGTCCCACCAAGCCATATCGCCCCAGCCAATACCACCGACGCCTGCCTCCCATTGTAGTTCCCATACACCATTGCAGCCGTAGGTGTAACCGCATCCACCGCTCTGCATGATCGTATAGGCAAGCCGCCGCATCATCTCGGGCGTGATCGTTCGTGGGTGCATTTCATTGGAGCGAGCTCCCTCATAGAGCCCCTCGCTCTCTACGAGCGGACAAGATGGATAGTCGCGTCTAAAATCGGTGTACATAGTGTAGAACATGTCATAGTCGCCGTGACCGGCTTGGCTCATTGCAAAGTCATACCATTTCTCACCCTGATAGATACCGGGTAGTGGCCTGTCTGTTGCAAGGTGCGCTGACTGCAGGTTGTTGTATCCGTCAAGTCTTTCCACCTCAAGAGCCACCTCTCTCCACGCATCTACGATAGCGTCGCAGTCTTTGGGATCGTAGCCTGGAAGCTCTCCTGCAAGAGTCCAAATGATCGGATATGCTCCATATCTTGCGACAAGATATTTTGCAAGTAATTTATACCTTTCAACACCGCATTTTAGAATAGCGCTGCCCCATGAAAAGCCGACTGCATTTACAAGTCCCGCATCTGCAATGTATTTCATCTTAGGCTCGATATTGTTGTGGAAAAGATCTAAATCAGGCATCAGACCATTTTCTGTGTCAACTAGAAACTCAAGATAACGGCCGAACATATTGTAATCCTTACCGTCGCGGAAGTTACTCTGATATACAGTAAATTTCTGTACAACTCGCTTGTCGACGCATGCCTTGAACTGGCTTTCATATAATGGACAATTTGACTCATCATATCTTTCCTCGGTAATAAATGTCCAGTGCGTATCACCAAGCCAGAAAAAAGGAGTGTTATCATCATATACCAGGTATCTAGCCTGGGGTCCCACTTTTAAGAAACCACGCTTATATATGTCAAGTGAACCGGAATAGGGAGTGCATTCGACTGTTCCGTTGGTTTCAAATGCAGTTTCACCGTTGCTTGCATATGTTTTATATTTCCAAGCTCCGACGCTGGTTGGGGCAAACCGCACTATCCATCTGTTGCCGCCGTCCCAAAAGCCATGTAGCTTAATAAACTCGCCGTTTGGTCCATTAAATTCACCTATAATATCGACATCGAGAAAGGGGTTTGCATAGTTGTGTGCGTATTCTAGGGGAATGTCGATGGCTCGCCATGTTTCGGTTCTAAGCATGTTAAACCTCCCGTCAATATTTTGGTTTTATTGATACGAACGATAAATTATTGCTTACAAAGTTAGGCGAAAACAAGTAATCTCCACTTAACTTGTTAGGTTATTCATACTGACTAAATTATATGATAAAAGAAGTAATACGTCAACAAATAGTATGATGATGAGGAATTAGTTAATAATAAAATAATAGTCAGACAAAATGTTAAGTTAACGCATCGATCATACATTTAAGGGCAAAAGCGTTTCACATAGATTTGCAGACTGCTGAACATACTAAAATGGTTGATTTTCTTGACATTGAAAGCAATTTATGTTATAAATACTTAAAAATATTTTAATAAATCAAAGGGTGGTGAGGAGATGTCGGAAATAAACAGTCTTTCCGAAAATAGTAAAGAGCTAGATCAAAAAAAAGAAACTGATATACCACAGCCCCCTGGACAACTTAACAGATCAAAGTGAATCCATAGATCTTGAGGAATGTTTCCAGGAGGTTTATTCTAAGTTTAAGCTGAATTTTTACCAGTGGTATTTTTGACAGAGTCAGCGACCGGTTAGGTAGTCTGAATGTCACTGAGGCGTTTGCAGCAGAAGCAATATATGCACTCAGAGAGCCAAAGATAGGAGAGTTTGCTGAGGGCAATCGGGATATCTCAGCCCAATGCTACGTATAAGGTAAAACTCCCTTATAAAAAAAGGATATATAAAAAAAGATCAATTCTAAAAAGGACAAGCGGGAGTATCATTTAAGGGTCACACAGAAGTTTCTCGATTATTACAACATTAACAGTGAGTATGTTCATACGGTGATGGAGAGAATAAAGGAGAGATTTACACCCGGAGCAAACAGCATTTTTTACAGAAATGCTGAGAATTATTTCCCGCGATCTTATGCCTGAAAACTCACAGATCCACAACCGGAAACGTCATGGTAGATGAAACCTAATATACTTTAGAAGGTATCAACTTTTCGATCATCGCCTGCGGATTTGAAATCGTAACCGCTAGGCTGTTGGTAAACCTCTTAAGTCGAATATTTGAACAGCGGCAAGTATAATGGTCAAAAATGTCTGACTGGATGTTTTCATACTCTATCCAGTTGGTAGTGTTTGTAAATGCATATATTTCTAATGATACACCCTTTTCGTCAGGGGGCAAGCTGTCTGACCCATACTTATCATAGATTGATGGATATTGGGGGTTGTTTTTCAGATAGCTATTGATATATGCGCGAAAAGTACCAATAATTAGTTAGCATTCGGCCATAGTGATAATTATTGACTTATCGACGCCGTGTTCAGTGTTATATTTTTCGATCACATCCAGCTTGCGGATTATATAATCCGAAATAAGCTGGATTTTTTGTATACTTTTCAATCATCTCAGGTGTGCCAGAATTTTATTGAACTTATGTCAATTCTGATAGAGCGCTTAATGCGACGAACCTCCCGATTCGCTCATTCCGCGCCAGTTTTTGAATGAGTCGGAGATTAGTGCATAAGCGGGTATATGGACTATTGTCTTGTCAAAATTCTGTACTTTGACAGTGGTCATAGTTAAGTCAATCACTGAGCCGTCAGCGCCGTACTTCGGTACCGATATCCAGTCGCCGATTTTTAACATGTCATTACCGGTTAGCTGAATACCTGCAACAACATCCCTAATATCGGATCTTTAAATATCAGTGAAAAAGAGAGCTGTAGCCTGCGCCTATACCACTCAGTAATATTCAAAGGGCTTTCACCCATGAGGTTTGCCAGGACTACTATACCCATTATAATAAACAACGCTATCTTAATTATCTGTAGGAGACTTTTTATAGGACGAGTCCTTTGATATTGGATAGGTCGTGTATATGTCGTTTATTGAATTTAGCACCGAGCTTATAACAAAAGTTGAGACAACTAAGATGTACGAAAGGACAAGACGCCTAATAAGGTCCAAATGAACACCTACAAGAGGTGCGGCAAGGTACACGACCAATGCCTGGAACGATATGTGCAGAAAGATCGAAGACCTTGTTCCTCAGGAAGATATCATCCCATTTGGCTTTGTTTTTGGTGACGATACGCTCGACGATTTTAAGTAATACCTTTCTTGTCAATAGTCCTGCAATCAAAGCAAATCCTATAATAATCAGCAAATATAGGACAGTATGCAGAAGTTCGGTTATTTCCTCACTGCTTGTACTGACACCGATGATATCCAGAATGTATGTAGCATAAAGTTTAGATCTCCCTTCCGCGTGTTATTGCGTTTCCCGCAATACAAAAACTTTCTAAAGGATCTTGACCCGGTCCATATCCACACTCTAGTGTAGACTAGATCAAGCTATTTCTGACAGAATGAAAATACTGTGTAATAAATTTTTATAAAGAAAGAAATCGAGAAGTTATACTAATTATAACCTCCCGATACAAAAAAATGCGAGTCACATTTTTTATTAGCTCTTTTGTGATTTTACGTGTGACGCTGCAAGATCAAAGGAATCGGAACAAAGTATTTTTGATTTATAAAAAAAAATACCTGCATCAAAAGATGCAGGTAAAGGGAAGGAGAATAAGGTGTATAGAAAAACGCTATCGGAATAGCATACTTATGATAAACTATAGTTCGACAAAAAGCAAGCTTTATTAATTGTTTTTGTAATGGAAATATATAGGGCACAAGGCCTGTTGTCTTAATTTTCGTGTCGATACTAATAGGCAAGGAAAGCAAAGTTATATCTACTATCGAGGAGCCTGAGATTGTTTATAAAAGTGGAGATCCACTATGTCAATTGTTGGGGTAGAGCATAAGTAAAAAATATGATTCGGTAGGGTAACAATTAGTTGCTTACCGGATCTTGCCTTGCAAAGCAACCAATAATCGATTTTAGTAAATGTCAGGATACCTAATCAAGCAAGTTTGATTAAAATCAAAAACCTTGTAATCTTGCGGATTACAAGGTTTCTTTGGAGCTGGCAATGTGACTCGAACACACGACCTGCTGATTACGAATCAGCTGCTCTACCGACTGAGCTATGCCAGCACATATCGTTCAAAGCGCTTTCATATAATAACATAAATTTTTTTTTCAGTCAACGATAAGTTGACCACACGAGATCCGTGGTAGATTGGCCACCGGGTTTCATAGTTTTATAGGATACTCATCAAAATATATGCAATGCCGATCAATAGCCACATTTGGATACCTCAAGGATCAAAACAGCTTGTCTATCCAATATAAATACTTAGCTGAGGAATAGGAAAAAAATAATAATTACGATATTTTTGAGAGATGTAAAGTGAATAATACAATCTGTATATTAGTTCCAAAATACCTACAAAATTGAGGATAATCAGAAGATTAATATCATATTAGCTGAAATGATTGGGAATGCAAAAATGTTGCATAGGTTAGAAAATAGTTGTGTTATTGATTAATTATGATTATATTTGTAGAAAAAGGTTCAAACATATTAATGACAAATTCGATTATGCAGTTTACGTAATATTTTCAACTACATTGCTACAAGAAGTTTTACACATTATCCACAGAGTTATCCACAAGTACAAATGCCAGAAGATATGATAAGTTGATAGCAATATTGAGTTGATATTCAAATTTACTGCATTTTGATAATATATTAATAAAATAGTCAATGAGTTGACATAAAATCAAAATTCTTCTCTAAAAAAAACGCAGGAATCGACAAATAATATGCAAATTCAAACATAAAACAACAAATATTATAGTATAGAAAAGCCCAATGTTAGAATCTAATACTAATCGAAAGTTCCTACTATTGAGAATATATGTAGGCTTAAGTGAAGAAATTACGTGATCGCGGATGTAATACTGCATTACAATAGTCAATCATGTGATCTGTCTATTAATTTTATGAGATGCTTATATAAAAAAATTCCTCTCAAGTAACAAAAACCACTAATGATGTACATATAAAATGGAATTCAATACATAATAACATAGCAACTTTTACAATTGACTAAAGAAAATAGTGCGAATAGCGCAATAACAACAATTCTTATCCGTTAGAGAAAGGTTTATACTTTATGTAAGTGTTGACTTCTTGCGCTAGAAAAAGAGCATGAAAACAGCACTGATAGAAAGTTAGGAGGTAAAAGAATGAGTGGAAAGACACGAGTGGTGTCCTTGTTACTCGGCATTATCTTGATTTTTGCAGTTGTTTCAGGTTGCGATAATATGAATGCCCGGAGTTTCACCTACACCAACGACCACCAATCAAACGGCAGAGCCAACGGAAGAGCCTACTGTCGGTGAGTTTAAGCTTCCCATTGTTGATTGAACCGATGACATTAACAGGATGGAGAGCGTTTTACGTCAGCTGTAGTCACTTCACCAAATGATATTGCAGCAAATAA
>JBMNIG010000019.1:0-46477 GCA_050950785.1 Eubacteriales bacterium | reverse complement strand
ATGGGTACGTTGAGGCATTACATAAACCGTGGAGACAATATATTTCTTGTTGGAATAGGCGGAATATCAATGTGTGCGTTGGCAGACATGCTCGTTAGCATGGGTGCTTCAGTAAGGGGTTCCGACATGAGAGACAGTGAAACTGTGCGGCGGTTACGCCAGAACGGAATTCAAGTTTATATCGGTCATGATCCTAAGCACATAGAAGGAGCTGCGTGCGTGATCCGAACAGCCGCGGCACATGATGACAATCCGGAGATAATGGCAGCCAGGGCTGCAGGGATTCCCGTGTTTGAGCGGTCTGAGGCCTGGGGCGAGATCATGGCGGATTTCGGGCACTCGCTGTGTATTGCAGGAACACATGGCAAAACAACAACGACCGGCATGATAGTACAAATAGCTCTCGAGGCGGGACTTGACCCGACGGCGATGATCGGTGGTGTGCTTCCAAGCATGGGTTCTGAACACAGGATCGGTGGAAGGGACTTGATCATTGCTGAAGCCTGTGAGTATAGAAACTCTTTTCTGCAGTTTAAGCCGACAGTGGCAACGATTTTGAATATTGAGGAGGACCATCCTGATTTTTTCAGTGGCTTAGACGAAATTATTAGCTCATTTCGCACGTTTGCTGAACTTGTGCCTGAAGACGGTGTTGTCGTGGCCAATGCTGATGATGCAAATGTGATGGAATGCCTTGAGGGGATCGAGCGAAACGTCACTACATATGGGATGGAAAACGGCGATGTCCATGCTGCAAACGTAGAGATTTCACGTGGTTGCTACTCATTTGATATAATACATTCCGGAGGTTTGATACCGGTTTCATTGCAACAGCCGGGCAAACATAACGTATACAACGCTCTTGCCGCTGCAGCAAGCGCCCTTGAGCTGGGTATAGACGGGATTTCAATAGGAAGAGGGCTGTCCGAGTTTACAGGGACTAAGCGCCGATTTGAATTCAAAGGCTTGTATAGAGGAGTGCCTATTTACGACGATTACGCGCACCATCCTACAGAGCTTGGAGTACTTTTTGATGCAGCTGAAGACATGGGTTATGATCGCATAATCGCTGTATTCCAGCCCCATACTTACAGTCGTACAAAAGCATTGTTCAATGATTTCGCCAACCAACTTAAAAGGCCTGATAATGTGATACTTATCCCAATCTATGCTGCCCGTGAGGATGATGACGGCACGATGTCGTCGGCTGTACTAGCAGAGGCGACAGGTGATAACTGTGTTGCGGTTGGAAGTATAGAGGAAGCGGCAGACCTTCTGCGATCAACTGTTAAGAGAGGCGATTTGGTTCTAACGATTGGTGCCGGAGAGGCATATAAAGCGGGCGAGGCCATTGCTGAAGGCGCTTCAAGTGGTTCAAGAGGTCAACCAAATAGTGATCCGTACAGGATTAAAATTCAATAGGGGAGGCCATAAGCAATAATTTCATATTATATAAAACTATTGATAAACAAACTCTAAAAATAGCATAAACAAATACCTGAAAAAGCCAAGATTGCTACTTGAAAGGTATATGTGGCTGTGCTATAATCTAGCTGATAGACCTTCGGGGCGGGGTGAAATTCCCCACCGGCGGTGATGCGCATTTTGCGATGAGCCCGCGAACCTCTAATGAGGCCGAACCGGTGAGAACCCGGTGCCGACGGTAAAGTCCGGATGAAAGAAGGTTCGAGATGAGCCTATTTGCCCTGTGAGTGTTTCACAGGGCTTTTTATATTCACCGCTCTGTCCTATATCCGGAATTTTATTGCAAAATATTGCTACATCAGGAAAGGAAGTGTAGTTATGAACGAGACGAGCAAAAGCAAAAATAGAACAATCTACAAAACAAAATCACAATTGACCACACAAACTACTCGAAATTCTACACTAAAGACGATTGTTAAAATTGCCCTTCTTGCGGCGGTGGCGACGGTTTTGATGCTAATTGAGTTCCCGCTGTGGTTTGCGCCACCTTTTTATAAAATTGATCTCAGTGAAGTGGCGGTACTTATTGGCGGCTTTGCGCTTGGTCCTATTGCGGGCGCCTGTATAGAACTCATTAAGGTGCTATTGAACTTTCTTATTGACGGAACAATAACCGGAGGCGTTGGTGAGTTTGCAAACTTTGTTGTGGGATGCTCCCTGGTTGTTCCGGCGGCCATTATATATAGATATAGGCGGTCATTTAAATCTGCAGTTATTGGTATGGTTGTGGGCATTATTTCGTTAACTATTATTGGCTCGGCTATGAATTATTTCTTGCTACTTCCGGTTTACGCAAGGGTATTCGGAATGTCGGTCGAGACTCTCGTAGAAATGGGTACCGCTATCAATCATCGCATAACAGATTTGAAGACTTTTGTTGTGCTTGCGGTAGCACCGTTCAATTTTGTTAAAGGCTTGATTACATCAATCTTGACGATTTTGTTGTATAAAAGAGTATCTTCTATTTTGCGTCGATAATACGCGAGCCAGTGCAACGAGGCACAGACACCGGAAACACCGGAGACACCAGAACGGGGCAAGACCCGTTCCGGTGTCTTGTCATGCGCAAGGAAATTTCTTAACCACTTGCTTATACCCTGTTTACGTTGTACAATGTGTAAAAGAAGGTAAATATGTGACCTTGGCGGCATTTTCAGCATAATATGGGCTGAAACCCGAAACATGGAACATGGAACGGGAGGGCGGCAACATGGTATTTGATATTTTAGTTGTTTTGCTTGCGGCAGCCGGGGTTGCGTTTCTTATTAAACTCGCACTTGGATTGCTGCTGATGCCTGTCAGAGGTAAAGGATGTCGTGTTTTTGTGGCAGTCTCAATAGAGCGGGATGCGCCGGACCTTGAAAGAGTCGTAAGGGGTGCTAAATGGTTGTCTCAACAGGGAGGAGTTGAGCTTCTTCTTGTAGACAAGGGGATGGATGAGCGGACGGGAGAAGTGGCAAATCGCCTCGCTCACGAAACCAAGTGCACCATATATACCATGGAGGAACTAATGAAGGATCCGGACGCTATTTTATAGCTTGATTGGTGAAATGATGGAAGTTGAAAACCTGCAGAATAATCAGCAAGAGGAGCAAACGCTATCGGGCGTGGTCGAGCATGTTGTCTATCAAAACAATGATACCGGGTATGCTGTTTTTCGCATGAGAGTTGACGGCGAAAACCCGGTTGTAGTCGTTGGCAACATACCGTATGTCGGTGTTGGAGAGAGCATTACTGTTTGGGGCGTATGGATAAGTCATCCATCTTACGGAGAACAGTTTAAAGCCTCCTCCTCTGAGCGCACCATGCCCGCTGATGAAGGTTCGATCCTTGAGTACTTATCTTCAGGTGCCGTGCGGGGTGTTGGGCCTGTGACCGCAAAGCGTATTTTTGAGCGTTTTGGTACACAGACCTTTGATGTGCTTTCATCTCAACCTGAGCTGTTAAGTGAAATACAAGGTATCACGCTGAAAAAGGCAAGGGTGATCTGCGAGAGCTTCAGCCGGCAGTTGGGTATTCGCCGACTTATGGAATATCTATTTCAGTACGGCATCCCCCCATACGTTTCTATAAAACTATATAAATGGTACGGAAACATGGCCTTGGATTTTCTTCGCGATAACCCCTATCTTCTCACCGATGAAAGGCTCGGAGTAGGGTTTGGTCATGCGGATTTGATCGCATCAGAGCTTGGCATATCACCCGATTCACCTATAAGGGTGGAAGCTGCTGTAATATATGTGCTAGAGCACAATATAGGCAACGGCCATGTATATATCCCGGCTGAAAAGCTGATTTCGGCAACCGCGAGACTTCTCTCTGTGGAAGAGCCGCTTTGCAGTGAAGCCCTGCAGAGACTGGTTGATATGGGGAGGATAGTTAGGGAGTGGATTGCAGAAAAAGATGCCTGCTATCTTGCCAGATTATATGATGCGGAAACCGAAATTGCCCATCGTCTTATGTTGATGACGGGTATTCCGCCTCAAAGCATATCCGGTATTGAACGTTTGATCGACGATATCAGCGTAGGGCTTGGCGTGAAGTATGCACCTCTACAGCTTGAGGCAATTCGTACAGCTGCAGAGCATTCTGTTATGCTTTTGACGGGAGGACCCGGTACCGGTAAATCCACCTCAATACGCGGAATGCTTAAGGTCTTCGATCATCTTGGATTGAAAACTGTACTCTGCAGTCCTACAGGCCGCGCCGCAAAGCGCCTTGCTGAGTTGACAGGAAGGGAAGCATCTACGATACATCGGGTTTTGGAGGTCAGCTTCAGCCCAGACGAAACAGGATTTCAGTTTGTGCATGATGAGGACGAGCCTATAGATGCCGATGCAGTCATCCTTGATGAGATGTCCATGGTGGACGTGGATTTGATGAATGCATTGCTAAAGGCTATTCGACCTGGTGCAAAGCTTGTTATGGTAGGTGACCCGGATCAGCTCCCATCGGTTGGACCGGGCAACATACTCAAGGATCTCCTTGATAGTGATCGGATTGCCACAGTACGACTCACTGAGATCTTTCGTCAGGCTGAAGAATCCAATATTGTTACCGGTGCTCACGCTGTCAACCAGGGCAAAGTCCCCGAGCTTAAGCACAAGACGGGTGATTTCTTCTTTATAAGAAGGGGAAGGCCGCAAAACGTAGTTGACACAGTGGTGGAACTATGCACTGAGCGTCTTCCAAACAATATGGGCTTGACAACTGACCAAATCCAGGTTTTATCCCCAACGCGAAGGGGTATTGTCGGCACCGAGAATCTGAATTTAGCATTGCAGCAGGCGCTAAATCCGCCCGCCGCAAACAAAGCCGAGATCAAGTCGGGTCAGTACCTGTTCCGCACAGGTGATCGGGTCATGCATATTCGTAATAACTATGATTTGCCTTGGCAGTCGGTCGATGGTAAAGACCATGGGATTGGCGTGTTTAACGGTGATGTGGGAAATGTCTACGAGATAGATAAACGTGCGGAGAACATGGTTGTCCGATATGAGGATCGTATCGTCTTTTATCCGTTTGAGCTGCTAAATGAGTTGGAGCCCGCCTATGCTATGACTGTGCACAAATCCCAAGGAAGCGAATATCCTGCTGTTGTGTTTGTTGCATCTCAGGCAGCTCCGCAACTTCTCAACCGGGCGGTCTTTTATACCGCCATTACAAGGGCTCAGAAACTGCTTGTAATCGTAGGGGAGGAAGAAGTTGTAGTACGTATGGTGAACAACAATCGCCGTAGCAAGCGATACAGTGGGTTGAAATATAGGCTTATGTGACCAACAAGTCAATACCAGTGTTTTGCTGATTTTCTATAAAATTGTCATAATAGTCATACTTGGTTGACTGTTAATATTGCTTGCTGTAAGATATAGCGGCATCTTGAATGCCCACGGGAAAAGGAGGCAGATATGTCCGTGAAGCTCTATGCTACACTTTTAGGTTTGCTGTTTCCACCGAAGTGTGTATTTTGCAAGAAGATTATAAGAAATCATGAAAACGGACTATGTGAGAGATGCTCGGAAACCCTTCCCAGACCCGACCCTCGCGTAACGCAGGGCGGAGTATACAGTGTATGTGTTGCCTCGCTATGCTATAGTGACAAGGTAAAAAAGGCGATCCACAGGTATAAGTTTGGTGGCAGGGCAAACTACGCAAAGACGTTTGGAGCAATAATGGCAGATTCCATCGAAAAGGAGCTTGCGGACAGGTACGATGTCATAACGTGGGTACCAATAAGCGCAGCGCGTAAGAGAACCAGAGGATTCGATCAGGCGATGCTGCTTGCATATACCATAGCTCTTGAACTGCAGGATGTTGCTCTTGAAACGCTGAGGAAGATCGTGCACAATGAGGCCCAATCAAATCTCAGCGGAGCTGCTTTAAGGAGAAAGAATGTGTCGGGGGTTTATGAGGTTGTTGATGCTTCGCTTGTGCATGGCAAGCGTGTACTAATAGTCGACGATATCCTAACCACCGGCTCAACATTGTCAGAGTGTGCCACCGCATTATTAAGCGCGGGAGCAACTGAGGTAGTTTGCGCTGTTTTAGCAAGATCTGACACAGGCTCGAACAAAATATTCAAAAATTGATAAATTAAGAAAATTACGGTTTTGATTTGATACATGCTGTGATATAATAACAGAGTATGAAGAAAACATTGTGATATCAAATATATCTGTTTTGTATGCAAGATCTGGTATATAATAAACAACAAACAGGAATTTGACGAAACAAGAAATGAAAACCACAGAGGTGTAATATGATTAACAGAGATATCGGTATAGATCTTGGAACTGCTTCGGTACTGATTTTTGTAAAAGGTAAGGGCGTAGTACTCCGTGAACCATCAGTTGTTGCGTTGGATAAGGAAAGTGGACGTCTTCTTAAGGTCGGCACCGAAGCACAAAAAATGCTCGGTAGGACACCCGGAAACATTGTGGCCATACGACCCCTTAGAGAGGGTGTGATTTCCGATTACGATATGACTGAGAGAATGATCAAGGAGTTTCTGAGAAAGATCTCTGGATTTAGGCTCTCAAAGCCAAGAATAGTAATTTGTGTTCCAAGTGGGATTACCGAGGTTGAGGAAAGAGCAGTTATCGACGCCGGAAAGCAGGCAGGTGCTCGCAGAGTTTACCTCATTGAAGAGCCTGTGGCGGCTGCAATAGGTGCAGGTATAGATATTTCTAAGCCCGAAGGTAATATGGTCGTAGATATCGGTGGCGGAACAAGCGATATCGCTATTATTTCCCTTGGGGGAATCGTTGAATCCACCTCAATTAAAATTGCCGGCGATCAGTTTGACGAGGCAATCGTCAAATACATACGCCGCAAACACAATGTGCTGGTCGGTGAGCGTACAGCTGAGGAACTGAAGATCAGCATAGGCTGCGTATATCCAAGGGACGAAGAAGTTTTAGCGGAAGTTAAGGGCCGTGACCTTATGACAGGTCTTCCCCGTGTGTTTACCGTTTCATCCAGTGAGATGCTGGAGGCATTCGATGAGGTCACCACACGAATTGTCGAAGCGGTCCACTCTGTACTGGAACGCACACCACCTGAGCTTGTAGCTGATATTTCCACAAACGGTATTGTCATGACGGGTGGCGGAAGCCTGGTATGGGGATTTGACAAACTCTTGGAGGCAAAGACCGGTATTGAAACACGTATAGCAGATGAGGCGGTCAGCTGTGTTGCTTACGGTACCGGTAAGAGTCTGGAGTGGATAAACGAGATGCAGGACGGTACGATAAATCTATCCCGCCGCAAACAAATGCAGTATTAAGATTGCTTGTGATAGTGTTTGATGTCATCAAATGATTACTCATTTGATGACATCAATAATTTTCATATGTATTCTTTGATTTTGAGTAATATTTTTTGAAATGATTGCTATATACTGATCAAGATCAATGATTTAATAAAGAATTAAGCAGATTTTTAAGATCAAGCTAGTATTAGGAGAAGGTTTGGGATATGCGTATTGTAATTGTAGGCGATGGCAAAGTTGGGCGGGCGTTGATTGAGCAGCTTTCTAAGGAAGGACACAACGTTGTTATTATTGACTCCAGTTCACGTGTTATCGATGAGTCTGTAAACAGTATGGATGTCATGGGAGTGATCGGAAACGGTGCAAGCTACAGCGTTCAGATGGAGGCGGGTGTTGACCGTGCTGATTTACTTATTGCAGCAACATCATCAGATGAATTGAACATACTATGTTGCCTTGTGGCGAAAAAAATAGGAGCAAAATCAACAATAGCTCGGGTAAGGAATCCCGATTATTCGAGTCAACTCTCGTTTTTACGCGATGAACTTGGTCTAAGCCTTGTAATAAACCCCGAATTATCTGCCGCGAATGAAATATCTCGAATTCTGCGGTTTCCATCTGCGCTTAAGGTCGAGACCTTTTCCAGAGGCCGCACTGAGCTGGTGGAGCTAAAAGTAACTGCCGAAAGCAAGCTTGAAGATACCGCCCTTTATGAACTCGAAAAGAAATATCGGATCAAAATTCTAATTTGTGCAGTCCAACGGGGTGAGGAAGTCTTTATTCCGGGCGGTGACTTTATTCTTAGATCGGGTGACCGCATCCATATTACCGGCGATCAATCTGAAATCAATGCATTTGTGAAGGCAGTCGGAATTTCCAGAGAGAAGATCCGCTCAGTAATGGTGATAGGCGGCGGGAGAATTGCTTACTATCTAGCACGTATGATGACCGGTACAGGAGCGAGGGTCAAAATTGTTGAGCTAGATGAAGGGACATGTGTCAAGCTCAGTGAAGGTCTGAAAAACGTAGATATTATTTGTGGTGACGGCACAGATCATCAGCTTTTGATAGAAGAAGGTATTGGGGAAACAGATGCTGTAGTGGCGTTGACCGGTATTGATGAGGAAAATATACTTATAGCTCTCTATGCCAACTCAATAAACGTGAACAAAACTATTGCAAAGGTAAACAGAAACAGCCTATTTGGAATAGCCGACAATCTGGGGCTTGAAAGTATTATTTCACCAAAGGACATAACCGTGGACTATATACTTCGCTATGTACGTGCTATGCAAAACACTATGGGGAGCAATGTACTTACGCTCTATCGCATTGTAGAAAACAAAGCGGAAGCACTTGAATTTAGGGTGGATAAAAAGGCCGAATGCGTTGGGGTCCCCCTCAAAGAACTGAAACTCAAACCAAATTTATTGATCGCCAGTATTATGCGGGGAGACAGTCATATAATTCCCAGAGGCGATGACACTATTGAAGCCGATGACAGAGTGATTGTTATCACGAAAAATCACAGACTCAGAGATCTTGACGATATTCTGCTGCGGAAATAGAGGAATACGATGAACGTTAGGATGGTCATTTCAGCCCTTGGAAAGGCACTAAAAATTGAAGCAGCGCTTATGCTTTTTCCATTGATGGTAGCTCTTCTGTATGGGGAGCCGTCGTGGAGTGCCTTTGCTATAACAATAGTAATAGTACTGTTGGTAGGCATTTTAGCTGATCTAAAGAAACCTGAAAATCGCGTGATAAGGGAAAGAGAAGGGTTTGTGATCGTTGGCTGCGCATGGATCCTTTTGTCAGCCTTTGGAGCGATACCTTTTGTCATTAGCGGACAGATTCCATCTTGTATTGACGCTTTTTTTGAGGTTGTCTCGGGATTTACAACAACCGGGTCGAGCATACTTAAGGATGTAGAGCTGTTAGATCGCAGTTTGCTATTTTGGAGAAGTTTTACAAATTGGATTGGCGGAATGGGGGTACTTGTATTTGTACTTGCTGTTCTACCGCTGTCCGAGGGGCGCTCGATACATATCATGCGCGCCGAATCGCCCGGGCCGATCGTTGGAAAGCTCGTATCGAAAATGCGAAGCAACGCTATGATCCTCTATGGCATATATATCGTTCTATCGATCATGCTTACTGTCTTTTTGCTTGCGGGAGGCATGCCGCTATTTGATAGTGTTGTAAACACCTTCGCTACAGCCGGTACCGGGGGATTTTCAATTAAGACCCTGAGTATCGCGGCATATAATAGCGCATATATAGAAGGCGTTATCACTGTATTTATGCTGCTTTTCAGTATAAACTTCAATGTTTACTATCTCATAATCACGGGCCATGTGATCCAAGCACTAAAAAGCGAGGAGCTGCGCTGGTTTCTCGGAATCGTTGCATCGGCTATGGTTGCGATCACTATATGTAACCTTCCGATTTACGATACGGTTCTAAATTCTTTCCGTTACGCAACGTTTCAAGTTTCGACGATTATATCGACTACCGGCTTTGCAACTGATAATTTTGATGTATGGCCTACGTTCTCAAAGTCGGTTCTTATGATACTGATGTTTCTTGGTGCATCGGCAGGATCTACCGGAGGTGGAATCAAAACAGCACGGATTATAATCATGCTCAAGTCAATAGGCCGTGAGATCCGGCGGATGCTACATCCCCGTTCGGTAGCTGTCGTGAAGCTTGAAGGGAAAACCGTGGATCAAAAAGTAATCCACGGCACATCGGTCTATTTAATGGCATATATGGGGATTCTGCTGATGTCGGTTTTGCTCATATCGATCAATGGCTTTGATATGGTGACGACGATAACATCAGTCATCACCTGTCTCAATAATATCGGGCCTGGGTTTGGAATGATTGGCCCGAACGGCAACTTTGCTGAATTTTCGAATTTTTCCAAGTTGATTTTATCTTTGAATATGTTGATTGGTCGTTTAGAAATATTCCCAGTTCTAATGCTCTTTTCTCCTGCTGTATGGCGCAGAAGATAGCAAGCTTTGGTATAGCCTTTTGATTGCGATAAGCTATAGGATAAGCAACCAGCGTGCCATAAGAAGCAATCCGAATCCGGGTGCGCCAAGAATTCCTATAACAATAGAATTTAGTAGGTTGACTCCCAGTGAGACTCCTATGTATGAACCGACAAGGTCGAACAGGATAAGTGCTACAAAACCTAAAATGGTGTTTAGCAGTATTTTCAGTGCTAACCTGATTGGGGCTTTGAACACCCTCAACGCAACTATAAGGATGGCGGCTCCGAACAGAAAAAGTAAGATATCTTTCATGGTTACGGCATAGTACCTCCTTTGACGGCTTTAGATCGATCAATCTTCCGATCTACTGTATTCCTTAAACATGTCGTGATGAGCATACCCCTGCTCCTTTGCTCTTCTTAGCAAATAGCTATAGTGTGCTTGAAGGGAGTTTATCTCATAAATAGTGGCGTCAACCAATTCCGGGGCAGATGCGTTATCAAATGAAATACGTGCGCGATTAAGCTGCTCGCGCGTATTTTTTATGGCGTCGAGCAACTCCTGACGCTCAACTTCCTCTGCTGTGGGGCGTCTTCGAAACAACCCAAATAGCTTAACGGGCTCGGCCATAATAACTCCTCCAGAAAGTCGTTGGCATATTGCCGGTGTTGATCATTGTCTTCGTTGCAGTAAAACTGATTGATATGTCTCTAACTATTCTATATTCGCTTGTACATAAGTATATGCAGCTATTAAGACTGATGATGCTTTAATAAACTAAGTATGTTTCATATTTGGTATATTCTAATTTTTGACAATTATTCAATGCTTTATACAGTTTTTAAACGTAAAAAAGGCACCTGTACAGGTGCCTTTGGAGCGGAAGACGGGATTCGAACCCGCGACTTTCACCTTGGCAAGGTGACACTCTACCACTGAGTCACTCCCGCATTATCTGGTGCCGCTGGTCGGACTCGAACCGACATGGTATTGCTACCACCGGATTTTGAGTCCGGCGCGTCTGCCAATTTCACCACAGCGGCATACACAATAATGACGCGTCATGTTTTTCATTTTGCGCTTTACTATTATACAATAGTCTAATTTAGATTTCAAGACCCATTTTTTAGTTTGTTGCCCCTTTTTGATGTCAGATTTTGTCGAATAGGCACACCCAGCTTTGGATTTCTGCGCCTTACGTCACGGATCAGCTTAAGCTCCGCCTCTGTGTGAGCTCTCGGATGCCCGTGTGGTCTGCGTGATTTGCATGCAAGTGATTCCAGTGTGCCATCGTAACGATTCAGCCAGAAGTAGATATACGACCGTGCCTTGTTGTATTTTCGGGATGCCTTTGATACACCATACTTCATCGCATAATTAATTAGGGATTGCCTGTACTTCATGTCTTGTGTTATTCTATTCATGCAGGAATAGGCACTTCCTTTCGGTGAAATTTGTTGTGGTAACATAATTCTACCTTATGTGCCTTATTCCTGCTATTATTTTTTCCCCTCACTGTCCAATATGTATTGTAACCCTACACTTTCCATTTTCTTTTTTATAGAGGTGCCCTTGACATGGCTCAAACTTTGTGTTATGATAAACAAGCCGTCAAAGGTGGAGCCAAAAACTCAATATCGCGGAGTGGAGCAGTCCGGTAGCTCGTCGGGCTCATAACCCGAAGGACGGGGGTTCAAATCCCTCCTCCGCAACCAGTGAACGCACCGATTTCGAAAGAAATCGATGCGTTTTTCATAAAGAGATTGAGAAGAGCGACTTTGATGGCTATGATATAGTATACAAATTTCAAGATCAATTAGAAGGCGAGCAAAAGTCAGCTCTGAATACTGAAATAACTAGAAGCATAAGGAATCCGTATTGTGGAGCGGTCATAAGAAAGTACAAGGAAGACTTTCCGATTTGGGCTTTTGTTGAAATAATTTCGTTTGGCCGTTTTATTTCCTTTTACAGATTTTGTGCTACAGAATTAAAAAATAATATGCTGCTTAACGAGTCATACCTGCTTTCTTTTATAAAAGAGCTAAGAAATGCAGCTGCGCACAATAATTGCATCCTAAACGACTTATCCCCAAGAACTGCAATGCACAGTACGAATTTTCATGTAGCCAAAGCGCTTGGAATGCTAGATATTCCAAAACATGTACATAAAAATAAAATGAGTAACATAAGAACTCAGCAAATTGTAACGTTATTATACGCGCATAAACAGCTTGTTACGAGTGAAGGTGTACACAAACAAGCATGTATATTACTTAATGATCTTATAGAGCGCATGTTTTTAAATATTAGTTTTTATAGAGAAAATGACATGATTACGTCTACATTTAGTTTCCTAAAAAAAGTAGTTGACAGTTGGTTTGGACTAAAGTATAATAATGATACGTAGAAAAAGTGGGTGACCACTTTTGCGGAGCGGTATCGTTGTAATACAGCGATATGGCTCTATTTTTCATTTAATCATTTATTTTTTTAATTCGACGAAGTCTAAAAATGCTAAGGCAAGGGGAAGCGCCCAGGAGAATGACCGAAAAACGGCTGAACATATGTATACAAAACATAAGTAAAGTATTATGGAAGCCTTCGTATAATCCTATTTATACCGCATTATTACCGTACAACTTTACCTTAAAACCCCAAAAGAGGCAAAATTAATTTTAATGTTGCTCCTTGGAAGGAGCTATTTATCTACATTTACAGAAGCTGTTGAAAGGAATCAAAAGCAAAGTTTGCAACTCATAACCCGAAGGACGGGGTTCAAATCCTTCCTCCGCAACCAGTGAAACACCAATCTCAAGAGAGGTTGGCGTTTTTATGTTTGCGAGGCATGTTGCCAAAGCCGATGGTTTGAAAGATAACCTGTTACCTAGTTAGCAGGAAGACAAGCTGTAAGCAAGGGTGTCTCCAGCGATGGGGAGGTCTGAAGGAGGCCGATGGCGGTTGATTGGGGCGTAGCGCAAGTGAACCAGTGTTGGCACATTGAGCGGGTAACCCTTCATAAAGTGGGAAAGTCCAAAAGCTAACTTAGCTCAATATGTTGGGATGGACGCCAAATAGACTGATTTTAAGCCGATTATAAATAGATCATTAAGCCCTTGAGCGTTGTTGGATATTGATATATTTTTTGTTGTCGTACATATCCATATGTTTCTGGACAGAATAATGGCGATTTGATAGAATTGAAATATATATGTAAACAGGGGAGGAGAAGTTTGCATGACATTTCGTGTAGTAGATATCAAGAAGCTGGACTTAAATCCCTTCGCATCGATCGGAGACGATTGGATGCTTATTACCGCGGGCAATGAGCAGAAAGTAAATACGATGACCGCCAGTTGGGGAGGAATGGGTGTTCTTTGGGGAGAAAATGTTGTAACGGTATATATCAGACCACAGCGGTATACAAGAGAATTTGTAGACGCAAATGACTGCTTTTCCTTGTCCTTTTTTGATGGGCACAAAAAGGAACTTGGGGTTTTGGGTTCTGTGTCCGGAAGGGATACCGACAAAATCGGTGATGTAAAATTCAATGTCACCTATTTAGACGGTGTACCCACCTTCGAAGAGGCAAAGCTTGTATTGTTGGTCGAAAAAATATATGTTGATAAAATCAAATCTGAATGTTTCCTGGACACTTCTCTTGATGCAAAACACTATCCAAATAAAGACCATCATATAGTCTATGTTGCCAAAGTAAAAAAGGTGTATGTAAAAGATTAAGTTATTAGATGCACACTTTACAAATATCTGCCAATTTGCTTAACTAATCTTGAGACAGACGATGTAGCACTTGCAGTTAAGTGGCATGAAGGTTATTTTAACTATAACCAAAATTAGTGACATCTGTGATTGAAAATTTGGTATATAATTAAGAGAATATGGGCTTTCCAAATTCGCGGTTTCATAGTATAATACCATTGGGTTGCCAAATATTTAACAATCTTAGAATGCAGCTGCTACAATCAAATATGCACATTATCAGATCCTGACGCATTTGGGTACGTCCCGGATGGAAAGGTGACGGATATATTCTATTGTTGCCGGTAAAATTATCGGTGAAATGACTGTCCGCGCCTTCTGGGCGCGGTTTTCGCTTGAAAGGGGGCTTTGTGATGGAAAACAGAATATCTGTCATCAGCATTATTGTAGAGGATACCGAAGCGTCTGCAGAAATCAACAAGCTTTTGCACGACTTTGGAGAACACATAGTCGGAAGAATGGGGATTCCGTACAGGGATCGCGGGGTTTCCATAATATGTGTGGTGCTTGACGCGCCCGGTGATGTAACAAGTTCGCTTTCGGGCAAATTAGGAATGATAAAAGGCGTCAGCACAAAGACAATAGTTGCAAAGAAGCAGACAAGGAAGGACGATTGAATCATGAAAAAAATACTGTCTCTTTTACTTATCATATCGATTTTCGCATTTGTTTTGGCCGGTTGCCAAAGCGGTTCGACCGATGCCACGACATCACCGACTACCGATGCAACGGGTTCAGCAACAACTACCGATGAGAGCGCTGCTCCATCCGAACCAGCAGAGTCTGTAGAGCCCAGTGGTAATGAGGACTCGGAGCCACAATATGAGCCCATCGAAATTCGCATTGCAGGTCTTAAAGGTCCCACGTCAATGGGATTATTACATTTGATGGAGTCGGCGGAAGCCGGAGTGGCGAAAAACGACTATGTATTTACCATGGCAGCCGCGGCTGACGAGGTGACTCCGAATCTTTTACGTGGCGAACTCGATATGGCTGCAATACCTGCAAACCTGGCATCAGTCCTATACAACAACACAGAAGGGCAAATAAAGCTTCTTGCTGTGAATACTCTTGGTGTTATTTACATTGTAGAAAAAGGCGAGGAAATCAGTTCGCTTCAGGATCTAAAGGGGAAAACCATCTACGCGACTGGTAAAGGCACAGTTCCGGAATCTGTTTTAAGATATCTATTATCGCAAAATGGAATCGATGCCGATAATGATGTCACGATCGAATGGAAGAGCGAGCCTACAGAAGTTGTTGCAATGCTTCAGGAGTCCGAAAGCGGAGTCGCAATGTTGCCTCAGCCGTTTGTTACCGTAGCCCAGACACAGGTTGAGGGATTGAGGATCGCGGTTGACCTTACTAAGGAGTGGGATAATCTGCAAAATGGAAGCATGTTCATAACAGGAGTTCTTGTGGCAAGAAGGGAATTTGTCGAGGCATATCCCGAGCAGGTCTCAGCTTTTCTGGATGAATATAAACAGTCTACTGAGTACGTAAATTCAAGTGTGGCGGAAGCTGCCCAGTTGGTTGAAAAGTATGGTATCGTAAAAGCCCCCATTGCCCAAAAGGCGATTCCATACTGCAACATCACCTTTATTGAGGGATCGGATATGAAGGATGCTGTAGGAGGATACCTGAACGTATTGTTCGAACAGAATCCAAAGTCGATTGGTGGCGCTCTACCAGATGATGATTTTTACTATGCACGATAGAAATAAGCTTCACGAAGGTAAGTCTAATGGGCAAGGACCCAAAACACAGCGAAAAGTTTGCCTGAGCCCCGATAGACGTTGGATTGAAAGAGGGGCAGCGATCATATTTGCTTTGACACTATGGCAAATAGGCGCTATGCTGCTCAATCAAAAACTATTGCTGGTTACACCCATAGCTGTGGCACAGAGGCTCGTCAGCCTCTGTGCCGAAGCGGACTTTATACAAGCAATAGCCTTCTCTTTTGCCAGAATAGTATTTGGTTATTTCCTTGCACTTATAGTTGGCTGTATCTTAGCCGTAATAGCCGGACGGTTTCATGTCGTTGAAGTTATTTTGTGGCCTTTTATCCATGTAATCAAATCAGTACCGGTAGCTTCGTTTATTATCCTTTGTCTCATTTGGCTTAGTTCGCGAAATCTTTCAGTATTTATAGCCTTTTTGATGGTTTTGCCTATAATCTACACCAATATGCTTCAGGGTATTAAAAGCACGGACAGAGGCCTGCTTGAGATGGCGAAGCTCTTTCGAGTAGGCTGGCTAAAAAAGATGAAGTATATACATCTCCCACAAATAAAGCCCTATTTGATATCCGCTTGCACCTTATCCATTGGTATGTCGTGGAAAGCGGGGGTAGCGGCCGAAGTTATTGGTATTCCCGACGGCTCAATAGGTGAAAAGCTCTATGAGGCAAAGGTGTATCTCAGCTCTGCAGATCTGTTCGCATGGACGGTCGTAATCGTATTTATCAGCATCCTCTTTGAAAAGATATTTTTATTCCTTCTAAAGCAGTTTTATGTGCAATTGGAGAAATCATAAGATATGGATATTGTAGTTTCTGATTTGGTGAAAAGTTATAGAGATAATTTGGTGTTGGATCGTTTTTCCGCCACTTTTAAGGAAAGCCAGATCACATGTCTAATGGGGCCTTCAGGATGTGGCAAGACCACGCTTTTAAATATCTTGATGGGACTGTTGTCCCCTGACAGCGGCACTGTGGAGGGGGTTCCTCACCTGAAAAGCGCTGTATTTCAGGAAGACCGCCTCTGTGAGGGTTTTAATGCTGTCTCAAATGTGGCCCTCGTATGTGGTAAAAAGGTTGATAAAGCGGAGATAATGGCTCAGCTTGGAAGTATAGGCATAGATGAGTTCATAAAGCCCGTAAGTGAGTTTAGCGGCGGAATGAAGCGAAGGGTCGCAATAGTTCGGGCAATAATGGCTCGAAGTGATGTCATTTTTTTAGACGAGCCATTCAAGGGACTTGATGAAAAAACTAAAGGCGAAACGATCCAATATGTAAAAAACAATGTAGGTGACCGCACTGTAATAATGGTCACTCACAACATTGAGGAAGTAAAAGCGCTTGGTGGGCAGCTAATCGAGATGGATAATAAAGCGTAGGCACGGTTTGCGACCGTGCCTTTTCGTTACTAAAATCCTCCGAAAACGTCGTAGATAATGAAATCACCTCACAAAGGAACCGTCAGACTGTGCAGCCAAAGGGTCTCTACCTGTGCAAACGATAGATATTGATGATCGACAGCAACTGATATATACTTAAATCTGTGCACGTCTGTGACTGTAAGCATAGGAGAACCTTCTCCTGCACACAAAAGTGATTTTGAATCTCCTGCTGTAGCAATATATGGTATAATATAATAGACAAATGTCGGAACCGGAAGGCGGGAAATCCAAATGAATAAAGAAGATTTCAAGGTTCTTGGCAAAGAGTTCAAGGAAATGATCAAGGATATTTTGAGTTCCCGGGATCCCCAAGAAATCAGCCGCAATGTGGGAAGTACCGTGAACAGTACGCTGGATATGGCATTTGAGGAAGTTCGAAAAGCCATTGCTTCTATTCAAATGGAGAGCCGGCGCAGTCCAGGTGCCCGCAAAACACGTTCAAATGATGATTTCTATAAGCAGTCAGTTAAAAAGCAATCAATCAAACATAAGCCTACGAAATTGGATACCAATTTTCCTTACAAGTATGTTGGAAAAGTATCCGGAATTTTGTATACGATCTTTGGAGGCATTGGAATTGGAGTCGTCGCAATAACTTTAATTGTGTTGGCTGCACTGAATATTCTGATGAGTGAAGTAATTACTCCACTGATCGTAGTGCTTTTGATCGTCCTTGGTGCTAGTGTTGCATTGGAAGTGAAGGGATCGATAATTCGTAAAAGGCTGAAACGGTTTCGGACATACCTTAAGCTGATCAACGGGCGAAGCACCTGCATGATTGATGAATTGTCAAGCTACAGTGGACTTAGCTCAAGATATATTGTAAAAGATCTAAGGAAAATGATAAGTTTGGGTATGTTGCCCGATGCCCATATCGATGCAAAAAAGGCCTATATAATGTTGAATCGCGAGAGCTATGAGTTATATTTGGAGCATCAGGCAAAATTGAAAAAGCGTGAGCTTGAGGAGCGGCAGAAGGCTGCAGAGCGGAAAAGAGCTGCAAAGTCATCGAGAGATAAACCAGATGCTGATACTAGAGTTTCAAATACCATTGAAGAAGCAAAGCTAAATATAAGTCTGATCCGGGAAGCAAGGCTTGCAATTCCTGATAAAGATGTGTCTGTGAAAGTGCAGAGGCTGGAGGAAATCATTAGCTTTATTATAGATTATGTGGAGGAGCATCCGGAGAAGCTTCGTCAAGTTAGGCGCCTTTTGTCATACTATCTTCCTACAACGATCAAGCTTCTAAATGCCTACAGGGAATTTGACCGTCAACCGGTTCAAGGAGACAATATATTGACGGCAAAACGGGAGATAAAGGAGGCGCTGGATACCATCAACCACGCATTTGAAAACTTGCTTGACAGCCTATTTGAAAATGCCGCGTTAGATGTATCCGCAGATATATCCGTGTTACGAGCGATACTTGAGCAGGATGGACTTATGAGGAATGATTTCAAAAGCTCGTAAAGTCTCACAGCTCGTAAAGTCCACAGTCGATTCCAACGCACATCACATTTGCTTTATGGGAATAAATAGCTAAATTATCAAAAAGTTAAAAATTGTAGTTGACAAACACAAATTAATCTATTACAATAGCGAACAATATAACATTTCTAAAGACAGTGACTGGGAACTAGTAGCGGTAATGCCAATCCTTCAGAGAGCTTTCGGTTGGTGCGAGAAAGTAGGATATAAGTTCCGTGAATACATCCCAAGAGTTGCACGCTGAACGGTGTAAACTAAGTAGGACGTGACGGGACCGCCCGTTATAGCGGATGAGCAATGTTAGTTGCTCTAATGAGGTTGTGTAAACAACGAAGCATGGTGGTACCACGAATGAAAGTTCGTCCCTGTATTTCAGGGGCGATTTTTTATTATCAGCAAATCAATTATATGAGGTGTTTGCAATGAAAAAACTACTATCAATCTTTATCGCGCTGATCCTACTTTTTGCAGTGGCAGGATGTGAAGGAAAATCGGATACAACAGAAATTGGAATCATCCAGTTTGTTGAGCATGCTGCACTTGATGCCTCCAGAGAGGGGTTTATCGATGCCCTCAAGGATAACGGTTTTGTGGACGGGGAAAATATCAAAATCGATTATCAGAATGCACAAAGTGACACAAACAATCTATCCACAATCAGCGATCGTTTCGTAAGTAATAAAGTAGACCTTGTGTTGGCGATTGCGACTCCGGCTGCACAAGCAATTGCCGGCAAAACTGAATCGATTCCTATTTTGGCAACGGCAGTAACTGATTTTGAGACTGCTAAACTTGTTGATTCAGATGAGAACCCGGGCGGAAATGTAAGTGGCACATCTGACATGAACCCAATAAAAGAGCAGATTGATTTGATGGTACAGCTTGTGCCGGATGTAAAAACAGTCGGATTGATTTACAATTCCAGCGAAGACAACTCAGTACTTCAGGCTTCAATTGCAAAAGAGGTCATTGAGGGGCTCGGACTTGAGCACGTCGAGGTCACGATATCCAATTCAAACGAGGTTCAACAGGCTGTGCAGTCGATCGTTGATAAGTGTGATGCCCTTTACGTACCCACCGACAATACGATAGCATCTGCATTTCCCGCAGTTTACAGCGTTACCGTCGAAGCCAAATTGCCCACAATATGCGGAGAAGCTAATATGGTGGAGAATGGCGGGCTGGCTACCTTGGGTATAAACTACTATAATCTTGGATATCAGACCGGACTTATGGCGGTCGATATACTGAAAAACGGAGCTGACCCGAAGAACATGCCCATACAAAAGGCGGAGAGCTTTGATTTTGCCATCAACGGCGAAGTTGCTGAAGAGATCGGACTTGAGATTCCTGAAGAGCTACAGAAATATATCATTACTAAATAAGGCAGAATACACTTGATTGGATGGATGAAATATGTTGCAGATACTTACGGGAGCAGTATCACTTGGATTGCTTTGGGCTGTTATGACAATTGGGGTATATATCACTTTTCGAATCTTGAACATTTCGGACTTGACTGTGGAAGGTAGTATCGTAATGGGCGCGTCGATCGCCGCGAAGGCCATAACAGTCGGAATCAATCCGTATGTTGCGGTCGCACTTGCGATCCTGGGGGGAATGGTTGCGGGGCTGGTCACAGGCTTGCTTCATACAAAGCTGAAGATCCCAGCACTGCTCTCAGGTATCTTGACTATGATAGCTCTCTATTCAATCAACCTCAGAATCATGGGAAGAGCCAATATATCCCTCTTGAAAATTGATACTGTCTACACAGTCTTCACCAACATGGGACTAAGCGACGTATATGCGGTTATCGCCCTAGGCCTTATCTGTGTAACCGCACTTATATGTATCCTCTACTGGTTTTTCGGTACAGAGATCGGATGCGCGATACGTGCGACAGGAAACAACCCGCAAATGGTCAGGGCGCAGGGAGTAAATACTGATACAACAATAATCATAGGGCTTGTGATAAGCAACGGACTTGTAGCGATGAGCGGTGCGTTGATTGCACAAAGTCAGAGGTTTTCAGACGTGCAGATGGGAATTGGATCCATCGTCATCGGGCTTGCTTCCGTCATCATAGGTGAGGTGCTCTTTGGCAAGTATCAATTCTTCAAACGGCTTATATCGCTTGCGCTGGGAGCAATTACATATCGTATCATAATTGCCCTTGTGCTGAAGCTTGGAATGCCGGCAAATGACCTGAAATTATTTACAGCCATCACAGTGGCGATTGCACTCTCAGTGCCGATGTTTGAAACCCGCTTAAAGGCATTTTCAAGGGTAAGGAAAGGGGCTGACAAGATTGCTAAAAATTGAGAGCATAACAAAGTGCTTTAATCCCGGGACTGTCAATGAGAAAGTGGCATTAAGAAATGTCAGCCTAACGTTGAACCAAGGTGACTTTTTGACCGTCATTGGGGGAAACGGATCCGGTAAGTCGACACTGCTCAATTGTGTTGCCGGTGTTCATGAGGTTGACGAGGGATCGATCTATATTGATACCATAAACATGACCAATGTAAGTGAGCACAAGCGCGCAGCTGTTCTCGGAAGAGTATTTCAGGATCCGATGTTAGGTACTGCGGCGAATATGGGAATTGAAGAAAATCTTGCCTTGGCACTAAGGCGCGGCCAGAGAAGAGGGCTTGCGTGGGGCATTAGCAACAAGGAACGCGAAATGTACAGAGAATTGCTCAAGCCTTTGGATTTAGGTCTTGAAGACAGGCTGAGCACCAAAGTTGGTCTACTTTCCGGAGGGCAAAGGCAGGCGCTGACGCTTCTGATGGCGACAATAAAAAAGCCAAAGCTGCTTTTGCTTGATGAGCATACTGCAGCCTTGGATCCCAAAACGGCCGCCAAGGTTCTTGAAATCAGCGACCGAATCGTAAAAGAAAACAACCTTACCACCCTTATGGTAACCCACAATATGCGGGATGCCATCAAATATGGAAACAGGTTGATCATGATGTATGAAGGACAAATCGTACTTGATATCAGAGGCGAAGAAAAGCAAAATCTCACTGTCGAAGACCTTCTGCGTCAGTTTGAGACTGCCAGTGGCGAAAAATTTGCCAACGACCGAGCGCTTCTTTCGTAGTTTGAGTTTTGTAGCTATACGGGGGTCATAAAAAACTCATATATTATGGATATGACAATCCAAGTTTGTAACATGTTCGGGATTCATGAGTTGGTGTCATTAGCTATTTAGGAAGCATTTATCTGATTGCTCTGTATATATTTTTGCAGTCGTATGCAATTCAATATGTATTAAAGTGGGACATTGGAGCAAATCCATTGTCCCACTCGTTTTTTCTTAAACTTTTACTTTACCTGATAGGATGTTTTGATAATCTTCATAATTGCGTTTGAGCAAATTGGGCGTATCCAAGTTGTATGGACATTTGGACGCGCATTGTCCGCACTCTGTGCAGTCTTCGATTTTTTTCATCATCTCTTGTGCCTGGGGTGTCAGCCAGTTTGCCGAAGGTGCACGCCGTATCAGTTGGGACATTCTTGCGCTGTTGTTTATCTGAATGCCAACCGGGCAGGGCATACAATACCCACATGCCCTGCAAAAGTCACCGATCAATTCCTGTCTGTCTTTTTCTATCGTAGCTTTGATTTCATCGGTGAGTGACGGGGGATCTTCAAAATATCCCAAAAACTCGTCAAGCTCGTGCTCGTGCTGAATCCCCCAGATGGGCAGCACATTTTTATACTGTGTCATAAAAGCATATGCCATATCAGAATCGGTTATCAACCCGCCTGACAGTGCTTTCATCGCGATAAACCCCACATTGGATTTCTCGCATTTTTCAACCAGTTCAATATCTTTATCTGAGGCCAGATAACTAAATGGAAACTGTAGGGTATCATATAATCCGGAATCAACGCTTTCGTGGGCAACACTGAGTCTATGGTTTGTCATTCCTATAAACCTTATTTTGCCCTGCTCCTTGGCCTTGAGCATGCATTCGTACATACCTGTTCCATCCCCCGGTTTATAGCATATGGCGGGATTATGAAACTGGTATATATCAATATAGTCAGTCTTGAGAAGAGACAGAGAGGTATGTAGATCGTTCCAAAAAGCTTCCGGGGTGCTGGATCCGGTCTTTGTAGCAATAAAAATTTTATCTCTCATTCCCTCGAAAGCCAGTCCCAGCTTTTCCTCACTGTCGGAGTATGCACGAGCCGTATCAAAGAAGGTAAAGCCGCCCTGATATGCTTTCCTTAGGATCTTGATGGCGGTTTCCATATTGGTTCTCTGGATCGGAAGTGCACCAAAACCGTTGCGATTTGATACTATACCGGTCCTACCCAATGTTACTTGAGTCATTTTGCTTTTCTCTCCTTTGTAAAACATTTCAAGAAGTTTTCTCTATTATATCACCTGAAGTGGACTTTAAGTCAAGCTATCTAAGCAATCATGTTTGTAAAATGTAAAAGTTACTTCGTGTTTGCAAAACTTGATTCGTTAAAGAAGTCATGCACGGAATCTGTTATAGCCTATTTTAAGTCCGTTATATTGTACAGCTAATATGTTATTGTAAATATATGCTAATTTGTTTAATATCTGTAATTTCGTGGAACAATCTTAAATGCCTTTTGGGAAAGGAAACTAAAATGAGGGATATACTTGATAGTCTATTTTATGGTGACATCAACCCGGCAGATAAGACGTTAACAAACGACCCGGATTATAGTCTGGCATTGGAAACCATTTTAGAAATAGAAACAAAGCTAAATGAATTATTGGACGATGAGGCCAGGTCATTACTCCACCGACTAATAGAGGCAGAAGCGAAAATTCAGTCTATTGTTTCCCGCGAGTGCTTTATCGATGGCTTCAAAAAAGGTGTCCGGATAGTTATTTCCGCCATTGATGATAGCAGCAACTTGTAAATTTCGACTTAATACTATAAAATATAAGGATGCGTGACAGGCTTCTCAAGAATAAAACAAGGAGCGCATATTAAATGAAAATTGCAAAATGCTTTGTAAAAGCATTTGTTAAATTAGTTTACGTAGCTGCTGCGGCAATTAGTTTTTTGTTACTATGTATCAACCTTTACTCACTCGTCAACTGGTTATGGGATAGAAAACCAACTCTACCAAACGTAGCTTGCTTCATGGTATTACTCTGCTTGTTTGCTTTGTTTATGGTTGTACTTGTATCGACAAGGTTTGTCATGCTCATAAAAAACCGGACTCTGTTTATAGTAGCACTTATTTTATTGTCTTTCGCTACAAAGGCATTGTTTGTCATTGGCATCGATACAACACAGTATTCAGACTTTGCTTTACTATTAGATACCACATATGAAATCGCAGAAGGTTCCCGAAGCTATTTGCAATTACCGTATTATCAAACATGGCCATATCAGACAGGGTTTCCCGCTGTTATGTCTATATTCAGCAAGCTTTTCGGTGGCAACATAACAGTGCTTTTATTGATCAACTGCATGTTTGCCGCCGGAACCAACGTACTGGTTTATTGCATTGCACGCCAAAAAACAGACGAGAAAGCAGCAAGGGTAGCAGCTATCATATATTTGATATTCCCATATGTATTGGGCTTGTCGTCGGTTTACACCAATCAGCACCTTGCAACCTTTCTTTTCTATGTGGGGGTTTATGTGCTTTTCAGGTATAGTAAGTCCAGATTCATTGCTCCGCTTACAGCAGGACTACTTCTGGCATTGGGCAATTCAATTAGGCCTGAGGGTGTTTTGTTTATTGCTTCTATTGTGGGTTATGCCATATTCAATATACTGGGAAGCAATGCAGATAAATTTGAAATAGGTAGGGAAAGCAAAAAACAGTGCCAAATCAAAAGCAGTGACAATACTGAACTTGATATAAAAGTCTCATCAGCAGTAAATGGTGGTAACGGAAATGATATTGAAAATATCACCGACGATAAAGTAGTGAAAGAATACAAGCATTCCACTGCAAAAACTGGAAAGCTACCTAGGTGGATAAGTGTCGTTGTATCATATTTTCTCTTTTTTAATATCGTCTCTCAAATTTTCATCGTGACCGGCCTAAATCCTGATGGGCTGACAAACGATTTTCCGCTGTATAAATTCGCCGTTGGACTAAACCACAGCACAAACGGCTCCTATTCAGATGAAGATGTAAGTATTTTATTTGGTGAGGCGCAGAGATCAAGTCGTGACGAGGAAGCCCTTCGGATGATACGTGAAAGACTGTCAGTCCCGCTGTTTTCGATCATCCGCCTGTTTAAAAATAAAGCATCAATAATGTGGGTAGCCAGGTGGCGGTATCCGGCCTTTTTTGATACACCCAATGAGGCCATATTCAAGTTACGATCCCTTGAAGTTTCGGTCGGACGTTTGAACACTATGTTTACGTTTGTAGACTATCTGATTTATCTGATTTTCTACTTAATAATTTTTCTTTCCTCGCTGCTAACTGTCGCGGGAAAGAAGAAACCTGCTGCTCCTTATTTCGCTATTCTTATTGCAGCAACTTTCGTTGTATTTCTAATTATCGAAGTGCAGTACAGATATGCGTATATCGCAATGCCTGCCATTTTTATTTGGTCGGCAGAGGGCGCAGAGTTATTATACAGTGAACGTTTACTCAATATCAAAATTCGTCGTATCAAAGCTGATGGTAACCTTAGTCCCAACACCGACCTCTGATTCGATTGTTATTGAATGCCCTAGCTTATGAATGATTTCCCAGCAAAGATACAGTCCGATTCCTGTCGCTTTTTTATCTTCGCGACCGTTATAGCCGGTATATCCCTTGTCGAAAACGCGGGGAAGATCCTCCGGTGCTATTCCAATACCTGTATCCTCGATAATAACTGAATTGTCCACACAGTAGACTGTGATCGTACCGTCCCTTGTGTACTTTAGAGCATTGCTAAGAAGATGCTCAATGGCGAACTGAAGCCACTTTTCGTCTGTATGGACTTTGAGGTCAGGTGGCGAATAGTTTAGCCTGTTTTTTCGAAGTATAAAAAGCCTCGAGTACTTACGAATGGCCTGCCTAAGTATAGGATCCAGATCATATCTCCGAATTACAAAGTCGTTTATCCCGCTGCCAAGACGAATGTAGGATAGCACCGTCTCAACATACTGTTCAATCTTAAAAAGTTCTGCTGAAAGGTCGTTCTCAGACGTATTTTGGTTCTGTAGCAGCAAATGCATAGCTGATATTGGAGTTTTTATCTGGTGTGCCCACATAGTGAAATAGTTTTCCATATCACGCACAGCGGCATCCGAATTGGAAAGCAGAGTTTTCTTGTCCCAGTCTAATCGTTGTAAAAGCTTTTGATAATCCTGCTCGATCAACGATTCAGCATCGGGCAAAAAATCGAGAGAAAACTCATCTTCAACGATTTTTTCAAGTAACCTATGCTTTCTGGAAAAGCTAAGATAATCAAAAACACATATCATGGCTGTGGCTATGAAAGCAAGAAGTGAAGTGTAGCCTATAGCCTCTAAAGACGGGCTATACAAACAAAACAGCATAATGTAAATAGCCGCTACTACTGCCGGGAGAACGATCATTTTATACCTGGCCTTTAGCCACAAAAGAAACATATTTCGATTCTCCATACTACTTCACCATATATCCAAGGCCCTTTTTGGTTGTGACAAAGTCCTCGAGCCCAAGGCGTTCTAATTTCTTTCGAAGTCTTGCGACATTGACCGAAAGAGTATTTTCATCAACGAACTCATCGCTTTCCCATAATTTAGTCATCAATGTTTCGCGGGACACGACTTTTCCCTTGTTCCCAAGGAGCACTTGAAGGATGCGGTTTTCATTTTTGGTCAATTCCAGCTTATCGTTTTCAAAACTGATCGTGTGTTCCGTGCTGTTGAATATAACCCCGCGGTGCTCGATCAAATGGGAATGTCCACCAAAGTCATAAGCCCGACGGAGAAGCGCTTGCACTTTTGCAAGCATAACCGATAAGTCAAAGGGCTTTACGATGTAATCGTCTGCTCCCATGTTCATGGCCATTATCATATGCATATTGTCCGAGGCGGAGGACAAAAACATTATTGGCACCTTTGAGATTTTACGGATCTCCGTGCACCAATGAAACCCGTTATAAAACGGGAGGGATATGTCCATTAGCACAAGTTGGGGGTCATAACGCACAAACTCTTGTAATACTGAAGCAAAGTCGCTGGCTTCCAGGGCATCATAACCCCATAAATTCATATACTCTTTGATCGATCTGGCTATGACCGGATCGTCTTCAACTATGTAGATCTTATACACTTCGACCCTCCTATCGGACAAGGGGACGGTCCTGCTGTCTTTCTTCTGTAATTATACTATGTTTAACCAGAAATACAAAACGTATTATTAGAACTTTTTATAGCTTAATATAATATATAACCATAAAACCGACACAGTTTTTTATACTGTTACTTATTTCGTCACTATCCCTTATATTCGTCTATTCATGTAATTTCGGCTGTGATAATGTGGTTATACAGTGGTTATGATGCAAAATCCCGTCGCAATCAACTAAATACGACGGGATATGCATAGAAATACCAAGTGCAAATATGATGCCAGATTATACGGATGGTTATTGATGATTCTTGTCGGACAGTATTAGAATAGTCAATTATAACTCAGCTAAACTTATTGACCGACAATTTTATAGTATGTCCTTGCTGTCAGGGCATAAACAATGGCGTAAACTAAAGCAAATACTAAGATCGTACCTATCGCACACAGGGCAAACAATAAAATGTTTGTTAAATTGAATACGATCATCAGCTTCGTAATCATCTTGAAAGCCGCCGCCAAGTGAATGATCGCACCCGCCAAAGGCAGAAAGAAAACAGTAAGGATCTGACTGCTAATTGATTTTTTCACTTCATCCCGGCTCATACCTATCTTTTGCATTATCTCATATCTTTCTTTGTCTTCATAACCTTCGGAAATTTGCTTGTAATAGATGATGAGAACCGTAGCCATTAGGAAGAGTACCCCTAAGAACAGACCCAAGAAAAGTAAACAACCGTATAGCGAGTAGAACTCTTCCGAAGCAGCCTGTCTGCAGAGGCTGTAGTAGATTTTGTATTCACCCGTTATTTCATCCCCACTGCGGTCTACATAGCTGTATTTAAACGGCTTTTGTTCAGATAATGACGATAGCATATTTGTAAAGCAGTTTCTTATATCTTCATTGCTTCCATCGAGATCTATGCCAATCGACCAAGTATAAGAGCTGGCAAAGTCCCCATAGGCGTTAAGTTGCGCGGCATAAAGGTTTTCTAAGTCTTGAATGTCAGGCACAACGAATACAAAGGCATCCATAACATATGCATTGTAAGTGCCGTCGTTGTATGGGAAATCGTCGATCCACTGTACAATGCGATATTCATTATCCAGCAAAGTCACCGAGTCCCAATTAAAAGGCCTGGTAAGACCGCATGCAATGACCTGTCCTTTATCCAGATAGGTAGTAACACCTGTGAGTTTCTCATATTCATCAGCTGTCAACACTGTTATGAATACAGCTCCTGCGCTAAAGTTCATATTGTGTGGCACCAATACGGAACCGTTGGACTCGACTGTGAAAGAGAGGTTGGTGTAGTCAAAAAGTGTCTCAGGTATCATTCCAGATTTCTCAACCTCTTTAAGCACAATACTTCTCACTTTATCCGGTGTTATTGGATGGTCGAGATTAACACTGAAAAAGATGTCATTTGGATAGCGGTATTGCAGAGCATCTTCTACCCCAATATATAAACATACCGTAGTTGAAATCATAACAAGTACCATGGTAGAAAGTATGCATATGTTCGCAAGACCCACGGCGTTTTGCTTCATTCTGTACATCATGCCTGAAACCGATGTAAAGTGCTTTGCCTTGAAATAGAAGTTTTTGTTTTTTCTAAGCAATTTAAGAAGCGCAATGCTTCCTGCAGTAAATAGACAATATGTGCCGATGATCACCAGGATGACTGCAACAAAGAAAAGCAGGAGCGCATCCAATGGGGACTCTGTTACAAGGGCGATCGTATAGCCAGCTCCCAAGGTCAAGATACCAATGATTGTGATAAGCCATTTTGTTTTTGGCTCTTTTTCTCCTACCTGACCGGCACGGATAAGTTCGATGGGATTTGATAGCTTGACTTTAATAAGGTTGCCAATAAGAGCGATTACATAGATGGCGCTAAACAATACACTTGTAATAATGATCGACGATGGTTCAACTGAAAACCCAAAGTGGACCTCGAAAAACAGCATTCTAAACAACAAAAGTAATAGTAGCTTTGAAAGAAGGATTCCAAACAACAGACCGGCTGGTATGGTTATCAGACAGGTAAACAGCATCTCCCAACAAAGGATTTTCGCAATATGTTTTTTCTCCATTCCAAGGATGTTGTATAAACCTATTTCCCTGTGCCTGCGTTTAATAAGAAAGCTGTTTGTATAGATAAGAAAGATAACTGCAAATATTCCGACTACTATACTTCCCAAGACAAGTATGAATTTTAGTGAGGTGGCACCTGGCATTTTGTTGATGTCTCTACTGGCTGAAATGAATAGCAGGTTGTAAAACATCGCAACAGTCAAAAGACCTGTTAAGAGATAAGGAAAATAAAAGCGCCGGTTTTTTCCGATGTTCTGAAGTGCCAGTTTGGGGTACATACTGCTACGCATTGTTATCACCGCCTGCAGAAAGCACTGTAAGGGTGTCGGCTATTACAGCGAACATATCTTCAGTATTTCTGTTACCTCTGTAGAGCTGGTGAAATACCTCACCGTCTTTTATGAAGAGTACACGCTTTGCATGACTTGCAGCTTTTGCTGAATGTGTAACCATGAGGATCGTGTGCCCTGTATCATTGATGTCGCAGAAAGTTTTAAGTAGCTGGCTTGATGTCCTTGAATCCAGTGCACCCGTGGGCTCATCGGCAAGTATAAGCTGAGGAGATGTAATGAGGGCTCTGGCTATTGCAGCGCGCTGTTTTTCTCCTCCCGACACTTCGTATGGATATTTTTCAAGGATGTTCGCGATCCGAAGACCTTCCGCTATCGGCTTTAGTCTTTCAACCATCTCTTTGTATGTTTTGCCGGAGAGCACAAGTGGCAGGAAGATGTTTTCTTTAAGTGTCAATGTATCCAGCAGGTTGAAGTCCTGAAAGACAAAACCAAGGTTGTTGCGGCGAAACGCGGCTGCTTCCTTTTCGCTTATCGAAAAAATATTTTTCCCGTTGAGGAGAACGTCACCGCTGGTTGGTTTGTCAAGGGATGCAATCATATTCAGAAGGGTGGTTTTTCCCGATCCTGACTCACCCATTATCGCGACAAACTCGCCCTTTTCCACAGAAAAATTTACGTTGGCTAGTGCCTGCACCTTATGACCGCCCAAACGCGTTGAATATACTTTTTTAAGGGATCTTACTTCAAGCAATGGCATCTGTACTGACCTCCTGTTGCGAAGAACTTTAGCCCCATCCTAAGATGCCATATGAACTGTCTTAGGAGGGGGGATGGCACACCCTTAACTTTGGGAACTACGGATACCGGAAACGGACTTCCAACTACCGCAAAGTGTCCCCTGGCTTTAGTTATGGGGAGTGTCACCTGATTGTGATCCTGACTATATAATCATAGATCATAAAAAAGAATATTGCCATGCTTTTGCCTTACAAATTGGCGATATATCTTACATTTTTGAAATGTTATAAACCTTTTGATACCGCGTTGCATTTGGCAGTAAAAGCCTGTATAATGAAATCGCGCAAAATAGAAGTTCGTATAATTTTGAAAATAAAGCTTTATAAAATGATAGGAAAGGCTAAATATAATAGTAAGAGAGATTCTGCTATTAGGCCTTGGACGAAAAGAAGTTCAGCAATTAGATGCTGTAGAAGTATGTGTAAAGCTGTTGTAAAAGACGTTTAGAAAATCTGAGAAAGGGGTACAAGAGATGTCTGATAAGAGATATCCCACACCGCATATCAATGCAAGGCCGGAGGACTTTGCAAAAACTGTTTTGATGCCCGGAGATCCGCTGCGTTCAAAGTTTGTGGCTGAGACATATTTAGAAAATCCCGTCCTTATAAACAATGTAAGGGGAATACAAGGCTATACGGGAACATATAAGGGAGTACGTGTTTCGGTTATGGCCAGTGGCATGGGTATACCATCAATGGGCATATACAGCTACGAGCTTTTTAACTTTTTCGGTGTTGAAAATATTATGCGGATTGGTTCCGCCGGAGCTTATCAGAAGCATATCAACATTCGAGACATCGTAATCGGAATGGGTGCTTGCACAAACTCAAATTTTGCATCACAGTTTCAGTTGCCAGGATCGTTTGCACCAATTGCAAGCTACAAAATGATGAGTGCAGCGATAATAGCATGTCAGGCAGCCGGAGCGACGTACCATGTGGGAAATTTGCTTTCTTCAGACACTTTTTATTCAGATGACCAAACTGAGGCCGAGAGGTGGATGAAGCTTGGATGTCTTGCAGTTGAAATGGAGGCCGCGGGACTATATTTGAATGCAGCACGAGCAGGTAAGAATGCTCTTGCGATATGCACCATCTCAGATCATATCCTTACAGGAGAGGTCACCACGGCTGAGGAACGGCAAACTTCCTTCGGACAAATGATAGAAATCGCCCTCGAAACCGCAGTTGCGCTCGACTGAGCCAACAGGGATCAGACGAGGGAACGGTTCTTCTATCTTGGAGTTAGATCCAGGACAGAAGAACCGTTTTAATAATGTATACCAAAAGAGGCCCACATCAGGCTCGCCCTAAATAGTCCACCTGTGATTCGTTCACTCCTGATAGGGATCTTTCCTACCTGTATAGAGTAAAGCGGCCACAAAAGAAGTGAATGGCATAGAGAACAGGAGTCCAAAACTTCCTACAAGGGATTGTAGAATTTCTACGACAATCATTTCTCTGTTGAACAGATACAGCACTGATGAACTATAAACACTCAAAAGAAGCACTACTGAAAGTGAACTACCAATGTAAGCGAGAATCAATGTATTAGCCATCGTACCTAATACATCTCTTCCGATATTCATTCCCGAACGGAAAAGAGTTCTAAAAGTAGGGGCTGATGACTCCTCCCGCACTTCCCAAAGAGATGATGCTATCGACATCGCCACGTCCATAATTGCACCCATTGCCCCTATCTGTATACCGGCAAAAATTATCCCACGGAGATTAATTGGCTTTTCAGTTGGAAGGTATGTGAGATATATTGAATCTTCGTCAATAAAACCGGTCAACGCAAGAACCTTATCCATAAATATGGTGAGTGCACCGGTAAGTAAAAGACCGCATAAACAGCCAACTATAGCCGCTGTGGTTTTCTTTGTAAAGCCATTGACAATTATGTATGTAGAAAGAACAGAGTAAACACACACTAAAGATGTCCAGACATATATGTTCTTTCCGGATAAAATAGCAGGGATAAAAACAAGGAAAATCGCTCCACATGTATATGCAAGAGAAAGAATCGTGTTGAGACCTTTTATGCGACCGAAAAACAGAAGTGCAATGATAAAGCAAATAGCAAGAATTATAATCTTATCAGACCGTACGTATTCCATGAAGCTCCAGCTATAGTTTTCCAAGTCTGTGAGTATCAACAAAACCTTGTCACCCGGCCGCACTTCTGTAGCGTTGCCTACAACAAACTGATCAATGGTTTGTGTTGCTGAAATAACCTCGCCTTTCAAATAGCCACTTAGTACCTTAGCCCTAAATACGATTTTTACGCTTTCAACTGATACCATATCGTCGAGGTTATACTTTTCAACTTCTCGAGATTCAATTTCCATAACCTGCGCTTTCAGCACTTCCTCAGAGTATTCATCGCTAAAAATGTCCAAGTTTGAGGATGCAATTTTGTTGCCCAGAAAGAGCAGGAGAGCTGACACTACGACAACGCTAATATAGGCTACTATATTTCGAAAATTGCTTGTATTGGTATTATACTGCTCCATAAAATCCCCCATGTTTATAAGCTAAAGATGACAAAGCCTGAGTTTGCGTGCTGCAATTGCGTCAATTGTATCATAATTGCCCCCTATGTCCAATACCTATTATAAAGGTTCTATAATAAATGTTGGGGTTCAGGAAATAGAACTCCAACATTTTTCACTAAATTTGGATAAAGATATAGAGCATAACGTGAAAATCCTGTAAAATGTAAAGCGATCAAACCCACATTTAAGGAGGTTCACATTATGCCCTACACTGATTATATAACAAAAATTCTCGGTTTGGAAGATGCAATTATCTTAAAAGTTGAGGAAAATGAAAAGCAACACGACATCTATTTTATGATGCAAAGACGAGCACACACTTGCCCAGTATGCAGTTTTGAAACAATACGTGTTCATGATTATAGGTGGCAGAAAGTAAAGGATCTAGCCGCGTTTGGGAAAACAACAGTTCTTCACATCCGGAAAAGACGCTATGTTTGTAAGCATTGCAATAAGAGGTTCTTTGAAACGATCCCATTCTTGCCCAGATATCATAGAGTCACGACCCGTTTAGTAGCACACGTAATTGGCTCCTTTTCTTATTTGAAGTCCATAAAGGACATAGCAAAGGAACATAATATATCTTCTACAACTGCAGCAAGATATTTTTCGTTAGTGGAATACAAATGCAAATCACTTCCCGAAGTCCTATCCATTGATGAATTTAAGGGTAATGCCGGTGGTCAAAAGTATCAATGCATTATTACTGATACAAAGAAACGCAAAGTGTTAGATATTCTCCCAAATAGGAAACAGGAAGCCCTTTTAAGATATTTCAGCTCATTTAGTACAAGAAATAGTGTGAAGTATGTTGTAATGGATATGAATCGATCCTATTTGGAAATAGCCAAGACTTGCTTTCCACAGGCAACAATAGTCATTGATAAATATCATGTGGTAAGGCAAGTATTTTGGGATTTTGAAAAAGTTCGTAAGGCTGAACAGCAGAATTTTTCTGACTATCGACGAAAGTACTTCAAACGAAGCAGGCGGCTGCTATTAAAAAATCCAATGTATCTTAAGCCGGAAGAAGTTGCTCAAATAACTGAAATGCTTAAAATATCCCCAAGGTTACGTGAAGCCTATTTTCTAAAGAACAAGTTTCTTGAATTTATGAGGTCAGAGAATCGTGTGCAAGCAAAAGAAAGATTGGCTAAGTGGTTGCTTCTTGCCGAATTCTCGAACCTACCTGAATTTAAGACAAGTCTTACCGCTATACATAACTGGGATCAATATATCTTGAATGCTTTCGATTGCAGATATACTAACGGTTTCACAGAAGGATGTAACAACAAAATCAAAGTATTGAAGAGAATATCATTTGGTGTTAGAAATTTTTCTCGCTTTAGAAATCGTATCCTTCACATAATGAATTCTCAGGTTGCCTAAAGTATGCTTTCAATGACATAATTATTCCCCTCCATCCCACCCAAGAGTAATATTCTGTACCACTATCGTGAAAAACAAGGTAGATGGCAGAATGGGTAGGCGGAACGGGGATGATTGTCACGTGCAATCTTGCTCAATTGCGTATCTTGATGGTTTCATAGCCTAATTACATGGTTGTTTTACAAAGCAAGATCCGGTAAGCAATCATTGTTACCTACCGGATCATATTTTTACTTATGCTCTACCCCAACAATTGACGAAGAGCCATTATAAAACTTATAAAATAAAAAAAGAACACGTCTCAAGTTTTATGAGACGCGCCCTATTAGGAGAGATAATGAAAAAGGAGAGATAAAAAACAGTTCAGTTAAGAAGTAATCCTTCGTAATTCTTCATTAACTATTCATAGTTTAACCTAAATTTATGAACGAATTATGAAAAGAAAGAAAATGAAATGTAAACAATTCCTAAGTTGGAGCACTCTGGCTTGAGAGTTCTGATATGATCTCCATAGGTGTTTTTCCTGACTGTTTGATAGCTTTGTACAATGCATCCATCTCGGCTTTTTCCCGAGACGCCAAAAGTTCTTTCTTTTGGGAACTGAGCTTACTTATCCTCTTTTGGTAGTATGAGATTTTTTCTTCGATTTCAGCGATCTTATCGTTGATGGTTTTAACAGGATTCCTAACTCCTCTTGGCATTGTTTTCACTCCGCTTCATTGTATTATTATTCTCATTATTAGAACGGTCATGTGCATTACTAAATAATCAGTATCTTTGTTTGCACAACTTATTTATTTGATTTTAGCCCAAACATTGCGATTTCATACTTTGCACTAAAGGAATCGTATAGATATCGTGTAGATTATGATTCAGCTGGTAAATCAAAATTTGAATAAGTTTAACGAAAAGGGAAGTGAGCATAATCAAAGCGTATTTACATAATTGATAAATTTGCTAAAGGCTACAATTCCATCTTTTGTTCTTTTGAACACGCCGCAATGCTCAAGTCCTTCTACAAAGGCTTTTCCTACCTCGGCCTTTAGAATTTGATCAACATTTTGATCGGTAACGCAATAGTTTGCAGCAATCTTTTCCGCCCACTCTGCGTGATGAGCCGTGCGTTCATCAGAATATGGATTTCCTCCGGATACTAAGATTCGAGACAGAACCGATAGCTCTTCCTTCAGTCTGGAGGGCAGAACTGCAAGCCCCATCGCCTCGATCAGCCCAATGTTTTCTCTTTTTATGTGGTGGATCTCCGAATGCGGGTGGAATACCCCCAAGGGGTGCTCGTCCGATGTAATATTATTGCGAAGAATAAGGTCAAGTTCATATTTGCCTTTTTGCATTCTGGCTATAGGTGTGATGGTATTGTGAGGCTCGCCGTTTGTTTCGGCAAATATATAAGCCTTCTCATCTGTATAGCCTCGCCACGCAGTAAGAATTCGATCTGCTAAATCAGCAAGCCGTTCAATATCATTTGAAGCGATACGTATTGCCGATAGAGGCCACTTTATGATGCCAGCTTCTATATCATCATACCCCTCAAATGTCAACTCGCTCTCGATAGGTGCCACTTCCATGGGAAAGATGTATCTTCCGCCCTGAAAGTGGTCATGCGACAGTATAGAACCGCCCACAATGGGTAGGTCGGCATTTGACCCTACAAAGTAGTGCGGGAATTGTCGGACAAAGTCTAGCAGCTTATAAAAACAGTCGCGGTCAATGCGCATGGGGGTGTGCTTTGAGTTCAACACTATGCAGTGCTCATTGTAATATACATATGGAGAATACTGTAGATACCAGGCCTCGTTATTGATGGAAACCGGAATGACGCGGTGATTTTGGCGTGCTGGGTGGTTGATCCTGCCTGCATAGCCCTCATTTTCCCTACAGAGCTGACATTTTGGGTATGATGAGGACGGGATATGTCGTGCGGCGGCAATAGCGTTCGGATCCTTTTCCGGTTTTGAAAGGTTGATAGTAATGTCCATATCACCATATGGCGTGGGAGTTTTCCATCGAATATCCCTCGCTATGCGGTCGAGTCTGATATAGTTTGTGTTGCAACAAAAGCTGTAAAACCAGTCGGTAGCTGTTGTCGGATTTTGGGCATAGAGGATATTGAATTGCTCGATCACTTCACTTGGGCGCGGAGTTAGGCAGCCCATCAATTTGGTATCAAACATATCTCTGTATGTTAACGAGTTTTCAGGTATCAAGCCTGATTCAAATGCGTAATCCGTTAGTTCCTTTAGGACATCGTGAAGAGAAACATCAGTTTCGGATATGTGGTCCGGAAGATCTAAGGATGCATCGGTCGTTGTATCGGCAAATCCGTCCAGATGAAGTGCCTCTAAAAGACGGTTGATCACATATGTGCAATCTAGGGGAGTTATCAAGCCCTTCTGGATTCCATAAGTCACAAGTTCAATTATATTTTTACTGATCACATTTTACCTCTCAAAACCATTGGGTTTAGATTTATGCCAGTTCCAAGCGGTTGAAATAATTGTTTCAAGGTCGTTGTATTGAGGCTTCCAGCCCAATGTACGTACTGCTTTTTCGGAGGATGCGACAAGTCTTGCCGGATCACCGGGGCGGCGTGGTGCAACAACCTCCGGAATTTCGTGTCCGGTTACTTTACGTGCACATTCAATAACTTCCTTTACACTAAAACCGACACCGTTACCAAGATTGAAAACATCACTTTTTCCACCGCCGAGCAGGTAGTCAACGGCTTGAATATGCGCCTGCGCCAGGTCGGTTACATGAATATAGTCGCGGATGCATGTGCCGTCAGGTGTGTCGTAGTCATCACCATATATAGAAATATGGGGCCGCTGTCCATTGGGGACCTGCAAAATAAGGGGAATAAGATGGCTCTCGGGCACATGATATTCGCCAATATCACCCGATGGATGAGCTCCGCAGGCGTTGAAATAACGAAGTGCTATATACTTCAGACCGTAGGCTTTGGAACACCAGTGCATCATGCGTTCCATTGCGAGCTTAGTTTCGCCATAGCAGTTTTCAGGGTTTGTAGGAAAACTTTCTTTGATCGGAACCTCTTCAGGTTCTCCGTATGTTGCGGCGGTAGATGAAAACACTATTATGTTTACTTCGTTTTTCAACATAGAGCGCAGAAGCACCATTGTGCCATAGAGGTTGTTATCATAATACTTTAGAGGCTCGGACATGCTCTCACCAACCTGTGAGCAAGCTGCAAAATGAATAACTGCCTCAATCGGTTCAGTGCGGAAAATATTATTTAACGCTTCTTCATCCCTAATATCTGCCTGACAAAATTTAGCTTTTGGATGTACTGAATCACGGAAACCAGTTTGTAAATTGTCCACGACGACAACGTCGCGTCCGGCTTCAATTAGCTCATATACAGTATGGGATCCAATATAACCAGCGCCGCCGGGAACTAAAATAGCCATACTATCCTCCTATTATACTGTGGTTAAAGTTATGTCGATAATGTCGGTGAATAAGTCCATGTGAATATGTCTGCGGTTAAAATATACATTGGGAATTTTGATCAATCAATAAAGCAATGCAACAAAAATCTAAAAAGCATTAAACCTAGTCAATGATTTCAGCTGCTCCGATATCTCTTATTGATAGGACTTTGCAGCTTTCTTCACCTGTGACCTTTTCAATATCTATTTGAAAGCTGTCAAGTATATCAAGGGGGACGAAGGCTTGAATCGTTCCTGCAAAGCCTCCCCCATGAATACGGCAAGCTCCTTTTCCATTAAGAAGATAATTACAGTAAGCGAGAGCAAGTGCTGCCGGTTGCTCTGTGCCTGCGTCATCGGGATATATATTCTGCAAAAGCATCCAACTTGAGCGCCCACTTTCATTAATAAGTGAAAGGAAACGGGCTATATCGCCGTCTTTTAATGCTTGGGCTTCAAGGGTAGCCCTTTCGCTGTCTTCGAAAAAATGCATTGCCCTTAAAAGCGCACGATCAGAAATGCTGCCTACCATTGAAGGCAGCGCCTTAAAAAAGTCAGACTGGGAAACCTCTCTCAGCTTCGATTTGCCAAAATATGAAGCAACAGAGTACATTTCGGATGGAATGGAGGCATAGGCATCAACCAGATCATGATGATATACACCCGTGTCAATTACGCATAGAGCATACCCATATTTATTAAAGTCAAATAGTATTTGTTCCACTTTTGGTGAACCTGGAACCTCAAAATCTATAGAGGACACTCCACCTACTGCCGATGCTGTTTGATCCATAAGTCCACTCGGTTTTCCGAAGTGCTTGTTTTCGGCATATTGACCTGCCTTAGCTATCTCCAGTGGTTCAATGCGGCCATCATTAAAAATACCGTTGATGATCGTGCCGATCATCACCTCAAAGGCTGCTGAGCTTGAAAGACCCGATCCGCCTGGCACTTTATTATTGAGTACACAGTTAAAGCCGCCAATCGACCAACCCTTATTGTTTAAGTATTCAGCAACGCCCCGGACCATTGCAGCGGAACTGCCCCGCTCTTCGGCGCAAGGAGCGAGGGTCTCAAGTGAAACGACAACTTCGGGATACCCTTCTGAGTAAACCTTTATAACATTTTTGTCACTTGGAGCTGCCACCGCTAATGCGTCAAGGGAAACGGCTGCGGCAAGGACACAGCCCTGTTGATGATCGGTATGGTTTCCGCCGATTTCCGTTCTTCCCGGTGCACTAAAGACGCGGATTTCATCTGAAAAGCCAAACAGTTCCATATATCTCCGCCTGAATTTTTCAATTCGGGCTTCCGCCTCAGAAAGTAAATGAGGCCCCTGGTAAAGCTGCCGGGCGTTTACTCTGGGCAAATTATCAGTCATAAGAAGACCTCCATTTTGTTACCTATAACCATAAAAGAGTTGGATTATATCTATGGGTTGGAATATATAAATAAAAAGGTTAGGACAAAAAGCAATGTTATAATAATTGTACTAAAGTTGTATCATTGCCTCTTTCTACTATAATCAACACTTGTAAGTTTGTCAATACTTAAGTTATAAAGAATTGTAGCAAAATATTATTTTTGGATTTTTTGTTTTTGCGTAATCTTTTTGAAATATTTGGGGTAATGCACTTAAATTTAGTCAGCTTAATTGCATTCCGGCATGAGATATTATATTATATTCATACACTACAACTACGACTAAAAATGCAAATTGTTTTATTAAGATATTATTATAAGGATGTGGGACTAATGGCCTTGGGAAACAGCGGACATAAATACACTATAGTGGCCGATGAGATACGTAACGCTATAAACAGCGGTAAAATCGCACCAGGTTCACGGCTTGAAACCGAGGAAGCTCTTTCGGTACGCTTTGGAGTGAGTCGTCAGACCGTAAGGCATGCCATATCGATCCTTGCAGATGAGGGGCTGATTATACGCCGACAGGGAAGTGGCACTTATGTCCTGGACGAAAAGGATGTTCGCCGTCGAAGGACAAAGACCATAGGCGTTGTTACCACCTATATATCAGAATATATCCTTCCAAGCATGATCCGCGGCATAGAAGAGGTTACGTCAAAACGTGGATATTCATTTCACATTCGTTCGACGGGTAACCGTATGGACAACGAAAAGGATGTGCTTAATGACTTTCTTCAAAATCCTGTAGACGGGTTGATCGTTGAAGGTTCAAAGACTGCCTTTCCAAATCCGAATCTCGACTTATATCGAAAGATCATACAGTCGGGTACTCCTATCGTATTTCTGAGCGGTTATTACCATGCCCTTGGTGACTGCATATATGTAGTGACCGATGATTACGGTGGTGGAAAACAGGCCTGCGAGCTCTTGATTGCACGCGGACACAGACGCATTGGGGGAATATTCAAAGCGGACGACAATCAGGGTCATGACAGGTTTGCCGGTTTCATTGACGCAGCACGCGCAGCGGGGATTGAGCTTCACGATAACAATTTGCTATGGTTTACTACTGAAACTCGAAATATGCTCTTTGAGGGCGACAACGCAAAGAAGATGTTGGATTCTCTCGAAGGATGCTCGGCAGTGATTTGTTACAACGATCAGATCGCTGCGCCCCTTTTAGCCGAACTTCTAAGAGCTGGTAAGCGAGTTCCGGAGGATGTAGCAATAATCAGCTTTGACGACAGCAAATACGCATCGCTAACACCGGTCAAAATCACATCACTTGGGCATCCAAAGGAGGAGATAGGCCGGGTTGCAGCCAATAAGCTTCTAAACATGATCAACGGCAAAAAGGAGTCGCCTGCGGTTCTTGATTGGACCCTTGTAGAAAACGAGAGCACGATGTTTGACAGATAGGTTAGTTTACTCACGGACTGTTCAAAGAAAAGTTATCCGTGTAATATTAGGAAACAAAGAGGGAAAAAGATGAAAAGATTGATGTTGCTGATCGTTGTCGTGCCGGCATTGATTGTTGCCGTATCAGCTAATTCGGGCCCGACATATATGTACGCAAATCCGGGTTTGGAGATTGCCGTTAGTCCCAATTGCCCTATTGTGGTAAATCATGAAGATCTTAAATTTGATCTGTCGAGAAATTTTGATAATTGGAGTCCTGTGGCATATTTTGACGCATCATATTCAATGACAAATCCGACAGGGGAGAAGGAAATTGTCAAGATGTCGTTCCCGTATGTCACTTCCTTTTCAAGAAGCGGAAGCGAAGAAGTTGTAGTATATGAAAATGGAAATAAAATTGAGTACGAACTATATTTTGGCAAGCAGATTGGTAACGAAGACGATTTGAACACTTTGAGTTTTGACGATATACTGTCGAACGTGCTGCTTGAAAGCCCGCGCGAGCCCGGTGACGGCTTGCTTTATACCCTACAAATCGATACATCGGCAGTTCCTGAGGGTGTTGAACGTATATATATCAATATGAGTGTGCAGCCGAGTGAAGGAAAGTGTATCACAAGCGGTTTTTCGGGTGGGACTTATCATGATGACGGGCGGGCCGACTTGAATACGTGGTTCTACCTCAACCGCTCAGATAGCCCCATATGCGTATATGTACCGGAAGGTAGTTTGTTAAATTACAGCGTGGCTTCTTTAGAAAGCTATGATAGTAAGGAGCCATTGGATTATGTTGATATTGATGTTACCGTTGAAACCGTAAGCATGCGTGGTTTCATATTTGATCAATATGAAAAAATGGAGTCTCTTGAAACCCCGATTCTAAGTGAGAAAATGTATTGGGAGTTGCTTTACAGGCTTCAAGAAGGGGATATCGAAAAGTTTTATAACGGTATTACTCCATTCGAGGAGCTCTTCTCTGACGTGTATGTTAAGCAGCGGTTTGCCATAGCCGTATTCGATATAGAATTTGAGCCGGGCGACACCAAAGATATTACGGTTGAATCGTCTATCGGTGGCACTATGGAGCGGCCGAGCGGCTATTCAAATAGAGGAGTAAAGTATACTTATACCTACCTATCAAATCCGGCTAAACACTGGGCGGATTTTGGGACCTTGAAAATAACCGTAATACCTCCCGAGGATGAGGAGCTGGTACTTGCCGAGTCTGCTCCTGAGTTGACGCTCGGTGAGGACGGTGTATATTATGCCGAGATCGAAGGCTTGCCTGAGGAAAATATTTATTTTGTGTTTTCCGCGCTTAATTCTGAAAATGCCGGTATACTAAAATGGGATACTCACATAATGATTTTAGCTTTTACTGTCGCTGCACTTATAGCGATAGCTTTGATGATAATAAGGCTTAGAAAAAAGCAAAAAGCTACTGCATGACCGGATGACACAAGACAAGAGGACGGTTCTGTTGTCTTGTATATCACACATGACCAAACGCATTGACAAGTGGACGGTTCTGTTGTCACACATGACCGCATACGACCGGGAACTTCAAATTATTCCCCAAAATTCACGTTTTATAATCCGCATTATCGTATCTGATCGGACTATGCTTAATTATGCAACAAAAAGACCGGAAGTCAAATCCGGTCCTTTTTTGACATGTTATTAGAAATGTGTATAATATAGAAATCAGTCTTTGAATGCGGTGGAATAGAAAATATGCATGATTTTAGCGAAAAGAAGTCAGAAAAAAAAAGGAAACTCTTACACCTTTATCAGTGGTATAAAAGACTCAGTGCCAACCATGATAGGATACTTCAGCATTGGAATCGCCGCTGGAGTTGTTGGTGCTGCTGCAAACCTTAGTGTGTTGGAAGTTGGACTACTATCGTCATTGGTGTATGCAGGAGCTGCACAGTTTATTATTTGCGCCCTGTTGGCCGCGGGAAGTCCATTTTATGCGATCATTTTTGCAACATTTATTGTAAATCTGCGTTTATTCCTACTGAATATGACACTGGCACCGAGCTTTTCAAAATACACTTTGCTTAGAAATACAAGGATCGGGGCGCTGGTTACCGATGAGACATTTGGCGTTGCTGCCGCAAGGATAACGGCGGGAGAAGAAATAAGTGATAGATGGATGTCAGGGCTAAACATTGCCGCTTATATTTGCTGGATTCTATCATGTATGCTTGGCGCCGCTTTTGGGCAGTGGATCACAAATCCTGAAGTATTAGGGTTGGATTTTGCGCTAACCGCGATGTTTGTTGCACTACTTGTGTTACAGCTTCAGAACAGCCAAAACCGGAAGCTAAAACTATATTTGTCACTTATTATGATGGTAATTTTGTCAATGTTTGTGCTGTGCGTATTTTTCCCTTCGTATATTGCGATTATTTTGTCGACGGTTATTGTAGCGACATTTGGAGTGCTGATAGACAGATGAGTATAAATTTTTCGATTTTTCTTGTTATTTTGGGGTGCGCGATAGTTACATTTATACCGAGGGTCGTGCCATACATTTTGGTGCGAAACTTTAATATGCCCGCATTTGTGACGAAGTGGCTCTCGTTTATTCCGGTATGCATTTTTACGGCATTGATCGTCAACAGCTTTATTGTTAAAGATGGTGATGCTGTAAATGTTGACTGGACTGTTCTTGCGGCGATCATACCGACATTTCTTACGGCTCTTTTCAAAAAGAATCTATCACTTACGGTTATTGTTGGAATAATTAGCATGGCAGTGGTAAGGTTTTTTTTGTAAGCTAAGATAATTGCATCTTCCAAACCGAGTATTTTTGTTATATAATCAGTGTAGGGCATAGTGTGAACCTCCTTAAATGTGGGTTTGATCGCTTTACATTTTACAGGATTTTCACGTTATGCTCTATATCTTTATCCAAATTTAGTGAATAATGTTGGAGTTCTATTTCCTGAACCCAATACTTATTATAGAACCAGTAAACTCCAAGACTGAAGATCCGCCCATTGTTTATTGTTTTGCAAATGGGCATTTGCTAAAAACTCAAATCGAAATGTGTTATAATAAACAGTGTTGAGCACTTGAGTTCGCTGAAAGCACACTAATATTTTAAGGGCGAGATTTATATGGGCTTGAATGAACGTATAATTGAAGAAGACCTTTACGCGCCTGTTAGGGATTATCTAATCAGTCAGGGATACAGCGTAAAGGGAGAGGTTGAGCACTGCGACATAGCTGCAGTTAAGGGTGATAAATTACTGGTTGTAGAGATGAAGCTCACTCTTAATTTGGATGTCATTTTGCAGGCAGTATTGCGTCAAAGGATAGCGGATATAGTTTATATTGCTGTACCTAAGAAAGGCAAACTTTTATTTACAAAACGATGGAAAAATATTTGTCATTTGTTACGAAGGCTTGAAATCGGACTTTTATTGGTATCAATAAGGGGGGAGCATTCTTTTGTGGAGGAGGCTCTAGAGGCCAAAGCTTTTGATCGTAATGTGAGCAGGGCGGTATCGGGTCGAAAAAGAGCTTCCCTATTAAAAGAATTTGATTCAAGAAACGGGGATCAAAACACCGGTGGCAGCACAGGTAAAAAGATTATTACTGCATATAGGGAAAATGCAATACATATAGCGGTTCTTTTGAAAAAACACGGTCAGCTAAGTATTAAACAGCTTAAAGAGTATGGAACGGACGAGAAAAAGACAGGTTCGATTCTCCGTGACAACTATTACGGCTGGTTTGATAGAGTAGATAGGGGAGTATATACTCTAAATGCAAAAGGTGCGGAGGAAATTGCCTGTTACAGCAATCTTGTAGATTATTACAGCGATTGACAATCGACAGACGGCGTACAAGGGTCGGTTTTTGTGCAAGGGGGCGGTTTTTATGTCTTGAAGTGAGCTTCAAGATGAATGAATCGCCCCCTTGTCACTTTTTCAAGGCTATGCTTCTACTGGGCTTATAATGATCTTCTTTGCTCGGCAACACGCTTTTATGTCCTTTGTAGTTCTATTGAATAATTCCAAAAATTTTTCATCTGTTTTAATGGTTACCTCTTCTATTTCTGCTTTCATTGATAAAGCATTTTCGGTTTTATACTTCCTTGTTTCTGCTATAACATCCTTTAGCCTCTCTCCGAAAAGGATAATATCATCATCTATCTCCTCTTCGGTTTCCCAAGATAACTTGTGTATAGAAATGCTGTTCTCATTCTGCCTGAAGAATCCTTGATAAATATGTTCTGTGATATGTGGGACATAAATGGCGTATAGTTTCAAAATATTTAACATGCAATAATATAGTGCATATTGTGCTGAACGCCTTTCTTCATAGCCATGTTTTTCTGGTTGATATAATCTCTCCTTGACGATTTCAAGATAATAGTCACAAAAATCCTTCCAGAAAAATTCATCGATTTCATGTCTGGCAGGTCCAATTTCGTACCGATCGAGAAGTCTTCTCGCATTATTGGTAGTTGTTTACACCGCTCTATTATCCATCTGTCAACAGGCATCAATTCAACATCAGCATTATGGTTTATGTCCTGCAAATGAGATATTGAGAACTTAGATGCATTCCAAAGCTTTGTTATAAATCTTTTCGCTATACTTAATTCATCCGTTGAAAAGAATGTGTCAGTCCCAAGCTTAGAATTGGCAGCCCAATATCTTATGGCATCGGCTGAGTGGTTTTCTATGAGCAATTTTGGTGATAACTCGGCGTTGCTTTTCGATTTGCTAAGTTTTTCTCCCTTTTTAGCAAGAACAAACCCGCAGATCATTATATCCTTCCAAGGTATTTGGCCCGTATGATAAAGACTTTTGACAATTGTATAGAATGCCCATGTGCGTATAATTTCATGAGCTTGTGTCCTCATACTCATCGGCAATAACCACTCTGAAATATCATTATTTTCGCCCCAATTCGCATTTATTTGGGGGGTAACCGATGAAGTGGCCCATGTATCAAAAACCGAGCTCTCAGGTATAAAATCTTCGTACCCGCAGGAACATGACCTCTTAGGTTCTGTTTCAAGAGGATTTACAGGCAACATATCCTCATCCGCAATTATGACTCGCCACAATTTTTACAGTACCATATTGGAAATGGGACACCAAAGTAACGCTGGCGGGAAATGCACCAGTCCCATTTAAGGTTTTCAACCCAAGATATATACCGGTTTTTCATATGTTCGGGATACCAATTGATTTCATCAGCAGCTTTTAAAAACAGCTCTTTGTTTGTAAGAATATCAATATACCACTGTTTTGAAGGTATAATTTCGATTTCCTTCCCGCATCGTTCATGTATGGCTACAGTGTGTATAATATTTTCTGACTCTAAAAGCAATCCGTTTTCTTGAAGCAATTGGATAATCTGTCTTCGAGCCGCTAACACCTTTAGTCCTCCGATAAACGGAACACTTTCATCTATTGTGCCATCAGACAGAATGACTTTTCGATAAGTCAGCTTATGATCCTCATACCACTCAACATCAGTGCTATCTCCAAAGGTTGCACACATAACTACGCCAGTTCCTTTATCAATATCAACTTTTCCATCTGCCAGTATTGGTATTTGATAATTATACAAAGGAACGGTGGCATTTTCGCCGATATATTCCTTATACCTATCATCCTTGGGATTGACGAATAGGCAAACGCAACCATATAACAACTCAGGTCTAGTTGTAGCAACTAGTAATTCCCCATTGCCAACCTTAAACTTGATATAATTAAAGGCAGTATCTTTTTCTACGGCTTCTAATTCTGCTTGAGCTATTGAGGTTTGACATTCGGTACACCACAAAACAGGTGACTCTTTAAAATACGCTTTCCCTTTTTTGAATAGTTCAATAAAAGATTTCTGTGATATGCGTTGCGCCAAAGGGCTTATGGTTTCATATTGAAGGGACCAGTCTACTGAGAAGCCTAAAGATTGCCACAGGTCTTTAAACTCTTTTTCATATTTTACAGAAGTTTTGATGCATTTTTGAATAAACTCACTTCTCGGAAGGTTT
>JBMNIG010000018.1:50000-54925 GCA_050950785.1 Eubacteriales bacterium | reverse complement strand
AACCACATAGTCCTTTTCCTGGTATGCCTCAATCTTTATGGGGAATTTCTGATTGTTTGAAAATTTAAAGTCGATAGATCCCCAATATACAGTTGCATCCTCTCCAATAGGCGCGTATATAACGGTATAGGCATGATTTTGGCGTTCCACGATTTCAAGACCCGCACGGATGACATTCATATACAGAGTCGACGATGTCTGACATATTCCACCACCGAGCTGATCCTCTATCCCATCTGAAGTATAGACAGAGGCATCTCTATAGCCGTTCTCATATGTCCTCTCACCGACAACCTGATTATATGAAAACACATCTCCCGGATTTAAAATCAATCCGTTTATTGCGTTTGCGGACAAGCGCACATTACCGGTTCTGTTTAAATTCTTCGCGTTTAGCGTTGTCTTTACTTCGGAAAGTACATCACGGAAAAGTAGTTCTTCGAATTTTTCTGTGGTTATCTCCGGCTCGGTAATAATGAGGGGGATGGATACCTTACCCTCTCTATCGTTTGATAGTCCAATCTCTTTGCCAGCCTGCGTAAGATCAAACCTAACTCCGGTCACGTGTGGAACTATCCTCGGCTCATCACCGGATGTATCCAAATATGCATCAGCTGGCTCTACATATATCTCATTATATATATCCAGTAGATTTACTTCTTCTGCCTCGTCATAGATTATATAATCCTCAAGGGATACAGAATTGAGATTGTGATCCTTTATTTGCTGCTCAATTACGCTCACAGCACGTTCGATATCAAGCTTTCTACCCTTATTGCCAAAATCAATGATAAGTTCATCCTCTATAATCTTATAATTTGGATTACTCTTATCCTCCTCGATCATTGATTCAAAATATTCTAAATAATCTCTAATACTTGATGCATCAACCTTAGTCTGGTTCATAATCTCCCTTGTCTCAACAAGCGACGATATAATGCTTCTGAACTTATTAAAAAAACCACCTGTTCTACCAATGCTCATAGCTTGTTGTAATACTTCCTGTGTATCAGGAATCGACTCAGGGTTCATTACCGGAATAGCCCACAGCTTGTCTTCAAAGCTTACCTCAATTTTCTCGTTGGCATATGTAGTCAGCACCGACTCTATGACCGGTGCAGCCTCTTGCTCGGATAGCCCTCCTATATTTACACCGTTAACAGTCACACTAGGATAGATTCCGTCGAATTTGTACATTGCCCAAAGCGTAGTGCCGATTATAGACATTATTATTAAGCCGATCAAGATGGTCACAATAAGACCGACTTTTCGGGAACGAAGCAGTTTGTTTTTTGATGAATCCAATCGTCTTCCGCCCGAGGAAGCCGTCCTTGTACTCTGATCAACTGATTGGTTCAATTTTGCACCTCAAGATAAGTTTTTTTAGTGATGTACAACTTATTATATTTAGAATAATTAAAAAAATCAAATTACAATTTGGTAACTAATATTATACATCATAACTAGCAATTAGTGGGCTAGAATATACAGATTAAGTCTATATAATGGTGTAAAAAGGAGTTGAGCCAAAGCTCATACCTCGGTAAAATATAGTTGCTAAACAAATACCAAACCGAGGAGGATGAACCATGGCTCAGTTTAATATTACTATAACCGAAGAACTTTTGCACGGATTATTTTTATCAAATGGTAGGGATGAAGCATTCTCCAAATTGTTGGAGGAAATCTTCAACCAGATACTTTTAGCTCAATCTACAGAGCAAATAGGTGCTGAACCCTATGAGCGCACTGAAGAAAGAGCCGCATACCGCAATGGGTTTCGAGATAGACAAATGACTACGCGAGTTGGCACACTCACATTACGGGTTCCCAGGCATCGCAATGGACAGTTCTCTACAGAGCTTTTTGCCCGATACCAGCGCAGTGAACAAGCGTTGGTGCTGGCTATGATGGAGATGGTCATCAATGGTGTTTCCACTCGAAAGGTTGAGCTAATTACTGAAGAGCTATGTGGAAAAAAGTTTTCAAAATCGACCATCTCAGAACTTTGTAAGAACTTAGATCCAATAGTAGAAGCATTCCGTACAAGGCCTCTGCAAAGCCATTATCCCTTTCTCATGGTGGATGCCATCTATGTAAAGGTGCGGGAAAATGGACGTGTACAGTCAAGAGGTATGCTGATCGCCATTGCCGTTAACGAAGATGGCTATCGTGAAATCATCGGGTTTCAATTAGCCAACAGCGAATCAGAAAGCAGTTGGGGTGAGTTCTTTTCTTCACTCAAGGATCGTGGGCTAAAGGATGTTCGCCTGGTTACCTCTGATGACCATAAAGGGCTGGTTAATGCTGTTAGAAAGCATTTTCAAGGTGCTAGCTGGCAGCGTTGTCAAACCCATTTTTCCAGGAACATACTGGATCATACGCCTAAAGCATTACAGACGGAAATCAAGGAAGAGCTGCGCCAGCTTTATGAGGCTGTTGACCTTGAGAGTGCTCGTAAAATCAGAGACCACATTATCCAAACATATGAAGTCAAAGCACCAAAAGCCACAGCTCTCCTGGATGAAGCATTTGATGATATTACTGCTGTTCTTGCGTTGCCCCTGAAGTATCGGAAACGGCTTCGTACTACAAACGGTGTGGAAAGGTTGAATGAGGAAATTCGTCGTCGAGAGCGAGTCATTAGAATCTTTCCCAATGCTGCATCCGTCATCCGGCTCATGGGGGCTCTATTAATAGAGCAGCATGAGAAATGGCAGACCGGTCGTAAATACCTTGATATGCAGCTGTACTATCAAGTGCAGGATAAGGAATCAAAGTCTGGCACTGCTGCATAGAAGACGCATTTATTCCACGGTCTGTTGACAATGAGCCTCCCATGGCATGTTTTCAGGCATCAGGGCCATCCCCCTTATCTTTGAGGAGAAGTCTTGCGCTAGTATGGTGATGCCCGGCCAACAGCCTAACATGCCATGTACTCATCGTCAACAGCTTTCGCGGCATAAACGCTTAGGCTATTGTCTCATTAGCTACCGTTTGATGACCGAGGTAATTTACACACTAATTTGGACTTGACTAATATACATGTTATGCTAGTTATATATAATAATTGGTGTTGCAAAATAGTCATTACATGTTGCACAGCGTTTGCAACCATAAATATATACTTCACATAAAACATATGTCAATAATTTTAGCTGTGTCTTTTAAGATACACGATGCTGAATGCTAATAAATACGTTTAACAGGATTAATTTTAATAGTTGGAAGATTCAACGTTATTAAAGTTTACAAATCAAAGCCAGAGCAAAACTTGAAAGCAAAGAAATGTTAAAAAAGCAATGAAGCGAAAGCTATTGCCTCCGCTTCATTGCTTTTGTGTCGGCATCGACCTATTTTCCCGGGCCGTCTCCAGCCAAGTATCTTCGGCACTGATGAGCTTAACTTCCGTGTTCGGAATGGGAACGGGTGGATCCTCATCGTCATAAACACCGACTTATTAAATTATATATACATCGGTCATTGACCGTATGTAAACAACTTTGGTGACCCGTAGGAGAGTCGAACTCCTGTTTGCGGCGTGAGAGGCCGCCGTCTTGACCACTTGACCAACGGGCCACTTGGTGCGCCTTCAGGGACTCGAACCCGGGACCCACTGATTAAGAGTCAGTTGCTCTACCATCTGAGCTAAAGGCGCATATCTTTTGACGCTTTCGCTCGCCTGAGGTTATCTGATAATCTCTTCTTGTACCTCAAAAACCGAATAATGACTTACGAGCAGCTCATTTTGCCCATATTTCAAGGTCAAGCCCTCGGCTTATTAGTATCGGTCAGCTAAACATGTTACCATGCTTACACCCCCGACCTATCAACCGGGTAGTCTTCCCGGAGCCTTACCACCTTAACGGTGTGGGAGATCTTATCTCGAGGGAAGCTTCACGCTTAGATGCTTTCAGCGTTTATCTCGTCCGTACTTAGCTACCCAGCTATGCCCTTGGCAGGACAACTGGTGCACCAGAGGTACGTCCATCCCGGTCCTCTCGTACTAGGGACAGCTCCTCTCAAATCTCCTTCGCCCACAACAGATAGGGACCGAACTGTCTCACGACGTTCTGAACCCAGCTCGCGTGCCACTTTAATCGGCGAACAGCCGAACCCTTGGGACCTACTTCAGCCCCAGGATGTGACGAGCCGACATCGAGGTGCCAAACACCACCGTCGCTGTGGACGCTTGGGTGGTATCAGCCTGTTATCCCCAGGGTAGCTTTTATCCGTTGAGCGACGGCATTTCCACTCACATACCGCCGGATCACTAACTCCAACTTTCGTTACTGCTCGACCCGTCGGTCTCGCAGTTAGGCTGGCTTATGCGTTTACACTCTATGCACGATTTCCGTCCGTGCTGAGCCAACCTTTGAGCGCCTCCGTTACCTTTTAGGAGGCGACCGCCCCAGTCAAACTGCCCGCCAAACATTGTCCCCCACCCGGATTCACGGGTGCAGGTTAGAATTTCAGCACTGCAAGGGTGGTATCCAAAGGACGACTCCACACGACCTGACGGCCTTGCTTCTCAGTCTCCCACCTATCCTGTACATGCAATACCAAAATCCAGTATTAAGCTGCAGTAAAGCTCCATGGGGTCTTTCCGTCTAGTTGCGGGTAACCGGCATCTTCACCGGTACTACAATTTCGCCGGGCGGGCTGTCGAGACAGTGCCCAAGTCGTTACGCCATTCGTGCGGGTCAGAACTTACCTGACAAGGAATTTCGCTACCTTAGGACCGTTATAGTTACGGCCGCCGTTTACCGGGGCTTCGATTCAATGCTTCGACTCCTTCCAATGCATGACATGCTTCATGCCGCTTCCTTCGTCTCGCGACTTGCCTCGGTAATCGTGTTTACTGAGCTCCGCTCAGGAAACACCTTTACTCTTAAGCAAGATTCATGCTTTCCCTATGAAAGCTG
>JBMNIG010000018.1:40000-45000 GCA_050950785.1 Eubacteriales bacterium | reverse complement strand
TGGGGTACGATGGGAACAATCTGGGGCCCACCTATGAAAGGCAAGCAGATCATTACTGTATTTCTGCGTGAGCAGCGTTACACCAGTAATATTTTGCAGAAAAACGAGCGGTTTACCGTGTGTTTCTTCCCGGAGGAGTATCGGCAGGATTTGGGTATACTGGGCATGAAGTCAGGCAGAGATGTTCCGGATAAGATCAGCCTGACGAGGCTCACCCCGAAGCCCTTGGGCAATGCTGTCGGATTTGAAGAGGCGAAACTAACATTTGTTTGCAAGAAAATCTATACCCACAAGATGCTCAAAGACGAGCTCCCTGATTTTGTTCGCGACACACTCTACAAGAATGGTGAACTTCATTATATCTATATGGGTGAAATCGAGGACGTATTCGGAACCATCAATGATTAAACGTGTGGTGCGTTTAATGAGTTTGTCGTTTTGAACAACGGTATAAAGATTGAGAGGGGTATGAAATGAAAAAGAGAATGCTTGGCAAACTGGAAGTTACGCCGGTCGGTATGGGTTGCATGGCGCTGTCTCATGGATATGGTCAGATCCCAACTGAGGAATACAGCATAGAAGCCATCCGCAAGGCATACGACGCTGGCTGCACTTTTTATGACACTGCTGAGATCTACGGAGCGCAGCTGTACTACATCGGTCACAACGAGCAAATCGTAGGCAAGGCACTTGAGGACGTTCGCGAGAATGTGATTCTGGCCAGCAAGCTGTTCGTCTCGCCTGAAGAGTACAAACATAATTTGGAGAGAGCGATCCGCAGTCATCTGGCGAAGACACTAGAGAATCTGCGCACAGATTACCTGGATCTTTACTATCTGCACCGCGTCCATGTGGAAGTGCCTGTAGAGGCGGTAGCAGAAGTCATGGGCAAGCTTATAGATGATGGCCTGATTCGTGGATGGGGTTTGTCTCAGATAAGTCTGGAAACGCTAAAGAAAGCTCATAAAACCATACCCGTAACCGCTGTGCAGAGCCTGTACAATATGCTAGAGAGAGATTTGGAAAAAGAGATTATCCCATACTGTCTTGCAAATAACATAGGAGTGGTTCCTTTTTCTCCGGTGGCCAGCGGATATCTTTCAGGAAAAATCACTGCCGATACCCAGTTTGAAAAGGTGGACGACGTGCGTAACTGGGTACCTCAGTTGTCTAAGGAAAACATAATCGGCAACCGCCCGATAATCGACATTATTTCCAAATATGCCAAAGCAAAAGGCGCTACTAATGCGCAGATATCCATTGCATGGATCCTACATAAGTATCCCAATGCTGTTCCAATCCCCGGTTCAAAAAATCATGAACGTATTCTGGAAAATCTGGCTTCATGGGACGTAGAACTCACAGCCAGCGAACTGGCAGAAATAGATCTAGAGCTTGATGCCTGCCAAGTTCACGGTCACAGGGGCGTCGTTGAATCAGCCGGTCTCGTTCGTCGGGATCGTGAATAGCCTGTTTGGAATACTTAAATACGGTTAACAGGATTAATTTTAATAGTTGGACGATTCAACGTTATTAAAGTTTACAAATCAAAGCCAGAGCAAAACTTGAAAGCAAAGAAATGTTAAAAAAGCAATGAAGCGAAAGCTATTGCCTCCGCTTCATTGCTTTTGTGTCGGCATCGACCTATTTTCCCGGGCCGTCTCCAGCCAAGTATCTTCGGCACTGATGAGCTTAACTTCCGTGTTCGGAATGGGAACGGGTGGATCCTCATCGTCATAAACACCGACTTATTAAATTATATATACATCGGTCATTGACCGTATGTAAACAACTTTGGTGACCCGTAGGAGAGTCGAACTCCTGTTTGCGGCGTGAGAGGCCGCCGTCTTGACCACTTGACCAACGGGCCACTTGGTGCGCCTTCAGGGACTCGAACCCGGGACCCACTGATTAAGAGTCAGTTGCTCTACCATCTGAGCTAAAGGCGCATATCTTTTGACGCTTTCGCTCGCCTGAGGTTATCTGATAATCTCTTCTTGTACCTCAAAAACCGAATAATGACTTACGAGCAGCTCATTTTGCCCATATTTCAAGGTCAAGCCCTCGGCTTATTAGTATCGGTCAGCTAAACATGTTACCATGCTTACACCCCCGACCTATCAACCGGGTAGTCTTCCCGGAGCCTTACCACCTTAACGGTGTGGGAGATCTTATCTCGAGGGAAGCTTCACGCTTAGATGCTTTCAGCGTTTATCTCGTCCGTACTTAGCTACCCAGCTATGCCCTTGGCAGGACAACTGGTGCACCAGAGGTACGTCCATCCCGGTCCTCTCGTACTAGGGACAGCTCCTCTCAAATCTCCTTCGCCCACAACAGATAGGGACCGAACTGTCTCACGACGTTCTGAACCCAGCTCGCGTGCCACTTTAATCGGCGAACAGCCGAACCCTTGGGACCTACTTCAGCCCCAGGATGTGACGAGCCGACATCGAGGTGCCAAACACCACCGTCGCTGTGGACGCTTGGGTGGTATCAGCCTGTTATCCCCAGGGTAGCTTTTATCCGTTGAGCGACGGCATTTCCACTCACATACCGCCGGATCACTAACTCCAACTTTCGTTACTGCTCGACCCGTCGGTCTCGCAGTTAGGCTGGCTTATGCGTTTACACTCTATGCACGATTTCCGTCCGTGCTGAGCCAACCTTTGAGCGCCTCCGTTACCTTTTAGGAGGCGACCGCCCCAGTCAAACTGCCCGCCAAACATTGTCCCCCACCCGGATTCACGGGTGCAGGTTAGAATTTCAGCACTGCAAGGGTGGTATCCAAAGGACGACTCCACACGACCTGACGGCCTTGCTTCTCAGTCTCCCACCTATCCTGTACATGCAATACCAAAATCCAGTATTAAGCTGCAGTAAAGCTCCATGGGGTCTTTCCGTCTAGTTGCGGGTAACCGGCATCTTCACCGGTACTACAATTTCGCCGGGCGGGCTGTCGAGACAGTGCCCAAGTCGTTACGCCATTCGTGCGGGTCAGAACTTACCTGACAAGGAATTTCGCTACCTTAGGACCGTTATAGTTACGGCCGCCGTTTACCGGGGCTTCGATTCAATGCTTCGACTCCTTCCAATGCATGACATGCTTCATGCCGCTTCCTTCGTCTCGCGACTTGCCTCGGTAATCGTGTTTACTGAGCTCCGCTCAGGAAACACCTTTACTCTTAAGCAAGATTCATGCTTTCCCTATGAAAGCTGGTGTCATACTTTTAATCAAAAGTATGATTCATGCATTCGAAGGAGCCTAACATCTCCTCTTAACCTTCCGGCACCGGGCAGGCGTCAGCCCCTATACGTCGTCTTTCGACTTAGCAGAGACCTGTGTTTTTGGTAAACAGTCGCTTGGGCCTATTCTCTGCGGCCTGGTCTCCCAGGCACCCCTTATCCCGAAGTTGCGGGGTCAATTTGCCGAGTTCCTTGACAACCCTTCTCCCGTTGGCCTTAGGATTTTCTCCTCATCTACCTGTGTCGGTTTGCGGTACGGGCGCCTTAGTATACATCACAGCTTTTCTCGCCTCGCTGAATCCCCGACTTCCCTACTCTAATTTCGGTCCCTTACGCCCGGGTCTACCAACGCCCGGGTTCGGGTATCAACAAGTGTCCCTGTGACTTAAATGTTCGGCGGCTACGGAATTTCAACCGTATGTGCATCGACTACGCCTTTCGGCCTCGCCTTAGCTCCCGGCTTACCCTGGGCGGACGAACCTTCCCCAGGAAACCTTAGATTTTCGGCCATTATGATTCCCACATAATTCTCGCTACTCATTCCGGCATTCTCACTCGAATGCAGTCCACACGTGCTCTCGCTCATGCTTCACCCCGCATTCGACGCTCCCCTACCCCGTACGATCCACACCTCAAGTCATAACTCGGTGCTTTGCTTAGCCCCTGTGACAATTTGCCGATTGCCACTCGCTAATGCTTAGCCCCTGTGTATAAATCTGTCGGATTGCTCTCGACCTCTTAGGTCTCAATTCATCCTTCTAGGTTTAACTGTTATGACCACAGGTGTGAACCGTACAGCCTAGTCTTCGGTTATATGCTTAGCCCCGTTAAATCTTCGGCGCAGAGTCACTCGACCAGTGAGCTGTTACGCACTCTTTGAATGAATGGCTGCTTCTAAGCCAACATCCTGGTTGTCTGCGCAACTCCACATCCTTTTCCACTTAGCATATATTGGGGACCTTAGACGTAGGTCTGGGCTGTTTCCCTCTTGACAATGAGACTTATCTCACACTGTCTGACTGCTGTGAACCAATTATGCGGCATTCAGAGTTTGATAGGGTTCGGTAACCTTGTCGGCCCCTAGCCCATTCAGTGCTTTACCTCCGCTAATCTATCACAACGCTAGCCCTAAAGCTATTTCGGGGAGAACCAGCTATCTCCGGGTTCGATTGGAATTTCTCCGCTATCCACACCTCATCCGCCACCATTGCAACGGGGGTCGGTTCGGCCCTCCATGACGTTTTACCGTCACTTCAGCCTGGACATGGATAGGTCACCCGGTTTCGGGTCTAATCCATACAACTTAACGCGCTATTAACACTCGGTTTCCCTTCGGCTCCAATACTCCAGTATCTTAACCTTGCTGCATAGATTAACTCGCCGGACCATTCTACAAAAGGTACCAGATCACACTTTAACGTGCTCTCTGTGCTTGTAGGCACAAGGTTTCAGGTTCTCTTTCACTCCCCTCCCGGGGTCCTTTTCACCTTTCCCTCACGGTACTGCTCCTCTATCGGTCACCAGGTAGTATTTAGGCTTGGATGGTGGTCCACCCAACTTCCCACGGGATTCCTCGTGTCCCGCAGTACTCTGGATCCACGTAGCTGTCAATCGGTTTTCGAATACGAGGCTCTCACTCTCTACGGCCGGCCTTCCCATGCCGTTCTTCTAACCTATGACAAACATTTTCGTGTCCGTAACCCCAACAATACAAGTACTGTTGGTTTGGCCTCTTCCGCGTTCGCTCGCCACTACTT
>JBMNIG010000018.1:0-35000 GCA_050950785.1 Eubacteriales bacterium | reverse complement strand
AATCAATTACTTCAGGTTTACAATGTACTCCTATGTTAGGTATAATAATTATACTAACGGAATGCTAGGTGCTTTACGAGTCGCATCATTCGCGGCTTTGGTCATTACTGATTGCATTTTTGACAGCAATATAAATACTAAGAATCAACACATGTTGAGATTGGAGATATATATGAAAAGAGTAACCCTGTATACCGACGGAGCGTGTTCAGGTAATCCGGGGCCCGGCGGATATGGCGCAATTTTAATATACAAGGGCCACGAAAAGGAAATAAGCGGTGGAGAAGAGATGACCACAAACAACAGAATGGAGCTTATGGCCGCAATTGCCGGACTGGAAGCTTTACGTGAACCGTGCATCGTTGATCTATACTCCGACTCAAAATACCTTGTGGATGGTATCTCGAAGGGTTGGGCTGCATCTTGGCGAAGCAGGGGTTGGATCAAATCGGATAAAAAGCCCGCCCTCAATCCGGATCTCTGGGAGAGACTTCTTAACCTGCTGGAAACTCACAAGGTTACTTTGCACTGGGTAAAAGGTCACGCTGAGAATGAATACAATAATAGGTGCGACAAGCTGGCCGTTGCTGAATCGTTGAAGTTCTCCAAGCAAATCAATAATTCGAACGATAGTGAAAACAAAGCTTAATATGCAGAGAGTGGTTGCAAATAACATATTTCCTTAAGTTTATATTTGAGAACTTCTGTTTACGAAACACTCGGCATTACTGAAGATACTTAATACACTTAATACACTAGGAATTGTTTACTAGTATGCTAAGAATATAAATAATAGGTAGATTACATAGGATCCTATGTAGTCTACCTATTATCATATTTTATAAAAATATTTACATTGTTTGTAGCTACTACCTATTAAACTAAAAACTACATTAACAACCTTATCTCACAAGTCAAGTCCAAATTAGTGTGTAAATTACCTCGGTCATCAAACGGTAGCTAATGAGACAATAGCCTAAGCGTTTATGCCGCGAAAGCTGTTGACGATGAGTACATGGCATGTTAGGCTGTTGGCCGGGCATCACCATACTAGCGCAAGACTTCTCCTCAAAGATAAGGGGGGATGGCCCTGATGCCTGAAAACATGCCATGGGAAGGCTCATTGTCAACAGACCGTGGAATAAATGCGTCTTCTATGCAGCAGTGCCAGACTTTGATTCCTTATCCTGCACTTGATAGTACAGCTGCATATCAAGGTATTTACGACCGGTCTGCCATTTCTCATGCTGCGACCGGGTCTGCCATTTCTCATGCTGCTCTATTAATAGAGCCCCCATGAGCCGGATGACGGATGCAGCATTGGGAAAGATTCTAATGACTCGCTCTCGACGACGAATTTCCTCATTCAACCTTTCCACACCGTTTGTAGTACGAAGCCGTTTCCGATACTTCAGGGGCAACGCAAGAACAGCAGTAATATCATCAAATGCTTCATCCAGGAGAGCTGTGGCTTTTTGGTGCTTTTGACTTCATTATGTTTGGATAATGTGGTCTCTGATTTTACGAGCACTCTCAAGGTCAACAGCCTCATAAAGCTGGCGCAGCTCTTCCTTGATTTCCGTCTGTAATGCTTTAGGCGTATGATCCAGTATGTTCCTGGAAAAAATGGGTTTGACAACGCTGCCAGCTAGCACCTTGAAAATGCTTTCTAACAGCATTAACCAGCCCCTTTATGGTCATCAGAGGTAACCAGGCGAACATCCTTTAGCCCACGATCCTTGAGTGAAGAAAAGAACTCACCCCAACTGCTTTCTGATTCGCTGTTTTCTGATTCGCTGTTGGCTAATTGAAAACCCGATGATTTCACGATAGCCATCTTCGTTAACGGCAATGGGCGATCAGCATACCTCTTGACTGTACACGTCCATTTTCCCGCACCTTTACATAGATGGCATCCACCATGAGAAAGGGATAATGGCTTTGCAGAGGCCTTGTACGGAATGCTTCTACTATTGGATCTAAGTTCTTACAAAGTTCTGAGATGGTCGATTTTGAAAACTTTTTTCCACATAGCTCTTCAGTAATTAGCTCAACCTTTCGAGTGGAAACACCATTGATGACCATCTCCATCATAGCCAGCACCAACGCTTGTTCACTGCGCTGGTATCGGGCAAAAAGCTCTGTAGAGAACTGTCCATTGCGATGCCTGGGAACCCGTAATGTGAGTGTGCCAACTCGCGTAGTCATTTGTCTATTCTCGAAACCCATTGCGGTATGCGGCTCTTTCTTCAGTGCGCTCATAGGGTTCAGCACCTATTTGCTCTGTAGATTGAGCTAAAAGTAATCTGGTTGAAGATTTCCTCCAACAATTTGGGAGAATGCTTCATCCCTACCATTTGATAAAAATAATCCGTGCAAAAGTTCTTCGGTTATAGTAATATTAAACTGAGCCATGGTTCATCCTCCTCGGTTTGGTATTTGTTTAGCAACTATATTTTTACCGAGGTATGAGCTTTGGCTCAACTCCTTTTTACACCATTATATAGACTTAATCTATCTCACACTAGCTTGTTATGCTATCTTGACTTTCTATCTTGACAAATTATGAAATGCATAACGGAACTTCGCAATAGCATTGTTTTCTTCGATCACTGTGCCGTATTCTTCCATGACACCTTCATGAAAATCATCCGCTGCAATATGCTGCCCGTACTCACCGAGCTGGAGAGCTACTTTTTCAACTGTTTCATCAAAGTCCTTCAGTTCAAGCCAGTATTTTGCCCCTGACAGTATGTAAGCTTCGACTTTAGTGGCAACTCATTAAGTGTCCCAACAGCCTCAATAAGATTTTCAAGGTCATTGAATACCATGTAGCGAACCATCGGAACCAAACCGACCACTGCGAAAATCAAAATCCCTTGCTTTCCATTGAAAATTTCAATTTCCATGTCTCCTTCGGACTCAACTCCGAGATTGCGCATGGTGTCGACAACAAGTTTTTTCATCTCTCTGCCCTCTGCAGATATCCTGCACAGACCAAGATCCTCCATCTCATCATGCGGAAGAAAAAGGGCAAGCGTATTATTCCCAATTATTTGACTTGTCACGTGAAACTACCCCCAAACGCAATTTGTGTTCATTATAACTGCGATTGAGGGCAAATGATAGTTATAATTACTGGCACAAGTGGCAAAGTGAGCTACAATCTCCCATGGTTATCCTGTTGTAAGGGAAATTAGTCTTTTGTAGAAGTACACAGCTCTGCCCAGAGCATCTATGTCAACTCTTTCGTTGTTGCTGTGGATCGTTGATTTTTCTGCCTCGGTCAAAACTATGGGGGTTATCCGATAAATAGCTTCTGCATTGTGCGTAAACGGTAATATAGATGTGTCTTCAGAAATGATCCCTGGCGCAACGATCAAATCACCAAAACTCTCCTTTAATGCGTTTCTGAGTTTAAGATATTCCTTACCCCTATACGGAGAGATCACAGAAGCCTCCTCTGCAGACTCAACCTCTACTTTTACTCCCACACTCTCTATCAAATCAGTCAAAAATCTATAAATATCCGAGCATGAATCTCCGTGGATAATACGTGCGTATACGACGGCCTCTGCGGATGAGGGCAGGACCTTTTCTCCTGTCCCCGCTTTCGATTGTGTTACTGCGAATGTCGTTCTGAGCATCGATGAAATTTCCTTGTGTTTTTGGAGCAGCTTCAACAATCTACCCTCTAACAGCCACATATTAGAAGCATAAACTCTCATGGAGTACGGCATATATGGTGCGAATGCAGATATCATGTCCCTGAGCAATACAGATTTCCGAACCGGCTGCGGACGATACTCTATTCTACAAATTGCCTCGCTCAACCGGCCTATCGCTGAGTACCGTGACGGTGAACTGATTGAACCGCCCTTTTCCTCGGAAATCAACCGTATTCGCATCGTCCCTTTTTCAGCAACACCGATGATCGCCTGATTTCTGTTTACCGGTAGTAAATCCCGGGAAATGCAGCTGCCTTTACCAAACACCGCCGCAAACCGGACCACTCGCTTTCTTAGCACATCGGCTATCATTAGAGCACCCTCATTGGAGGATTCAGCATCCTTGACAATAGAGATATATACATCTCTGATCGGACGAAATCCTTCATTTATCAGTGACTCAAACGCTTCAAGCATAGTACAGAGTACACCCTTACTGTCGATTGCTCCTCTGCCCCAGACTTTATTTTCAGCTATTTCCCCTGAAAACGGATGATACTCCCACTCTCCTTCTGCCGAGATCACATCCATGTTCGCACAGTACAGCATTGGATCTGCATCTTCATCCTCACCTGCCCAGTAAAGAAGAAGGTTTCCATCCAGATCCTCAACCATCATTGTGCTGAATATGTTAGGATAGCGTGCGCGAATATAGTTTACCAACCTTGCGAAGGCATCTCCCCTGTATCCTGTTGAGCTTATATTGTCAACGGAAGACACAGTGGGATACTTGATCATCGCGGAAAGTGATTCCGCGGCATGACGCGAAATCTTTTGATCCACCTCCGGCCCTTCCTTGGGAACACTGCGGTCGGCGATCCTTGCTGCCCGGAATAGGATCGTAATCACTAAGAATACTATAGCTCCACACAGGAGCATCAAGCTAAGTTGCATGGCTTTCCCTCATAAACGTAAAAATAATCATAAATAATATGTCAATATCACCGTGTATTATAGCATCCGAATACCTCAATCACAACATAAATTTTGAAAACCCGACAATATATTACATATGATGAGTTACAAAATATACTTATTCCATGCTTGCCATTTTGCTCAAATTGTGCAATACTTATAATACTAAAATTGGAAATATTATTATTGTAGGGGGACAAATAATGGCACGCGAGAAAGTAGCTCAGATAAGAGAAAATATTGAAAAAGCGGTGGTCTGCAAGGGTGATTTAATAGAACTTGTAATCGCAGCTGTATTGAGTCGAGGTCATGTGTTGATAGAAGATGTCCCCGGGATCGGAAAGACAACTTTGGTTCGTGCCCTGGCTGCCTCAATCGGCTGCTCCTTTCAGCGGATCCAATTTACTCCCGATGTAATGCCATCAGATGTTACCGGTTTTACAATGGTGGACATAGCAACCGGTGAGCTTAAATTCAGGAAGGGCGCGATCATGCACCAGATCGTCCTTGCCGACGAGATAAACCGCACTTCACCGAAGACTCAGTCAAGCCTCCTTGAGGCCATGCAGGAAGGTCAGGTTACAATTGACTCCAAGACTTATGAAATGCCAAAACCTTTTATAGTACTTGCTACACAGAATCCCATTGAACATATTGGAACCTTTCCCCTGCCTGAGGCTCAGCTTGACCGCTTTTTCATAAAAATATCTTTGGGATATCCGGGAATCCGAGACGAAATAGACATACTTGATCGTCACGACGGAGTTCCCTCCCCAATCTACGAGCTTAAACCGGTCGTGTCCGCCGATGAGATCATATCTATGCAAAATGAAGTGGACAAGGTTGTATGCTCCGATGCAATCAAGGAATACATAGCTTTGATCGTGGGTCAAACACGGTCAAACACAGATCTTCTCCTTGGCGCTAGTCCAAGGGGTGCAATTGCTCTTATGCAGGGAGCTAAAGCCTGGGCATATATTCATGGAAATGACTATGTGACGCCGGACGATGTGCTTTATATGACGCCGCATATACTTGCACATCGGCTACTGCTCCGGCCTGAGGCTAAGTTGAAGGATATGACTGCTGTCAGAATCCTCAAAAACATCACCAATATGATAAGGATACCCGATTCCTTATGAAAAACCGTAGGTTTGCATTTTTCGGTTTAGCGGCGCTTGCCCTTTTTGCGCTGTTTTACACAGGTGAATCAATATATCTGTGGATAATTTTCTTTCAATTGTTTCTGTTGATTATTTCACTGATAAATCTCCTGACCACTTTTTCCTTGATTCGCTATACTCAATCAATAACACCTGATAGCGCTATAAAGGGTGAAACTGTAACACTCAGGCTCGAACTCCACAACGAATCGGTCCTGCCTTTTGCACACCTGACTCTCCACTACAGTACACCGCAATCGCAGTACATAGGCGAGGAGAGCAATCTTTCTGCATCTCTGCTTCCAAAAAAACGAGAGACTTTTGAAGCGCAGATCAAATGTAAATATCGTGGAGTTTATCCGATTGGATTTACGTCTATTCAGGCTACTGATCTGTTTGGTCTTATCACTATCTCCCTACCATTCTCCATATATCATAACAAACCGATTGATTTGCTGATCTACCCAAAAGTCAGACAAATTTCACCGGGTTTTCTTGTCAACCGTGAGATGGAAGGTCCCTTGGACTCACCACATACCCGCGCCGAAGAGCTTTCATCAATAGCCGACATACGCAACTATCAAGAAGGCGACCAGCTCAAGCGCATTCATTGGAAGTTGTCGGCTCGCCATCAAAAGTATCTGGTCAAAGAATTTGACGGCACCCTCTTCTCCGACAGCGTTATGCTGGTTGACTGCACAGAACACGGCCTTTCGGGAGAGGAAGCAGCACAATTTGAAGATACTGTCGCAGAATGTGCTACTGCCTTTTGTAAAAGATTGACCGATGACTTTCAGCCAATAAAAATGATAGCTTATTCAGATACGCGGACCGAACTTGCAGGCTCATCCCCGGTAGATTTTGCAGCCATGCATGAGCTTATGGCAAAGATCAAGTTTCGTGGCGATATAAGTATTGCATCTGCTATCAAGCTAGAAAAAGACAGCCTTGGAAACCTAGGCAGCCTAATTATCGTAACCCAGACACCGACCAATGAGTTGTTTGAAGTCCTGATCACATTGGCAGAAAACGACTGCAGGATCACACTGATCACTGTTCTGAAGGATAAAACACCAAATAAGGACTTAATCAAAATGCTTGGTGAATTTTCGCTCAGAGGTATACGTACCTTTTCCCTACTCCCCGGTGAGGATGTATCCCTACAGTTGGGGGGAATTGAATGATGAGAAGAAGGCAACGACTGATTTTTCTGGCAACGGGCTACCTGGTTTCGCTATTATATACTTTTGGACTAGCCTTCTCTTTGATCAAGACCCATCACCTACAGATAAGCGAGTTGGCCGCCATTTTATACACCGCGGTTTTGTTGCTTATATTGACATGTGTCTTTTACAATAAGTGGACTACTATTATCTCTTTAGTAGGAACTGCGGCATACGCATATTGGACTTTTCGATATTCAGACGCCATGTCATTGGTATTTGATGAAATAATACCTTTCGCTGAAGAGGCATGGGTATTTCTGCGTGGTCTTGGCGATTTGCAGATGCAATATCACTTGCCGCTTGCGCTGATATTTATCTTGATACCCATGTTGTTTTCATTGATATCGGCATCGCGACTCCGCGGCTGCCCCTCGATGGTTATCGTAGCCACAGCCGTATTTGTATCTGAGTGGTCGTTAGGCCATCACAACATTTTTCTGCCAATGGCGTTTTCCGCCTCAGCAATCGCTGCGGTATATGCATATTCCTTTGCACGCCGGCTTTTCCTCCGGGATATGTCAGACTCTGAGGGTGACTACACCGAGGAGGATGAACTGTTTTTAGAAGGAGAGACTGTTAAGGCAGACAATCGAACAGTTAAAATTCCTAATGCTACAGTTATCACTGTTTTATTAGTACCTCTGGCTCTTATTGCTGCTCTCCTTGCCGGATTGGTCATTCCGGAAAATGCAAACAATCTACGCATTAAGTATGTCGAAAACGCAGTAGACGATGTTGTTGACTATATAGGGCAGTTTTCAGGTTTTACTCGCAAAAAATACAGCTTTTCAATTTCTGCATTTGGATATTCAAGTACAAGTGAGTTGGGAGGCCCGGTATCTCCTTCAGAAGACATTGCCCTTGTTGTAGAGGGAATTTCCCCATCCCTTTTGAAGGGATCGACTAAAAGCTATTATAGCGGTAAAGGTTGGCTAAACTACAGTGGCATCAGTTCACATCGCTATAACAGCCCTTTGTGGGCATCAAAGCGCACAGATGTCTTTGACCTTGAACGGCCTGATCCAGACATCCTTAAAGATAAATCAAGTAGATTATATAGAACTGTACGATTAAAAGTCACACACTATCAAAACTTTCATACTGTTTTTTCACCACCAAAGCCAAGAAATATATATTCACCTGTTGACTCTTTTGTACCCTACTTCAATGACCTTGGCGAACTCTTCCCTAAAAAGAGGCTCAACTTTCTCGACAGCTACACCATCGAAGCACAACAATTTATGCCCTTTTCATCGGTTGCAATTGACTATATGACAGAGCTTGAAAAATTAGTAGAAAATGAGCCGGAAGAAAAAATGGAAAAAATCAACGAGCTATATCTTCAGCTCCCCGATTCACTTCCTCCCTATGTCTGGGCATTAGGGAATAAGCTTGCTCTATCCGCGGAAAGTGAATCGAAGTTTCTGCAAGCCATGGCTATTAAGGACTATCTTACCGAAAACTTTACATATACTTTATCCCCGTCCTATGTGCCCGATGACAGGGACTTTGTTGACTACTTTCTGGAGACACGCTCAGGATACTGCACATATTATGCCACCGCAATGGTTGTCCTCGCAAGAACAGCTGGAATTCCGGCTCGCTATTGCGAGGGATTTATGCTGACTAATGCTCCACACACCGATTTTGTGTATACTGTCACAGGCGAGCGGGCACACGCGTGGGCCGAGCTCTATTTTGAAGGCATTGGATGGATCCCATTTGACGCGACTCCAATTGGACAACCAAGCCAAGATCCAATACAGCCTCCAATAGAAATAACCGAGCCCGATATACCTTCGCCGGAACCGACTCCTATTGAAAACATCCCCGAGGAAATTCCGGAAATTGAAAAAGGTCTACCCTCTTGGGTGTTTTGGATCATTATTATTACTTGTATACTTATTGCAAATACCTTAATAATTATTGCCCATCGTATTAGATACGCAAGCCGGAGACTTGTTGAAAAGTATGGAAAGATTGGTGCCATTGAGATATGGTGGAGATCGATTTTAGACTTGCTTTCCCAGCAAGATAAGTTATTCCAGCGTAGGCAGGGTGAAACAGCGGCCATGCTTTCCGCACGTATCGGAAAGTTGATAGATTGCAAAGTCTGCACCTTCGATCAACTTGTCAGAATCGTAATGAGATCATACTACAGTGGCAAAGAACCCTCAGACACTGAGGTGGACATTGTTTACCGGTATTTCGTTTCGATGGAAAACAGAATGATGAAAACAAATACTCCCCCTGTTTATGTCGTGAAACGCATTTTACTGCCGCGTGCTTTTGGGTTTAGAGGTATCAAGAAAGGGAACAAACTTAGGACCCATAAGTCTAATCTAATTAAAGACAAATCTGTATAGTTTAGTCTTTTATAAGTTTAGCCTTTGTTTCGTCTTTCCTTTGCTTGCATGCTCCATAAAGGTTATACATCATTAGTCAAGCACAAGCTGACTTAAACAGGAGGAAAAAATGAAAAAAACATTTCTGCTTATTGCGTTGATCCTTTCTCTGGCTGTACTTTTTGGCTGTGCCAGCTCTATGGGCGGCGTTAAAGAAAGTACTATGAACAGCGCCGCTGGCGCACCGAGGGAAGCTGCCGCTACTTCAGCACCTAGTGAGAACTACTATAGTTACGGCGCAGATGAAAAAGGTGAGGCTGATATTGATGATGTATCCAATCCAGTAAGGGATCTCGTAGTTGACCCATCTCGTAAAATGATTTGGATCGGTGAGGTCAGCTTTGAAACAACTGACTTTAACTCTACTGTCGATGCCCTGTACGCGCTTATAGGTGAGTGTGGAGGTTTTGTTCAGTCTTCAGCAGTCACCGGGGAAGGACGCACTTCGCGGGGTGAGCTCCGCTTGCGTAACGCTAGGTATACTGTTCGGATCCCAAGCGAGAACTTTCAGCTCTTTATGAAAAGCAGTGGTAATGTAGCAACAGTACTTAATTCCTCAACAAACGCTCAAGACGTAACTGCCGAATATGTTGATACTGAGGCAAGGCTAAGGGTGCTTGAAGTAAAAGAAGAGCGTTTGCTCGAAATGCTGGAACAAACTAAGAACGTGGAATACACTGACGAGCTGCAATTTATTCTGCAGTTGGAAAACGAACTTGGAAACGTTCGATATGAGATTGAGAGGCTTACAGGATCCCTCCGAAAATTCGATGATCTAATTTCATACAGCACAGTTACTGTATATATACAAGAGGTTAGAGAGTACACCGCAACTCCCCCCGAGCCGGAAACTATTGGTGAGAGAATATCAACGAGATTTAGCGCTACATTAAAGCGTGTAATCGATACTTGCGAAGATATCATAGTCTGGCTTGTGGGCAGCTCCCCTGTATTGATTATTTTAGGCATGATTGCCACAGCAGTAATTCTCGTTACAAGAAGAGTGCGAAAGAGGAAAAAGCTAAATTCCGCCGCTTTGAAGACGGATGTAACTGATAATAAATAGCAAACTCATAAAAACTATAACCCGGTGGGCTGTGTCCGCCGGGTTTTCCTTGACAATAAATTCAAAGGTATCTATAATCTGTTTATGTATTTACAGATTATTTTTTTCTGTATTTAAGATAGATTGATCAATATTTTATATGCTTAATATATTAGGAGATGATTTTTTGTCCGATATCGATAACTGCACACACGACTGCTCTTCATGTGGAGCTGAGTGCCCTTCCCGTAATATGGATCCTGCTGATTTTTTGGAGTCACCCCATCCACTAAGCTCAATAAAAAAGGTTATTGGGGTCGTAAGCGGAAAAGGCGGCGTTGGAAAATCGATGGTATCCGCTCTACTGGCCGTCTCACTTAACCGCATGGGATATCGTACCGCGATTCTTGATGCTGATGTTACAGGCCCTTCAATTCCAAAGATGTTTGGACTTCATCAAAAAGCCGGTGCAACCGAATCCGCTATTCTCCCTGTTAGAACGAAAACGGGCATTGATATTATGTCGGTAAACCTTCTTTTAGAAGACGAAACATCTCCGGTCATTTGGCGCGGACCTGTTATAGCAGGAGTTGTAAAACAGTTTTGGACTGACGTTATCTGGGAGGATGTTGATTTCTTGTTTGTTGACATGCCTCCGGGAACCGGCGATGTACCATTGACCATATTTCAATCGATACCAGTTGACGGAATCATTGTCGTAACCTCCCCCCAGGAGCTTGTATCAATGATTGTACACAAGGCAGTAAATATGGCAAAAATGATGGATATACCCATATTAGGGGTTATCGAAAACATGAGCTATGTTCTCTGCCCGGACTGCAATAAGCAAATTGCGCTATTCGGAGACAGTAAGCTGGATCAGGTCGCGGAAAAGTTTGAGCTCGATATTCTTGCCCGTATTCCGGTTACACCTCTGCTATCAAGAGGCAGCGACGAAGGCTTGATCGAGCTTTTTGAAGGAAACTGGTTAAACGAAGCCTCTACACGGATAGAGAGTATGCTTTCATAGACTAACTCAAATCATATTGTAATAAACACTTTGTAATATTATGCTAATAATATACTGAAGGGAGTATTTCCTATGGCAAAAGAAAAGAAATTTGTTGAAGAGATCACCTCAATGGAGACGGATTTTGGCCAATGGTATACCGATGTTGTTAAGAAGGCAGAGCTGATCGATTATTCATCGGTAAAAGGGCTGGTGATCCTTCGACCTTATGCTTATGCCATCTGGGAAAACATCCAAAACAAGCTGGACTCAATGTTTAAACAGACGGGTCACGAAAACGTCTATATGCCGCTTCTGATCCCGGAAAGTCTCCTTCAGAAGGAAAAGGATCACATAGAAGGGTTTGCACCTGAGGTTGCTTGGGTTACCCACGGTGGATCTGAAAAGCTTCAGGAAAGGCTTTGCATAAGGCCGACCTCGGAAACGCTTTTCTGTGAGCACTATGCTCATATTATCCACTCATATCGCGATCTGCCCAAATTGTACAACCAATGGTGTTCAGTACTCCGTTGGGAAAAAAGCACACGCCCCTTCCTTCGCCACCGCGAATTCCTCTGGCAGGAAGGCCATACCCTCCACGAAACCTCGGAAGAGGCTCTCGAGGAAACAATGCGTATGCTTGACATCTATGCCGACCTTTGTGAGAACTATCTCGCAATGCCTGTCGTTAAGGGCAAAAAGACAGACAAGGAGAAATTTGCAGGAGCCGAGGCCACATATACAATAGAGTGCATGATGCATGACGCCAAGGCTCTGCAGGCCGGAACTTCCCACTACTTCGGCGATGGATTTGCCAAAGCATTCGGCATACAATTTACAGGTCGTGACAACACCCTTCAAGTTCCCTATCAGACTTCCTGGGGAGTTAGCACACGCATTATCGGCGGCATTATCATGACACATGGTGACAACTCCGGATTGATGTTACCGCCTAAAGTCGCTCCGGTTCAAGTTGTTGTTATCCCAATAGCCGCTCACAAGCCCGGCGTCAACGAAAAGGCATCACAACTGCTTGAGATATTACAGAATGCCGGAATCAGAGCAAAGGCTGATTTCTCCGATCAAACTCCGGGCTGGAAGTTCAGCGAATATGAGATGAAGGGCGTGCCCCTTAGGATCGAAGTTGGACCGCGTGATATCGAAAACGGACAATGCATCGCAGTTCGCCGCGATAACCGCGCAAAGGAACAAATACCCTTTGAGGATCTGGTTACACGCATAAAAGAACTTTTGGATGAAACTCAGCAAGGCATGTTCGAGCGAGCTAAAGAAAATCTCAAAAACCACACTTACACTGCTCATACACTTGATGAGGCAGCAAAAATAATAAATGAGAAGACCGGTTTTATTAAGATGATGTGGTGTGGAGATGAGACCTGCGAAAACAGGGTCAAAGAAGAAGCCGGTATGACATCGAGATGTATACCGTTTGAGCAGGAGCATATTGGTGACGATTGTGCTATCTGCGGGAAACCCGCAAAGCATATGGTCTACTGGGGTATTGCTTACTGATTTAGGATCAAGAATGAAAGGGCATGTTTCAAAATGGATTTTAATATCTATTGAAGCATGTCCTCTTTTCATTAAATGAAGATCTGGCTCATAAAGCCAGAATAGTTTGAACATTGGCGGGCTTTTTGAGCCTGCCTTTTATTTTTTTGAGTAACTTTTTATAAAAGGCTGCCTCACTTAGAACATTTAGTTCATAGTGAGACAGCACCAGCTTCTTGCATATATTTGATATTATAGTCTACTTACCTGCCCGACCAACATGATATATGCCAGGAATTCCTGCCCTTTGCATAGCTTTAGTCACACTGAAAAGCACAAAACCATAGATCGGGATCGTCACTAAGCGCGTAAAAAGTTTAGCAATGACTATTGCACTCCATGCCTTTCCGTACAATATCGACAATGCCAATGGCATTATTCCAAGGTCAACTACAATGGTACATATTGCTACCGCCAAAATACATCTGACCGCTGTTATCGTTTTCTTATGTAGGCACAATCCATATATTAGACCGCGGACTGCACAGGCAAGCGTTATAAGCGGCATGAACATCATCCCGCCGGAGTTTATTAGCATACCAACCGTGTCTCCAAGCACGGTAATAAGCATTGCCCAATATGGACCGAAAATAAAACCCGCCATCGCATTTGGTACAAACTGAAGGCTTATACGGTCAACATTTCCCGGGGTATAAAAGGAGAGAAACCGGGTACACACCACGTCCAGGGCAATAAGTAAACCGCTAGTCGCCAGCATGCGCACATTTCTTTTCATTTTATGATCTCCTATGCATTCTTATCATTTCGCAACAGATGACAAAATGATATTACCTGGTGATATATTTGCTACTGTCAAAGAAGGGACACATGAAAACCTATCAATGCTTTCATGCATCCCTGTTAATTGCTGAGAAAATTATTTCGCGTATTCAATAGCGCGTGTCTCGCGAATGACATGCACCTTAATTTGTCCGGGATATTCAAGCTCGTTCTCGATTTTTTTGGAGAGGTTTCGTGCAAGCAAAATCATCTCATCATCGGTAATCTCATCGGGCTTGGCCATGATACGAATTTCTCTACCGGCCTGGACCGCGTAAGAATTCTGCACTCCGGGGTAGGTATTTGCAATTTCCTCTAACTTTTCAAGACGCTTGATATATGTCTCAATATTCTCACGTCGGGCACCCGGCCTTGCCGCTGATACAGCATCGGCAGCCTGAACCAGACAGGCAATGATCGACTGCGCCTCAACATCTCCATGATGGGCATGTATAGCATGAACTATAGCCGGGTTCTCTTTATACTTCCTGGCCAGCTCTACACCAATCTGGACGTGGGAGCCCTCCATCTCGTGGTCCACCGCTTTACCAAGGTCATGGAGAAGACCTGCGCGTTTAGCCAGATTCACATCCGCCCCGATCTCAGCAGCTAAAAGTCCGGCAATGTGGCTTACCTCAATTGAATGCATAAGCACGTTTTGTCCATAGCTTGTACGGAATCTCAAGCGGCCAAGCAGTTTTACGATCTCGGGATGCAGGTTGTGGATATTGGTCTCGAAAGCAGCCCGCTCTCCCTCTTTCTTGATCGTCTGCTCCACCTCTTTGGTGGCCTTTTCAACCATCTCTTCGATTCGGGCAGGATGGATACGGCCATCAACTATCAGTTTCTCAAGTGCTATACGTGCTATCTCTCTACGAACGGGATCGAATGCTGATAGAGTGATTGCCTCAGGTGTATCGTCAATAATGAGGTCGACACCGGTCATGGTTTCAAAGGTACGGATATTGCGACCCTCGCGACCGATAATCCTTCCCTTCATGTCGTCTGATGGTATTGGAACAACTGAAACAGCGGCTTCCGCAACATGATCTGCCGCACACTTTTGGATTGCCAGAGAAATTACTTTCCGTGCATTCTCTTCTGCCTCTTCCTTATACCGAGCTTCCAATTCCCTAAGCTTTGCAGCCTTCTCGTGCACTACCTCAGCTTCAAGCTGGTTTAGAAGATAATTCTTTGCTTCTTCTGTTGTAAACCTTGAGATGCTTTCAAGTAATTCTGTTTGCTTGCTCTTTAGTTCCTGGAGCTGCTGCTGAACTTCTTCATTTTTTCGGATTTTCTCGTTTAGGATCTCTTCCTTCTTTTCAAGCTGCTCCGTCTTGCGGTCCAAGTTCTCTTCCTTTTGGGTCAGTCGCCTCTCCTGCTTTTGCAGGTCTTGTCTTCTGGACTTTTCCTCCCGCTCATACTCAAGGCGGGATCTATGGATCTCTTCTTTGACCTCAAGGAGTGATTCGCGTTTTTTATTCTCAGCATTTTTAATGGATTCGTTTATAATCCTCTTTGCTTCTTCCTCAGCACTTCCAATTTCCTTTTCTGCCACATTTTTGCGGAATGCAATGCCCGCAATAAAGCATAGAATACCTGTGACAACTGCGGCAGCAACGGGAATAATTATATCCAACGCACTGATTCCGGCGGCAAGGACTAGGTTATGATTAATCATTGTGTCCTATAAAGCACCTCCGTATAAATACTCATATAACACCCTAGGTTGATAATCTAAGTTGAATTATAACCTATGGTAGACAATTATCGTTTAGACGGTGCTCGCGTACACCGTTAACAAACAAAAAATATGTCTTTCTACTATTCTAATTGTATCCACCTTTACTGTCAAGCGATTTGATTGTTGTATACCTTAAATTATTCTTATTGAAAAAAATACTAACATATCAGCCGTATATTTCCTTAGCAGACATACAACACTATTTATATCCTGAAAAGGAGGTATACTATGCCAGATAGAAACGACAAAAAGTTTAATTTGGCTGATACAAAAATAAAACTGGTATCTGCTTTGCTTTTGATATTCCTTTTGAACATTGCTGTGATCCTTTTTGCTCAAAATGCTTCTGCGGCAATATATAAGCAAGGTTCGCGGGGGCAGGCTGTGCGTGACATACAACGAGTTTTACAACGTACCGGCCACTACACAGGTTCCATTGACGGCATATATGGGTCAAAGACCACTGCTGCAGTCAGAGCTTTTCAGCGCAGTGTGGGCATCAAGGTCGACGGCATCTGCGGCCCTGTCACATTAAAATATTTAGGACTTCAGCATCATTCTACCGATAGCGGCGCAGGTGCGTCATACAACAACAATTACTATCTCCTTGCACGTATAATATCCGCAGAAGCACGTGGTGAACCTTATAAAGGTCAGGTTGCTGTCGGTGCGGTGATTATGAACCGGGTAAAACATCCTTCCTTTCCCAATACACTTTCAGGCGTTATTTATCAACCCGGTGCTTTTACCGCCATTGTGGATGGACAGTTTAATGAACCGGTTGCAAGCTCTGCATATAAGGCTGCTACCGATGCTCTAAATGGCTGGGATCCAACCGGTGGTTGTATATATTATTTTAATCCGTCAACAGCGACAAGCAAGTGGATTTGGTCAAGACCACAGGTAATGAGAATAGGAAAGCATATATTCTGCAAATAATAATAGCGACCGCTTCTTATAGCGGAATAATGGAGCTCACTTACACCCGTTCTTTGTTTCAGTTGAAACATCGAACGGGCATTTCTATGTGTTATTATGCATATATTATGCATTGAATTCTGGGTTTTGAAGGTCAATAATACAAATTTCAATGAATCTATTGCATAATTATACGATGAGTGCTATATTTATACTATTGAAAATCCATATTATATATGCTTTTATGCGGTACTTTAGTGAAACTACTGATTCGGCAAGGTACGTTTCGATATCATGGCGAGATTGACCTTGTTATACTCTAAGGAGGTACTATGAGCAAAAGTATTAAGAAAGCAGTGCTTGCTTATTCAGGCGGACTGGATACATCGATCATTATACCATGGCTTAAGGAGAATTACGGTTGCGAAGTGATAGCTGTTTCCGGAGATGTTGGTCAGGGTACGGAGCTTGACGGTCTTGAAGAGAAAGCTATTAAGACCGGGGCTTCAAAACTGTATATTGAAGATCTAAAAAAGGAATTTGTATATGACTACATCTTCCCCACCCTAAAAGCAGGGGCAAAGTACGAAGGTAAGTATTTGTTAGGCACATCATTTGCAAGGCCAATAATTGCTAAGCGAATAGTAGATATCGCTCTAAAAGAAGGCGCAGATGCAATCGTTCACGGATGTACCGGCAAAGGCAACGATCAGGTGAGATTTGAGCTTACGATAAAAGCCTTCGCACCAAACATGAAGATAATTGCACCCTGGCGCGAATGGGATATAAAGAGCAGAGAAGATGCAATCGATTATGCGGAAACACGCAACATACCACTCAAAATCAACAGAGAGACCAATTATTCCAAGGATAAAAATCTCTGGCACTTAAGTCACGAGGGGCTTGACCTTGAGTCTCCCGGCAATGAGCCAATGTACGACAAAATACTTGAAATGGGTGTTTCCCCCGAAATGGCACCCGACAAATCAACATATGTAACTATTGGATTTGATAAAGGAATACCAGTGTCGATCAACAACGAGAAGTTAGATGGTGTGGCCCTTATTGAAGCTCTCAACAAACTTGGTGGAGAAAATGGTATTGGCATTGCCGATATCGTTGAAAACCGGTTAGTGGGAATGAAAAGCCGTGGCGTTTATGAAACTCCCGGTGGAACGATCCTTTATAAAGCGCATGAGATCCTTGAGAGCATAACTCTTGACAGGGATACAGCTCACCTAAAGACTCTTTTGTCGCATAAGTTTGCAGAGCTTGTTTACAACGGTCTATGGTTTACCACTTTACGTGAAGCCCTTTCTGCTTTTGTCGACAGTACACAGCAATATGTGACCGGCGAAGTAAAACTGAAGCTTTATAAAGGAAACATCATACCCGCCGGTGTTTGGTCCCCCTGTTCACTTTATTCGGAAGAAATCGCTTCCTTTGGCGAAAGCAATTACAATCAAAAGGACTCGGAAGGTTTTATTAATCTCTACGGATTGCCTATACAGATTTCTGCACTTTTAAGAGGTACCGGGATTGCAGGTGATAAACTATGAAGTTATGGGGCAGCAGATTTTCCAGAGAACCTGATATGGCGGCAAATGACTTTCAATCATCGATCCGCTTCGACTCACGTATGTATCTTGAAGATATTGAAGGATCGATAGCTCACGCAGAAATGCTTGCCCAGACAGGTGTTATTTCAATCGACGACGCAGCAAAAATAGTTTCCGGACTAAAAGAACTATTGGAAGAAATTGAATGCGGAAAGGTCTCCTTCTCATCTGAAAACGAAGATATCCACATGAATGTGGAAAGTCTCCTTACAGCTCGAATAGGCGATGGCGGCAAAAAGCTGCACACTGCTCGGAGTAGAAACGATCAAGTTGCTCTGGATCTCAGAATGTATCTCAAAAAAGCTATATCAACAATTCAAGATGAACTACTTATCCTTATTGAGACGATCCTGGACAAGGCTGCTGAACATCTTGAAACTATAATGCCGGGTTATACACATCTTCAGCTGGCTCAGCCTACAACCTTTGCCCATCACATCATGGCTTACGCCGAAATGTTCAAGCGTGATTACGATAGACTGCGTGATTGCCTTTCGAGGACCGACTCATCGCCTCTGGGAAGCTGCGCCTTGGCTACAACAACTTATCCTATTGACCGGGAAATGACAGCATCTGCCCTCGGCTTTTCTTCTATAACTCAAAACAGTATTGACGGTGTATCAGACAGGGACTTCGTTATTGAATTTTCATCATGTCTTTCGATCATAATGATGCATCTAAGCCGTTTCTGTGAGGAGATCATCCTCTGGAGTAGCCACGAGTTCGGCTTTGTATCCCTTGACGATTCCTGGTCCACCGGCTCCTCAATAATGCCGCAAAAGAAAAATCCTGACATAGCTGAGCTAGTTCGCGGCAAGACCGGACGTGTATACGGAAATTTGATGGGAATACTGACAGTTATGAAAGCATTGCCTTTGGCTTATAACAAAGATATGCAGGAAGATAAGGAGTGCATATTTGACTCATTTGACACCGTTAAACAGTGTCTTAGCGTCTTTACCCCAATGTTTGCTACAATGACTGTCAATAAAGAGCGGATGCTTTCAGCAGCGTCCAAAGGCTTCCTAAATGCTACGGATTGCGCGGACTATCTGACTAGAAAAGGAATGCCTTTTCGTGATGCATACACAGTCACAGGTAAAATAGTTAAATATTGCTTAGAAAATACTCTTAGTATAGAGGAGCTGACCATTGAGCAATTTAAGACTTTTTCTTCATTGTTTGATCATGATATTTACAAGTTTGTTGATTTGTTGCATTGTGTAAAAGCAAGGAATGTGACCGGAGGCCCTGCTCCTGATTGCGTCCTTAGTCATATTAGCGCGCTTCGTGAATTGATGAATACTGCTAGATCGGATCAGAAAAATCACTGTAAAGAATATTGAATCAGGAAAAGTCGTAAAAGCTCATCCCAATTATGTGGTCTTTTAAAAATTGCATTTGCTAGAGACATGTAGTATAATTATTTTCGCTGTTAAAGGCTATAAATTGCCCATATGAACTAGTTGCACTGCCTTAAGCTTGTATTTCTTGCCAGAAGTTTTATATGGAATAGGCCATGCAGTTTTTGAAATACATAGATATATCAAAACGACACAGAACTGAAAACATGGAGGTATCCCGGGATGAAACGACTTATTTCCCTGGCAATTATTCTAATACTACTAGTCTCGGTTTTGGCCGGTTGTGGCAGCAAGGTATCCGCCGTCAAGATAAATCTTGACGAGAGTAACTACTCCGTACGCGAGGATAATACACCAAATTTCGGTGAACCTTCTGCTGATATGACGGAGATTTTAGAACTCTACTTTGATGCTATAATCAAGGCAATAGAAACTACTCCTGCGGATGCCTATTCCTTCGATTTTTCCTCAATGGGATTTGTATCTGAAGATGACGCTCGAAATTACCTGATACCTGCCCTACGCAACGAGTACGGTGAAAATAAAATAATTGAAAAGTCAGAGCTTGAAGCCATTGGAATATGGGCATATCCGGCTGATCAGGGTTACGATGTCGACATCAAAGAAATATGGATAAGTGCATATGAGAATGTAGATGGTGACACTGAGTTTGTAGTAGATATACTTCGAAATGGCTTTGTGATGAAAAACCTTAGATATGTCGATATTGATGGTGTTCTTAACGAAAAGGAAAACAAGCTCTCTCTAAACTACGATGGTAAGGAACCCTCTGACAACTCTCCGCTAACTCCCGAAGTTACAGACAAGGTAAAAACCATGTATTTGGGCGGCCGACTGCATAAGACAGGTATATTTGAGGTACCAGTCCTTGATAGCATAGACTTTCTTGTAAAACTGGAAGGCAAACCTATCGATGGCACCGGACTTCCCGGTGGATTTGCCGGTGGATTTGAAGGAATCGTAACTATTGATGGAATGTCCTACCCTCTCACTCTTGACGGTGCAGGTCTTGAAATACCTATAGGTATGGTCCCCGATCCCTCAGATTACTATATTGCATTTTCCGAAGTGGGTATAAGTAACCCCCAGGATCCAACAACATATCGCAATGTATATTTTATAAAAACCGACCTTAGTAAAGTTGTTGGTCTGTACTCAATTAGCAAATACGATACGTTCTGTAATTGGTTTGAAACCACTCGCATTTCATCGAATACATTCAACCAAAAGGTAGAAGAAAACAATAAAAAGCTTACTTCTCTGTATTCAGACATCATTGTTAAAACTTATGGCGATAGAAAAGAATACAACAATACACTCGCTGTCCTTTACAACATGTTTATCGGTGTTGAGCAAAACTATCTTATGAAAAACCTTAAAAATGGAATTTCAACTGTATCAAAAGACATTAGAAACTACGCCGATGCAATAAAAGATGAGTCAGTTGCCAGAAAGGGCGAAAACAATCTGTATTTCTTCCCTGATGGGCGGAGTATGGTCATACGGCTATTTTCATATGACGGCACTCATGCTGTAGCTGCAATCGACTTCTCATCAAAACAGGATAATGGATACGGTGCCCTCTATGAGGCTACCTATACCGATGGCGGATGGGTCCTTACTACATTGTTGAACTCACGTATTCGATAAGTAAATGTCGGAAACAAGTAAAAGATAAGTATCTTATATTAACAAGTTAAACGTCTTGTAGTTTTCACATATTTTATAACGAATAGTATATGCCTATTGCATGAACATTCATCGCAATAGGCATATTTTGTAAAATCGATCTTTACCTTGAACAATTTTTTGTTTGAAGTTTGTCACATAGATTTAAGTTGTCCTTACGCCGTTTCACAATGCGCATCCGTTACTATTGGACGTACACCTGCATAGCTTCCTATTATTTATTTTGGTCATCGTCCGACAATGCGACTTGTCTTATTTGCCAACGCAGAAGTTTGCAAAGATTTTATCAACTATATCGGTAGGTGTATTTTTCCCAAGGATCTCACCTATGCGCATTAGTGCTTGTTCAACATCATACAGGACCATGTCTGGAGGATAGCCGTAACGGAGGTTATTAATGGCACCGCGAAGCAGTAGCTCAGCCGTTTTACATGTACCCTCCTGTCGCGCATTTGTTATTAGGGTTCCGTCAAGTCTAAGCTCTCCCATAGAATAGAGCGTATTGACTACAGCCTCCAACTCGTCCATTCCCTGCCCTGTTTTTGCAGAAATTTTCAATATTCTAATGAACTTGTCTGACCATTCCCGCAAATCCCTGTCTAGCGACTCGTCCTGAGGCTTGTCGCTTTTATTTATAAGCAGGATCCCACGCTTACCTACCGCATGTTCCATTATATCTCTATCTTCATCACTCAAAGGTTGCGATCCGTCAACCACTGCCAATACAAGTGATGCATCTTTGGCTGCTTTGATTGCCCTATCCACACCTATATCTTCAATCATATCGTCGGTTCTTCTGATACCTGCAGTATCACGAAGTTTAAGAGTTACGCCACCAATCTTTGCATATGCCTCTATAATGTCGCGTGTCGTTCCTGCTATAGGCGTGACGATTGCCCTTTCATCACCCACTAACATATTTAGTAATGATGATTTTCCAACATTAGGCCGTCCAATTATTACACAGTCTATGCCCTCTCTTAGAACCTTACCACGCTTATACCCTTCTGTCAGTTTATTTAGCTGTTCTGCTGCATTCTCAAGAATACTTACAGCATTATCTATTCCAAAATCTTCAATATCTTCATCGGGATAGTCTACAACAGCTTGAAAGTGGGCAAGGAGATCCGTCAAATCATCGTATATACGCCCCAATTCCCTGCTTAAAGCACCTTGGATCTGTGCGGTTGCATTGACAGCCCCCTCCTCAGTTACAGCCTCTATCAAGTCTCCGACAGCTTCTGCCTGACTTAGATCAAGGCGTCCGTTCATAAATGCCCTTTTTGTAAACTCTCCCGGCTCGGCAGGGCGCGCCCCATATGAATATAGAGTCGAAAGTGCTGTGTTCAACACTGCTAGTGACCCATGGCAATGCAGCTCAACAATGTCCTCACCCGTATAGCTGTTTGGACCTCGAAACCACACTCCAAGTATACTATCTATTGCAATACCTTCGCTGTTGAGAAGCGTTCCATATGTCATCATACGAGGAACCCATTTGCCTTTATATGCAGGTCTAAAGACACGCTTTGCAATATCAAGTGATCTGTCACCGGATATCCTTATTACAGCAACTCCACTCTTTGCAGGTGCTGTTGACAATGCAGCAATAGTGTCTGCCATACTTCTTTTGCCTCCACAGATAATTTCCATCCCCGATTGAGCAAACTCAACCGAGGATGAAAATATGTTTTCTATTAAATATAAGCTATTTTATGATCTCGCAGCCGCCCAAATATTTCCTCAATACTTCAGGAACAACCACCGATCCATCTGCCAGCTGATTTTGTTCAACAATAGCAGGAAGGACTCGGGATGTGGCGAGTCCCGATGCGTTTAGAGTGTTGACATACTCAATTTTGCCATTGTCCTGTCTTCTGTATCGCATCTGCCCTCTGCGAGCCTGATAATCTCTTGCGTTTGATGCCGAGGACACTTCTTTGAATCCATTCATTGATGGAATGTATATTTCGATGTCATATGTTCTGGCCATAGATGCAGAGCAATCTTCTGCCGCCAGCTTAACTGTACGATAATACAGTCCAAGTCCGGAAACCAACTCCTCTGCTTTACGAACCAATTCTGCAAATGCTTCGTCCGAGCCTTCCGGTGTTGTATACTGTACCATTTCCACCTTATTAAACTGATGGCCGCGAATCATCCCACGTTCTTCAGCCCGATAGCTTCCGGCTTCACGTCGATAGCATGGGGTAAAAGAGATATATTTTTTGGGAAGATCTTTTTCATCAAGGATTTCATCCCTGTGCAAACTTACGAGTGCAGTTTCGGCTGTAGGCAGCATAAACTGCTTTCTGCGTCCTTCCTCATCACCCTCAAGCCAAAAAACGTCATCCTCAAATTTCGGAAATTGTCCTGCCGTCAGTCCGGATTCATAGTTCAACATATGGGGAACGAACAACAGCTCGTATCCATCGGCGATATGTGTATCAATAAAGTAATTTAGCAGTGCCCATTCAAGCCTTGCGCCCATACCACGGTAGACCCAAAAGCCACTTCCTGAGAGCTTTGCCCCTCTTGGATAATCTATCATACCCAAGGCGGTACACAAATCAACATGGTTTTTTGGTTCAAAGTCAAACTCCGGTTTAGAACCGCTTTCTGAAATCACCTGGTTATTCTCCTTCCCGCCCGCAACTAAATCAGGATCGGGAAGATTGGGGAGACTTAGCATCAAGTCACGCAGTTCTTGTTCTATCTCACGGAGAGTCTGGTCATTTCCTTTTATGGTCTCAGATATGACTTTCATACGAGCAATAATTTCAGTAGTATCCTTCTTCTCCTTTTTAAGCTGAGGAATTTGCTTGCTTACCTTGTTCTGCTCAGCTTTTAGTGCTTCAGTTTCCTGAATCATATAACGCCTTTTAGTATCAAGATCCAATATCCTACTGATTTCATCATCTGCTTTTTTTCCCTTTACCTTCAGTAGTCTTATTACTTCATCGGGATTTTCCTTGATCCTTCTTATATCAAGCATTGTCTCCACTCCTTAAATCCTGCAATAAAAATATAAATTATAGTTAAGTGTTTAATTATTATCAGTATTCACTGCGATGTTCTCACTTTTCCACCTTTCGATCTTTTCCGGATCCAAATAGCCTTTTCTCTCGAGCTGCTCCCGTATGTTGTAATAGCTATCGATCAAGGAATCAAACATCCCATTGTTATCTTCCCTACTAAGTACGTCCCGGACATAATCTTTATCCGACCCCTCAAGTTGAGAAATTTCATATGCTGCCCTTGAGTACTCTCTTTTTGAGTAAAGTTCATTGATATGATTTACTGCTGCGTTAACTTTGATCATGCTCTCTAGATCAGCAATTTTTTCAGCAGCGACCTCATTCTGTTCTTTAAGCAGCTTGTTTTCTCGAACGACTTTGTCTAGCGACTGTTCAATTACTTCAACTGACACAATCTGTTCTTTTAACTGCTGCATAAGGTTTTCTTTTATCTCTTTTAGTTCCATGTTCTCATCTTCGAGGCTCTGAATGCTTTTCATAGCACTCACAGTGTACTCTTCCTTTGCCTGTTTCAAGCTTTCGATTTGGGATTTATTTGCCCGCATGGTGCTGAAATAGGACAGCAAAACCAAAATAAAAGCAATCGACATCAATGTCATTGCATAAACAAAAAGAAAATTTCTGTTCTTTCCCTGATTCCTGCCTTTAATCGGTATAATTTTCTCTTGCGCTTTTAGGTTAGCTTCTCCAGTTTCTCCAAGTTTAGCATTATCTATAACTGAATTATCGGACTTATGCGAAATCTCACTAATTCCGTTACTTTCTAACCTTTCACCCGTTTGGTCATTCTTCGCAATCTTTTTTGCTTTATCCAAGTTCTTTGGACACCTCCCGGTTATCTCTAGAACGTAATTTATCAGTTTTTAAGAGACGATAGGAATTCCACAAGTTGGTTTAAATCATCATTGCCGTAATATTCTATCTCTATGCGTCCCTTCTTTTTACCGTTTACGATTTTTACTTTTCTTCCTAAGTTTTCACCAAGTTCCCTCTGAAGGACATCAATATAATCCACAGCAATTTCTTTCTGTTGATCTTTTTCCCCCATTTGATCCTGATTTATGTCATTCTGAAGTTTTTTTACAAGAGCTTCCACCTGACGCACGGACATTTTCTGAGAAATTATACGGTCTGCCACTAATTTTTGATAATCAGCCGGCAGTGTAAGCAATGCTCGCGCGTGTCCTGTTGACAGACTGCCATTTCGCAGCAAATCAATTACGTAAGAATCAAGTGACAAAAGCCTTACTGCATTAGCAACCGTTGGACGGGATTTTCCAACACGCTCAGCCACTTCCTCCTGTGTTAGGTCGTATGTGGTCATCAGAGTACGATAGCCTTCAGCTTCTTCTATTGGATTCAAGTCTTCCCGCTGAAGATTTTCAATCATTGCAAGCTCTGCAGACCGGAGGTCATCTGCTTCCATGATAATCGCCGGCATCTCCTTCAGTCCTGCCTTTCTGGCAGCTCTCCACCGGCGTTCTCCTGCAATTATCTGGTAAGCTCCGTTTTCCAACTGTCTCACTGTAATTGGCTGTATGACACCATGTCTTTCAATGCTGTCTGCAAGCTCAGCAAGTTTCTCCTCATCAAAACTGCTGCGAGGTTGAGACAAGTTCGGTTCAATATCAATTATCCTTAGAAGTCGTATCTTTGGTTTGTCTGAATCATCCTCATTTTCGGATTTCATGTCCTCATGTACCACAGCCTCGATAGCTTCTTCCCCAAGCAGACTGCCCAAACCCTTACCAAGTCCTCTTCCCATTCCTCTGGCTGTTCTTTTGCTCATGACGAACCTCCTGATCTTATCATATCTCACCCGTTTTTATAATTTCCTCTGATAGCTTTAAGTAACTGTCAGCTCCCCTCGAACCTGGATCGTAAGCAATTACAGGCAAACCGTGGCTCGGAGCTTCGCTAAGCCTTACATTCCGCGGTATAACAACAGAATAGATCTTACCCGGAAAATGCCGCTTAACTTCTTCCGCTACCTGTATTGACAAATTTGTACGGGAATCATACATAGTCAACAGAATTCCGTCGATCTCCAAGTTTCTATTAAGTCCCTTCTTTACAACACGAATAGTATATATCAGATCGCTTAATCCCTCAAGAGCGTAGTATTCGCTCTGGACAGGTATCAAGACTGCATCTGCAGCACATAAAGCATTCAATGTAAGCAATCCAAGAGAGGGTGGGCAATCTATAAATATCACATCATATAGGTCTCGCAACTCATCGAGGGATTTTTTAAGACAGTATTCTCTTTCCGGTACATAAACCAGCTCGATCTCAGCACCCGAAAGAGCTTTGTTCGCAGGAAGAACGTCTCCGTATTCTGTCCTTACAACTACATTCTCGGCTTTGGCATCACCTAAAATCAGATCATATGTAGTTTGCCCGGCATCTTTGTCCACTCCCATGCCTGAAGTGGCATTGCCCTGCGGATCCATGTCGCAGAGTAGCACCTTTTTGCCCTTGTCATGGAATGCCGCTGTAAGGTTTACACAAGTTGTGGTTTTACCAACACCGCCCTTTTGATTTACTATAGCAATTATTCGGCCCATCCAATGCACCTCAAATAGTCATTTCTGTAATTATACTGCAACCGAAATAACATTTCAACCTTTGAATGTGAACATACGAACATGAGCTGAACCAAAGCTTCTTTTTTATCAGCAAATCAGCTGGTTTGCGACCTTCCTAGAAATAATAATAAAATGTTTCACGTGAAACATTAAAACCATGATACAACCATCTAAAATCACTCACTTATTAATTAGATGTTGTAAATTGCATGAATACTAAGCTACTTGTTCATACGCTCGACATAAGAGCTATGTGAATCGAAATCAACTTAGAATTACAATAAGAAAAGAGATTATTCCGGACTACCTCCAAACATTACGAGATTATTTAACACTCGCCTAATAATAGGTACATCATATCATTTCTGATGTTGTTCTCTTCGTGTACGCATTTGTCATGAAAAAACCGCATTCATATCAGATTTCAAGATCAGATGGATGTTTTTTAACAGTACCACAGCGTTAACATATCTGTTTGACTTAATTCATTTTAGATTCTTTATCTAATACTTTCTCTTATCCTCCTGCATAAAGAACGCATCCTCTTTATTGAATAAAAAGAGTTCGCCCTCAAGATTTTTATGAAATCGATAACAAGAAAGTTGCTATCAAAGTTGCATCACTAACTTATGTTAATTGCTATATCATCAAGAGTATCATGACAATTCATATCACTAGCTAAGAAATTAATATAGATGTGGAACTTCTTAACTGCGGTGTAGGTGTAAAATTTGTTTATGTTTGTTTTATACTAAGTAGTGAGGTTTGCATTTTAAAGTCCGACGAACATTAAGCTATACGATCAGCCATAATCCAACTAATTGATGATAAATGTTTCACGTGAAACAAAAAAAGGTCCGTCTTTCGCATTTATAGCGAATGACGGACAATTGCACAGGCCATACTCCCCGTAAATAGCAAAATGATTAATAGGTTCGTGGATCAACTCGCCCTCTTTGGAATTTTTATTGTCAATGTGATGCTTCTCTCATCTTCTTCTTTGCCGTAATCGGCATCCAAACCAGAATCACGCATCACCGCAATAGCATGCTTGATCGTATTTTCAAATATCCTGATGTCTTTAATTATAAACGAAAATGTGCGACTTACCTTCTTTGCGGCCTTAGAACCGGTGCTATTCAGCATACGCTCAATCAATTCCTCAGTATCTGCAACATTTAAGTCACATTCTACAATTTGCTGAATAGCGTCTAGTTTGTCCTGTTCAGTTTCAAGTCTGAGCAATGCTCTTGCGTGTCTCTCGGTAAGTCCATGTTGCCGCAAAAGATCAAGCACATTCCTTGAATGTTTAAGTATTCGCAATTTGTTAGCTACGGCAGACTGTGACTTTCCAATTTTACGTGCAGCTTCTTCCTGGGACAGTCCATATGACAAGATTAGGCGAGCTATTCCCTCTGCCTCTTCAATAAAGTCTAGGTCCCTCCGTTGGATGTTTTCAATAAGAGTTAAAATGGAGGATTGCTCATTGCTGACTCCAAGAACGATACATGGCACTTTTTTTAGTCCGGCAATCTTAGAAGCTCGGAGTCTTCTTTCACCGGCTATCAATTCAAAGGCATCGCCCTTTTTGCGAACGCTCAACGGCTGAAGTATACCGTATTTTGATATGCTGTCAGCTAGTTCATTGAGACTTTCCTGGTCAAACAGTTTTCTGGGCTGTCCCGGATTTGGCCGTATCTTCTCGATGGCTATGTATTGAATGCGGTTGTTTTCATATAGACCATTTTCTTTTACAATCTGCATGAAACCCTCCCTAGCCCAAGCTTCCTGTTTCCATTATACCTAATTTTTTTATCATGTAAAGCAAAATATATCGCAATTTTCTATCAATTTTCCTAACTTTTTTACCATAATTGAAATTTTGTAGTCGCCTTTTGTCGAAATTTATATCCCTCTGTCGTAATCTTTGATGTTCTTCAAATAAAAAAAGCCGTTTTTAACGGCTTCTTCTATTAACTAGAAATTTTAAAGTGGTTTCAATTTTATCTTTGCAAATCTACGTGGATAACCAGTTGGTGTTGGTGCCACCTTTTTTATACGAACTATTTGCAACTGAACATCTCTTAGAGGCAATGTATATTTATATGGGTCGATGATTTTACCTCCCATAATTTTGACAGCCCTTTGCGCTCCTTGTATCTCTTCATCTATATTTAGCGACTTCATTGCGCATAGCAATCCGCCACACTTGACAAAGGGCAGACATATTTCAGACAACATATTCATTCGGGCAACAGCGCGACTGAATGCGTAGTCGTACTGCTCCCTATACGAATCCAGCAATGCTGCCTCTTCAGCACGTGCATTAACGATCATAATATCTTCGAGACCTAAAACATCTACTACCTCTTTTAAGAAATCTAGCCTTTTTCCCAGAGAATCCAAAAGTGTCAATTTTACATCGGGACGGAGTATTTTGATTGGGATACCCGGAAAACCCGCGCCGGTTCCGATATCGATCGCTGTGGAGTTCATATCGATTCCCATCTTAACCAGGGAAAGGGAGTCTACAAAATGTCGCACAGCAACTTCCTCAAGATCAGAATTGCCAATTAGATTAATCTTGCTGTTTTTTTCTATTAAAAGTCGCGCATACTCATCAAAACGTTCAAGGGTCTCGATCGAAGCATCTATTTGCCACTGCTGCAAGAGGGATTTCATCAAATCCTTCAAATTAGTTGAGCTCCTTTCCATCTCTATTTTTATCAAGCCAGAATATCAGCGCAACTATATCCGCAGGATTTACACCTGAAATTCTTGATGCCTGCCCTATCGATCTTGGTCTTATCTTGTCAAGCTTTTGTCTAGCTTCAGTGCTCATTCCAACAATTTCATTATAATTTATGTCATCCGGAAGGAGTCTCTTTTCCTGCCTTTTGTACTCTCTTGCCTGGGAAAGCTGCCTCTTGATGTATCCCTCATACTTTATAGCAATGTCAATTTGCTCAATAATATCCCGGCTCAACTCCGGACGTGCTGGATCAAACTTCGATGTCATACTATAAGTAATCTGAGGCCGTTTCAACAAATCAAACAGCCTAATACCGGTTTTCACAGGTGAGGTGCCGACGTTTGTGAGCATGTCATTTAACTCATCTGAGTTCTTAACCGTGACTTTCTTTAATCTTTCGATCTCTTCATCCACAGACCTATACTTCTGTTGGACCTTTTCATATCTCTCACGAGATATCAAGCCAACTTCGTAACCAATTTTGCTTAATCTGTAGTCAGCATTGTCCTGTCGCAGGATCAGCCTATATTCAGATCTTGACGTCATGATCCTATATGGCTCTTCTGTTCCCTTTGTCACCAGGTCATCAATGAGTGTACCAATATATGCATCGGCTCTGTCTATTACAATCTGTTGTTTTCCCTTTATTTTCAACGCTGCGTTTATTCCTGCAACAAGTCCCATTGCCGCAGCTTCCTCATATCCGGAAGTACCGCAAAACTGACCGGCTCCATAAAGTCCCGCTATTTTCTTCAACTCAAGAGTTGGATTGACTTCAAGGGGGTCGATGCATTCATATTCAATTGCGTACGCCGGACGCATGATCTCTGCATTTTCAAGTCCGGCAACAGAGTGTACAAGTTGGATTTGAATGTCTTCGGGCATAGAGGTAGAAAGGCCCTGAATATACATTTCCTCTGTGTCCAGTCCCATAGGCTCGACAAATACTTGATGACGATCTTTGTCTGCAAACTTTACGATTTTATCCTCGATCGACGGACAATACCTGGGTCCAACCCCTGTTATATCACCGGAATACAAAGGGGATCTGTGAAGATTCTCTCTTATTATACGGTGAGTATTCTCATTTGTATATGTCAACCAGCACACCACTTTGCTTTCGGGTAGCTTATCAGTCTCATAGGAAAAGGGTGATAGATCATCCTCACCGTACTGAGGGATCATTTTTTCAAAGTCAACTGTCCTGCCGTTTATTCTCGGCGGAGTCCCTGTTTTGAATCTTCGCATACTTATGCCTAAGTTCTTTATTACATCAACAAGCTTGTTGGCAGGAAACAATCCGTCAGGGCCACTTGGTGTAGAATAATCTCCTACTATGATCCTTCCGCCCAGATAAGTCCCACTTGCCATTATAACAGCTTTTACGGGATATTCTGCTCCTAATGCTGTAACTACACCCTTTACCTGGTTGTTATCAACTATTATATCTACTATTTCTGCTTGCTTCAAATCTATATTGGGGTGGGATTCAAGGACACGCTTCATCCTTGATTGATAAGCTCTTCTGTCAGCTTGGGCACGCGGCGATTGAACAGCAGGCCCTTTTCCTCTGTTCAATAATCTAAACTGAATACATGTCTCATCAGCTGCCTTTGCCATTTCTCCACCAAGGGCATCTATTTCACGTACAAGGCAACCCTTCGCAGTACCTCCGATTGATGGATTGCACGGCAAGTTTCCAACTGTGTCCATGTTTATTGTAAAGCACACTACACGAAGCCCCATTCGCGCAGCTGCAAGTGAAGCTTCAATACCTGCATGTCCTGCTCCAACAACGCAAATATCGTATTCTCCTGATAAATATTTCATGTGGTATATTCCTGCTTTGTCATTTAATCGTAATCCAATTGATCTGGTTCATTTTCTGTTCTCTGTTTCAGATGGTACTTGCCAGGTCTGATTACCTTGACATCCTTTACAGAGTAATATTTCGCCACTGTTTCGTTCTCATCTGTCAGTAGCACTTTCAGCTTCTGCCTCAAAAGACTCACTTCTATTACTGTTCCCTCTCCATCAGGTGTCTGAACGATTGAACCTGCCTTTGGAGTTGTCTCAAGAAGATGAGTATATGCATCCTGCTCATGCCTCAAACAGCACATAAGTCTCCCACAAGTTCCTGAAATCTTTGTAGGACTCAGTGACAGATTTTGCTCCTTTGCCATCTTTATGGAAACTGGACTAAATTCATTGAGGTAAGTGGAACAGCAAAAAGCTCTTCCGCAGATGCCTAAGCCCCCAAGCATTTTCGCTTCATCCCTAACACCTATCTGTCGAAGCTCTATACGAACACGGAAAATGCTGGCCAGGTCTTTTACAAGTTCGCGGAAATCAACGCGTCCATCTGCGGTAAAGTAGAATAATATCTTTGACCTGTCAAAAGAGTATTCCACATCCACAACCTTCATATCTAAGTTGTGTTCATCGGCCTTCTTTTGGCATATCTCCAGCGCTTGCTTTTCCTTTTCAGTGTTTTCCTGATAAGTTTTAAGATCCTCCTCAGTGGCGGCTCTTAAAACCTTTCGTAGAGGTTGTACGACCTTTTCATCCTCAACATAAATATTACCTGTGGAGCATTCACCAAGTTCGATTCCCCTACTTGTCTCAACGATCACTATTGTTTCCGGTTCAAGTTTTTTATCATCCGGATCAAAATAATAAACCTTTCCGGCTTTTTTAAATCTAACTCCTACAACTTCGGTCATCTATCTATTTCCTCCGATAATAAACTGACAAATGCGCCCACGATATGCCCCACGCCAACGTTTGACTCACAATATCTAATTAGCTTGGCACATATTTGACACATTCGAAACAATTCTTTTCTATTATACTTGTAAGAAATTCGCTGCTCTTCCTCAGAGTAGTAAAAATTCGTTTTTCCCGACTGATGGGCTGCAGCGTTGCCCATTATTTTTTGGACTGATTTTATTATTTCACTAAGAGCGTCTCTATTTACTCCTTTTTCAAGTGACGGCGCTAAATTTATTAGTTTTATGATGTTTCTATTGGATAAAGCCTCTATGATTTGACGGGTAAACCCATCCTCATTTTCAGTTTCAATAAACTCCAGTGCACGACCCAAAATTCCATCTGATTTTCTTGACGCTGCCTCCGCTTCTTCTTCTGTTAGATCCAAGTTCCTTTTAAGAAGCTCATCCTTTATTGTAGATTCAGGAATCGGTTGCATTCGGAAATGTACACATCTTGACCTAATCGTCAATAGCAATTCAGATTCATTTTCACAAATTAGTATAATAAGAACCGAAGAGGGGGGCTCTTCTAGAATGTTCAGCATAGCATTTTGAGCATTGACATTCATACTGTCTGCATTCTCGATTACGGCTACTCTACAGGGAGCCTCGTTTGGCAGCGTATACAATGAAGAACGTAGAGCTCGTATTTGATTTACTTTTATTTCTGTACCATCGGGCCTTACATAATCTATATCAGGATGTACATCCTTTTCTGATTTTAAGCATCCTGAACAGCGGCCGCAGGGCTTTCCTTCATCAGTACAAACCGCTGCCGTCGCTACATATTTAGCCAGTGTTTTTTTACCTATTCCCTTTGATCCGGAAATGATGCAAGCATGGAACAGTCGCCTGCTCCTCAATGCTTCATCTATCTGTGATAGCAGTACTTCATTACCTAGGACTTTCAAAATTTTTCAAACCTATCAATATTGAGTACAAAGATCGTTGCGCCACCAATATTAACCTCAACAGGCATTGTTGAATGAATAGCCATACCGGGCTCGGTCACAGTAGGTATCGCCTGCTTTCTACTACGTGAAGTTCCCTTTATGATTGCGATCGCTTCATCCACCTTTTCATCCGAAATTCCAACAAGGATAGTAGTGTTTCCCGCCATAAGGAAACCACCTGTCGTTGCAAGCTTCGTAACGGAAAAACCCTCTCTTGTAAGAGCATGGATTACAGAATGAGCATCATCATGGCTGACTATTGCAAGCAGTAGTTTCATATGAGCCTCCTTTTGATTTTCGCTGTAGTTGACAATGAGCTAAACGCTTATATGTGTGATAAATATTCGTAACTTAATAAAACGAAAACTATTATACAGTCCCTATTATAATATGAATACTAAAATTTTGCGATAGTTTTTTACTATCTTTCTGATTTTTTCACACTATTTAAGCGCTCTTACCCTCATATCTAGCACATTTTTATTCTCTCAACTGAAACACATCGCCCTGTATTGTCATCCACATCAAAAAGAGCGCCCTGCAGCATACAGGATCCTGTCGCAGATTTATATCTTACTTGAGGAACTCCCAGTAACCTATCCACCGAACTTTCCGGATCCATTCCAAGCACAGAGTCGATCGGACCTGTCATTCCTAGGTCCGAGATAAATCCTGTACCTTTTGGAAGTATGCGCTCATCAGCTGTCTGAACATGTGTGTGAGTTCCATATACTACAGAAACTTTTCCGTCCAAGTACCAGGCTAAAGCTGTCTTTTCACTTGTTGCTTCTCCATGTATTTCAACACATTTGATTTTAGTATCGAGTTTCTGTATAACCCTGTCAGCTACAAAGAAAGGGTTTTCCGCCTGATTTTGCATAAAAACTCTGCCAATTAGGCAAATCACTGCTAACTGCTGACCATTTTCTGCCACATATACACCGGTGCCCTTGCCTGGATTATGATGAGTGAAATTTTCAGGTCTAAGGATATATGACTCATCTTCCACATATGACAACATTTCACGCTTGGAAAAAGCATGATTACCAAGAGTAATAACATCTGCACCTGCGTTAAAGATCCGTTCAGCCTGCTCAGGAACAAGACCCATTCCCGCAGCATTTTCAGCGTTAACGATCGTAAAATGAATACCTTTCAGTTTCCTAAATGGACGCAATTTCTTTTCTAGTATACGGATCCCACCCTCAGACACTACGTCCCCAACAGTAAAAATCAGCATAAGCCGCCTTTCCCTGTAAAACCATACAGTATAAATTCAAGTTGAGATGACAAAATTTTCGATTCCCATATCAATATCATTATATATGTTGCTCCTCAAATCTTCAATGAAATACTCTAACTCGTTTCCATTGTATTTTTCTTGCTTTTTGACAAAAAGAGTGTAAGATATCAGAAGAAGGGGCGATTAGATATGATGGAAACATACACTCCCGCTAAAGAAAGAGAACTTTTGATCAAGCTCTTCTGGCCCGCTCTTATAGAGCAAGGTTTGACAATAATGATCGGTATCGTATCCACAATGATGGTCTCAAATGTCGGAGCTTATGCAGTTTCAGGCGTAAACCTAGTGGATCAGATAAATTTTTTGGTTTTCAGTGTTTTTAATGCCCTTGCTACCGGAGCTACAGTAGTCATAGCTCAATATATTGGCGCATCTAAAGCTGACAAAGCCGGGGATA
>JBMNIG010000017.1:0-40293 GCA_050950785.1 Eubacteriales bacterium | reverse complement strand
GTTTTGCATAAGTATCGTGGAGGTTATAGCTACCGCGAACCGGTTAAGCTGGACGAATTCTATTCCGGAATGGCAAATGTTTTAGATAGCATAGAAAGGGCAAGATCCCCCCGGAGCAAATCATTTAGAAAAGGTAATAGATCCAGTGGATTGAAGTTGCGAAGAAAGCGCTGATTTGATTCAACATTTTGCGAGATGATATGAAAACCATACTACATGCCGGTAAATGACGGTGGGTTTACCAAATGCCGGTAGGCTTGATCAAGCCCTCAAGAGTGGCGGGTGGTTGGACACTTGCGTGGCATGTAGTGAGTATAAAATACACTTCATATATTTGATTCAGAAGGGATGCACACAAAGTGAGTAAGTTTAAGGCCTTCTTAGATCGAAAGGACATCCAAATCTCAGCGAGGCGTTACGGGGTCGATGCCATGGGGGCTATGGCGCAAGGACTCTTCTGTTCTTTATTGATAGGAACGATATTGAATACACTGGGAACGCAGCTGGGGTTATCGTTTCTTAACGAAATAGGTGATTTTGCAGGAAAAATGTCGGGTCCCTGCAATGGCAGTTGCTATTGGGTTTGCACTAAAGTGCCCGCCCTTGGTACTTTTTTCGTTGGTCACCGTTGGATATTCATCAAACTACTATGGAGGCGCAGGCGGTCCCTTGGCCGTTTTAATAATTGCAATTATTACAGCCGAAATAGGAAAAGTCGTGTCCAAGGAGACCAGGATCGATATTTTAGTTACTCCTTTGGTGACTATTTTAGTGGGTGTGTTGCTCTCTTCTTTAGTGGCTCCGGCAATTGGACAAGCTGCAAATGAGGTAGGCAAAGTGATTATGTGGGCAACAGATCAGCAACCGTTTGTGATGGGAATACTCGTTTCGGTTATAGTGGGAATCGCGCTGACGCTTCCGATCAGCAGTGCTGCAATCTGCGCATCACTTGGGTTAGCGGGGCTTGCGGGCGGTGCTGCGCTTGCAGGTTGCTGTGCAAATATGGTTGGATTTGCAGTTATGTCCTTCCGGGAGAACCGCTGGGGCGGCCTGTTATCCCAGGGGCTTGGCACTTCCATGCTGCAGATGGGCAATATAATGCGGAACCCCAAAATCTGGATACCCGCAATTATAACTAGTGCAATCACCGGCCCGATATCAACATGTGTGTTTAAACTGCAGATGAATGGACCTGCTGTTGCTTCCGGAATGGGAACCTGCGGTATGGTTGGACCGATAGGAGTCTATGCCGGATGGGTGGAGGATGTAGCTGCGGGGCTAAAGGCATCTATTACTGCAATGGATTGGGTAGCCCTGGTGCTTATTGCATTTGTTCTGCCGGCTGTAATCTGCTGGCTACTCGGTCTCGTCTGCCGCAGGATAGGGTGGATCAGAGAAGGAGATTTGAAGCTTCAATAGAATTGTAGTTGCTTTTTGTGGCACTTAGGTATTGATCAACAACTTCTCAACGAAACGGCATATTCTGTATTTTTGACTATGCCGTTTTTCGTATTTAATGGAGGCAATCGCACGGTGCAGTTAAATATGCTGTAGGTTTGTGTTGAAGCTTGTCCTTCCATGCATACAATAAAGAAATCTTCACTTTATCAATTTAAGTTGTCTGTGAGAGAAAGCTGTTGTAAACAGCGTATAGAGGGATGTTTCCATTGGGTTTTCATTACATTATAAACATGGTTCCAAACATATCGGAGAAATCTATAAAATATGCTACAACATGTCAAAATCTACATTGGGCCGAAAGATTTTATCCATACAGGATTGAATATTTAGGGACTGAAGAGGATGATTTATACGGACTTACAGACAATTTGCTTGTTACCGGAATGTTCAAACAAATAACCAGGACGGAAGAGTTTGAAAGGATATTGCAGGTTTTTATTTCTTTTTTGGAAGATGTTCGATCCGATTACCTTTTTATGTCCTTTTACCAGGTAACTGCAGAAGAAGTAAAGCGATCATACAACGATCTTAAAGACAATATCGACTCAGATTGGTTTCTTGCATTTGATGATTTTTCTGTGTCTACATATGAAACCATCAAGAAGCTGTATTATGATTTTCATCTGGAATCACTGCTATATAGTGGCCTCAGGGAGGAATATGAGGAGTACCACGAAAAGAGGACAAACCCGCCAGTACTCACTGAGGCACAGCAATTAGAGATGAAAAAGATTGATGCCAAGCTATCTGTGTTTGGAGAAACGGGAGTCCTTCCTAAACGTATACATGGTAGTGATATCATCTATGGGAAATACCACCTGTCATCGCTTCGCAATGAGGCTACGATCCCTCCTTACTCGAAAAGAGCCAAAGGTTTGCGTACAAGCATTTTAGACTTTGCCTTTGATGGTTGTGATGGTTTGGAAAGGGTGACCATCTATGATGATATTTCACACTTTGGCGATTTTTGTCTTTAGGGGCTGCAGTGACCTAAAATATGTAAGGTTAAACAGTAATATGGAGATGATACCGGACAATACATTCTTAAACTGCACCTCATTACAAGAAGTTGAGATACCTGAGACCATAAAGGTTATCGGCAAACATGCATTTTGCTCGTGTCAGTCATTAAGTGATGCTGATCTTTTTAGCAATACTTCTTTGGAAACAATAGAACAGAGTGCATTTTATGATTGTCGCAGATTGAAAAGCCTTGTCTTACCTGAAACTTTGCGTGAAATAGGGAACTATGCTTTTTCACGATCAGGAATAGTAAAAATAACTATTCCCGGCAATGTTTCTTCGATTGGGACCGGTGCATTTATGGAGTGTAAGAGTCTTAGATCGATCATCCTTCCCAATAGTATTACCGAGATATCCCCTTTGTGTTTTTCGGAATGCACTGAGTTAGAATCTGTTACATTATGCGAAGGCGTTGTCAGGATTCAAGATAACGCTTTTACGGATTGCAGCAAACTCAAAGAAATCGTCATTCCATATGGTGTTGAGGAAATTGGAGAGGAAGCTTTTAAAGGTTGTACTAGCCTTACTAGCATTACAATACCGGGTTCTGTAACCCGCATAGGAGAATATTGTTTCTCGGGATGCACAGAACTTAGATCAATTACATTATGCGAAGGTGTTATTGAAGTTGGTGAAGGAGCCTTTTCAGATTGTGGGAAACTCGAAGACATTGTTATTTTAAATGGAACTGAACTAATTGGTGAAGACATATTTGATGATTAGAGGCAACTGAATACTAATTCTGCAAATCAGAAGCATTGGAAAAAAGATTCCTTATACCGTAGTATTTACGGAATAAGGAATCTTTCATCATATCGCTCAATACTTTCAGAAATAACTTTTATTGCTGCCTTCCTGTCCATTATTTCCTCAACAAGTGTAACTTTGTTTTCCAGATGCTTATACACTTCGAAGAAATGCCGTATCTCTTGAAATTGATGGCGGGCAGCTCGCAAATATCTTGAAAACTATTCAGTGACGGGTCACCGAAAGGAATTGCGATGATCTTTTCGTCTACTTCGTCGTGATCGATCATATTGAGCACCCCGATAGGGAAGCATTCTACTACTGTAAGGGGGTCCAAGGCTTCCTGACACAGGACAAGCACATCAAGGGGGTCTTCGTCTTGTGACAATGTCCTCGGTATAAACCCATAGTTTGCAGGATAATGGGTTGATGTAAACAGTATGCGATCAAGGATGATCATGCCGGTATCCTTGTCAAGCTCATACTTCTTTTTGCTTCCTTTAGGTATTTCAATGACACTGACGAAATTGTCGGGGTGATGCGCGACGGGTGGAAATCATGCCAAGCGTTCATAATGGTCCTCCGATACTATCCTATATAACAAGCTCATTACTTATTAGAGATTTACCGCTATATTCGTGTTGATATACGTTTTTTAGCCGGATATTTCTTTACTGGGTCAGTTTTTTGGCAAAGATCTCTTTGTATGTTTGAGATGATGTGTGATAGATCTGCTCTGACAGAAGGATTTTAACCTACTGCAAAAATGTTATGCAGAGACCTTGGGAATGTGCTGAATAATATTAGTTGATAAATTTGTGGTGCTGTCCGTTTTATTGGACAGTACTTTTTTTATACTTGATACATCGAGAAATATATAGACAAGATAGGGGTGCGCTTATGTATGCAAAAAACATAAATTGCCGTAAAGGCTTACGATTGAGAAATATAGTTCAACCAACGCTGGTATTTCTAGGGCTTGCGTGCATCCTGTACTCCGCCTTGGCTAGTGATGCTGAGGTGTTCAACATAACCAGACTGTTTGTTGGAATGCTGATTGGTATAACTCTTCTCCTTATTGGTGCTGGGTTCAAAAAGCTTCAAAGCCTCTTTGAGTTTCTGATTTGGCCGATAGTAATCAAAGCAAGTCGAGTTGGAACAGCTCTGCTACTCCGTATAAATCATCTATCCTTGTCAGAACGTTTTAGGCTTGGTATAAGCTGTCCAAAGCGACGAAAGACTTTATGCAGACCCTCCGATATCGAAATATGCATAGAGAATGTTTTTGGAATGGGAAGTGCCGCAACGGGTTCGTGTAAGGCGGTGTACAAAAAGTGTTCGTAATCAAAAACTCTCTTGCATGCGGAGCACGCAAGAGAGTTGATCGGACTAACAGTTTACCCAGTCTGTTTAGGCCTTGCCGCTGCATCCGAGGACATTGCGGAGCTTATGGCGTACAAGTTCCTTGATGTTGGCGCGTGCAGGTTTCAGATACTGACGCGGGTCAAAGTGATCAGGATGCTGAGCGAAATATTCGCGGATCGTTCCTGTCATGGCGAGACGGAGGTCGGAGTCGATGTTGATTTTGCAGACTGCCATACTAGCTGCCTGACGAAGCATCTCTTCCGGGATGCCGATGGCATCGGGCATCTTTCCGCCGTTAGCATTGATCATTTCAACATATTTCGGAATAACAGAGGAAGCGCCGTGTAGCACGATTGGAAATTGGGGAGAAGTTTTTCGATTTCTTCAAGGATATCAAAGCGAAGCCGGGGCTTTTGACCAGGCTTAAATTTATATGCGCCGTGGCTTGTGCCAATTGCGATTGCCAGAGAGTCTACTCCTGTTCTTGAAACAAATTCCTCAACCTCTTCAGGACGGGTATAGGATGCGTCTTCTTCAGAGACATTAATAGCATCTTCAACGCCTGCAAGGCGTCCAAGTTCGCCTTCGACAACGACTCCATGAGCATGGGCATATTCGACGACTTGTCTTGTCAGCTTAATGTTCTCTTCAAAGGGGAGGTGGCTTCCGTCGATCATAACGGAGGTGAACCCGCCATCAATGCAGCTCTTGCAAAGCTCAAAAGAATCACCGTGGTCGAGGTGCAGGCATATCGGCAAACCGGTTTCAGCTTCGGCGGCTTCCACAAGCTTCATCAAATATGTGTGATTAGCATATTTTCTGGCACCTGAAGAGACCTGAAGTATCAGCGGGGCATTTTCCTCCTTGGCAGCCTCGGTAATACCCTGAATAATTTCCATATTGTTAACGTTGAAAGCACCTATGGCGTAACCGCCTTCATAGGCCTTTTTGAACATTTCTGTGGATGTTACTAACGGCATAGTTACAACTCCTTTATCTTAATTAAACAGTCTATTTATGTCCTTTTAATATTCTATCAATACTACGAAAATAAATCAACAAAAACAGTTGATATTTTTAACCAATCATTGTGTCCATACATCAATAAAATTGTTTAGAAATTAACACAGAGTATTGTGAATTGACAAAATTCGCAACGAAAGGTAAGATACATTTGCAATTAGGATTTTGAGAATAAATATCTGTTTATTGATTTTCGTACTGAAATAAAGCGAATTCAACTGACTAAGGTAAGGTTCAAGCTTCAATAGTGTGCATTGCCTTTGTCTGCAGCATACTGCAACTTTTTGAAATGAGGGAGTATAATTGTTGACCCAGGAGGCCATTGACCTATTGGTAATTAATCGGATTAACGATTCTAAGAGCTGGTATGATGAACACAAGCAGGAGATACGTAAAGTAGTTATTGAGCCATTTTTTGAGCTGATCGAGTCGCTTGCTCCAACGATGCTGTCTATTGACCCGGAGATCGTTGTTGAGCCAAGAGTGGATCGTACCCTTTCGCGCATATACAGAGATACGCGGTTTACAAAGGACAAGTCCCGCTATAGGGATAGTATCTGGCTTTATTTCAACAGACAGAAGAAGCTTTTTCCCGGTTATCCGTCTTTTTTCTTTGAATTAAAGCCTTTCCTTGCATGGTGGGGCTGCGGAACTTATCGCAGAGATGATGATATAGCCGAAGCCTGTAGGAAAATGATCCTTGAGCGGGACCCGCTGTTCTTGGAGGTAAAGTTAGCATATGACTCCCAGTCCTACTTTAAGCTCGATGAAGAGGATAGATATAAACGCACGCGATTTCCGGATGAGCCTGAGGACATTCGTGTATGGCTTGATCGGCGCACAATATATCTGACACATACTGAAGAGGATGTCACAAAGGTATTTACAGATGATTTAGCCGATCGTTTGCGCAAAGATTTTCTCACTTTGGTGCCGTTGTATCGTTTTCTCAGTGCGGCATATGATCGAGCATATCGGGCCTTATAAAAAGTAATTCATCCTACCTTTCGAGCGTAGGATGAATTACTAAGAACTCTAGCCGAAAACCCATGACTTAAATCAGGTGGGACAAATATTACTAACAGAAAATATTATTGACCGACAGACTCTTGGTCATAAAGCTTTGCTTATTCGTAAAAGGATTTCATTTTCATATTTTTCGAAGTATCTTCCTTGCCAGTTCAGCGTCGCTGTCAGGGATGTCATTGTGATCATAACGTGCACGGTTGTATGCTTGCATAAACTCTGTTGTGTCTTCGCGTAAAACAAGGTTAGCTTCTTCAGTCAGTTCATTAGGTGTCTGACTAAGCAGATGTGATTTGTCGGAGCTCAAGCGCTTAAGAAGCTGTTTGAAAACAAAGCGGATTTTCGATCGGTTATCAGGAAAGTCATCAAATCTCGGTGATCTATAGGTGATCCTGTCCCAGAAGTCGGAGATATTTTTAGCAAGTTCCTTTCTGAACCCACCCTTTCCTAAAAGATCCTCAGTCTCATCGATGTAATCTTCGCTCTCATCGTTTTTAAGCTTATCGAGCAGAGACTGCAACCATGAAGGTAGATTGTGAATGATTTTTTTGATAAGCCTGTAAAGTGCAAACAATAGTAGGAACGCTGCGACAATGATTATGATGATCACAATTATTCTGACGATCAACTCTATGATAGGATTGGGCTTTTTTGCTCCTCCATCCATAAATCCTGGAAACCCGGTAGAGGGGCCACCTGCGCCGCCCCCTTCTCCTGCCATGAGATTGATGATGAAATAAATAAGTCTAAGTATTTGCAGGGCTATAAACTTGGCGGCTTTTACAATAAAGTCTTTCAACTTATTGATATTAGCTATGAGAAATCCGAGTACGATCATGATTGAGAGCATCAAAATGTTGTTTCGTCTCATCCCCGGGGGATATTTTTGTTTCCCGGAGGATTTTTGACTGAATTTAGCAGCGTCACGTAGGTTCTCACGATTGAATGTAAAAAGACCGGCTACAAGGTATAACACCGCCAATGTGTTTAGTGTTGGCTTGTAAGACTGACTGTATGCTCCGCCAACGATTATGGAAACGAGGAAAATAACAACACCTGTTATAAATCTTGCTGACCCCATAATAGAGGAGCCGTAAACAAAGGGCATCATAAACATTGAAAAGGTGCCGGGGACGATCAATATCAAACCCACGATAGCATAGATATTGACTTCCAAGACAAGCATCATTGGGACGGCCGAAAGAGCAAAGGTTAGTAGTATGCCTGCTAATATCGATATGATCGGCTTTTTGCGATGAAGTAGGCGGCCGGCTATATAAGCAATAAGACACGGGCTGCAATAAAGCACACCGATCCACGGATCGAGATGGCCCCAAAAGCCCTTCTGGATGAGAACGGCGGAAGCGACAAATATCATCAGCATCATAACAAAGTTGTAAATATCGCTATACAGCCTTTTCCGCATCATGTTCGCTTACCTCCCTTTTGCTCAGCTCAGGATTTACCGGGATATAAGTGATGGAATTGCCAAGGGAGCGCAGCTTATTTGCGCGATTTTCCAGTGTGTCGCTCCAGTAAGGAGAGATAACGGCGATATCCATTCCGGTAATTGCGTCGTCGTATAGGTAATCCATGAGAGTGTGAAAGTTTCGTTCCCGAACGATTTCAAGCTTTGCCATTGCTTGAAGGATCATCTCCAAGTGAGCCTGGGAACAAGCAGCTGGTAGCCGGACTATGCCCTCCTCGTCGACAAGGCGTCCGTTGCATGCGAAACCGACCTCAAGACCGTTAGAGGTGGCCCACGATGCTAAATGAGCAGCATAGCGTATACCGACCTCGATGACTTCCATGTCGTCATGTTCCATAATGCTGCCCCACTGTGTTTCGGATATCTGTGTATTTACGAGTAGGTATAGCCTTGGGGAGACTGTATAGTCCCGGACTTTTACTTGTAGCTGTCCGGTCTTGGCAGTAGCGCCCCAATGAATGTCTTTCTGAGCGTCACCCGGTCGATACTCTCTTATTCCGTTGACAAGGATCGGATCGGGAAGGATCCAACGTTTCAACATGATATCGCCCTGCCACTTCAAACTAGCCGGTGAGATTTCTTCGAAGGCAAGTGGCCGCGGGTAAACATATAAATATGCATCACTTGGCACTCTTACGAATTTGTTGAACAACCCAAGTAGATCTCCGGTCGTGAGAGAGGCTGATTTGAGTGTAAAGAAACCTCTGTGAACGCACAAAAATGAGTGTCTTCGACGAATACGCTTAAAGCCGCGCAGATAAAAGACACTTTTGTGAAATTGGTCGTGGCGGATATCCAAATCATCCTGCTTTGCAAAACGCAAATAGGGAGAGATCCTGCTTTCTACGCGTAACCAAGGTACCGGGGTAAACTTCCGGTTTTCCAGGATTTCAACCATTTCAGCCGTTTCGCCCTCGAAAACTGCAGTCTTGTTGAAATAACGTCGGTAGTATACTTTTCGCAGGCCAGTAAAGAAGAAAAACTGCATTTGGATCAGCGCGAGAAAACCTATTACCAGTGCAAACCAAAAGAAACTCATATTTGATCCCTTTACCTTTCGGGAATCTGGTCTCTTGCCGAAGGATCTTCGGTGGGAGCAGGAGTGTTCTTTAAGATGCGGTTGACAAATTCTACTGTTTTGGATGAGCTCATTCCCTGTCCGGCTGTAAGAATAATTCTGTGGCAGAACACCGGCACGGCAAGGCGTTTAACATCGTCGGGAAGGACGTAGTTTCTTCCGGATACCGCCGCAGCTACCTGCGCTGCCTTCACCATTGCAAGCATGCCTCGAGGGCTGACGCCCAGAGCAACGCCCGCGCCTTTGCGTGTTTCTTCCACCAGCTTGGCGATATATTCGCGGATAGCCTTGCTGACATGCACTTGTCTATAGCTTTTTTGGGCATCCAGAATTTCACTGGTGGTGGCCACCGGCTCAATCTCCTCAATGGGGTCATCATGTATGAAGCGGTCGATCAGAGCTTTTGCGTCTTCGCCCTCGGGGTAACCCACATTGAGCTTAAGTAGGAAACGGTCTAGTTGTGCCTCGGGCAGGGGAAAAGTACCCTGAATCTCAATTGGGTTTTGAGTGGCTATGACAAAGAAGGGGGAAGGCAGACTGCGGGTTTCGCCTTCAATGGTTATCTGCTTTTCTTCCATACATTCCAGAAGAGCTGATTGTGTACGTGGAGTCGCACGGTTTATTTCATCCGCAAGAAGAATGTTTGTAAAAGCGGGTCCTTGACGAAACTCAAATTCGACTTTCTGTTGGTTGTATATGTTCAGTCCGGTTACATCGGACGGAAGAAGATCCGGTGTGAACTGTATACGCTTAAACTCTCCGTCAACCGACTTTGCAAGACTTTTAGCCATTACGGTTTTGCCTGTTCCCGGAACATCCTCCAAAAGGACATGTCCACCGGCAAGCAGCGAAATTACCACAAGTTCTATTATTTCATCCTTTCCCACTATAACCCGGGAGACATTATCACAAATGCGTTTTGCAAGAGACGTGATCTCTTTGATTTCCATGGATTTACCCACCTTTATAAAAATTTGAATGATTTTATTGTAAACGATGACTAATAATAATGCAACCTAAATATGGTATGGTTAAGTTGGTATAAGCTCAATTCCGGTCTTTGACAGCAATGACTGATTTTCTTTTTTGCGAATATGTGGGTACTTATCGACCATTATAAACATGTTTTTCGTCACATTGAACATTGTAAAAAACATGAAGTCATGATAAAATGCCTCCACATACCAAAAACAAATGGCCATCCCAGGAGGACAAAGGGGTGTAGCAATGGCTGGACCTGCAAAGTACTATATCGTTGAGGCATCCGCGCTTCCTAAAATCTTTCTTAAAGTAGCGGAGACCACATTCAATCTTGAGACCGGTAAGGCGCCAACAGTGGGGGAAGCGGTTCGGATGACCGGCATTAGCCGCAGCGCATACTATAAATATCGTGACTCGATCAGGCCGTTTTTTGATACAGCATCGGTAAATATGGTTACATTTCATATGGTACTGGAAGACAAACCAGGTGTACTTTCAGGAATTCTTAATGAGTTTGCGGACTCATCCTTTAATATCTTGACTATAAATCAGTCAATACCTATCAACGGGGTAGCTTCTGTCACTGTATCCGCTGAAGGACAGGACACTTCCGCCAATATGGAACAACTGCTTGAAAATATACGCACTCTCAAGGGTGTAAGTAAAGCGGAAATTATCGCAGGGGAGAGATAGATTTGATATATGTAGCAATCATGGGATTTGGAGTTGTAGGCTCCGGTGTCTATGAGGTTATGAAAAAAAACTCCTCTCATATCGCCGTAAAAAGTATGGAAGATGTGAAAATAAAGTATATACTTGATACAAGGGAGTTTGATGATCCTGACATTGCGGATATGCTCGTACGCGATTTCGAGGTGATCGAAAACGATCCGGAAGTGCGTATTGCAGTTGAGGCTATTGGAGGTACCGCAGCGGCATACGAGTATACTAAGAGGCTTCTCTCCGCCGGAAAGCATGTAGTTACCTCAAATAAGGAGCTCGTCGCAAAGCACGGTTATGAACTCCTGAAACTTGCATCATCCCGCGGAGTCAATTACATGTTTGAAGCAAGTGTTGGTGGAGGCATACCAATAATCCGACCGATGATCCAGTGTCTGTCCGCAAATGAGATCGAAGAGATCTACGGCATTATGAACGGCACTACAAACTATATACTCACTAAGATGTTCGACGAGGGTATAACATTTGAAAAAGCTCTTAATGAAGCTCAAGCCCTTGGATACGCAGAGCAAAATCCTGCAGACGACGTAGAGGGATACGATGCATGCCGCAAAATATGCATTCTTTCATCATTGGCTTTCGGCAGGCATATTAGTCCGGAGCAAGTTCACTGTGAGGGGATACTCTCAATAACGCCTGACGATGTGAGGTATGCGGCCCAGGTCGGAATGGCCGTTAAACTGTTAGGAAGATATGTAAGGGTCGGCAGAGATAAGATATGTGCGTATGTAGCACCTCACCTAGTTGACAAATCCAAGACGATTTCATCTGTAAATGATGTGTTCAACGCCATTGTTGTACGGGGTAATGCCGTTGATGAGGTCATGTTCTATGGCCGGGGAGCGGGGAAGATGCCCACGGCTTCGGCGGTGGTTGCGGATGTTATTGATGCTGCGCGACACATCGACAAAACCAAGAACGTGGACCTATGGGAAAACGGCGGAGATTTCGTTGAAGATCACAGAGTTCTTCGTGGTCGATACTATATCAGAGCAGATGGTGCACTTTCCCGTGCCCGTGAAATATTTGGAGAGATAAGGGCTATATCGGGTGAGCTTGGAGGAGAGTGTGCATTTATAACAGGTGAAATGAGCGGATTTGATTTTGAGGCGAAAATAGAGGAATTCCGTGCTGAAGCACTTGTTTTTTCTGCAATCAGGGTTCTTCCCTGAAAAATACAGAACTATAATATTTACGAAGCATAAAATAAAAGGGGAACCAAATAGCAAATCTACTTGAATCTCTGTGAGACGGGGGCTATATATGGCATTGATAGTAAAGAAATTTGGAGGAAGTTCGGTCAGGGACCCGGAGAGGCTATACCATGTTGCGAGTATAATTACCGACACATATAAGGAAGGCAACGATGTGGTTGTAGTATTGTCTGCACAGGGTGACACAACTGACCATCTAATAAAGATGGCAGAGGAGATAAACCCCAATGCATCACGCCGGGAGATGGATATGCTTCTTTCCACAGGGGAGCAGATTTCAATAGCTCTTTGTGCGATGGCTATTGAAAAGCTCGGGTTTCCCGTCATATCGCTTACCGGCTGGCAGGTAAATCTGCGGACTGACTCCAATTATGGCAGTGCTCGCATAAAGAAACTAGCGGGTGAGCGTATACGAGCGGAATTGCATAAAAGAAATATTGTTATTGTTGCCGGTTTTCAGGGCATTAACAAGTTTGGGGACGTTACTACGCTCGGACGTGGCGGATCAGATACAACTGCGGTCGCTTTGGCTGCTGAGCTTGGGGCGGATCTTTGCCAGATTTATACCGATGTGGACGGTGTCTACACTGCGGACCCAAGAATCGTTCCTAATGCAAAGAAACTGGACGAGATTACCTTCGATGAAATGTTAGAACTGGCATCCCTTGGTGCACAAGTGCTTCAAAACCGCTCTGTGGAGCTTGCCAAGCGATATGGGGTTCACCTGGAGGTTCTCTCAAGTCTGGAACACAAACCGGGTACTATTGTAAAGGAGGTAACCACCAGAATGGAAAAGACCTTGATAAGCGGCGTTGCCAAGGATGACAATGTTGCTAGCGTCTCTCTAATAGGGCTTCAGGACGTGCCGGGTGTGGCTTACAAGATATTTTCAGTGCTGGCTAAAAACAGAATAAACGTTGACATTATCCTGCAGTCTATAGGGCGTGAATCTACAAAGGATATTACTTTCACGGTTGCCAAAGAAAACCTCAGTCAGGTCATTAAGATCCTTAAGGATAAGCAAAACGTCTTGATGTTCAAAGACATGACAACAAGCGAAAAGCTTTCAAAGGTCTCGATAGTGGGTGCCGGCATGATAAACAACCCCGGAATCGCTTCACAGATGTTTGAGGCACTTTATAGCGTGGGTGTCAACATACAGATGATCTCCACCAGCGAAATAAAAGTCTCCGTTCTCATTGACAAGTCGGAGGCGGATATTGCCCTAAAAGCGGTTCACGACAAATTTTTCAGTCCAAGGTCGGACCATTGACTCTTTCGAATATATTAACTCATGAACAATAATTAACTCATAGTGCTAAGACATAACATTATAAGACAAGCTCCTCTAAGGTCAATTCAGCCATAGAGGAGCTTTTGCTTTGGATATATTCCAATAGAAAATATTTGGTTATTAAGTCGAGATCAAATTTGAGAACTAATACACTAAACTTTGTTTATACGTTTATACTTTGGAAGGCAGGTCAAGCTGCTGGATCCTCGGCAGGCTCTGCCACTTCAGGAAGTGAAGCTGATGCTTCAGGGGATGGCGGCATCGAAGCCGAAGCATAGGGAGATGGCGAAGGAGAAGTGCTGTCCTCGGGGGATGAAGTAGCTGAGCCAGGAGAAGGAGATTGCCCTGTCCGTTCAGGTGTTTGAGTGGGCTGAGATGTTTGATCAGTTGGCTCTGTTGTCTCATCGGATCCGTCAGGATCGCCAGGATCGCCAGGTTCGTCAGGCACGGGGGGATGATAGTCTCCACCTATACCCGGTTCCTGGGAGGTTTCATCTTCTTCGTCATCATCACCGCTTCCGGGTGGTATATCGTTGCCGTTTTCATTGTCGACGTCGTTTTGTCCATCATCTTCATTGTTCTCGTCACCGGGATCGGGAATGATATCGGATGGATCGGGTGTTTGTACAGTCTCCTCTGTATGCAAAGTGCAATAAGAATTGTGAAGTATCTCACCTTGTCTGACTCTTGCACCAACTCGATACCCTTCGTCCGATGACCCGCCTGTAGCATCATTTGCAGGAATTGTAAACCGCTCATCATTTAGTGTTACACCCTGAATTGGGAATCTGCGATCCAAATCCAGCATCGAAACCCTCTTTAGGTTTTCGGTGGGACAAAACTCGGTGGCCAGTTGTTGAGATTCGGCATCGATCGTTACGTATTTGTGTACGTTGCAGGCTGCGGTAGGCACGTCTTCTGCGAAGAAGGTGCCGGTCGCAACTCTGCTACCGCGAATGTCACTTCTACAGGCCTCGGTTGGGGCCAACCCTGAATCTTTACAGTAGCTTGCTTTCACGAGTGTACCGCTGGGGGTAAAAAACTCGGTCGGTTCAAGGTTTTCGTGGATCTTTTCCATGACTGCTTTCCAAAGCGGAACTGCGGGACTCGTTCCGCTTACGGGAACGATCGTCTTGTTTTCGTCAAATCCGTACCAGACAACGCAGGTGTAGTAAGGCGTGTAGCCCGCAAACCAGCGGTCATAGTCATCGTCGGTGGTTCCGGTCTTACCTGCGGCAGGCATATTCGACAGCCGCGCGTTCACACCCGTACCGTTCGTCACTACATTCTGCAGCATCTGGTTCATGTAGAAGGCGGTCTTTTCCTTGATGACGGGGGTGCTTGTGAGCGAGTTGTCAAGCACTACCTGACCGTTTGAATCGAGGACTTTCGTATATGTCCTGGACTTGTTGTATATCCCCCTGTTCGGGAAAACAGAGTATGCTTCGGACAGCTCCCTGACTGTTACACCGCGGGTCAGTCCGCCGAGGGACATGGGGGCGATGTCTACGTCGGTGTGTTCTTTATTGCCGATTTTCAAACTTTCTACAAGTGATACGAGGCCCATTTTGTACTTCGCGAACTCAAAGCAGCGCGCAGGAGACATCTGCATTACCAGCTTGGCTGGCACGGTGTTCATGGAGCGCTGAACGGCTTCCATTATCGTTACCTGTCCGCGGTATCCTACCGAGCTCTGGTCATAGTTTTTCGGCCAGGGCTTATCACCGCTTTTCATTATTGGCATGTCGGTGTAAACGGTATAGGGGGTCACCAATCCGGCGTCGACAGCCGGAGCATAGACCGCAATGGGCTTTATCGAAGAACCCGGCTGACGGAGAGTCATGGTGGCACGGTTCCATGAGCGGTTCGAAGTCTTTTCTCCAAGCCCGCCGTACATGCCCACGATGTCTCCCGTGCGGTGGTCCATCACAATTATGGCGGACTGGGGAGATTCTCCGTCCGTTTCCTTGAGTTCAGGCCAATATTCGGGGTTGGTGTATACTTCGTCTATTGCGGCCTGCACATCCATGTCAATAGTTGTATAGATGTGATATCCGCCGCGATACAGAAGCTGTGTAGCTACCTTATATGATACGCCTTTTTGAATCATTAGATCGGTAAGAACATCCTCAATGACCTGGTCGACGAAGTAGCTTTGGTATTTAGATTCCTTTTCACCAGAGTCGATCGGCCTTGCATCTCTACGAAATACGAGCTTTTCCTTGATAGCCTTGTTCATTTCTTCCTCGGAGATTATTCCCTGCCTATGCATCTCCCTGAGGATTACCTCTTGACGCGCTTTATTATTATCACGGTTGATGTAGGGGTCGTATTTTGTGGGAAGATTTGTAATACCTACTATCGATGCCGACTCTGCTAGAGTCAGTTCACTGACGTCCTTCCCGAAATAGGTCTGGGCGGCTGATTGGACCCCGTTGCAGCCCTGACTGAAATAGACAAGGTTGAGATACCATTCCAGAATATCTTCCTTGGAATATTGCCGTTCAAGTTCAATTGCTCGGAAGATCTCGGTTATCTTTCTTCTAACTGTTACCTCATCTTCTTCGGTAAGATTCTTGATGAGCTGCTGGGTTATTGTTGAGCCACCAAAATTGTCTTTCATACCAAGAAACATATTAAAGAATGCTCCGGTCGTTCGATACCAATCAACTCCGTGATGGCGCCAAAAACGCTGGTCCTCGATGGCCACAAGAGCATCGATCAAATGCTCCGGAATCTCTTCATAGCTTACCCATATACGGTTTTCTCTAGCGAATAGTTCCTCCAGAACCTTATATTCACCGGTTTCTTTGTCTAGATAGTAGACAAAGCTAGTCAAATCCAGCTGAAACTCGTGCGGATCGATTTCAAGATTAGTATTTATGTGTTTATCAATATAAATTGCAAAAATACATCCAAGCATTACGCCGGTGGTCATACCAATCAACAGCAAAGTTCCAAATATCTTGAAAAACCATTTGAATACCGACAAGAGTGGACCGGTAGTGCGTATCTTCTTTCCGGAAGGCTTTCTGGCCTTGGAGTTATTTGTTGGGTTTGAAGGCATTTTTCAGACCTCCCATTATACTAAAGAATCATCTTATTATATCACGACTAAGGAAAAATGGAACAGGAAAATAAATACCGTCAAAAAAGTATGGAATTTTAATCAAAAATCGAATAAACGACAACATTTGAGTCTATAATATGTTGTAGTTTAGTACTTACAATGAAATTTTATGAAACGGGGAAAGGTGTATGGTGAGGAACCGTAGAATTGCGTCGCTTAGTGTTTTAAGTTTACTCGCGACGATAATGACGGCTTTGGCTCTGACTGTCAACAACCCCATCGCCGACGGCAACTTTGATTATAATGACATCAATACCGGGCTATTTTCCGAGAATCATGATGTACTGGAGAATACACCCGCAATGGAAGTCGCGACGGGAATCGAAGGGAAACAGACAGATACTGAAAAGGAATATCTGCTAAAGGACACCTCAGGATTTATAGGGATCTATAGTCTCGATGATCCGAATACTCCGCAGGTGATCACTGAAATCGTAATAAGCAAGCTCCGTGAAGCTGACGCTGAAATGCTTAAGGAGGGTATCGTAGTCAAGGGAGACGAAGAGCTAGCAAAGCTTCTAGAAGATTTCGGGTCATAATCATTATAGGCATTTATTCACAAATATCATCCCACATGCCCAAGTAAGGCAATTTTTATTATTCATAATATATAAAATGACGGGCAAATTAGTTTACAGATGGTTTCCACGATAAGTCTTGATGTCAAATCCTTGTAGAATTTACTTTTTAAATCTGTCTTCAATTGGTTGACGTTCAATTAAAAATAGACTATTATACAAACATACCTGTCATACCTGTTTTGAAGTAGTACCAGCAGGTAGGTTAGGCGAACCCAATATATCAGGGTCGCGGATCGCGGCTCTCAGGGAGGCGGCGGCATGGACGAAAATTTTGGAAACACTATTGTCGAACTGATCGACGACGAAAACAACAAATATCAGCTCGAGCATCTTGACACACTGGAATATGAGGATAGGATCTTTATGGCATTTGCTCCCATCGCTGACGATGATGAGGACGAAGAGGGTGAAGTAGATATTATCATCCTTGAATCCCAGGAGGAAGATGGGGAAGAGTTTTTTGTAACAGTTGATGATGATGAACTTCTCGAAAGTGTTTTCGCAGAGTTCATGGAGCGTATCGAGCAGTTAGACTCAGAATTGGACAACATGGAGGAGCTTGACTGATTCGATTGCGCTAACACAATCGGACAAACATTTGAAAAATTTGGTAAGTATTTTGTTTATAAATATTAACGAAACTTACAAAAACTGCGACTTACAGCAGCGAAATATTATTGATATTATATATAAACGAATACTTGCTATCGGAATCTACAGAATTGAAAAGTGGCAGAAAGTCACTATTGAAAAACGAAATATCCTATGTTAGTATAGAGACGAAGCAAGGGATTGCAAAGTTCCTTCTTCCCTACATGGTGCGTGTTGAGCTTATTTTAAACCCACATATTTACTACGGGATTACGGTCTCCCAAGGTGGTTTGCAGGCCTCCCGGCACAGCCGGAAGTTGGAAGCAATAAAGCATTGGGGAGTAAACCCACCTGCTGATCGTGCAGGTTTTTAAAATTCGTTCACACGGCCAGTGTGGGGACATTAAAAAGCTTCATGCCCCGCCGACATTGTCGGCGGGGTTATTTTATTTTTCTAAGCCGGTGTGGATGTCGGTATCAGGAGGGAACGCTTCAAGTCTACAGATGGGTATTCCCATTGAGGCAAAACGCTGCTCGTATTCGGTTACTGCGCCACCGGCAGGATTGAATATTGGCTGATATGCTTTGGGGCTTTCTACACTGTTGATATCAGTTTGCTCCTGCGGTTTGGAATCTTGCTGATTTGACCCATGCAGGTCAAATGTGATATTTTCGATCCTCCACCCGCATCTTTTTAGTTCTTCGATAGAAAACTCAAAAAGCCCTCGGTTATCTGTCTTAAGACAGACAATACCATCCTTTGCAAGTATCTTGCGATATATGCTCAAGAAACCTTCTGACGTAAGACGCCGCTTTTGATGCCGCTTTGCCGGCCATGGATCACTGAAGTTCAGATATATCTTTGCAACTTCACCGGGTGAAAAGTAATTTTCAAGCATATTTGCGTCACCTCTGATGAAGAGGACATTTGAAAGATTGGTCTGGGATACCTTTTCCATTGCCATAACTAAAACATCCGCTACTTTTTCCAAACCAACGAAGAAATTGTCGGGATCAGCTGCGGCCGTTTCAGTTATGAATTTGCCTTTTCCACATCCAATCTCAAGGTGTATAGGCCTTTTTGAAGACAAGCTGTCCCACGAACCGGAAATTTTTTCAGGATCCTCTACTAAGAGAGATTTGACACGCTCCATCCTCTGGGTCAAGTTCTTCTTTTTTCGCATTCTCATATTAAGGTCACCACAACACTTCATATTTTAATTTTTAGTAATTGTTTTTGTAGTTTTCCGTCAGACAGACATTGTACCATACTGATATCCGATTTTCCAAGATGATATATGCATTCCGTAAAATTATTAACATATTATAAACTCATGATCTGTGTGTGGGTGTTGGGTGTTGCGCTTTTAATACAAAATGTGTATAATTTATATGAATTGTTCCAAAAGAGTATGTGCTAATTGCACGTAGTGAAAGCGGTGGAAACATGGATACGCTGTACAGTGTAAAGCTTACAGATATAATTAAGGATTTTAATCTTGAGATACTGTATGCACCCGAAGATTATGAAAAAATCCTGATAGTAGCCGACGACGTAAACAGGCCGGGGCTACAGCTGGCCGGCTTTTTTGACTATTTTGATTCAAGTCGTTTACAGGTTCTTGGCAAGGTGGAAAACACATTCTTAGACCGATTTGCGCCTGAAAACCGAAGACAGGTTTTTGATAAGTTGCTCTCAAAGCATGTGCCTGCTATTATTATATCACGTGGATTGGATCCATTTCCTGAATGTATGGAGATGGCTGAAAAATATAAAACACCGGTGTTGCGTTCGATCGATCCCACGTCATATTTGATAAGTGCTTTGATATCGTCACTCAAAGAAGCTCTTGCGCCCCGCATTACAAGGCACGGTGTGCTTGTAGAGGTTTACGGTGAGGGGATTTTGTTGATCGGCGAAAGCGGCGTAGGTAAAAGTGAGTCTGCAATAGAGCTGGTCAAACGCGGACATCGCTTGATTGCGGATGATGCGGTGGAACTTAAAAAAATATCAACGAGCACTTTGATCGGCTCAGCTCCAGACATGATTCGTCACTATATCGAGCTTAGAGGAATTGGAGTCATTGACGTCAGAAGGCTCTTCGGTATGGGTTCCGTCAGGCAGAATCAGACTGTTGACCTCATTATCAACCTAGAACCGTGGCAGGACGGAACGCAGTATGACAGACTCGGCGTTGAAAACCTTTATACCACGATTCTTGATGTAAAGATACCTTCGTTGACTGTGCCCGTCAAGCCCGGACGGAATCTGGCAATTATTATCGAGGTTGCCGCTATGAATAACCGTGAAAAGAAAATGGGATACAATGCGGCTCACGAGTTTACCGAAAGAATCAACAGGCACTTTGAGCAAAGCAAGCTCAATCTTGGTAACTGATAACCATTTATATATTATAAAGGATCAATTTATTATGAAATTTATCGCAGATATGCACACCCATACGATTTCATCAGGCCATGCGTATAGCACTCTTGCAGAAAACTGCATGGCGGCTCGCAAACGTGGTCACACACATATAGTGTTATCCGATCACGCTCCGTCGATGATAGGCGCTCCGCAGCTGATTTATTTTATGGCCTCAACTCCTAAGTATGCCGAAGGGATCAGGGTCATTAAGGGTGCAGAGGCCAATGTCCTCAATGAAGACGGAGAGCTGGATCTTCCTGAAATGGCACTTAAGAGGCTGGAGTATGTAATAGCCTCAATGCATGAGATTTGTTGGAATCCCAAAGACAGCAAAGCTGTCACTCGTGCGTGGCTCAACATACTTGATAATCCATATGTGGATTGCCTTGGGCATGTCGGCAACAGCAACTTTCCATTCGACATGGAAGAGGTTATAAAGAAGTGCCGTGAGAAAGGGAAAATCATTGAGATAAACAATCATTCATTTGATGTTCGAAAGGGAAGCGATGTCAACTGTAGGGAAGTTGCCCGCCTTTGTATGAAGTATGGAGTCAATATTGTTGTAAGCTCTGATGCTCACTATATGGACGAGGTCGGCGTGTTTGACAATTCGGTTGCCCTGCTGGAGGAACTGGGATTCCCGGAAGAACAAGTTCTGAATGCCGACGCGGAAAAACTGCGACGCTATTTTAAGGAGCGAAAGGGCATTGAAATTTAACTGCAAATGCAAATAGCAGCATTGGCATAAATTAATTTGACAGTAAAAAGGAAGGTAGAGCAAATGGGAAAAAAGCTTTACATCGGAATTGATCTGGGAGGAACAAATATTGCCGCGGGTCTTGTAAATGAAGAAGGAAAAGTCCTGGGTAAGGTCAGCATTCCAACAAATGCTGAACTGGGAGAAAAGGCGGTCGTAGAGGCCATTCACAAGTCATGTGATCTCTTAGAAAAGGAGACAGGATTTGATCGTTCTGAGCTAAAATCCATAGGAATTGGTGTTCCAGGTATGATGGATCCCAATACCCGTGTCGTAATATTTTGTCCCAACCTACCAATTGAACATGTTGACATTGCTACTGGGCTTAGTGAGAAGTGGGGCGTCCCTGTTCATCTTAACAATGATGCTAACTGTGCTGCGCTGGGTGAGGCGTATGCGGGCGGTGCCAAAGATACAGACACTGCAATATTCATTACCCTCGGAACCGGCGTTGGCGGCGGTATCATTATAAATAAGAAGATATATTCAGGCTTCAACGGTGCGGCCGGAGAAGTAGGCCATATAGTCATCAATCTTGACGGACGTCAGTGCGGATGCGGACGGAAGGGTTGCTGGGAGGCTTATGCATCTGCCACGGGCCTTATCAAATCAACACGGGAGTACATGCAGGAGCATCCTGAAACACTGATGTGGGAGCTTGTCGAGGGTGACCTGGCTAAAGTAAGCGGAAGAACAGCCTTTGACGCGGCAAAGAAGGGTGATGAGGGCGGAAAAATCGTGGTTGACCAATATATCAAGTACGTTGCTGCAGGTGTTATCGACCTGATCAACATTTTCCAACCTGAGGTCATGTGTATCGGCGGAGGAATTTCCAATGAGGGAGACTACTTATTGAAGCCTCTTCAGAAGTTGGTTGATGAGGCAAGGTATACACGCGATGTTCCCCAAACCATCATCAAGCGTGCCGAGCTCGGAAACGATGCCGGAATTGTTGGCGCCGCAATGCTTGGAGTTTAACATCATATAATAAACCGGAGCCGCGACGGAGTGTGAGTAGTACATCCTGAGCGGCTTCTGCTGTTATATTGCAAATTACAAAACTGCCGGAACTTCAGCTTACGCAGATTACGACTTTTCTTTGAGCGGGATGTGTTGTATACTTAGAAATGACATTGTGTATGTTACCGCTTGGCAGACGGCAGTGCTTTTCCTTATTTATTGAGACGGGAGGACTGTATGGGAATAGACGGGTATATGCGGGAGCTGATCGAACATGTTCCGAACCTAAATGTAAAAGTCTGTGAGCCAATGCGCGACCACACAACTTTCCGGATAGGTGGTCCGGCTGACATTTGGTGTAGGCCTGAAACTGTAAATCAGTTGATAGAGACTCTTAGATTTGCATTAGAGAAAGGACTCCCTTTTCAGATTATTGGCAAGGGATCCAACTTGCTTGTTCGCGACGGAGGCATACGCGGAGTTGTAATAGAAACGACTGCTCTGGACCGGATAACGAGTCTTGATAATAATATTATAGAGGCTGAGTGTGGTGCTTCACTCAACAGCCTTGCTTTGTTTGCGTTGGAGAATAGTCTCACTGGTATGGAATTTGCATTCGGCATACCGGGAACCGTTGGCGGCGCCGTTTATATGAATGCCGGCGCTTATGGTGGAGAAATGAAAAACTGCGTAATTGAGACAGACTATTTGACCATGCAGGGAGAGATCCTCACTTTGAAAAGGGATGAGCATCTGTTTGGTTATCGCAGGAGCTTTTTTACAGGCAAACCGGGCAATGTTATCCTGCGTACAAGGGTTTGCCTCTCAGAGGGTGACAAAAACCAAATTCATGAACGGATGCAGGAATTAAAGCAACGACGGGTGGCATCACAGCCACTGCAATATCCCAGTGCAGGTAGCTTTTTCAAGAGGCCTGAAGGGTTTTACGCCGGTAAGCTGATATCCGACAGTGATTTGAAGGGTTTCAGATGTGGTGACGCACAAGTTTCGGAGAAACACGCGGGCTTTATAATAAATATTGGAAATGCAAACTGTAGCGATGTAATACTCTTGATGGAGAAAGTTCAGAAAACGGTAAAAGAGAGGTTCGGGGTCGATCTCGAGCCGGAGGTCAAAATCATTGGGGAAGATGGATAAGATGCAGATATTTATTATTTCCGGCCTATCCGGTGCGGGGAAGAGCCGTGCAGCCAACATTCTGGAGGACTTTGGATACTATTGTGTGGATAATCTTCCGGTTGCCCTTTTACCTAAGTTTGTGGAGTTCTGCATATCGATGCAAGGCAAGTATGAAAGGGTTGCGCTGGTAACCGACATACGGAGCGGGGATAGCTTTACACCATTGTTTGAAGCTCTAGATACTATTGGTAATATGGGCTGTGAGAGCCGCATAATATTTTTGGAAGCGGATGTGGATGCGATCATCCGTAGGTACAAGGAGAGCAGAAGAAGGCACCCTCTTGCAGAGGATGGGGAATCCATCGAGCATGTGATTTTGCGAGAGACGGAGAAGCTGACCCCGGTTCGTGAACGCGCCGACTTCGTGATCAATACCACCGGGCTTTCGGTAAACGACCTTAAGCAGATGCTTAGTGAATGCATATTTGGTGTTGAGAGAGTGCACTCAATGGTAATATCCGTAATGTCATTTGGTTTTAAGTACGGAATCCCCGTCGAAGCGGATCTGATCTTTGACGTGCGCTTTCTTCCTAATCCCTTCTATGTTGAACACCTTCGCGACCTGACAGGACTTGACAAGGCTGTACGGGATTATGTATTTCAGTTTGAGCAGACAACTGAATTTCTTGAAAAGCTCTATCCCCTGCTTATGTTTTTACTTCCGGGTTACATAGAGGAAGGCAAAAGCTCGCTTACAATTGGAATTGGTTGTACGGGCGGCAAGCACAGGTCAACAGCACTTGCAGAGGAGATTGCTGCCTACCTTGAAAAACAGGGATTTCATGTTGTAACTTCTCATAGAGATATACAGAAATAACTATTGGGCAATGGTGATATGAAAGCCGGTGGTATTGGAGATGAGTACTGAAGGCGGGATTTGATGAAACACAATGATTTTGGTAGTAATATAAACGAAGAACCTGAAGACATCATTCTGTACAGACCGGGTGATTATAAGCTGGGGGACGTGGAGTCTGCCCGCATCGTTGGGCCGAAAGTTGTGGCTATTGGCGGCGGCACAGGTCTTTCCACCCTCCTGAAAGGCTTAAAGGAGTGTACAGAGAATATAACCGCAATAGTGGCGGTTTCCGATGACGGCGGCGGTTCAGGTGTTCTCAGAAGCGAGATGGGCATACTGCCTCCGGGGGATATACGCAACTGTATTATGGCTCTTGCAAATGTTGAGCCGCTGATGTCGCAGGTCATCTCATACCGGTTCACGGAGGGAAGCCTTACTGGTCAGAGCTTTGGAAATCTTTTTCTGGCCGCACTTTGCCGGATATGTGGCTCATTTGATGAGGCTGTAAAGAGGATGAGCGATGTTTTGGCGATTACAGGTCGTGTATTGCCTGTGACGACAGCCGATGTAAACCTTGAGGTGGAGTTTGAGAACGGCATAAAAGTTATTGGCGAATCAAAAATATTTCATATCAAGAAGCAACAGAAAAGTCGGATCAAACAGGTACGCCTGATCCCTGAAAATTCGGAGCCGATACCGGAAGTCATCGAGGCGATCAGTGAAGCGGATATGATAGTTCTTGGACCCGGAAGCCTTTATACAAGCATAATTCCCAATTTGCTTGTCAATGGTGTGGGGGAGACGATCGCAAAGTCAAAAGCCGTAAAGGTATATGTCTGCAATGTCATGACCCAGGAGGGAGAGACAGAGGACTATACCGCATTTGACCATGTGAAAAGTATATTTCAGCATTCCAACGATATGTTGTTTGACATATGTCTTGTAAATACAGGTCCTGTTGCAAAACATCTGGTCATCAACTACGACAAAGAAGGTGCAGGACCCACTGTAATTGACAGAGATCAATTTGATGCTATCGGAATAGAGCTTATTGAGCGTCATCTGATAGGTGAAGGTGAAAAGCTTGCCAGGCACGATCCTAGAGTTTTGGCTACAGAGCTGATGGCGATCCACGCCAGGAAAAATCCAAGGCCAGGGCTGTACGGGAGATATGACCGATTGATGGTAGATTGGTTGCGTAAAAATACATGACCCGAAGGGCTTTGAAATATAGAGGTGATGAGAAATGACTTTCTCGGCAAAGGTAAAAAACGAGATGTGCCGGGTTCCCGTAAAGCTGGACTGCTGTGCTGCGGCCGAGCTCTACGGAGTATTTCTCTTTTCAAACACCTTTAATGAGAATGAAATACGTATTATAACTGAGCACGAAACCTTTTCAGCCCGTATACAGGCAATGCTAAGCCGGGTTTTTCAGGCTTCCTTTGATAATTCAACAGTCGGAAACTCGGTGGTAAAGGACGTGCTTGTCCTTACTGACAAAGATGCGTTGAATAGAATAATGGATCATTACGGATATGACGAGTCACGGCACTATGCTTTGCATCTGAATGCTGCGAATCTAGAAGAGGAACACTGCCGTGAGTCATTTGTTCGGGGTGCATTTATGGCTGCGGGTTCGGTATCAAGCCCAAAGAGGAGCTACCACCTGGAACTTATAACCCGGCATTACCATCTCTCGGGAGAGGTGATGGCTTTGTTGCTGGACATGGGCTTTTCACCTAAAATCACAATGAGAAAATCTAACTATATGATATACTTCAAGGACAGCGAGTCAATAGAGGATTTCCTGACAAAGAGTGGTGCGCCCTCTTCAGCGATTGCGGTGATGGAGGCAAAGGTTGAAAAGGAACTCCGCAACCGTATAAACCGACGTGTCAACTGCGAGACGGCAAACTTGTCAAAAACAGTGGACGCAGCTCAACGGCAGATCGCAGCGATCCGAAAACTTATGGAAAGCGGCCAATTTGACAACTTGCCGGACAAGCTTCGCCAGTCAGCTGAGCTTAGACTAAAGTATCCCGACGCAACATTAGGTGAACTGGCAGCTATGTCGCATTCCAAGGTCAGCAGATCAGGACTTAATCACCGTCTCAACAGGCTGGTTGAGTTGGCGGATATGAGAGAGGAAAATGATATAGACAAGCGAGGTAGCGACATATGAGTGATTTTGTCCACCTGCATGTCCATAGTGAATATAGCCTTCTTGACGGTGCTTGTCGCATAGAGCAGCTCGCTCGCTATGCGGCAGAGCTTGGTCAGAAAGCATTAGCGATTACCGATCACGGCGTTATGTATGGCGTGGTGGACTTTTATAGGGCATGCAAAGCAGCAGGTGTAAAACCCATAATTGGGTGCGAGGTCTATAAAGCAGCGCGCACACGTTTTGACAAGGTGCACCAATTAGACTCTGAGTCTGAGCATCTTGTTCTGCTATGTAAAGACAAAACAGGCTATACAAACCTGATAAAGCTTGTCAGTGCAGGATTTGTTGAAGGCTTTTACGGAAAGCCCCGTGTAGACGAGCAACTACTTGAAGAGTATTCGGAGGGCCTTATCTGCCTTTCGGCTTGTCTAGCCGGTGAGATTCCGGCCAAACTGATGCAGGGCAACTATGAAGATGCAAAACTGGCCGCTTTGAGATATCAAGAGATATTTGGAGAGGGCAACTTCTATCTTGAGCTTCAAGATCACGGCATGGCAGAGCAAAAAGTAGTCAACCGCGGCATTTTGAGGATCCACCAAGAAACGGGCATCCCGCTTGTGGCTACAAATGACGTCCATTATCTGCGAAGGGAAGACTCTGTCACTCAGGACGTTCTGCTTTGTATTCAGACTGGCAAGACTATAGATAGCGCGGACAGGATGAAATTTGAAGGGGATCAATTTTATCTGAAGTCGGGAGATGAAATGGCCGAGCTTTTCTCCCAATATGAAGGTGCCATTGAAAACACTTCAAAAATTGCAGATATGTGCAACTTCGACTTTGAATTTGGCAAATACCATCTCCCGGAGTTTGCATTGCCCGAGGGAGAAAAGGACGCATTCGAGTATCTCAAAAAGCTGTGTATTGACGGTTATAATATCAGGTATCCCGATGATCCTGACGGATATATGGATAGATTGATGTATGAGTTGAATACGATAAGGAACATGGGATTTGTAGATTATTTCCTTATTGTAAGCGACTTTATTGCATATGCGCGATCTCGGGGCATACCGGTAGGGCCGGGTAGAGGTTCGGGAGCCGGTAGTATGGCTGCATATTGTTTGCAGATAACTAACATAGACCCTATAAAATACTCACTGTATTTTGAGCGATTTCTGAATCCCGAACGTATAAGCATGCCCGACTTCGACATCGATTTCTGTCCTAATCGTAGGCAGGAAGTGATCGACTATGTGGTCGATAAATATGGAGCTGACCATGTGGCGCAAATAGTCACATTTGGAACGATGGCTGCCAGAGGAGCGATCCGAGATGTAGCCCGTGTACTAAACATCTCCTATGCCGAAGCAGACACGGTGGCAAAACTAGTGCCCTTCCAACTTGGCATGACACTTGACGAGGCTTTGAGAGTGTCAAGGCCGCTGCGTGATCTGTACGACAACGACACTAGAATCAAAAACCTCATCGATACAGCAAAAGCGCTGGAAGGAATGCCACGCCATGCATCCACCCATGCCGCGGGAGTTGTTATAACGAAAGAGCCTGTCTCCGATTATGTTCCCCTTGCCCGAAATGATGAGGCGATAGTGTGTCAATTTCCGATGGTGACATTGGAAGAGTTGGGGCTTCTTAAGATGGATTTTTTAGGGTTGAGAAACCTGACCGTCATTGACGAAGCTGCCAAAATGGTGAAACGTAAAGATCCTTCCTTTGACATCGACAGAGTCGATGAATCGGACCCTGATACCTACAGGATGCTTTCGGCCGGTGACACACAAGGAGTATTCCAGCTTGAGAGCACGGGTATGACAAGTGTTGTAACTTCACTTCAGCCGCGTTCGCTTGAAGAGATAACCGCGGTTGTGGCCTTATACAGACCGGGTCCGATGGATTCGATACCGCGTTTCATAGAAGCCAGGCACAATCCGGCTTCGATCAGCTACAAACACCCCATGCTCAAAGATATTTTGGAAGTCACATACGGTTGTATCGTCTATCAGGAGCAGGTCATGGAAATATTCCGCAAGTTGGCGGGATATTCGTTGGGACGTGCCGACGTTGTACGCCGAGCAATGTCCAAAAAGAACATGAAGGTCCTGCAAGAGGAACGAGAGAACTTTATCCGTGGGAACCCTCAGGAAAACATTCCGGGATGCGCAGTCAACGGTATTGATGAACAGATAGCCAACAGCCTTTTTGACGAAATCCTTGATTTTGCAAATTATGCATTCAATAAGGCGCATGCCGCGGCATATGCAGTTGTGTCATTTCAAACAGCATATTTGAAATGTCATTATCCCCGTGAATTCATGGCCGCACTTCTGACCTCGGTTCTTGACTCTTCCAGCAAGGTTGCAGAATATATAGCTGAGTGCCGTAAAATGGGCATCAGGGTACTGCCCCCTGACATAAATGAGTCTGAGGGTGGCTTTACTGTCGTCGGCGACACTATTAGGTTTGGACTGGTTGCCGTTAAAAACATCGGCAGAAAGTTCATCCAGGAGGTGGTGCAGGAGCGTTCAAATAATGGACGATTCACTTCACTTCAAAACTTCTGTGAGCGGATGTTCAATCGGGACTTGAACAGAAGAGCATTAGAGAGTCTGATAAAATGCGGGGCCTTTGATTCTTTCGGGAAGCGAAGCGCATTACTGCAGGTGAGCGGCTTGATTTTGGACAATATCGCACATACCAAAACTAAGAACCTGGAAGGTCAGATCGATATCTTCTCAATAGTAGAGGATTCCCCGGTTCAGGAGATCCCCCTACCCGATATACCGGAGTTTCCCAAGAAGATCCGCGTCGGCTACGAAAAGGAAGTTACAGGACTTTATCTAAGTGGACACCCCATGGATGAATACAGAGATATACTGCGTTTGATACACACAGTACAGATTGGACGGATAATCTCCAGCGGAGAGGGGAATGGTTTAAAGGATGACCAGACGATCGACGTTGCAGGAATGGTTTCAAAAGTACGGATGAAAACAACCAGATCTGACAGTGTGATGGCCTATGTAGAGCTTGAAGACGAAACCGGTACTATAGAGCTTATCGTGTTTCCAAAGACACTTGAACGCTGCAGTGTCTATCTCAAAGAAGACTCGGGAGTCTTAGTAAGAGGGAGACTATCTTTTAGGGAGGATCGGGACCCTCAAATCCTATGCGAGAGCATCAGGCCAATTACTGATTTGGATAAGAAAGAATCACAATCAATCACACAAGCCAAAACTCCCGAAAAGAACGGAATGAAGTTATATATCAAGCTGCCCAGCAAAGCAGACCAGCTAACGTCAAAAGTAAAGCCAATGCTTTCCATGTTTCCCGGAGGGGTTCCGGTAGTACTTTATTATGCCGATACTGGCAGCAAAGAGGGCTGTCGGATCGATCCGGATACGCGGTTGATAAATAGACTAAATGAGCTTTTAGGTGAAAAAAATGTAGTTTTGAAGCAATAAAAAGACTTAAATCACTGTTTACGACCAAGTTTGTTCCTGATATAATAATTGGCAGATGTATGTAACTGAAAAATAATACATATAATCATATATTATAAACTAGGAGTCTTTTATGGATAAGAAAATCAAGCGCCTTGGAATACTCACAAGCGGTGGAGACGCCCCCGGAATGAATGCAGCAATTCGCGCTGTGGCCCGTAGCTGTATCTACATGGGTGTTGAATGTATAGGAATTAGAAGGGGTTATAGCGGACTGATAAATGGTGATGTTATCCCCTTAGACGATAAAAGTGTAAACGGACTTATTACCCGCGGGGGAACCATCTTATACACAGCAAGATGTCCCGAGTTTGTTACTGACGACGGAATACAGCGGGCTGTCAAGACCGTTAAATATCTTGGGCTTGACGGTATTATTGCGATCGGCGGTGACGGGACGATCCGTGGCGCAAGAGACCTTTCAAGGTGGGGAGTGCCTGTGATCAGCATCCCGGGAAGTATAGATAATGACGTTGCATGCACTGAGTATTCCATTGGATTTGATACTGCATGCAACACAGCTATAGAAGCTATTGACCGGCTACGAGATACTATGCAGTCCCATGAGCGTTGCTCGGTAGTTGAGGTAATGGGCCGTAGAGCTGGGCACATTGCTCTTTATGTCGGAATTGCAGTAGGTGCTACAGCGGTGCTTGTTCCGGAGCACGAACTCGATCTTGACAGAGACGTCATTGAGATGATCCGTCGAGCCCGTCTGAGCGGAAGGACTCACTTCATGATCATTGTTGCCGAAGGAGTGGGAAGTGCGGTAGATGTTGCGTCTTATATAAGGGAGCATACCGGAATGGACCCACGTGTAACAGTTTTGGGACATGTTCAGAGGGGAGGCTCACCTACAGTCCGTGACCGTGTTACCGCTTCCCGTATGGGCCATCACGCAGTAAAAAGCTTTTTGGAAGGCAGGAAAAACCGCGCGGTTGTTACGAAGAGCGGTGAAATAACCGATATCGATATTGAAGAAGCTTTGAATATGGAAAAAGGACTTCAGAGCTCTATGGTTGAATGTTTGAATACTCTAACAGGTGTATAATAGATATCTTTTTGGTATCTTTATATCAGAAAAGCAATATTTTGGATTGAGGTGAGAGATATGTCAAACAAAACAGTAAAACCGCACAATTCTTCATTATGGAACCTGGAAGCAAATCTCCTGGCACTTCTCAGCTATCTGGTAGCATCAGCTCTCATGATCATCCCTGGCGTCTGCTACTTCGCATGGGCTGTACCACTTGTGGTCTTCTTGTTGGAGACTAAGAGCAAGTATGTTAAGTTTCATGCTATGCAATCATTTGTGATCCACGCGATAAGCGCACTGGTTGCAGTTGTACTTAATGTAATCGTAAGAGGTTTGGTCATAGCTGCATTTACCAGACCATACTCACTTATGGGTTCATTAGGTATAGTAAGTGTTCTTTCTCTACTGTCTTCGGCAGTCAGCATTGTTATTCTTGTGTTCTCGATTTTAGCTATGATCAAGTCATACCAGTACACAGAGTATAAAATACCTCTAATTGCACCAATTACTTCTTGGATCAACAACCTGGTTTCCGGCAAGAAGACAACCGGGGAAAGCAATGTTGGAGGTGCTGACGCAAATGTACAACAAGCAACCCCGGAACAGGCAGCTACCGAAGAACGACCGGCTGCCGAAACGGATGTAAAGGTGGATGCAAGTCAACAAGAAAACGTTAGTGCAGAGGCAGAATTGAAGGAGAGCGCGGAGACGGGCGCTGAGGCAACTGCAAACGCTAACTCAGAAAAAGGCTCTGAGTAAGGTAAGACTCTAAGAGGTCTGGACTTTAGTAGAACAAACATATAGGCGGCAGTGCAGCAAAGTACATAAACTCATAGCGCTGTACTGTAAGTGCAAAACGCACAAAATCATTATGAATCAAATAATGGAAAAACAGGCGAGCGCTTAAGTACCGGCGGGCGTCTGTTTTTCGCATTTTGTGTTCTGCTGTATGCCCTGCCAATTTTGATTAGATGTTGACTTTCGAATTTGAATGTGCTATTATTATCTTCGCCTTTCGATTGCTCCCAGAGAGTCTGAGCAGCTGAAAGGGTCAATACGGAGGATTAGCGAAGTGGTCATAACGCGGCGGTCTTGAAAACCGTTTGGGTGCAAGCCCACGGGGGTTCGAATCCCTCATCCTCCGCCAATATTTGTAAAAAAGTCCACGAAAAGTGGACTTTTTGATGTTTTCAAGACCTTGTGTGTAGTTATGACTATATGTTAGAATTGAAGCAGTAATTTTAGAACTTATTTGAGTTGAGGGGGAGACAAATGAAAAAAATCCGTTTGGGTGGAACAGGTCCCGAAGTTTCAGCTATTGGACTTGGCTGTATGAGAATTTCCGCCCTTGATGTAACGGCGGCATCGAACCTAATTGCAACGGCATTTGAAGAAGGCATAAACTTTTTTGATCACGCTGATATATATGGCGGTGGGCGTTCGGAGGAGTTGTTTGCAGAAGCATTCAATATGTTGCCCGCTACCCGTGACAAAGTGATTTTACAAAGTAAGTGTGGTATACGCCGTGGCTATTACGACTTCTCAAAAGAACATATCATTGAGTCGGTGGAAGGCTCTTTGAAGCGTCTTGATACAGACTATCTTGATATCCTGCTTCTTCACCGTCCGGACACATTGATGGAGCCTGAAGAGGTGGCCGAGGCCTTTGAGTCGCTAAAGCATCAGGGGAAGGTAAGATACTTTGGAGTAAGCAACCATAATCCGATGCAGATCGAGCTGCTGAGCAGATATCTAAATCAAGATTTGATAGCAAATCAGATGCAGTTGAGCATTGCCCACTGTCCAATGATAGATGAAGGCTTAAATGTCAACATAGACAACAGCCTATCACCCATGCGTACCGGTGGATTGATTGAGTATAGCCGGTTAAAGAACATTACCATCCAGGCATGGTCGCCCTTCCAATATGGCTTCTTTGAAGGATCATTTCTTGGCAGTGAAAAATTTCCGGAGTTGAACCAAGAAATCGATGCACTTGCAAGTGAAAAGGGTGTGACTAACAGTGCCATTGCTATAGCCTGGATATTACGCCATCCTGCAGTTATTCAGCCGATTGTTGGAACGACAAATGCAAATCGCCTTGCTGATATTGCAAAGGCTTCAGAAGTTTCACTAACCAGGCAGGAGTGGTATAAGCTTTACTTGGCGGCGGGGAGGAAACTCCCTTAAACTCATCTTCCATGCGTGAAACTTCATGTTTCATGGCTTCATGTATGTTTGCTTCATGCATATTTTATAGCTACACGGATGAAGTTGCTTTGCCTTAAGCGCACACCTTCTTGGGTGCCTCGATGAAACAAAGCGAATATATATTAAAGTGAAAAAACATTAAAACCACAAAAAGAAAGCGCTACTGCAAGCTTACAGTGCGCTTTCTTTTTACCCACGAGCCCATCTTATGTCTTAGTGAGGTTCTAATTATATTATAACACAAATTCGACAAAATTCAACGTCATTTTCAATGAAATACATGGTAAATTGAAACTTATTTCGTCAATTATTACATCTGTTCAATAATGTTTTCAAATACATTATTGCTTGCTTGTAGCCTTCAAACCCCATGCCTGAGAAGGTTTTGATACAGGCCATGCCCGGATAGGAGATACGCCTGAAATCTTCTCTTGTATTTATATCCGAAAGGTGAACTTCTATAGCGGGAAGGGCAACGGCTTTAAGCGCATCTAGAATAGCTATGCTTGTATGTGTATAAGCAGCGGGATTGATAATGATTCCGTCATAAGCTCCATAAGCGCTTTGTATAGCGTCAACGATTGCCCCCTCATGGTTGGACTGGAAAACCGAAACCGAGATACCTTGCTCATTGCAGACATCCTCTATATACTGCACAAGGTCTTTATACGATTGGCGCCCATAGATATCAGGTTCGCGGATACCTAGCATATTGATATTAGGCCCATTAATAACTAATATGCGCATTGAACTCCTCCAATATGTCTTTTGCAGCGGCTTCGATACTTGCATCATTGGAAACAGAATAATCACTGCATGATAAGTATATGGGCAGTCGTACCTCGTACATATTCCGAAGCGTATCAAGATCAGTTGATAGTGGACGCCCCTCGGTTTCCAACTTTTCTAATTCTCTCTCGATAAAAAATACAATACCGTTTTGACGCAAGCTTCTCCTGTTTTCTTCTCTCAGTATCGCACCACCGCCTACGGATATCACCTTTCCCGACAACTTTCCAACGTCTGCAATCACTTCCGATTCAATGTTTCGGAAGTGTGTCTCACCTTGAGTCGCGAATATCTCGGGTATGGTCATATCTGCTTTTTTTGAGATCATTTCATCAGTATCATAAAAATCCCTTCCGGTAAGAGCAGCAATTTTTTGCCCGATCTTTGTCTTACCGCTTCCTGGCATACCAATTAGGATGATATTGTTGATTTCTCTAATTTGCTGATCAAAAATATGTTCTATACAGCTGTTGTCAATTTTAGTATCTAGAAAGAGTTCAGATGCATATTTAGCCTGAGCGATCAGCATTACCAAGCCACCGGCACAAGGAATACCGCGCTTTTCGGCATCAAGGATCAAACCTGTTTTCAAGGGGTTGTATATTACGTCTAGAACTCCTGAGCAATTGGGGAAGTCTGAAAGTTCAATTAGACTGCGCCCGTTGTTGGGGTACATCCCGACAGGAGTAGTGTTGATAATGATGTCACAGTCGGCATGAAGCTTGATATTATCGTAGTTTATTGGACCTGAGCGGGATACTGTTATGATTTCCCGGCATCCTTCGTCGATTGCTACTGCTACACAAGTTAGACTCGTACCACCGCTGCCAAGCATAAGTACTTTTTTTCCTGTAAACGATACTCCGGCACGCTTGCACATATAGCTAAAACCAAAGTAGTCGGTGTTGTGACCTATTAGTCGGCCTGCGGAATCACGTACAACAGTATTGACACTGCCTATCCTACGAGCTTTCTCGTCAAGTTCATCACAATATTGGATCACAGCTTTTTTATAAGGTATCGTCACATTGAATCCGGAGTATTCAACACCATTCATAAACTGCTCCAATTTTGAGGAGGGAGGTTGATTATATCATAGCGATAGTCGCCTAGCATCCGATGTATCTTCTCCGAATAACTGTGTGACAGATTTTCACCAATAAGTCCGAAACGCAAACTAACTCCTCCTGGATTAAATTTCCGAGTAGCTGCCAAGGAATATAAAGGTACTCGGACTATTGCTCAAGTCTCCTAATAGATCGATCAGCTCAGGGGAATATACGGATGCATCCATATCCAGATAGAACATGAACTCAAAGTCGCTGCCGGGGATGGGGCGGCTTTCAAGCTTTGTAAGGTTCAGCCCAAGTGCAGAGAACTTTGCGATCACTTGATACAAAGCACCTGGCCTGTGGGGGATCGCAAGCATTAGACTTATCTTGTTTGCTCCGGGATATATCTCTAGATCCTTCGATATGCAGATAAAGCGTGTGTAGTTGTTGTCGCTGTTTTGAATTTTGTTAGACAAGACTTGAAGCTGATAAAGTTCAGCGCAGCTTCCTGATGAGATGGCCGCCACATCGTTCCTCGGTGAACTCGCAACCATACTAGCTGCAATGGCTGTGTTTTCACATACAGTTACCTTTACGTCGATATTTTTTAGGAACTCACTGCATTGGCCTAATGCCTGCTCATGTGAGTATATTTCCTTTATATCACTTAGCTTGCATCCCGGCTTGGACAGGAGCACATGGTTGATTTGAAGCTTTATACTTTTTACGATGTGGAACCTATACTTCTTCATCAAGTCATACACTTCTACGACAGAACCGTATGAGCTGTTTTCAATAGGAAGTATTCCATATCGGCACAAGCCTTTCTCAACAGCCTGGAACACGCCTTCAAACCTGTTGAAATACATGATGCTTGGCAGTGAAAACAACTTATCACATGCAATCTGGGAGTATGCGCCCTCAATTCCCTGACAAGCCACCACAGCTTTGGATGGAAGCATATTATCAGTATTTTGTAGAGCGGTCTCGATCATCTTTGCGATTTCGCTTTCACCACTTAATTGGCGCATTTGATATGAACGGCTCAAATCAAATAGTGTAGAGAACAGAATTTTTGTGTGTAAATGTTGGGGCTCGGGCAATTGGCTTGTGACGCGGTCAATTATCTCCCTTTCTCTTGACCTATCGACCAAGGGAGTGCCGGTTTTACGCTTATACTCAGCAACCTGAAGAACTGTCTGCATTCGTTCTGCAAAAAGGGTAGCGAGACGGTCGTCAATTTCGTCAATCTTTTTTCTGAGATCGATCAGTTCCATAAGATAGTCCTTTCGTTCGGTATGAATTTACTACAGGTTAAATAAGATCTTGATATGTTGCACAATAGTCTATTAGTCTTTTGGTTTTGATACAGTCAAATAATAATCTGTTGGACTGGATTTTTTCTCTTTGCTTCAGGGGTAATTCATCTTTCAATTCGAGATCATTATAACGTAGCCATTAAAATTTGTGTAATAAGGTTTGCATGGTCTTAACTGCAAATCATATCGAGTAATGTTATAGCTAAAGCAGCCTCAACTGCTGGTACTGCACGCACTGCAATACATGGATCGTGACGTCCTTGTATTGTAAGATCGCACTCGCGGTTTTCAGAGAGGTTGACCGAACGCTGCTGAATGCCTATGGACGAAGTTGGTTTGAATGCAACTCGCAGTATAATCGGCATACCTGTTGATAGCCCCCCGATTATCCCGCCATGGTGATTTGTAGAGGTGACTATCCTATCGCCATCAGTCCGCCATGCATCGTTGTGCTGTGAACCGCGCATACCTGCTGCCGCAAAGCCGGTGCCGAACTCGATCCCTCTCACACCTGGAATTCCAAATATGGCTGTCGCCAAGCGATTTTCCATGCCGTCAAATATAGGTTCGCCAAGCCCTATCGGGAGCCCGATTGCACAGCACTCTATAATACCGCCAATAGAATCATCATCGGTCATAGCACTTTCGATCACATCCATCATACGCTTTCCCGCGGCGTCATCTATGACAGGGAATTGCTTACGAGCAATTTCATCGAGCAGTGCATCATCGATTGCAACAGGGTCAAATTTTGTGTCGGTCTCATTGCCGACAGAAAAAAGGTGAGCGCCAATTTTAATGCCTTTTCTCTTAAGTATCTGAAGGCATACCGCCCCTGCAAAACAAAGCGGTGCTGTAAGTCTGCCGGAAAAGTGTCCTCCGCCCCGTATGTCATTAAATCCTTGATATTTCACATGAGCAGGATAGTCAGCGTGGGAAGGTCGTGGTATGTCAAGATGCTGTGCATAGTCTTCGGATTTGGTGTCGGTGTTGGAAAAGACAGCACAAAGTGGAGCGCCACAGGTTTTAGAATTGACTAAGCCTGAAATGATGGAAGGGATATCCCTTTCCTTTCGGGTTGTTACATAACGGGACTTCCCGGGGGCGCGACGGTTGAGAAACGATTGCACCTGCTCAAGGTCTATTTCTTCCCCTACTGGGAGTCCGTCGATCACTACGCCTATGCCTTTTGAATGTGACTGCCCAAAAAGAGTGACTTTTATGCTATTGCCGATGGTTGATGACATACGCATTTCCTCCAAGCTTTTCAAAATCTCTCAGAAAGTCAGGATATGACTTATTTACAGCTTCAGCACCTTTGATCACGATATCACCTGAGCATACAGTCGATGCTATTGCCATGGCCATTACGATTCTGTGATCGTTGTAACTGTCAACAGTTCCACCACTTAGGCGCTTAACGCCACTGATTCGCAGGCTGTCTTGCAGTTGCTCGGCTTTGCCACCGATACGGTTGATACAATCGCATATTGCGTGCAGGCGATCGCTCTCTTTTATACGAAGGCGGGCTGCGTTGTAAATTACCGTTTCGCCTTCCGCGGTTGCTGCTGCTACAGCAAGTATTGGTACAAGGTCAGGCACTTGCGACGCATCGATCCTATTAGCAATAAGAGTAGAGGTGTCGTTTTGCATAGATACGATGTCATCATTTTGAGCTACATAAATATTAGCTCCCATTTGCCTAAGGATGGATAGAATCTGTTTATCGCCCTGTAATGAGCTCGCACTAAGACCGGAGCAAAATATAGGACCGGAAAGAGCACCCGCAGTGAGCCAAAATGCTGAATTGGACCAATCACCATCTATTGTAACAACTCCTGGTGACCGATATTGTTGTCCTCCTGGAACAAAGAAACCATTTTCCTGTCTTTGTACAGTTACTCCAAAGCATTGCATTGTGTCTATCGTCATATCGATGTATCCTGCCGACTCAAGTGGTGTTGTAAGTACGATTTTGCAATCAGCTCCGGTCAGCGGGAACGCCATCAGCAGTCCGGATATAAACTGTGAGCTTATATCCCCAGGCAGTGAGAACACTCCTCCGCGCAGAGGGCCGGTCGCAAAAAATGGGATCCTATAGGCACTGAATTGGCAACCATGTGCCTCCATTTCTTCCAGGAGAGGAGATAGGGGGCGATCCGGCAACCTTCCGCTTCCTTCAAATAATACTTTGCTGTACAGAGTTGAGGCCACCGGCAATAGGAAGCGAAGCGTTGAGCCGCTTTCTTTGCAGTATAGACGGGGTGATGTGGAATCGCCGGAATCATTCAGGGATCGTGAATGGTTTTCTGTATGTTTGATAGAAGCAGCTGATTGGGTTGGAATTGGAGAAACGATTACTTTACCGGCATCATCTATGACCACCTTCGCACCCAATGCAGTAATACAGTCAATGGTTGCCTTAATATCTTCGGACAGTGAGTTTATTTTAATAACGGTAGGGGCATCTGCGAGGGCAGCACATATAAGATTTCGATGGGCATCCGATTTAGATGATATGGCAGTTATAGTACCCGATATCCTAGATGGTGAAATTCTAATGTCCATTTTCATCCTCCCGTTTCAAGCCAAGCTCTAATATGCGGCCGATATCGTCGGTGGAAATGGTGTGCAGCCGGCATTTGCCCGGACGGGTTGGCACCACAAGTGTGATTTCGCCTCCGTTTCGCTTTTTGTCGGCGAGTACCGCTGGAAGAAGCTCATCAGCGTCATATGGGCAATCGACCTCAAGACCATGTCTTATAAGTGTTCTGATCAGACGTTTTGAACAAGGCTCACGTGTCAGTGACAAAAGCTCGGCTGCTCTTGAAATAATCACCATGCCTATAGCTATTGCGTTTCCGTGTGATATTGAGTAATCGCTGCACTTTTCAATGGCATGCCCGATGGTGTGCCCAAAATTCAGCAGCTGCCGGGCGCCACGGTCATATTCATCCTGAACTACAAGCCTGCGTTTTATATTGACACATCGACAAACGATGTTTTCAAGGTCGTTTGCAATACTACCAGATTCAAATTGTTCAAAGAGTGAGAGATCTGATATCATCCCGTATTTTATAGCTTCAGCAGCACCATCTGCAAATACACTTTCGGGCAATGTTTTGAATGTCGCGCAGTCACATAAGACCAGACTGGGCTGCCAGAAAGCCCCGGCGAGGTTTTTTCCGGCAAGGAGGTTGATGGCGGTCTTTCCACCCACAGAGGAGTCGATTGCAGCTAAAAAAGTAGTTGGGATCTGCACATATCGTATACCCCGCTGATAGATAGCCGCTGCCATACCTGCGATGTCTCCTGTGACACCGCCACCCAAGGCTACGATCAGGTCAGTGCGGGTAAAGCGATTATCTGCCGCAAACTCAAGAATCGCAGTAAGAGTATGAATGTTCTTTGAACGCTCACCGGCAGTAAAGACGTAATGAAAAACATTATAACCTGAGTTTAGCAGGGAGACTGTAACGGTATCTGAATACAGTGGCTCAACGTTGTCGTCTGTAATAAGCAGCACCTTGCATGGATCAACCACTGCATTCAAATAGTTGCCCACATCCGCAAGTATGCGTCTACCCACTAACACTTCGTATTTGGTTGTTGCTTCAATGGGTATTCTTTTCAAAGTATTGCCCCCTTTCCAAATATGCAGAATTTTGCTGCCATCAAGCATCAACTTTTTCAATCATATTGATCACTTACTTGATTGACTGAGCTAGCTTCGAACCAGAGCTGATCAGTGTTATATAACAAGGCAAAGAATTATCTATACGCATAGGGCAAGATCTGTGCAACCCTTTGTGTAAGCGTTTCAAAGGCATCAGGTGTCAGCGACTGAGGACCATCGCAGAGCGCACGCGCCGGATCATTGTGGACCTCGATTATCAGTCCATCAGCTCCACAAGCGACAGCCGCAAGAGCCATGGGCATTACAAGTTTTGACATACCTGTTGCGTGACTGGGGTCAACTATTACGGGAAGATGGCTCATGCTCTTAAGCAACGGTACTGCTGAGAGGTCGAGTGTGTTCCTTGTGGCATATTCAAAGGTTCTGATGCCACGCTCGCAAAGTATTACATTCTCATTTCCGCCGGCCATTATATACTCTGCGCTCATCAAGAGCTCATCAAGCGTGCTTGACAGTCCACGTTTCAGTAGGATTGGCTGCTTGACTTTGCCCAGTTCCTTTAGCAGCTCAAAGTTTTGCATGTTTCTTGCTCCTACTTGTATGACATCAACCTCTTCAAACAGGGGGAGCTGAGATATATCCATAATTTCAGTTACCACCGGGAGTCCGATCTCTT
>JBMNIG010000016.1:0-40256 GCA_050950785.1 Eubacteriales bacterium | reverse complement strand
CACTGATGTCATCCACACCGCAGGAAGTATGTCAAATGGAGTTGAACAACCCAGCGCAGAACGCACTCCCGCTACTGTCGCAGGAATAAGTTGTATCGAGGCAGTATTCATTACAACAAACAGACATAACTCATCCGTTGCAACATCACTCTTGCGCATCAGGCGAACGGCCTTGATGCCGAGTGGCGTTGCAGCGTTTCCGAGTCCCAGCAGGTTTGCTGAAACATTCGCGGAAATTGCTTCAAGCTGATCCGGTCTGCGTGATGCTTCAGGAAAAAGGATTTTAAGCAGTGGCCGCATCACTCTTGAGAGAGCAGAAGCAAATCCGCACGACTTCATTGCCTCCATCACACCTGTCCAAAGGCATAATGTGCCTGCGATCGATATAGAGAGGGTGACAGCAGCTGCTGCGCCCTCAAGTGCTGCTGCAGATACCTCTTCGATATTGCCGTTTATAATGCCAAATACTAATGCCAGGACAGCCATTGCCGCCCAAACTTTTGACATAGCCATGTTTATCACTTTCCCGAATAATATTATATTGAGCATGCCTCTGAAATACGTCTCTGGCGCTATCGCAATACCTTGATATCGCCAAGCCTCTTAATATCTATTCCTTGATAAATTTCATTATTCATTATTTTATCTATCTCGTTTAGCCTGAACGAATTTTTTATGATATACGATCAATGTCCACCGATAAACATTCAATGCTTTGAAAATATATATACGATCGTTCTAATAACACAAGATGAAAAATACAAACAAGGCGATTGGATAAAAAACACAATAAATCTTATGATATACCTTGACAGGTGAGGTATGTATGTTTATAATGTATATAAAGCAGACTAGATAAACTGGCTGTACGAAGGAAACAGATCGCAAATATCAATTTATAAATTTATTTAGGCATGCTAAACGACGCAAAAAGGAGGTGGCAGCGTTGTCAATTGCTTCCGACCTTATTCGAGGACACACCGAAGCCATCATCCTGGCTCACTTGATTTCATGTGACAGTTATGGGTACGAAATCAACAAGTCCATAAAAAAGAAATCGGGCAACCGCTTTGAACTAAAGGAGGCAACTCTCTACACAGCGTTCCGCAGGATGGAGGAGGCGGGCCAGATATGTTCATACTGGGGAGACGAGTCCACCGGCGCCAGGAGAAAGTATTACAGCATTACAGATCTTGGAAGGAAAACCTTTCAGCTGAGACTTTCCGAATGGGAAGAAACCAGAGAAATAATTGATAAGCTCCTTAGAACGGGAGATAAATCCAGCGGAGGAGGCAAATCGCATGGAGACAATGGAAAATAGGATCCGGGAGCATTTGGAAGAATTGTTTTCCGATGCTGCACCCAGTCGAAGCGTCCTTGAACTCAAGGAGGAGATGGTTCAAAATCTTACTGAGAAGTATAGGGATCTCGTAGAAAGCGGAACACCAGCGGAAGAGGCATATCATCACACGATTTCCGGTATAGGCGATGTAAGCGGGCTTATTAGAGAAATGGAGGCGAGTTTTATGAGGGATCCGGTAGAAGAAAGAAAAGAGCAGAGAAAATCGGCATTATTGACCGCAATAGCCGTTATTCTGTATATTCTATGTCCCTTGCCGATAATTTTATTTTCTGAGCTGGGCATCTACACAATTGGCCTTGTTTTTGTTTTTGTTTTTGTTATGGCTGCAACAGCCACAGGCTTGCTTGTCTACAACAATATGACAAAACCCAGGCCTTTGAGATCGGAAGACTCAATGGTTGAAGAATTCCGCGAATGGCAAACGAAAAGGGAAAGTCAGCGTCTCGCAAAGCAACAGATCTCTGGTGCAATATGGAGTATCGCCGTTGCGGTGTATTTTATTATCAGTTTTGCTTTCCGGATATGGCATATTTCCTGGGTCGTATTCATCATTGCTCTTGCCGTCCAGCAAATTGTAAGCACATATCTGACTCTTAGCAAGGATAGAGATACGAGGTGAACATACATGAATACTGCGAAGATCATCCGTATTGCATGCTGGGCTATAGTGGCTATCTTTCTGGTTTCTGTGCTTATAGTAGAGATCGTACAGAGAGATAAAAACAATGGCGGGATCTTATCTTCGATAATTGAACATGGACCCAACTGGGGACTTAAGATATCAAACGGAGGTAGAGGGACAGGTCGGAACAATGAAGGGACGGGATATGTCGTGGGAGAAAACTATTATGTACCTGTCGACGATATTGACAGCATAAATGTCGAATGGATAAGCGGCGAGGTATTCGTTGAGCCATACGACGGCAATGAGATAACATTCTCCGAAAAAGCATATAGAGAACTAAAGAGCGATGAGAAGTTGATTTATGAGGTCAAGAACAAGACTCTGTACATAAAAGTCCATGAAAGCAGGGGCGTGTCTTTTTTTTCAAAGGATGGCATCAGTAAAAACTTGACGATCAGGATCCCGGCAGGACTGGCAGGGAAGCTTGACGATCTGCAAGTATCATCGGTATCGGGTAACATAATTTTGAATGAACTTTGCTCGAGAAACACCTTTCTTGAATCCACGTCCGGTAAGATCAAGTTAGATGGTTTTGTATCAGAAGAGGTCGGAGTCACCTCCACGTCAGGAGATGTCAACCTAAGCGGAACATTTGATGAGATAAGGATTGCAGTTGTATCGGGAGATATCATGGTGGTGGGAGAAAGTTGTCCTCAAAAGGTATCTATGGTAACTGTGGCAGGAAACGCAGAGTTGCACATTCCTGAAAATGATGGCTTCAAGGTAAGATTTGACAATGTTTCAGGTTCATTTTCATGCGAATTCCCAATTGCTATTGAAAAGAACGGCGGAACTTATAAAGATAGCAGCGCATCAATAACAATGGAGACAGTAAGCGGCGATCTAAAAATCAAAAAGACTGCTGATTAAAATGAAAGGTGCTGATATTTTGATTATCACAACAACGCCCTCGATAGAGGGGCACAAGATTGAACAGTATCTCGGATTGGTATTTGGAGAAGTGGTAGCGGGAGTAGATTTTGTTAGAGATTTTGCCGCGGGACTGAGCAACTTTTTTGGAGGCCGGGCAGGTTCCTATGAAGAAGAATTGATCCATGCAAGGGAAAGCGCGCTAAGAGAGATGGAAGATAGGGCGCGAAGGTTAGGAGCCAATGGCATTGTTGGAGTTGATATTGACTACGAGGTATTGGGTTCCAACAACGGAATGCTAATGGTAACTGTTTCAGGAACAGCCATTAAGTACGTTTAGCACCACAAAAAACAAAACATATCAAACCAACATGACTTTTAGAACAAAACGGGCTATATCCTGAGTGGTTCATCACAGGGATTTGTCCGTCTTGTTTTTATGATTGGGTCATATGACGGGAGCACCTCAGAAATGCACCTGGCATACGATAAATAGAGAGGAGTGATCCCACATGACCTGCCTGATCACCTGCAATGGTTTGACCAATGCCCAGTATATAAAAAGGGTACTTGATAGGTCGCTCATAAACGCATATACATGTCGAGTGCCTAAGCAGCTGGCGGATGGAGGATGCGCTTATGCAGTTAAGGTGAAAGAAAATCAACTGGAGGAAGCTCTGCAAATCATACGCAAGTATAACTTATCCTACAGAAAAATTTATCGATTGGAAGACAGCTCCTGTGAAGAGGTCGGTGTATAATGGGCAGACTGGTTTATCTGGATAACGCGGCCACAACGATGCGTAAGCCCATTGCTGTACGCAGAGCTGTAAAAGCAGCGCTCCGCAAGTGCGGAAGTCCCGGCAGAGGAGGACATCTTCCTTCGGATAAGGCATCTGAAATACTCTTCTCATGCCGGATGTTAGCGTCTGAGCTTTTTCATGTCGACTCCCCTAATAGAATAGTTTTCACTACAAATGCTACACATGCTTTGAACATAGCAATAAACAGTATAGTTCAAACCGAACGGTTGGCTGAGCGTGGTACAGACGGCCGGGTCCTAATATCCGGATATGAACATAACTCAGTTCTTAGGCCACTTTATGCAAGAAAATCCGAGGGCGTAGAAACGGTGCCGATCATATCTCCCCTTTTTGAACCGGAGGTTTTTTTGCATAAGCTTGAACGAGAGATGGATCGCGGAGCGGGTGCAGTCGTATGCACACATGTTTCCAATGTTTTCGGGTATATTTTGCCCATTGAGCGGGTAAGTGAAATGTGTGCAAAACGCGGTATTCCGCTGATAATCGATGCCAGCCAGTCGGCGGGATGTTTGGATATCGATATGAGAAGACTGAAGGCGGCAAAATTTATTTGTATGCCCGGACACAAAGGACTGCTTGGACCACAGGGAACGGGCATTCTAATATGTGCAACAGATGAGGCCGTTGCGTTAATCACGGGAGGGACCGGTGCTGATTCACTAAGCTCTGAAATGCCGGGTTATTTACCTGAGCGGCTTGAGGCAGGAACACCGAACGTGCACGGAATAGCCGGACTCGCAGAAGGAATACGTTATGTTTTGAAGCGTGGAACAGAAAATATACTTGAGCATGAGAGACAAATTACCGGCATGATCGTTGAGGGACTGGACATGATGCCAGTGGTGAAGGTATATCACGGTAGGCGATTTTTCTGCCAAACTGGGGTGCTTTCTGTTTCTTTCAGAAATGGTGACTGTGAGGCAGCAGCTCAAGCACTTGCGGATAAAGGAATCTGCGTTAGGGCAGGCTTACATTGCGCTCCGCTTGCTCATAGAAGTGCAGCAACTCAATCAACAGGGACATTGCGCATAAGTCCTTCACCATTTAGTAAACCCCGGGATGCCGGTCGGCTAATAAAAGTATTGCGGCAATGGATACTCAAATGTAAGTAAGTACAAATACTGAATACCATATCAAAAGCAAAACGTATTATTTTTATAGGTCAAAAAACCAATAAAGCTTACCAGGTTTTGCTTTGTTTATATTAACTTTAACTGACAAAAAGAAAAAATAACTCAAAATTTATTTGAAAAGCTCATTTTATGTTGTGAACAGGTGAAATTTCATATAAAAAGCTATTCACATTGACATGTATTTTATGATAAAATATATGTAATACAGAAACAGGGATGTTGTCGATGGATTGGGTTTTGGATACACTCGAAAACCTGCGGAACTATATTCAGCTTGCCGACTTGATTGATATTGTCGATATTCTCATCGTCGCATTCATCATTTACAAGTTGCTGGGTCTTATCCGCAACACCACTGCAGCGCAGGTTTTAAAAGGAATCGCGTTGCTGTTGGTGTTGCTTGGATTTTCCTCCATATTTAAGCTGAAAATGCTTGAATTCATTATGGCAAATACTATGCAGGTCGGTTTCACTGCGGTGATAGTCCTGTTTCAGCCTGAGCTGCGAAAAATGCTTGAGAGCGCAGGTGCAAGTCGTTTTCCAAAGCTTATCATTGGTAAGACTGAAAATGATCAGACTCGTATAGAGATGGTCATAGTTCAGACAGTAAACGCGTGCAATGCTCTGTCACAGCAAAAGATCGGGGCGCTGATCGTATTTGAACGTAAAGTATTCTTAAACGATGCAATCAAGACCGGAACGCCGATCGATGCTCAGGTTTCTAACATGCTGCTAAAGAACTTGTTCTTTCCAAAGGCAGCACTTCACGATGGCGCCGTGGTTATAAGGGAAGGAAGGATAGTTGCCGCAGGATGTATGCTTCCGCTTTCTGACAACATCCACCTCAGCCGTGATTTGGGTATGCGTCACAGAGCAGGTGTGGGCATTAGTGAACAGACAGACTCTGTAGCAATTATCGTTTCAGAGGAGACCGGTTCCATATCTGTTGCTGTTGGCGGAATGTTGAAGCGCCACATCAACGCCGAGACTTTGTCGGTACTGTTAAAAAATGAGCTTATTACACCTCAAGAAGATCCTGTGAAAAAGGGTGTCTTCAGCTTTTTGCGCCGCGTAAAGGGGAAAAAAGATGAAAATGAATAGGAAAATACCATATATTATTCTCTCTCTTTTTATCTCGCTTGTTCTATGGATCTATATGATCGGTGTTGAGCAACCGGAAACGGAGGAGACGATATCCGGCATCAAGGTGGTGCTCAAAGGTGAGGAGCAGCTCTATGAAGATCGGGGGCTGATCGTCACGTCTGAAAGCACACCGACAGTTTCATTGGTTGTGCGCGGCAACATGATAAATCTTTCAAAACTGAAAACAAGGAAAAATGAAATCGAGGTCACTGCAGACCTTAGTGTAATCACGTCTGCAGGACCATATAGCCTGGCTTATGACGTAGAGTCCTTGCCGGTCGACTCGGTGAGTATAATCGAGCGCAGACCATACTATATCAATATACAGGTTGAAAAAGTTGATACCGGTATCGTAGATATAGTTGTAGAAAACAAGGGCAGCATAGCAGAAGGTTTTATGGCGGACACTCCGATTTTGACGCCCGAATTTCTGAAGATTTCAGGTCCCGAGGAGAAGATCAAATCCATTGCATACGCAGAAGTCGTGTGGGAACGTGAAAACCAGGAACGCACTCTGACTCAGGAACTGGAGTATGTATTTCGTGATGAAAACGGCAAAGAAATCAGCAAGGAAGGGATCACCACCGACCACAATTTTGTGGCTGTGACATTCCCGGTCAAGAAGATCAAAAATCTAAATCTACTCGTGGATATAGTCGAGGGCGGGGGAGCCAGAGAAGAAAATATTGAATACTCATTATCTCCGGAATTTATCACAGTTGCAGGTTCACCTGAGGCACTTGAAGGCTTGAACAATATTACCGTAGGCAGAATCGATCTTGCGAAGATCATAAGTCCCGGTGAGATCAGCTTCAGGATCAACCTGCCAAACGAGGTAGAGACCATTAGCGGTGAAACAAGCTGTACAGTGACAATACACCAAATCACAGGAGTAACAACTCGCGAATACATCTGTGATGATATAAACGTAATCAATATTCCTGAAGGTCTGAATGTTGAAATCATAACAAATGAACTACCTGTACGGCTCCGGGGCAGGGAAGAAATCCTGGATCTTATATTCTCCCACAATCTCAGAGCTGTTGCAGACCTCAAAGATGCGTCGCTCTCCACAAATGGGCGGTATTCTGTTATAGCAAATGTCTATCTGGACGGCTATTCGGATGCGGGAGTTGTGGGAGAGTATAGAATCGTAATAGAAGTCTCCGCGGAGGACAGCTAGTGAAACAGACAGTTCGAGTCGTTGAAATAATTGAAAAAAACCTATGCTCGGTTGAAATGCACAGAGAGTCTGCTTGCGGTGGCAACTGCTCTTCATGTAAAGGCTGCACTTCAGCTAGTGAAAAAGTTTTAGCCTTGGCTTACAACCCGGTAGGAGCAGAAGTTGGTGATATGGTAGTTGTTGAAAGCCGCAGAGGTGATATCTACGGAATTGCTGCACTGATTTATATGGTACCGGTTTTGTTGCTTATGTTTGGATATATTTTCGCAGACTCACTTTTTAGCAGCCCATACGCGCCAGGGATTGGAGCGGCTTTGGGATTTGCCATGGGAATCTTTGTGGCAGTTGTTTTTGGCAAAAGGAAAAAGGAAAAGGTGTATCTAACTGTCACACAGATTTTACAAAAATAATAAGATAAGTAAGATATGGGACGGTTTTTTGCCTTGACCTTACCCTATAGGACAAGTAATGATGCTTTTGGATTAGCCCTATCTCACAAAATAGAGGCAATAAAAAACTTCAGATCAGCAGTGCTAATTCAAAAAGAGATGGCAACTTTATAGTGGTAAGGTATTTATATTGCAATGCTGATAGTTGCCAATTCCTAAGAAAATATAGTAGTATAGATGGGATAAGAAAGATTATTGGACTACGGAGGATGAATGTTTGGGTATGTGCGACCCCTTAAGGGCGAGTTGAAGGTAGCAGAGTATGAGCTATTTAAGGCGGTTTACTGTGGACTTTGCCATTCGCTTGGAAAAAGGTACGGATTGCCTGCGAGGTTTGTTCTTAACTACGATCTGACCTTTTTCGCGACAGTGCTTGCAGCTGTGGAGGGAGAGACATCCACTTGCGGTCGCAGATGTATAGCAAGTCCCTTTAGAAAGAAAAATACCGCCTGTTCCACGGCTTCCTCCGATCTTGCGGCGGACTTGACTGTGCTGTTGACATACTTCAAACTGGAAGACCAGATAAGGGACAAAAAAGGACTTGCTTGTATATTCCCTTTCCTCCTAAAGCTCATTATGACGCCTTTTTTCAAGAGTGCAAGCCGTAGAAGACCACGTCTTTCCGAGAGGATCGAGAGATCCATTAGGACGCTTACACAGTTGGAGATAGAGCGCTCACCGTCAATTGACAAAACGGCTGATGCGTTTGCTTCGATCCTAGCTTATGCTGTAGAAGAAGCTGAAACTGACGAACAGACCAGTAGGATACTTCGGACAATGTTCTACCACATTGGCCGATGGATATATATAATCGATGCTTGTGACGACTATCAATCAGACATGGCAAACAACTTGTACAATCCAATATCATGTCGTTATGATATTTACGATAGTGTTTTGCCGCAAGAGATAAAAGATGAGATAGAAATCACCCTTTCTCATTCTATGGCAGCTGCAGCCTCTGCCTTTGAATTGATAGAATGGAAATCCTGGGAAGGATTGGTGGCGAATATAATATATAAAGGACTTAATGCCGTTACAGCTGAGGTTCTCAGCGGCACTTGGCAGCGAAGGAGTAAAGCCGATGAAAGACCCCTATAAGGTATTGAATGTGAGCCCTGATGCATCAACTGATACCATAAAGCAAGCTTACCGTGAGCTTGCACGAAAATATCACCCTGACAACTACGCTCATAACCCTCTTTCCGATTTGGCAGAAGAGAAGATGAAGGAAATAAACGAGGCATATGACCAAATAATGAAGGAGAGATCCGGAAAGTCGGGTGGAGGTTACACATCAGAAACCGGTGGTTACAGTTCTTCGTATGGGCAGCAAAGCGCATATGGAGGTTCAGGCATATATGCCAGGATCAGGCAGTACATCGTAAGCGGAAACTTAGTGCAAGCGGAACAGATGCTGCAATCGGTTCCCGATCGCAATGCTGAATGGTATTTCCTAATGGGTGCCCTCAGCCAACGAAAGGGTTGGTTTGACGAGGCCTTAAGATACTATAAGACTGCCGTAGACATGGATCCATCGAACATGGAATACCGTCAAGCATTGAACATGATACAGTCCGGAGGCAGAGCGTATCGTGCCCCTTACGGTTATGGTGGACATATGACATCAAGTGACTGCTGTATGAATCTGATATGTGCAGATTGTTTATGTGAATGCATGGGTGGAAACCTGATACCCTGTATTGGTTGTAGATAAAATGAAAACAAAACAGATTGCGTATACCGCACTACTTTGCGCGCTTTCGGTTATTATCCTGTATTTGCCCTCTATGATCCCAACTGCCCGGATCGCTGTAATAGCCATTGCCGGTATTTTACCTTCTATACTTGTAATTAAGTATGGCATTTCGGCAGGCTTTGTACTTTACTCTATTGTTTCTGTTTTATCCCTTCTTATATTGCCAAATAAGGGTATAACATTATTGTACATTGTATTATTCGGGCATTACCCGATGATAAAAAGTCTGATAGAACGTGTTGACAGACTGTGGGTTGAATGGATATTGAAGCTGGTGTTTTTCAATGTGCTTACGACAGCCCTGCTACTGCTGGCCCCCGGCTTGCTGAAAGGGTTTGTTGTATTCAACACTCCTCTGTCCGTTAAGTTGCTCATTCCGATTATATATGTTGCGGGAAATATCGTTTTTGTTATCTTTGACATCGGCTTTACCGGACTTATCGCAGTCTTTATTAACAGGCTTGTAAAGTGGATGTAGCTGAAAAATCAAAAAATCAGCGGAAGTCGGAGGTTGAAGTTATTATGATAAAAAGCATGACCGGTTACGGCAGGGCACAGACAAGCCTGGTCGACTGTGACGTTACCGTTGAGCTTCGTTCAGTAAATCATCGCTATTATGATTGCACGGTACGGATCCCACGTATTTACATTTCCATGGAGGAGCATATAAAGTCAAGGGTGCAAAGTATGGTCTCCAGAGGAAAGGTCGACGTTTTTGTAACAATAGAGCACAAAGAAGGATCAAACATAGACATTCAATTTAACCACAATATAGCCCAGTCATATTTTAGTGCATTGAATAAAATGCGGGATATGTTTAAGCTAAAAAGCTCAATCGATCTTATGCAATTTGCCCGAATGCCCGAGGTGTTCACGATCAGCCAGAAGGAAACGGATGAAGACATACTGCTCAAGGGTTTGTTGTCAACACTTGATGAGGCTTTAGAAGGACTCAATTCAATGCGTATCCGTGAGGGTGATAACTTGACAAGGGACATTATTGCCCGCACAGAGATTATTGAAAAGAATGTCAATGAAATCGAGAAAATTTCTGCCGACGTCCTTCCAGAATACAGAGAAAAACTTTTTGAAAAAATGAAGGAACTGATCGGTGATGCCGGCATAGACGAAAATAGGATCCTTCTTGAGGCTGCTCTCCATGCCGACAAAGTTGCAGTGGATGAGGAAGTGGTGAGGATCCGCAGCCACATAGGACAGTTGCGGGATATGCTCAAGAAGGGTGGAACGATTGGACGAAAGCTGGATTTCCTCATTCAAGAGTTGAATCGTGAGACCAATACTATAGGCTCAAAGGTAAATGACGTCACAATCTCAGGTTTGATCGTCGATATAAAATCGGAAATCGAAAAGATTCGTGAACAGGTACAGAACATAGAGTAAATTTGAGCAAATGTGTTCGGAGGATTTTTATGAAGCTGATAAACATCGGATTTGGGAACATGGTGTCGGCGACGCGACTTATTGCAATCGTAAGTCCTGATTCCGCTCCCATAAAGAGAATAATTCAGGAGGCCAGGGACAGGGGGATGTTGATTGATGCGACATACGGCCGCCGCAACAGAGCGGTCATCATAACGGATTCCGACCACATTATCCTGTCGGCAATACAACCGGAAACCATCGCAAACAGGCTTGAGGTGACCGATAACGAAGAGGAAGATATTGATGAGTAGAGGAGTACTGATGGTTGTGTCGGGTCCTTCCGGTGCAGGCAAGGGAACTGTTGTGCAGCAACTTGTCAACCGGTCGGATAAGATATACTTATCTGTTTCAGCAACAACGCGCACGCCCCGGTCATGTGAAACTAACGGAAATCATTATTTTTTCGTTTCTAAAGACGACTTTGAGGCAATGATTAAAAGGGATGAACTTCTGGAGTACGCCGAGTATGCCGGAAATTACTATGGAACACCTGCAGAAGCTGTTGACAAGATGCTTGAGGAAGGCAAAGACGTAATTCTTGAAATAGATATGCAGGGGGGACTTCAGATTCGCAAAAAGAAACCGGATGTTGTTTTGGTTTTTTTGATACCACCATCGATAGATGAACTTGAAGCCCGATTGAGATCAAGGGGAACCGAATCTGAACACAGCATTAGAAAAAGACTTTCGATTGCCGAGAGGGAATATGAAAATGTACGGGAATATGATTATCTTGTGGTAAATGACACAGTGGACAACGCTGTTTGCAAATTGCAGGCGATTTTGACAGCCGAGCATTGCAACTTAAAGCGTCTGTCCCTTGAAAACATACAATACTCAAACTTAAACACTGAAGACTAAGGGAGGTCTTTATAAACATTATGCTTTATCCATCAATCAGACAATTGCTTAAAAATATAGATAATAGGTATCTACTGGTCAACATCGCTGCAAAACGCGCCCGAGAGATAGCGCAGGAAGCAGAAGACAGCGATAAGCAACTCGACCAAAAGCCTGTAAAGATCGCCATAAACGAAATTGCCGAAGGCCGCCTGAGCGGAAGCCTAAGAAACGGGCGTGTCGGTTCTCTTGAACAATGAGCTCAGATGAGAGCGGACGTGCCCCGCTTTACGCCAAGGTCGCCGTCAGTTCTATCAATTACGGAATAGACCGCCCATATGACTATAAAATTTGCGATTCTATGGCGGAATATCTAAGACCGGGAATGCGGGTGATCGTTCCTTTTGGACGTGGAAATCGAAAAACTGAGGCCACGGTTCTACAGATTTCCGACAAAACTAAATTCGATAAAGTTAAAAGTGTTCTGCGAGTGCTCGACGAAGAGCCCGTGATAAGCCGTGAGATGATCAATCTTCTGTTGCGCATTAGGAAGTTTTGCTTTTGCACATTTTATGATGTTTTAAAAGCAGCGCTACCCGCAGGACTGTGGTTCCATTTGGAACAGAAGCTTCGACTGGTACCAGGGTTGGCTCTTGAGGGCGACAGTGTTTTGCTCACGGATCGGGAAAAGCTGATTATAGAAAAATTGAACAGACCCATGACAACACAGGCACTTGGGGATGCGCTTTCCATCGATCCCATGCCCGAAATCAAGAGCCTGATGGAAAAGGGGATCATTGAGACAGAGACAGCGGCGATACGCGGAGTTGGGGATAAGACTATCCGCATAGCGTCGCTTGCTGTGTCGGTAGAGGAAGCCGAAGAGTACATCAAGTCAAACAGCAAGAGGGCACCATATCACGCAAAGATCCTTGAGTTTCTTTTGACAAGCGGCGAAGCAGCCGAAGGTGAGATAGTATATTACACCGGGTGTAGTAATGCATCCATTCGGAGGTTGGCTGAAAAAGGTCTTATCATATTGGATAAAAAGGAAGTAATGCGGAGGCCCGAGTTTGACCAAGAGCCTGAGGATGTGGAACAAGTCGTTTTGAATACTGAGCAAAAATCCACTGCCGAGGGGCTCATTTCACTTGCGGACAGCGGAGAGTCGGCAGTAGCATTGCTTTTTGGTGTTACAGGCAGTGGGAAAACCCAGGTATATATGTCCGTAATCGAGCATGTATTGAATAAAGGGCAAACTGCTCTAGTCCTGGTTCCCGAGATCGCACTCACTCCGCAGCTGATGCGCATATTTAGATCCAGATTCGGAGATCGGACAGCGATCCTGCATTCGATGCTCAGCACCGGACAGCGTAGTGATGAATGGAAGCGCATCAAGAGGGGAGAAGCACAACTTGTCCTCGGTACACGTTCAGCAATTTTTGCACCGCTTGAAAATATTGGCGTTATTGTCATTGATGAGGAACAAGAGCATACTTATAAATCAGAAAATGTTCCGAGGTATCATGCAAGAGATGTGGCGAAATATAGAGCATACTATAATAAGGCTCTGTTGATTTTGGCAAGTGCTACCCCGTCTGTCGAAAGCTATTACTCTGCGCAAACCGGCAAGTACAATCTCTTTGTTCTTAGCGAGAGGTACAACAAAGGTGCGTTGCCCGAAGTGTTGATAGCAGATATGCGTAAAGAATTGGTCAACGCCAATCCTTCTACTATCAGCGCTCTTCTAAAAAGTGAGATATCCAAAAACATAGAAAACGGCGAGCAAACGATTCTGTTTCTCAACCGCAGAGGGAACAGTCGCAGGCTTGTGTGTGGTGAATGCGGTGCAATACCTGAGTGCACCCAATGTACAAACTCAATGACATACCATTCTGCCAATGGTCGTTTGATGTGCCATCTCTGCGGATGTTCTCACACTGTAGAAAGCCGGTGTCCGGTTTGCGGGGGCGAGTACAAATTCGTTGGTGCCGGCACTCAGAAGTGCGAGGAAGATTTAAAGCAGCTTTTTGACGGTGTTGAGGTGCTACGGATGGACTCCGATACGACTTCTGCAAGGCGCTCCCATGAGGAGATCCTCAGCCGTTTTCGTGAAGAAAAGGTACCTATCCTCCTTGGCACTCAGATGGTTGCAAAGGGGCTGGACTTTGACAATGTTACCCTCGTTGGCGTAATCGACGCAGATCAGTCCCTGTACGCAGAAGATTACCGTTCACACGAGCAAACCTTTTCCCTAATTACACAGGTTGTGGGCCGGGCAGGAAGAGGGCGTAAACCAGGCAGAGCTGTTTTGCAGACCTTCACTCCGGAAAATCCCATACTGTTAGCTGCCGCAAGACAGGATTACGAGGCTTTTTTCCTGGAGGAAATCCGTCTCAGGGAGAGACTTTGCACACCGCCCTTCTGCGAAATCCTTCTACTAACCGTTTCCGCAGTAGAAGAAATGGATGCAATGAAAGCGGCACTTCAGACCGGAGAGTTTATACGGAATCAGGCTAGGCGCTATAAGGCGGATATACAAGTAATGGGACCAACACAGGCTTCGATCTATCGAGTGAGAAACCGATATCGGTTCCAGATAACCCTAGCCACTAAGGATACAAATATGACCTGTAAAATCGTGTCATTAACTATTAAAATGTTCAATCAAGAAAAGAGTTTCCGAGATTGCCTTATAACTGCTGATTTTAAACCAAACAGCATTACTTAATATGAATTATATGGAGGTTGCTTCCATGGCGATTAGAAATATATTAAAAGATGGCGATCCGACCCTTCGTAAACGTTCCAGGGAAGTTACAAGCTTTGACGGCAGGCTTCATGTGCTTCTTGACGATATGAAAGAGACTATGGAGGATGCCGACGGGGCCGGACTTGCCGCACCGCAGGTCGGGGTATTACGTAGGGTCGTTGTAGTTGCGACCCAGGACGGCATACTTGAGCTTATAAACCCGGAGATCATTGGAACAGAGGGAGAACAAGAAGGGATCGAGGGCTGCCTTAGCTTTCCGGGCACATATGGCATAGTGAACAGGCCTGCGAAGGTGACTGTGCGGGCACAAGACAGACATGGAAAAGAATTTACAGTAACCGGTGAAGGTATCGTTGCACGGGCATTCTGCCATGAGACCGATCATCTGGATGGCGTAGTCTTTACCGAGCGTGCCCAACGTATCCTGACCCCTGAGGAGCTCGAGGAATTGTTTGCCGCAAGCGAAGATAGCGAGGACAAGTTAGAGGAAGATACAAACAACAGAGAGTGACTTGTGCACGATAATGCAAAAGCATCATGATGTAATTTGTGAAGCTCCAGATAAGGGAGGCATAATATGAGAATACTGTTTATGGGAACCCCCGAGATTGCAGAGAAATGTTTAGAAACACTCTGTGATGCCGGATTGGATATTGCTGCTGTTTTTACCCAGCCGGACAGGCCAAAGGGACGCGGAATGGTGATGACACCGCCTCCGGTAAAGGTGTTTGCTCAGAGCCGCGGGATCGATGTGTACCAGCCGCTAAAGCTGCGTAAAAGTATGGACATAATCTCATCAATAGATCCGGATTTGATCGTAGTTGTAGCATACGGAAAAATATTGCCAAAACAGATACTGGATTATCCCAAATATGGATGTATCAACCTTCACGCTTCTCTTCTGCCGCGGCACAGAGGTGCAGCGCCTATACAGGCGGCGATTTTGGCCGGAGATAAAGTGGGAGGAGTCACCACGATGTATATGGCTGAGGAGCTCGATGCCGGAAACATTATTTTCGTGGAGGAAACCCCGATTTATGATGACGATACAGGTGGCTCGCTCCATGACCGTTATGTTGACATCGGAGGAAAACTTCTTATCAAAACCATCAAAGCGATCGAAAAAGGAGAAGCTCCAAGCATACCTCAAAATCACGAACTAGCCACATTTTGCTCTCCAATAAAGAAGGAGGACGCAAAAATAGACTGGTCCCGTTCGTCGACAGAAATAAGGAATTTGATTCGCGGGTACAATCCATGGCCTGTTGCACATACAGAGATAAATGGCCGTGTATTTAAGATATATGCTGCTGAAATCGGTGCTGAAGGTGTAAAACCCAATTCCACACCCGGTGATGTGCTATCAACAGGAGAGCGAGGCATTGAAATTGCGACCGGAGACGGATCGATTTTTATAACAGAACTTCAGTTGGCGGGCAAGCGTAGGATGACTGCAGCAGAGTTTCTGAGAGGTCACAGCATTTAGCTTAGCGCTTTAGGCCTTGCATATTATATGCATCGTTTTTACCTTGGAGGTGAAACTAATGTTCTTTGACTCATACTATTTTTTTCTTGTTTTACCAGCTATCATACTATCAATGATCGCGCAAAGCAGCGTTCGATCTGCTTATAATAAATACGCAAAGGTCTACTCCCGCAGGGCTATATCCGGTGCTGAAACTGCGCACCGTATATTAAGAGCAAACGGAATTGACAATGTGAGGATCGAGACCACCAAGGGTAATTTGACCGACCACTATGATCCGCGGGAAAACGTCATTCGCCTTTCTGAAGAAGTATACAGTTCCACATCTCTCTCGGCGGTGGGCATAGCAGCACATGAGGCAGGTCACGCGGTGCAGTATGCCGAAGGATATGGTCCTGTTAAGATAAGATCAGCTATCATTCCGATCACACAGTTTGGATCTTCTATCACTATGCCGCTTATATTAGTGGGACTAATTTTTTCAATACCAATATTGATTGATTTAGGACTTGCTTTTTTTGCTATTGCGATATTTTTTCAGGTGATCACACTGCCGGTGGAATTTAACGCTTCGCAACGTGCTATACGCGCACTTGAAAGCACTGCTATGCTTGAATATGAAGAAGTCGATATGACAAAGAAAGTTCTTCGAGCCGCGGCTATGACATATTTGGCTGCATTGGCTGTTTCACTTGCTCAGTTTACTCGATTACTGATGCTCGGCAGGAGACGCCGATAATGAAGATTGATTTGTTTTGATTTAAGTGGTAAGTTCGATTAATTTGGAGGTTGCAATGGCCCGGAAGAACGCTCGTGAAGTAGCATTGGATGCTCTGACAGCATGGCAGACCGGAGGTGTGTGGTCTGCACGGAAGCTCTCGGATGCAATTGAAAGAGCAGGTCTTGACAAGCGTGACTCGGCCCTTACGACATATCTTTGCGGAGGCGTCCTGCAGAACTTGCTACTACTCGATTATCATATCGCGCAGCACTCATCGATAAAACTCAAAAAAATGGAGACAAGGGTACTGTGTATACTACGAATTGGGGCATTTCAACTCCTATTTTCCGATTCGATCCCCAAAAGTGCGGCCGTTAATGAGACAGTTGCATTGTGTAAGGGAAAAAATCGTAGATCAGCAGGGTTTGTAAATGCTGTACTTCGTGCAATGACATCCATCGATGACCCGTACCGTATAGATGAAAACGACAAAATCAAGAGGATGTCCATCCGTTACTCACATCCGGAATGGATCTGTAGAGAACTTATTGAATCGGTTGGCAGGGAAAAAGCTGAGTTGGTTCTTGCCGCCAACAATGAAGCACCGCCGGTCACTATTCAGGTAAACACCCTTCTGAAGAACAGTCAAGAGGTTGCTGATGCACTAAGAGCCGAAGGAGTTGAGGTAAGTCCCCATGAAATAGTTCCCGATTGCTTGAATTTACAGCAGACTGGAACTATAGACAACCTCGACACATATAAACAAGGCTTGTTCTGGGTACAGGACGCAGCATCAATGCTTGCAATCATGGCATTAAACCCCGAGCCCGGAGAAAGCGTACTCGATGTATGTGCGGCACCGGGAGGAAAAAGCTTTGCAGCTGCAGTTTTATCCGGCGGAGAGGCAATAATAACTTCATTGGATATAAGTGAGCGAAAATTAGAGTTGGTACGGGAAGGGTCAGAACGGATGGGACTAAAACTCCGGATCGGGAAGTCTGACGCTACAGTTTACAAACCTGAATATGCTGAGAAGTTTGACCGGATAATTTGTGATGTGCCCTGCTCTGGATTGGGCATCATTAGAAAGAAGCCGGATATTAGATATATAGATCAAGAAAAAGCGAACAAACTGCCCGAGCTTCAGCTCACGATTCTGAGCAATATTTCCCGATACTTAAAGCCGGGGGGAGTTTTGCTATACAGCACCTGTACCTGGAGAAAATCCGAAAACAGCGAAGTAGTAAACAGATTCCTTAGTGATAACAAGGAGTTTGAACTTGAGGAGTTTGAGTTGCCATCTCCAATTGGACATATTAAATCAGGTATGAAGACACTTTGGCCTCAAAATTTTGCTTTTGACGGATTTTTCATTTGCCTTATGAGGAAAAATAATGTATGATATTAAAACGATGAAGGAAAATGAAATAGCGCAACTTCTGCAATCTGAAGGAGAGCCCACATTTAGGGCAAAGCAGATTTTCAAATGGCTTGGTGCGGGAGTGTCTTCCTTTGACGAAATGACAAACATCCCAAAGACGCTTCGGGAAAAGTTGAAGGAGAAATGCATACTATATAGTCCTAAGTGCCTTGCCAAGCAAGAATCAAAGGACGGAACTGTAAAGCTCCTTTGGGAGCTGATGGACGGAAACGCTATTGAGAGCGTTGTCATGTCATATCGGCACGGCAACACCGTCTGCATTTCTTCTCAGGTTGGGTGCCGAATGGGATGTGCTTTCTGCGCTTCGACCAGGGGCGGTTTGATCAGGAATCTGACTGCTTCCGAAATGCTTGACCAAGTGCGCTATTCTGGCTTCGAAACCGGACGCAAGATCTCCAATATAGTTATAATGGGTATTGGTGAACCCTTAGAAAATTTCGACAATGTAATACGCTTCTTAGAGATCGTCAACCATCCCGATGTCTTAGGTATTGGCATGAGGCACATTTCTCTCTCAACTTCAGGTCCGGAGGGGGGAATAAGGCGACTTGCCGAGCTTGATTTGCAGCTGACACTTTCGGTATCTCTTCACGCCCCCGACAATGAAACCCGGAGCCGTATAATGCCGGTCAACCGATATGGTGGTGTGAGTCGCTTGATTGCCGATTGCAGGTACTATTGTCTAAAGACCGGGAGGAGAATCTCTTTTGAATATCTTTTGGCCAAAGGGGTCAATGACAGTGACGATCATGCTGCTGGCCTTATAGAGCTGCTCAGAGGAATGGGACCTGAGTGTCAGCCGCTCATTCATGTCAATCTGATACCGCTAAACCCGGTAGAGGGTGCGCCCTATCAGCCAAGTGACCCTAACAGAGTCGCCGCTTTTGCCGGCGCTTTATCAAAAAACGGAATTCGTACCACGATGCGCCGACGCATGGGTGCGGATATCGACGCCGCCTGTGGACAACTTCGCCGCAAACACGGCGCGGGATCGACCTATCGCCGGTAGATGGAGGGTTATATGAAAGCATGGGGGAAAACGGATACCGGCCTGGTTCGGCTTGAAAACCAGGACGCCTATTACATTGACCTCCTTTACCAAGACAACATCGCACTCTGTGTGGTGTGTGATGGAATGGGAGGAGCCAAAGCCGGCGGATTGGCAAGCTCACTTGCCGCAGAGACGTTCGTACAGAGCGTCAAAGATCGGCTTAGGATAAACATGTCATCAAAATACATAGAGACGGTCGCTGAAGAGTCGGTGGCAAATGCGAACATGCAGCTTTACGATAAGTCTGTTTCTGACAGTGAATGTGCAGGAATGGGGACAACATTGGTGGCTGTTATTATCTGCGGAGAAGAAGCTGTTTTTGTAAACGTCGGGGACAGCCGGGCATATGCCATTGATGAAAACAGTATCGAACGGATCACACGGGATCACTCCGTGGTTGAGGATCTTCTCTTGAAGGGTGACCTGACCCGCGAAGAGGCAAAAACACACCCCCGCAAAAACCTTATAACAAGAGCGCTTGGTACCGAAAAGACAGTAAATTGTGACATTTTTAATCGCAAAGTAAAACAGGGCGATTATATTCTTCTGTGCTCCGACGGGCTTACAAACCTTGTCGAAGAGCAGGAGATCCTTTATGAGGTGTTGCACGGCGGTCAAAAGGAGCTTGCCTGCGACCGATTGATTGATATTGCCAACGAACGCGGTGGCAAGGACAACATAACTGTGGTCCTTCTGGAAATTTAGTATTGATGCCACCGGAGAAATGGAGTTCAAGATGGACAATACGGATAAGTATATTGGCATGATGTTGGACAACCGCTATGAGATCCTGGAACAAGTTGGTGCAGGAGGGATGGCGGTAGTATACAAAGCACGTTGCCACAGACTGAACCGACTTGTTGCCATAAAAATCCTCAGGGATGAATTTGCTAGAGACGACGACTTCCGACGCCGTTTCCACGCTGAAAGTCAGGCTGTTGCCATGCTTTCACACCCCAACATTGTGGCTGTATATGATGTTAATAAGACGCGTGATATCGAGTATCTGGTTATGGAACTCATCGATGGAATCACGCTAAAACAATATATGAGTCGAAGGGGCTTGCTCAACTGGAGAGAAGCTCTACACTTCACTACCCAAATAGTACGTGCACTCGAGCATGCTCATAACCGAGGCATAATACACAGGGATATTAAACCTCACAACGTCATGGTGCTACGTGACGGCAGTGTAAAGGTGGCTGACTTTGGTATTGCCCGTTTTGCCGCCTCTCAGAATACACTGACTCAGGAAGCTCTGGGCTCGGTACACTACATCTCGCCTGAACAGGCAAAGGGAAGTCACATCGATGCGAGGTCCGATATCTATTCGGTTGGTGTAGTCCTGTACGAAATGCTCACCGGAAGGCTTCCTTTTGAAGGAGACTCAGCTGTATCTGTTGCAATACAGCATATAAATTCAATGCCACTGTCACCTCGGGAAATAGTGCCATCCATTCCCGAAGGTCTTGAGGAAATCACACTGAAGGCAATGGCTGCTGACCTTACAAAAAGGTATCTGTCTGCAAACGAAATGTACAGAGACCTTGAGGAGTTTCGTAAAAACCCCGATATATTGTTTAATTACAACTTAAACGATTTTGATATTGCACCGGAAGAGGAGGAACCAACCAAGAAGCTCCCGCCGGTCAATCCGGGTGCTGTTATTTCAAAACCGAGCTATGAAAACGGCAAATCAAGGAAGAAGGAGTCTACCATGAGCAAAAACAGAGTTCGCCAGAGCAGATCTGTTGCAATGCTTGTTGCAGTGCTAGCTGTGCTGCTGTTTACTGGTGGCTTGTTTTACTTCCTGTGGAGGACAGTTATAGGACCACTGCTTAATCCCGAGTCAAACAGCGTTGAGGTTCCTTCACTCGAAGGAAAGATGATCGAAGAAGTACTAAGCAATGATGAGTACAAAGAAAACTTTATTATCGTTGAGAGCAGTGAATCCGTTTATCACAGCAGTCCTGCAGGAACCATTATCGATCAGCGTCCTTCATCCGGTCGCATGGTCAATAAAGGGTCTATAATTACTGTAACAGTTAGTCTGGGTGAAAAGTATATAGAGTTGAGCAGTTACAAGGATATGGAGTATCGCAACGCCGAAAGTGATCTGCTCAAAAAAGGCTTGCAAGTATCTGAGATAATACGGGAAACCAGCGACACTGTTCTTAAGGACAATGTAATACGCACCGACCCGCCTGCGGGAAGTACTCTAAATGAGGGAGATTCCGTTGTACTCTATGTAAGCCTTGGGCCTCAGGTGGTCCAGGTCAAAATGCCCGACTTAGTCGGAAGGACCGAAGAGGAGGCTAAGCAGGCGATTGCCAAAGCAAAGCTCTCTGACGGTGGAATCACACTTGTTGAGAGTCAAAGTCCTGCAGGGGAAGTTGTCTGGCAGAGTGTGCAACCCGGTATTGAAGTGGATGAGGGCACGCCAGTTTCACTCCATATTAGTATTGGACCCCCTGAGACTCCGACACCATCTCCTACCGAAAGTGATCCCACAACCACCCCAGGAAACGGAACCGGCAATGAGAACGGCGAAGTGACCGAGACGATTCCAATCTTATTACCCAAGGAAAAAGATAAAGTTCAAGTCGTTGTAAAAGTAAACGGAAATGTTATTCTTGACCAATTAGTTGATACTAAAGATGAATGGCTAAATGTTGATATAACCGGTAAGGGCAGAGTTTGGGTCGATATTTACTTTGATGGAGTGTTGACATATTGGCAGGAAGTCAATCTAAATGAATAATTGTGCCGGTAAGGACAGGAAGGATTTATGACTGAAAAAGGCATAATTTACAAGTCAATCGGTGGATACTATTATGTAAAAACAAGCACAGACATGATAGAATGTCGTGCACGTGGCCGCTTTCGAGTAGAAGGTATCATTCCGCTCGTAGGTGATATAGCAGAAGTCGAACTTACTGAGGATTCTAAGGGATATATAAAGTCGATATCTGCACGGAAAAATTCTTTTGTACGTCCTCCCATTGCAAATTTGGATTTGTTGGCAATCGTCATTTCAGCCGCTCCACCTGTCACCGATCAATTCCTCATCGACACGATGGCGTCTGTTGCCTTCCATAAAAATATCGAGCCACTGATCGTAATAAACAAATGCGACCTCAATATGGGAGATGACTTCTATTCAATATATGAAAAAAGTGGTATCAAATGTATTAGAACAAGCGCCATTACTGGTGAGGGAACCGATGAACTAAAAAGCTCATTGGAAGGCAAAGTTTCTGCTTTTTCCGGAAACTCGGGAGTGGGAAAGTCAAGCTTACTAAATCGTATCGATCCACGCCTAGGACTAAAAATCGGCGGATTGAACGAAAAGCTTGGCAGAGGGCGTCACACTACGCGCCATGTTGAACTTTTAGATTTGCCAAATGGGGCAACTGTTGCAGATACCCCCGGATTTTCATCATTCGATACCATGGAGATGGATTTAATAGATAAAAACAGTATCCAGTTCACATTTCCTGAGTTTGCTCCTTACATTGATACGTGCAGATTCACAAGCTGTGCTCACGATAAGGACAAGGGATGTGCTGTGAGAGCAGCGGCAGAAGATGGCGAAATCCCTATTGAACGTTATCATAGTTATGTTCGCATGTATCGTGCCGCTAAGGAGTATAAGGAGTGGGAGCATCGATAAAACAGGTAGATACTACTTGCATAAATTAGACAAGATTCACCCCGGTTTCCGGGGTGTTTTTATTTTTAAACTTGAGAAGTTTTGTAAAAATTTATTGAAAATAATTTGGTTAAGTGACCTTGACTTGTATTCCAAAATTGTGAATGTCGTTTATACATCGCGCTTTGCAGATACTTACAATCCAACTTCGGCTTTATTTGTTAGATAGTAAAACATAAATAGGCGGCAAAATGAAAGTGGCGCTAAAAGAATGAGCATAATACTAATAGAAAAATATTCGGATATGAGAGGGAGTGATTACCATTTTTAATAAATGGATAACCGAGGATAGAAAAAGAAGGGTAAGAGATGTTATTTGCTTAAGCAAGTTAAAGACAAGGTCTTATAAAGCAATAAATATGCTTGCACTAATAATCGTAATTTCATTATTGACATCTACAGCTGCAGCTACAAGTGCTACTCAAAATTCCAATTACCCTAAAGAGCTGGTTCCCATTGGACGTACTGCAGGAATCAAATTATTTTCTGACGGTGTTCTAATAGTTGGAATATCAAAGATCGTTACAGATAAAGGTGAAATAAGTCCGGCTGATGCCGCAGGTTTAAAACCGGGTGATATAATTATAGAAATAGATTCGAAGAAAATAACTTCTGTAGTTGACTTGAGAAATGCATTACAGTCAAAGAGTCGGTTGCAAATCGAGTATATCAGAAGTGGAAAGAGAGAAAGATGCCATATCCAACCTGCTATATCTTCAGAAGACGGAACAAGGAAATTAGGAGCTTGGGTCAGGGACAGTATGGCCGGAATAGGAACGCTGACATTCTATGATCCTCAAACAAAGATGTTTGGCGCTCTGGGACACGGTATAAATGATGTGGACACATCTGCACTGATGCCATTGGCAAAGGGTTCCCTTATCAAATCGAAAGTAGTATCGGTTCGTCCCGGAGAAGCAGGATCACCTGGCGAACTCCTTGGAGAGTTTGACGTAAACAGCGAATTTGGAACTCTTATCGCTAATACGGAATTTGGAGTTTTCGGGAAAATGGATATTTCCGCCCTTCAACCAGTTAAAAATTCGATGCCGGTGGCGCAGGTTCATGAAGTAGTTCCCGGAAAGGCGACTATTCTCGCAAATGTTGAGGGAGAGAAAATTGTAGAATATGAAATCAAGATAAAAAAATTGTATTCTCTCGATGAAAACTCAATTCGTGATATGACTATAGAAATTACCGATCCTCGACTATTGGCTAAAACAGGCGGAATCGTGCAAGGCATGAGCGGATCTCCAATCCTTCAAAACGGGAAAATAGTCGGAGCGGTAACACATGTTTTGATAAATGAGCCTACCCGAGGATATGGCATTTATATTCAAAAAATGCTGCACAACGCATATAGAGGTTAACTTTTTCTTCTAAATTGTCAATTTTTGTCGAAGAAAAAAGTAGATATTTATAATAATATGACAAAATTCTATTGCAATATAGGTAAATTCTGTGTTAAATTATAGTTATATTTTATCGATAAATGATATTATGAAAGATGATAAAGAAAGGAAGGGGGTTCGCCATTTATTTTGGGTGTTGGGTAGAAAAAAATAGGTGTAGAAAGTGTCAGCTGCAAATCACCTTATGGAGGAGATAGAATTGGAAAACGACATTCGGATTTTGATTGCGGATAGCAGCCCTGAATTTCGCTCGATCTTAAAAGAAAGCATTGGAATAGAACAGGGGATGTCGATAGTTGGCGAAACATCCAACGGGCTTGAGGTACAGGCATTGATCGATAAAAAGTCTCCGGATATAGTATTGATGGATGTTGTGCTGTCAGGTCTCGACGGACTTGGTGTTCTTAAGCAAATATCCCAGAAGCGAATGGACAAAAAACCTGCAGTTATTATTTTATCCTACTTTTTAAATGAGCATACCATTTCGGAAGCTTCAGATCTGGGTGCTAAGTATTTTATGTTGAAACCATTTGACATAAACAGCTTAATTGAAAAAATTAGAAGTTTCTGTACCCATCCAAAAGCCGTTTCTATTGACAAAGGAAGACCGATTAGGAATGTAAACCTCGAAGCAATGGTAACAAACATCATTCACGAGATTGGTGTGCCAGCTCATATCAAAGGATATCTTTATCTTCGAGAAGCCATAATTCTTGCTGTAAAAGATATGGATATTATCAATGCCGTAACTAAGGTGTTGTATCCATCGATTGCAAAGACATTTAATACTACTGCATCACGTGTTGAGAGAGCCATTAGGCATGCTATTGAAGTGGCGTGGGACAGGGGAGATATTGAAACTTTACAGAACTTCTTCGGATATACTGTGTCTAACACTAAAGGGAAACCTACTAATTCCGAATTTATAGCTATGATTGCTGATCGTTTGCAGCTGCAACTCAAAACAGGTAGTTGACTTTCAAACCCGTAAAACTTCAATGTTTTGCGGGTCTTCTTTTATCAATAAGGCAATAACAACCAAATTTAACTTGATGTTTGCTATTGTAGCAAATAATTATATATGATAAAATTAGGAAAAATATTGTCAAATGCGAGGAGTAACATGCCATCCCCCAATAGTTTAAAAAAAGCTATGAGTGAAAAAATCAAGCAGACCGACCTACTTCGCATGACCGGGAAGACGATCAGTTTAAAGTTTACTGTAATTGTCATCACGGCTGCTGTTATCGGTCTTTCTTTTGTATTGCTAAGTTTAGGTGGCGTGTTTTCTGTATTACAAGGGATCTCAATCAATGTCGTTTTGATTTTATCGTGTGTAATATTTTTATTGAGCCTGTTGATGATTTCTAATTATCATAGGCGATCTGTAAGACGATTTATAACGGATGCGCAAAATTATATATATGAGGATCCACTTACCGGGATCTCTAACTTCATGAAATTTCAGATGGATGCGGAAGAGACTATCAAAAAATCACATGATAAGCACTGGTGCATAATTAGTATTGACATCAACAACTTTAAATATATCAACGATGCTTACGGGTACTCCGTAGGTGATGAAACACTTATCTACATTGCTGAGGCCTTAATCAGCATACTGGATGAAAATGAATTATGTAGCCGGGTAGGTGGGGACGACTTTGCTATTCTGATTTCCTACCATAGTCCGGAAGATCTGGATAGATTATTTTATAAATTGCGAAAGAAAACCAAAGAAGCTCCGATTTGCATTCGACATAAATATTGTATTAAGTTCAGTGCCGGGGTATATATAGTGCAACCAGGTGACAAGATTTCGATTGCAGCTATGTATGATAGAGCAAGACTAGCCTATGAGTCTGTTCGCTCAAACAGGAGCGCCGATTACTTTATATATACTGATGAGCTACGTGAGCAGATACATCAGGAAAAGCAGATAGAGCAGGAAATGTATTCTGCACTGGAGAACGGAGAATTTGAGATATATCTCCAGCCCAAATGGGATATCCAAAATGGAGATACGATTGTTGGTGCTGAGACACTTGTTAGGTGGAATTCACCTACCAAAGGAATGCTATACCCCAGTGACTTTCTTCCTGTCCTTGAGAAGAACGGATTTATTGTTGAAGTTGACAGATATATATTTGAACTTGTTTGTAGCTATTTCCGTGGTAGACTCGACAATATGCTCCCTGTTGTTCCGTTATCGGTGAATGTATCCGAGCAGGATATCAATCAGCCGGACTTTGTCGAGTTTTATATTGCAATGAAAAACAAGTATGATATTCCAGATGGCCTTCTACAGCTTGAATTTACAGAAAGCATAGTTTATGAGGACTGCGAAAAAATTTCAAAAATGATAAGGCAACTACAGAAAAACGGCTTTAATTGCTCGATAGATGACTTTGGTAAGGGCAACTCTTCGCTCAATGCCATCAAGGATCTCCCGGTGGACGACCTTAAGCTTGATATGATATTTTTTAGAGAGAATAATCTGCATGAACGAACAGAGGCAGTCGTTAAGAGTATTATATCAATGGCAAAGGCACTAGGTATGAAGACTGTTGCCGAAGGTGTTGAAAGCAAAAATCAGGTTGAGTTCCTCAGAAGGATAGGCTGCGATGAAATCCAAGGGTATATATTTGCCAAGCCCATGCCAGCAAGACAGATGGATGACTATATAAACGCAATCCCAAAACGCAAGCTCTTGGAAAACACCGAGCAAGAGCTTGTAGCCGCCCGGTCTCAACTCTGGCAGGATTCGTTTGGAGACGTAAGATATTTAGCAGCGCTCAAATTTGTTGATGCAATTGTAACTGAAATCGATCTAGATCTAGGTGTGTATCATGTGGTAGGCGATCATTCACTGAGTGTAAAATCGCGCAATGGTTACTATGATCAAGCATTGCGCCGTACTGCCGCAGAAAGGATCCATCCCTTTGATCGCGAAAAATACCTACGTATGTTTTCTGTTACAGGTATTAAGTCTGCCTTTTACAGGGGAGAGAAGAGATTATCCCATAGATTTAGGGCTCTCGACAGTAGAAACCGTGAATATATTTGGTTTGAGATGACAGTGCTAAGGCTTGAGAGTGGTGAGCAAAATCGCGCTATCAGCTTTCTAAGAAATGTTCATTTTCGCAAATGGATGGATAAAAACGGCGGCGAAGATCGTGTGCGACTTGCAGAAGCTGTGTTGAGACTGCATTCAAGTGTGTATGAGCTTGATCTAGATGCACTTACATACCGAAGGTTGGATATTGATGATGAATATAAAGTAACTGCAGGGCAATATGGCGATCTGATGAATCAAATTTCAAATATGATAGACGAAAATCAGAGACATGCCTTCGCAGAGCGTTTTTCCCCTGGAAACCTGCGCAGACTTCTTACAAGAAGCGGTGCAAATAAGCCAGTTCAAGGTGAGTATAGATTTTATATCAATAAGGAATACCGCTGGCACTCATTAACGGTGGTCGCCGAGAGGAACAATCAAAATCGATTACTTGCTATGTGTTTTGTTCAGGACATACACGATAATAAACGAGATGTGCTTGATCGAAATAGTAAAATCGAGCAACTTAAGACCTTGATCATGTCCTCGTTTAGCGAAATAGTAGAAGTAGATCTCTTAAAAGACACCTTTATCGACATCAGCTGCGAACTTTTGGATGTGATTTCCGGTAACGTTCAAGTATACGACAAGAGCTTCAATGGAATGTTTGAGGTTGATGGTTGCTACTCGAAGGCTTTTGAACGAATGGTGAGTAATTATATTCATCACGATGACAGACAACGCATCTCACGACGCTTTAGTAAGGACGCGCTAACTAAAGCAATGCTTGAGCAGGGACTGCGTGAAATAGCTGACAGGTGCCGGATCATAAAAGAAAATGGAGAATATTGCTGGATAAGGATGTATGCTTTAGCAGCAAATTGCAAATCAGATGAGTCTACTATTTATTTATACTGTAAATTATTGGATGACATATCTATAGAATCTGAAAGCTTTGACAACGAAAGCGAAAGAGACGATCTTACCGGATTGTACAACAGGTTTGTATTTGAACAAATCGTTAGCCGTATTGCAGACTCCAAAACAAATGACGAACAACATGCCCTGTTACTTGTGGAAGTAGACAATTTTACTGAGATTACAAAGAAATGGGGCTATATGGCCGGTGAAGAGGTATTGCGCTCCTTGGCAGAAATGCTGAACCGTTCTTTCCGTAGCGAAGACGTGATCGGACGAATAGACAATGATCGTTTTGCTATATTTATGAAAAATATAGTATCAATGGAAAGCGCAAGAAAAAAGGCAGATCAAGTGTGCCGAAATTTCCGTGGACCCTTGAGCGGAGAATTGATAAATGATATTGTGACGTGCAGCGTAGGTGCAGCAGTATCCGGCAGAGATGGGAATAGTTATAAACAATTGTTAAGCAATGCTGAACTGGCTTTGATGAGTGCAAAGGCTGATGGAAAGAGTCGTGTAAGACTCTATTCTAGATCCGGTCAAATACACCGATGAGTTGCTGAAATTTTCTTGTAAATAACACCGGGGATGTACCCCGGTGTTTTGTTTAGATATATGAGTCATCGGGATCGAGCTCGGAACTGTTTGCATCCGGTGTATTTTGATAGATAACGCTGTCGTATCCTTTTATATAGTTGAAATAGTAGTCCCTAAGGTCATCGATGTTTTCAAATCTTGCTCCGCTTTTCTGAATAGCGTCCCGTGCAATTTGCGGAAGACTGTTGTAGAACCTTTTTGCTTTCGGATCTAATTTTTCTATATCAAACAATTTTGAATACCCCCTAATAATATGGGATTTTTTCAGAAGAAATAACATAATTTTACATCTAATTACGAATAACAGCTAAATTTTCTGTTATATGAAGGCTCATTATCAGTTTGTTAACTTTTTGTCCATTTATTCAATAAAAGTTCGGTATTTACAGTTTATAACAACAAATTAAGGCATTTATTTTTTTAAAAAATTCTAGAAAAGTATTTGAAATTACAAAATATGTGTTATAATACTCATTGGCTTTCGATTTTTTATTGATATAAATTCAGGAGGTTGAAACATGACGAAGTACGTCTATTTGTTCTCTGAGGGGAACGGCGGCATGCGCGAGCTTCTCGGTGGAAAAGGTGCAAACCTGGCGGAAATGACAAGCCTTGGCTTGCCTGTACCCCAGGGCTTTACCGTTACAACCGAGGCTTGTATGCGCTATTATGCGGACAATGAGCAAATCTCTGAAGAAATTCAAAATCAAATACTTGAATACATGGGCAAGATGGAAGAAATCACAGGAAAGAAGTTTGGAGATAAAAGTAACCCATTGTTGGTTTCTGTAAGGTCCGGCGCTCGTGCTTCTATGCCTGGAATGATGGATACGATCCTGAACCTTGGACTAAACGACGAAGTTGCAGAGTCGATGGTAAACCTCACAGGGAACCCCCGATTCGTCTACGACAGCTATCGCCGTTTCATCCAAATGTTTTCTGATGTTGTCATGGGTCTTCCAAAGGAAAAGTTTGAAGAGCTGATCGACGAAATGAAAGAGCAGAAAGGCGTAACCCTTGATACAGATCTCGATCAGGATGATATGCAGGAGCTTGTAAGACGCTTTAAGGCTCTCTACCGTGAACAGATGGGTTCCGATTTTCCGTCGGATCCAAAGTCACAGCTATTGGAATCTGTAAAGGCTGTATTCCGTTCTTGGAACAACCCACGTGCTATTACCTACCGCAGACTCAATGATATTCCTGGCGACTGGGGAACAGCAGTCAACGTTCAAGCCATGGTCTTCGGAAACATGGGCGAAACATCTGGTACCGGCGTTGCATTTACACGTAATCCATCAACCGGTGAAAAGAAGCTTTACGGCGAGTTCCTTATGAACGCACAGGGAGAAGACGTCGTTGCAGGTATCAGGACTCCAAACCCGATTGCACTTCTCGAGGAGACTCAGCCTGAGATATACAAGCAGTTTACCGAGTTTGCCGAAAAGTTGGAGAGACATTACCGCGACATGCAGGACTTGGAGTTTACCATTGAAAAAGGAAAACTCTACATGCTGCAGACTAGAAACGGTAAGCGTACTGCTCAAGCTGCCCTTAAGATTGCAGTCGATCTGGTCAACGAAGGAATGTGTACCAAGGAAGAGGTTTTGCTCAAGGTCGATCCCAAGCAGCTTGACTCACTTCTACACCCGCAGTTTGACCCCGATGCACTGAAAAAAGCGGTTCCTGTCGCTAAGGGACTTCCTGCATCACCCGGTGCTGCATGTGGACAAATTTACTTTACCGCTGAAAAAGCTGTTGAAGCAGCAACTAACGGTCAGAAGACACTTCTTGTTCGTCTAGAGACATCTCCTGAAGATATTGAAGGCATGAATGCAGCCGAGGGTATTCTTACCGCTCGTGGCGGCATGACATCTCACGCAGCTGTTGTTGCACGCGGAATGGGCAAGTGCTGCGTTGCCGGATGTGATGCGATAAAATTCTATGACAACCATATCATGATTGACGGCAACCGTGTAAATGAAGGTGATTTCCTGTCGATAGACGGCACTACAGGAAATATCTATATAGGTGTTGTAGACACTGTTGAGGCTACCGTAAGTGGTGATTTTGCCAAATTCATGGAGTGGGCTGACGAAGTCCGCGCATTGAAGGTACGCACAAATGCAGATACCCCGCGTGATGCGAAACAGGCCCTTGAATTTGGCGCAGAAGGCATCGGACTTACACGTACCGAGCACATGTTCTTTGAATCCGATAGGATCATGGCTGTTCGTGAGATGATCCTTGCAAAAGATGCTGAACAGCGCAAACGTGCTTTGAATAAAATACTGCCAATGCAGCGCAGTGACTTTGAAGGAATCTTCCGCGTAATGCGCGGCTATCCGGTAACGATTCGCCTGCTTGATCCACCTCTCCATGAGTTCCTGCCCAATGAGAAGGCTGACATTGAAGACCTGGCCAAAGAAATGGGTATCAGCTTTGATGAGCTCAACGCAACTATTGAAGGTCTTCGTGAGCTCAACCCAATGCTTGGACACAGAGGATGCCGCCTTGCCGTATCCTATCCTGAGATTGCGGAAATGCAGACCCGCGCAATCATTGAGGCTGCCATCAATGTCAACAAGGAACCCGGCGCTCCTGTAATTCCTGAGATAATGGTACCATTGGTGGGCGAGAAGAAGGAGCTGCGCTTCGTTAAGGATGTCATCACAGCGACTGCTGATGCCATAATTGCAGAAAGTGGATCGGACCTTAAATACATGGTGGGTACGATGATCGAGATCCCGCGTGCTGCTGTCAACGCTGATGAAATTGCCGAAGAAGCCGAATTCTTCTCATTTGGTACAAATGACCTCACCCAAATGACCTTTGGCTTTAGCCGTGATGACGCCAGCAAGTTCCTTGATGACTACTACAGCAACAAGATCTATGAGTTTGATCCATTCGCTCGCTTTGATACCACCGGAACAGGCAAACTGCTTTCGATGGCTACTAAGCTTGGACGTACAACCAAACCTCAGCTTAAGATCGGTGTCTGTGGTGAACACGGTGGAGACCCATCATCAGTTGAGTTCTTCCACAACCAGGGACTTGACTATGTATCTTGTTCACCATTCCGTGTACCGATTGCCCGACTTGCTGCGGCACAGGCTCAGATAAAGAATCCAAGATAATAGAGCGCGCTTTAGAGCGAGACTTGAGAGCAAGCATCATATAGCTAGAGCTCATAAGTCTAGCCAGACAAAAAAATAGTGAATATCGCAATGCATATTAAAGGTACAGTCGTTGATCCAAGACTGTACCTTTTTTATGAGCCACCCTAAAGTACTGAAATTGTTAATACTTCAATAGTAACATTAGCCTACCTTTTATGGCGGAATTATATTAATAATAACATGGTGAACAGCACATATTTTACCAAATTAAGTTTGTCAGTCGGGTCACTGTAAGCACTTGTAGCATTTACATATGGAGCGGTTTATTTGCTTGTTATTAGGGAAATTAAATGGCATTACCAATATTGTTTATTATGTTTGTATTGTAATAGCGCTATGCCTTACAACTTTCAAGGAAAAGCAAAACAAGTGTTTGACTGGGATATATAATCGTGCTAACATATAAAATGTAAATTATGAAATGGTGGGTTTGGGATGAGTGGTTTGCACTTTTTTGCTTTGATTTCACGTATGAAGTATATACAACGTTGGGGACTCATGAGGAACGGCTTACAGGAAAATGTACAGGAACACTCGCACATGGTAGCGGTTCTTGCGCATGCACTGGCTTCTATAAGACGCGATATTTTTGGGAAACCGGCTGAACCGGATGCATGTGCAGCAGCGGCACTGTTTCATGATGCGTCGGAAATACTGACCGGGGATCTTCCGACTCCTGTCAAATACTTCAATCCCTCAATAATGAAGGGCTACAAGGAGGTTGAGCGCTTGTCCAAGGAGAAGCTCCTTACATATCTGCCTGAAGAGTTGAAGGAGACTTACAGACCCCTTGTGTTTGAAGATACCGATGAGGATGTAAAAAGGTTTATCAAGGCAGCAGACCGTCTTGCTGCTTATATAAAATGTGTTGAGGAACTAAAGACCGGAAACACAGAGTTCAAGAAGGCAGGAGAACAGGTTTGGGAAAACCTGAAAAAAATGCAAATGCCCGAAGTGGAATATTTTCTTGAGCACTTCATGCCGAGCTTTAGCCTTTCTCTGGATGAACAGGAATAAAATCCTTATGCAAAGGACAATAATAATCAGTGCGGGTCAGTCCGCACTGATTATTTTTTTCCGTCGTACAGAAGGGAGATCTCATGAAAGCAGTAATTATGGCCGGGGGAAGAGGCGTTAGATTGCAGCCGATGAGTATCGGCCGTCCAAAGCCACTGATACCGGTTTTTGATAGGCCTGTGATGGAACACATCCTCAAATTGCTCAAGCGTCATGGAATAAGGGAGGTCAGGGCTACATTACAGTATATGCCCCATCAAATTATTCGTTACTTTGAAGAGAATCCACCCGAAGGAGTAGAGCTGAGCTACTCGATTGAGGACAAACCTCTTGGTACTGCGGGAAGCGTAGCACTTTGCAAGGAATTTTTAGACGATGACTTTCTTGTAATATCGGGAGATGCAATATGTGATATCGACCTCGAAGCATGTATCGAAAGTCACCGCAAAACAGGAGCTGAAGCTACAATTGTCCTTTACAGGCACTCAAAGCCTTTGGAATACGGTCTTGTAATGACAAAACCTGACGGCAGGATCGAACGATTCATTGAAAAGCCTTCATGGAGCCAGGTATTTTGCGATACTGTCAACACCGGAATATATATTCTAAGTCCAAAGGTATTGGATAGGATTAGTCCCGGAGTACAAGTTGATTTTGCTAGAGATGTATTTCGTGATATGCTTCGGGACGGAGCAGAGCTGTATGGCATTGTTGCAGACGGATACTGGTGTGATATAGGGGATCCGGAGGCATATGCAGATTGTCATTTTGATATACTTCAAGGAAAAGCAAACATTGATATAGGAAACATGCAAGTTGATGGGTATTGCATACAGTCTGAGCTTCCGGACGATGTAATACTTCATCCACCGGTTTATATTGGGAAAAATGTCCGCGTGGGTAGTGGTGCTGTTATCGGCCCTTATGCTGTGATAGGGAGTGCTAGCGCCATTGGATCGGAGGTCAATGTTGAATATTCAGTGTTGAATGGAACCACTATTCGTCAAGGTGCAGAGATAAGGGGAGCAGTGCTTTGTGAAGGGACAGTTGTTGGACGTGAAGCCGTTATTAGTGAAGGGTGTATATTAGGTGAGAGTACGGAAGTGGAGGACTCTGTTTCTCTGTCACCTGGTGTAAAGGTGTGGCCGGGCCTTAAAGTAAAACGAGGGGGCTACGCCAAGTGGAATATACTCTCCGAACACGGTGGCAGAGGAAGTCTGCCCTTTGATTCACGTGGTGACTTGAGAGGGGATCTCAGCGAGCTTTCGCCAGAAGTATGCCTTCGTATCGGATCAGCCCTTGGCAGTGATGGCAAAGTTACAATAGGGCACGACGGAAGTCCACTTTCAGAGACACTTGCGTCGGCAATTGCCTGTGGAGTACGCAGTGTCGGAGGTGATGCTATCAGACATGATGCACGTTTTTTTGCTGAAGCGTCATTTGTCGGAGAAACCTACGGGGCAACGATTTCGGTATTTGTTGAGCAGTTGGGTGAACAGATTGCAATACGTTTGGCCTGTAGAGATAGAACTTATATAACACATGCTATTGAGAGAAAATTGAACTTGGCCGCAAGGTCTGCTGTTCCGGCGCAGCTGGCCAACAGATTTGGAGCCGATAGGTTTGCCATCGGCACGACCCTCGCGTATGAACAGTATTTGATCCGAAATACACGCGGTAGGGCACCGGTACGGGTTCAAGCTGACAACCTTCCCGGGAAATTGCTCAGATCAGTTCTCGAAAAGAGTGGTAGTATCGATCATAAGGCGGACAAATACTTTACTTTGGCAGTAAGCGCAGACGGGACTCGAATGTTTGTCACCGACGAAGAAGGGTATAAACTAGGACCGGAAAAGGTTCTAGCCTTGTTGGCTTTGACACACTTCAGGGAAGGGAACAGTGTGTGTGCAGTTTCCTTTGACGCTCCACAAGCTATGGAGGATATTGCTCTAAGTGAAAACGCACGCATCGTACGGCGGGGGAGAGACGAGGAATACTGGCAGTATGCCTCAGAAAGTACCTTTTTCTATGATGCATCTCTTGCGGCTATAAAGCTATGTGGATATATAAGCAGTTCACGCAAGACTGTCTCATCTCTGGTGGAAGAAATACCGGCATTTCATCAAATCACAAGGGAGTATCCGTTTTCGGGGGACAGGGGAGCATTGATGAGGGAACTATCAACACTTTCAAAAAACCGTGAGCTCGGTGATGGCATCAGGTTCCCTGTGGGAAACGGTTGGGTCCACATTGCACCAAGCTCTTCAAGGCCACATATAAAGGTCTTGGCTGAAAGCTTCTCAGTGGAGGCAGCAGATGAGATATGCTCAAATATTTTTGAGATCATAAAAGAAAAAGAGCAATAAAATCAGAACAAAATTAGAGGCTACCCAAAGGTTGGGTAGCCTCTTCAAAAGTTATGAAATCCGTCAAATAGTAAAGTCAGTTATTGTCGCGAGCGGCTTCTCTGTGTCTGTCAAGCAGTGCATTGATCTTTTCTACAGGATTGAGAAGATTGCTTATCGACTTGTCATAATTCAAGGTGTCGATTATTAGAGCAATAAACTTTCTCAAGTCAACCATACTATACCATTCACGCTGCTTGAGTTCTTCAGGGACATAGATAAGGTTTGTTGTAAATACTTTGTCGATCTTACCTTCTTTATAAGCCTCATCAAATCTCTCAAACCCGTTAGCAAAAAGCCCAAAGGTAACAAATACAAATACTCTTCTTGCACCAACGCTTTTTAGTTTATCGGATATGTCCAGAATGGAGTCACCCGACGAGATCATATCGTCAATGATTATTACATCCTTGCCGGCTACATCGTTTCCGAGGTATTCATGTGCTACGATCGGGTTTCGACCATTTATTACAGTGGAGTAGTCACGGCGCTTGTAAAACATACCCAAATCCAGCTCGAGAACTGATGAATAGTACATGGCTCTATTGAGGCCGCCTTCATCAGGTGAGATGATTATTGCGTTGTCACTGTCAAAACAGAAGTCAGGAACTGTATTCCTGAGCGCCTTGATCATCTGATAGTTGGGAAGTACATTTTCAAATCCACTTAAGGGAATGGCGTTTTGTACTCTTGCGTCGTGAGCATCGAATGTAATAATGTTTGTGACGCCCATGTTGACTAGCTCATGAAGTGCTAAGGCACAGTCCAACGACTCCCGGGCACCCCTGCGGTGTTGGCGACCCTCATACAGCATTGGCATAATCACTGTGATGCGGCGGGGCTTGCCTCCGGCTGCAGCAATGATTCTTTTTAAGTCCTGAAAGTGATCGTCCGGGCTCATGGGCACTTCCTTGCCAAACATAGTATATTTTACACCGTAGTTGAAGCAGTCGCAGAAAATGTAGACATCATGGCCGCGCACTGTCTCATAGATAATTCCTTTAGCTTCCCCTGTTCCAAATCTTGGGCATGCAGCTTTGGTTATGAAGGTTTCGTCTTGTCCACGCCATTCGCGTATATAGCGGTCAACTTCTTTTACAAAATCTTCACATCCACGCATTCCAATAATGCTTAGCTGCCCGACAAATTGATTGTCGGCATCAGATCGGCTCATTCAACATCCTCCTAAGTCAGCACCTGTTAGCTTTTGCATACTTTTTCATTTCCATCTTAACCTTTTTACAGTAAAAATACAAGTGTTAGGTGTCGAAATATTCGAATTTTTGTCGTTTCGTATATTGTGACACGCTGTGTTAAAAAAATGACGTTGTTTTCGGGAAAATATCCAATTATCTAAAGTACAAGCCCTATAGGCCTTGGGATGACCAATCTGCTTACTGCAACGCCAACTCATCAAGCATGTTACATAGTGATGATGCAAAAAGCTGAGCGGAGTATAGTGCTTCTTGTAATGTATTCGAACTTGTGCCCATTTCAACTATTAGTGAACCGCTCGTTGCGTGTTGATTGAATCGCTCCGGGCGAAGATTGATCGGACGCACAAGCAGTGGATGATCCTCACTTATCTGCTTCTGGAGATGTACTGCAAGTGTTAGATTATCACGCCAATTTGGATGTTTGAGACCACCCTCGTTAGTTCCAACTACTAGCAGGATCTGAGCGGCATTCTTATTGTCGATTTCGGTTATAGTGCGGTAAGTGGAACCATTTGCAGCAACCATGGCATCTCTGTGAATGTCGAGCACAATCTGGATCGAAGGATGTTCCTTAAGTACATCCTCGATGGCCTCAAGTGTTCTTGTATACGATCCTGAATATGAAGGGTAATCGAATATATCACGAATATGAACAGTTTTATATCCGCGATCCTCCAGTATGGATACTACTTCATCTCCGACCCTCACTACATTGTAGTTTTTGTCATCTGTGCGCTCAGTATCCGTCGGTTTATAAATATCATCACCATCCGGATAGTAGGCCTCGCTTGCGTGTGTGTGAACGACAAGTATCACCGGACCGTCTGCGTCGAGGTCAACTTTAGGTTTTTGATCAAGGAATTTACCCACATCGATGTCATAGGATGTTTCATTTTTTATATATACACCGTCAGCATAATCATATCCTACAGGCGATGAGGGAATGATCGTAACTGTACGAATATTCGGATCATCGTCGACGGAGGATTTTGTGTTGTTGTTAGTGGGATCTGAGGTGTCGCCTTCATCGACGGAGCCGTCGGATGACGATGTATTCGATGATGTCAGATCGCTTTCGTCGTCAGATGAATTAGATTTGTCTGATGCATTTGTCCCACGCCACGTATCGGTTTCAAAATAAGAAAAGTCACCGTCAAACTCGTCATCGGCTGCCATGTGAAACTCAAATGAGGGGAGACTTCGCAAAATAGCTGACTGTCCGGCCAGTAAGGATTGCCTACTAAATACATTTAGAGGTTCATCTGTGCTGTTTCCGAGTTCGGCAGATAGGACCGATTTGTAAAAGTCGGCATCCACATTGTTTAGAATGAAGCCGCTTTTTCCCAGAAGTGAAAAAAATAAACGCAGTATCAACGCCACTACAATTATAAATATAACCTTCATCAGCAAATCCCAACGCCTTCCGCGGTGCAGTCTGCGTGGGAACCTGCGCAATCTCAGCCTTCCTTTCAAATCAGTCATCCTTTCCTGAAAAAACCGTACATAGCCGGCAAGGTAATACTTCATACCAATATATATATGAAAGAATGACCTAATACATGAGTTAATAGTCAGCTGCGGAACTGTTCGATCATCGTGAAAACTGCATTACGGAGCTTTGCATTTTCGGAAGCTGAGAGCTCAGAGTCATTTTTGAGCAGCTCTAATGCCGCAAAAGCCGCCTCTCTAAGAGTCTCAGCATCGTCAGCGAGGTCCGCAATTTTTAATTTTGGTATCCCATGCTGCCTGTCGCCAAAGAAATCGCCGGGGCCTCGGAGTTTAAGATCTTCTTCCGAAATAATAAACCCATCGTTTGTCTTTGTCATTATACCCAATCGGGAGCGAGTGCTTTCACTTTTTGAATCGGACATTAAAATACAGTATGACTTATGTTTTCCTCGGCCTACACGCCCGCGGAGCTGATGGAGCTGTGACAGTCCAAATCTCTCGGCATTTTCCACTATCATAAGCGAAGCATTTGGTACGTTGATCCCAACTTCTATAACAGTGGTGGATACAAGAATATCAAGTTCTCCTTCGACAAAGCTTTTCATCACAGTGTCCTTGTCTTTTTGCTTTAGCTTTCCGTGTACAAATCCAACCCGAAGATCGGGGAAAATCTCCTCCGAGAGCTGTTTAGTGTACGCCTCAACGGCCTTGCGCCCATCATCAAGCCCTTCCGGGTCGTCAACTAGGGGACAGACAATAAAGACCTGTCTGCCTTCCGCCACAAGGCGTCTTATGAAGTTATAAATACGTTCACGCATGTTTTCATCCACCGCGTATGTATCTACGGGCTTTCGGCCCGGTGGAAGCTCGTCTATAATTGAAATGTCAAGGTCGCCGTACATAATCAGTGCAAGGGTACGTGGTATAGGAGTGGCAGACATGACGAGCGTGTGGGGCACCTCTCCTTTGGCAGTAAGAGCTGCACGCTGTCGCACTCCAAACCTATGCTGTTCATCGGTTATCACCAGGCCCAAGTTAGAATACTCCACATCTTCGGTTATAAGTAGGTCCCGATGTCGCAAGCGCCGCGAGCAGCGCTGATACGGTGAATATGATCACGCCAAGGGTGAAGATCCGCTTGCGCCCGTATATATCAGCGTACCGGCCGAACGGGACGAGAAACATAGCGGTTGCAAGGAGGTACGATGAGGCCACGAGGCTCAGTGAGATGGCGTCGAGGGCGAACTCGTTGGCGATGGAGGGGAGGGCGATGTTCACCGCCGAGCTCATGAATGGGGTGAGGAACGCAGCCAGAGTGGCAATGATGAGGACGATCCGGCGCTGGGCGATCGCGGGGGTGGTGGTCATGAAGATTCCTGTTTTACTACTGAAAGTTTAGAGAGACTTGAGAATAAAGTGTTGCGATTCAGCACTTCCACAGAACCCTGGTCCCCGACAGCGACCCTGCGGTAGCGGTCAGAAGGGTGGAGGAGATGTATTCGCCCTATGAGTATATTGGTTTTAAAGTATTTTCAAGAACAGAATAATTCATTTATAAAGAATGTTAATTAAGAAAAATCAAGCTATAAGAAAAGAGAATTCAGACAATTGTGTTGTTTTTGAATATGATTATGATAATCTTGATTCAGGCTTTGCTGTAGCTGAAATTAACGGGCGTTATCCAAGTGAAGGGAAGTCTATGAATTTAGATTGTGATCAAGTTTATTATGTTATTTCTGGAGAAGCGAAACTCTTTTCGGACAAGGGTGAATTCAAAATAGAGCAAGGAGACTTATACTATTTTAAGAAAAAAGAAGCTTACTATATTATTGGAAATAATTTAAAGGTTTGCATAATAAATTTTCCTAAATGGAATTTAAAACAATATAAGCTAATTAAAGATAAATAAATATGATAAGAAAAGCAGAGCAAAAAGATGTAAGGGCTATAATAGAAATCATAAAATCTGTCCACATTAAAAACATTAATAACAAAGATAATGGTTTTTTGGCTAGCGAGGATTTATCAGAAATTTCTTATAGTAGAATGGTTAGAGATTATGAATATTGCTATATATGTGAAGTAGAAAACAATGTAATTGGATTTTTAATTGCTTCTTCTAAGG
>JBMNIG010000015.1:0-30869 GCA_050950785.1 Eubacteriales bacterium | reverse complement strand
TTATTGCAGGGCTTCTGGCCCAGATTGGTTTTTGGTACTTCCTGCTGTATATCTCAATCATTGTTGCAGTTTTCCTGATTACAGGTACGCTTCTTAACAAAGTAGTTCCAGGTAAATCAACCGACCTCTTGATCGATGTTCCTCCAATGAGACTGCCGGTAGTAAAAAATGTTTTCCAGAAGACCTGGAGCAAGTCAGCACACTTTGTTAAAGAGGCAGGACCGATATTTGCACTTGGAGCTCTGCTCATTGGAGTGCTTAATATTACAGGTGCGCTGGAGTTCCTTCAGAACGTCATGGCACCTCTGGTAGTATCATGGATGAAGCTGCCTAAAGAGTCCGCTACCGCTTTTATCATGGGCATTATTAGGAGGGACTTTGGTGCTGCCGGCTTCTACGACATGGTTTTGACAAGAGAGCAGACCCTTGTTGCCATGACAACACTTACTCTATTTGTTCCGTGCATAGCCAGTGTTGTAGTTATTCTCAAAGAGAGAGGACTAAAACAGGGACTGATTGTCTTTTTAAGCTGTATCGCTGCAGCTTTCCTCATTGGCGGAGCATTGGCACAAATAGTGATTTAGAGGTAGATCACAATGAGACAGATCAAGTGTTTGAACTGCGGCCTGGTTATGAAAGTAGAAGATCTGTTAACCACAAGGTGTGTCCGTTGTGGAAGCGAGATACCCACAAGCTGTTACGCTTGCAGTGGGAACTGTTTTACTTGCAAAGCCGCAAACCTGGACTTGAAACTAGAAGACGCAAAAAAGGGGCTGTTGCACAATTAGCCGATTAAGCTGATTGTGCGGCAGCCTTTTTTTGTTGAAATAAGAGGAAACGAGCCCCAAAAAGGGCTCGTTTCCTGTTAAAATGTGGTTATGACCATTCCACATAAAAACTATAAGACATTAAGTTCAGGAAATCAACTAGTTTTGCCAATGGATTGTGGTTATCTTGTGATAGTGTCAGGGCTGAGATGTTTTGGGAATATGTCATCCATGAGAAAGGAAACATATTCGATGACCGAACGAGAAATGGCAAAGTTGAACGTTGTGAATCTTGTAGTGGCTAAGACGCTAACCGTCAGAGAAGCCGCCAGTTTACTCAACCTCAGCGAACGGCAGGTGTACAGGCTGAAGAAAGGAGTTTTAGAACAAGGAAGCCAGTTCGTTATTCACAAAAATCGAGGTCGTAAACCGGTGCATGCTCTCTCCGATGAGCTCAAGGCCAAGATCGTAGCTCTCAAGAAATCTGAGAAGTATAAGTATGCTAACTTCCGCCACTTCCGAGAGCTTCTCGAGAAGTACGAAAATATTTCAATCAGCTACTCTGCACTACATCGAATCTTGACTGAAAGCAGTGTAGTCAGTCCTAAAAAGAAGCGCAAGATCAAAGTCCATCATCGCCGTAAAAGAAAACCTCAAGAAGGTTTGCTGGTGCAGATTGATGCTTCACCACATCCTTGGCTGATCGACGGAAATGAGTATTCTCTACACGGCATAATCGACGATGCCTCGGGGAAAGTCTTGGGGCTGCATTTCGAAAAAGAGGAATGCCTAAAAGGTTATTTTGAGGTTATGGAACAGATGCTTGTGCATCACGGTATTCCGGTTAGCATCTACTCCGATCGGCACTCCATTTTCCTCTCGCCAAAAAGCGCCAGACTCTCTATCGAAGAGCAGCTCCAGGGCAAGCGGGTCAAACCTACGCAGTTTGGCCGAGCTATGCAGGAACTTGGAATAACCACTCTTTTTGCTCAGTCCCCGCAAGCCAAAGGACGCATCGAAAGGTTTTGGGGAACGCTCCAAAGCAGGCTCCCAATTGAACTCAAAATTCGGGGAATAACCTCTATTGAAGAAGCAAATGCGTTTCTTCCCTCGTTTATCGAAGAATTCAACAAAACCTTCTCAGTACAGCCGGAAAACTCCGAAAGTGCCTTCCGAAAACCGAATGATAACATTGATCTCAGTACTATCCTCTGTGTCAAAGAAGAACGCCGTGTCTCTGACGGCAGCGGATTCTCCTACAACGGTCAGTACTACCAAATCGCTAGCGGAGACAAGCTAATACCTATACCTTTCAAAACAAGGGTCACTGTCTTGGATAACCATAAAACTCCGCTTAGGGTTCAATACAAAAATGTTGTCTACGACACCAAGCTGCTCGACGAAAAGCCCGTCAAACACCAGGTTGAAAAGCCCAAAGCTGAACCGACGAAGACAAAGCCTGCTGATAACCACCCGTGGAAACGAGCTTGGAAGATATCTGCACAAAAAAAGCCCAGACTCGGTCCCGAACTTCCCAATTCATCGCGAGCCTGGGTATGATACGCCTTCATAAGTATTATACCCAGACTCGGTGCTCTAGTCAAAGAACCAAATCTCAAAGATCGCGTTCAAGTTTTGTAGGGATCGATGTAGTTCCTTGTTGTGCTGTGATTAAGTGATGAGCTAGTTTCTTGGCCTCTTGATGGTAGGATAGTCTAGGGATAATGCCAAGACTCGTTTCTCTTTGCTTCTTGGCATTATCCCTAGACTATCCTTGGTGTAGAAATGCCCAAGAAACCAAATATTTAAATACTTGAGATTCCTTTTAGCCAAATGTAGGTTGGCGACACTTTCCCATTGGCAATAACAGGTAGCGATACTTGGCACCATTCTTTCATCCGCTTTTTCATTTTGTTCTCCAGCTTGGCCAACCGCAGTCCCTTTTTCACATTTTTGTCTTTCTCCTTTAAGTAGTTGGTCATGTTTCCACCGTTGAAGATGAAAGTTCTCAAACCCGCCATATGTTCTGCACCAACCGCGCTCCACGCCATCGGACGTGAACTCATCCTAGCTGCCAAAACATGACTTACGTGAGACTCGGCACTGCAGCCAATGTAGTCCGCTTCTTTCTGCCTTTGAATGGCTTCCCAATGCCGTAAAATATAAGATCCTGCACTCCTTATTCGTTCCCTTGCTTTCTCATCTTCAGCCTTCTCTGAGAGAACTCTAAACAGCTTTGCTGCTTCTTTCTTAAAGTTTTTGGCGATATATTCTCGAAGCTCTCTCTCGGTGTCTTTGTCGCTTCCTGCGGCTTGCGTTATATATTTCGATAAATGATATCCGTCTAGGACAAACTCTGCACCGCGAATCCATTTAAGTCCTTCCCTGATCCAAACCGCTCCATCACCGGAAAGATAGATCCTCGCTAGGGAGTTCTCATCGTAGACTTTGTCCAGGTAATCAGCTACCTGCAGCCACAGCTCATCGTTGCTTTTGTTCACACCTGTGAAGTATCTGGTTTCGATGAGTTTTTTCCTTTTCCGTGATACCACCTCGAGACCTTCGTGCACATAAACCATTTTCCCCAGTTTCCCCTCTCCGTGCTGCATGGCCAGATGGTCTTCATCGGCTTCGATGTAAACCGTCTTTACCGGCCTTTTCTCCGTGGAAACAGGGACGGCATCATTCTCGATTAAGCCAACTCGACGAATGATGTTCATGACCGTTGTTTTGCTTGTTATCCCAACATGAGGGAAGCTATCGATCGTTTTTTGGTACGACATATCGGCCGCTTTTCTGAGAATAGCAGCTTTAAGAGTTAGATCTGTCCTTTCGTGCTTTGGTATCCCCAGCCATTCATCACATAGATATGCGTAGGCATTGTCTTTCTTATTTCGATAATAGGTTCTGGTATAGGTTACTTCGCCCATTATCGTCGAGATTGTTCTCTTGTCGTTCTTACGGACTACATACCAATTATTCTTGCGATTCGAATGGTTGTATATCTCTTCATCCACTATTTGGAGGATCCTTTCAGCTGTGCTACAGCCAAGTTTGCTTGCAAACTCGTGTATTTCTTGCACTAGATCTAAAAACGTGGTGCTTTCGTCAACTGGACTAAAAATGCTTTCCCAATTTGTGATGATAAAATCTACGATTTGCGGTATAATGTCCATGAGAATAGTTCCCTCCTTGATTATTGATGAACACTTTAATCATAACACAGGGAACTATTCTCTTTCTTTATCTACCCTACAAAAACTTTACGCGAAGATCTCAAATACCAGAGATGACATATTCATCGGGTAATAGTCTCGATTACTCACTGACATTTTCAGCGGGTATTGACACTAGTTTTGCCAATGGATTTTGAGGTACTCATTCCTGAAGACGATTCGGTGAGACTGCTAAGCCATCTACTGGAGGGACTAAATTACAACAAACTACTTAAGGCTTACTCTCATAAAGGGAGAAAACCAGCAGTACATCCGAAGACGCTCTTCAAAATCATCGCGTATGCTTGCATGAACAACATCTATCAATCCAGGGAAATTGAAAAGGCTTGCAAACGGGACATCAACTTCATGTGGTTGCTCAACGGACAAAAAGCTCCAGATCACACGACTATTTCTCGCTTTAGAAAGCGGCTCGGCAATGGAATAGCAGAAGACTTGTTCTACCAGCTGGTACAAAAGCTTAAAAGCCTAGACGAGATTCAGTTCGAGAACCTGTTCGTTGACGGTACAAAGATCGAAGCCAATGCCAATCGATACACTTTTGTTTGGCGAAAAGCTGTGGAAAAGAATGCAGAAAAACTCCTTGTCAAAGTACAAGCCCTGGTTGAGAAGATTAACCAAACATATGGAACGAACTTTGCGGTTTCACGCGAAACCGTTCTTAACGATATGGCAAACGTCCGAGGCTTTTTGGAAAAGAAACGAGTGGACGAAAAAATCGAGTTCGTTCACGGTAGTGGGAAGCGAAAAACGGAACTGCAGAAGTTTAGCGAAGAACTCCAAAGCTACTATAAACGGCAGAGTTGAGTCCGTATAATTGTGTAAAATTGGTTTCCCCATGAAATAAAAGAAGCCATTTCTTGTGTCCCTCGGTTAGAATGAAGTTGCAACCATAACATCCTAGAGAGGAGACATCAGAAATGGCTCAATCTTGTGCAATCTTTATCTTAGAAATGATGGCACCCAGAATTATCATACAAGTGACAAACAGTACACCTATAGTTGTAAACAGGTTTATATAGTCGCTACGCTCTGCTACGACTCTGAGCGGTAAAGTGTTTGCCGATGGAGCGTATCCAAGCTGTATCAGGGGCACAAACAACTCGGATGCTATTTGTCCTGTGAGGGCACCCAATGCCACAGACATGCCGGAGATGAAGAGTTGTTCATTGAGAAGCAATGAGAGTATGCTGCGCATTGAAAGACCTATGGCCCGGAATATTCCAAATTGTAGCACTCTTGATCTGATCGAAAGTATCCAATAGATAAGAAAACCGGTCATACATACAATCAGAATTATTATGAATCCCACTGTGAGTACACCGTTTGTACCTTGGAGGACCGGATCATTCTTTTCATTGATGATCAAGGCATCGGAATCGGCAAAAGTTGCAAATTTAAGTCCCTTTTCTTCAGCAAAATCATAAATGAACTGGTTTGAGTCGGCCTTCATCCACACCTCATATGGAGTGACACCCCATGCTGACTGTATTTGAGCCAAGTTTCCTACTATCAACCACTCGTCATTTTTTGTTTCTGTACCGTCGGAAGATATTCTGGTTGTTGTAGGATAGTAAGTTGGCCAGTAATCAAAAAATCCACAAATGATACCGGTGAAATAGTTGTTGTTCTCGTTTCGGACACTTATGTAGTCGCCCAGATCATATCCCTCTTTTGTGTGGAAGTTGGAAGACACCAGCACAGCACGTGCGTCGGAAGCGAGGGTATTAAGGTAGTGATACCAGTGAGTGGGAAGCAGATTGCTCCTAAACCAGGCGATCTCGCCAAACTCCCTGGTGTTGATACCCATGACCCTGACATTTTTTATATTCGAGACCACGTTTCGTTTGCTATTTAGTACTTTTGTAATTTTGATATTTTCATCAAGCTCTTTGTACTTTTCAAAATCCGGCTCGAAATAGACACGCATGGTAGCATCTTCGTTTCCGGAATTATCTTTCCACTCCTCCATGACCACAAGGTCAGCACCGTATTGATAGCGGATATTTTCCTCCATGTTTAGATTGATCGTGCGCGCGGCTTTGGCGTTAAATATTCCGGTGGCAACTGTGAGGACAAGGAATATCATGATGAATTGTTCCTCACCCACAGAGCGGATCACTTTGAGAAATGATGCATATAGGGAGGGTGGCCAGTACTTCTTTCCAATTTCATAAATTAGCCTTATTAGATATGGAAATACCCGGAGGAAAAGCAAACCTGCCCCTATGATGAATAGGGAAGAACTGATAAACAGCAGTGGATCAAGGGAAGAAGCACCTGATGACATCAAATAGGCTTTTTGATTGTTGTAACTGTAGTAGCCATATAGAGAAACGCCAAAAAGTAACACATCGAGGAAAAATCTCTGCCAGACCGGATGTTTAGTTTTTCTGCTCCGCTGGCGCTTATGGTCGACTATACCTATTTTTGAAAATGTGAATGCCGGTACGACCATTGTCAAAACCGACAGCAATGCCGCGCAGACAGTGTACAAGATCGCGTCCAAGCTCATCCTGACTTGCAGAGCACTTCGCTGAACCAGGTTTAGAAAACCGTTGGCTGCTCCGATAACACGGCAGATCAAAAGCCCGATCGGAATCCCCACAACAATGCTTATGGTTGAAATAAATAGGCTTTGTATCAGAAAAATAAATATGATCTGAGCGCGGCTCGCACCCCGGCTCTTTAGAACGGCAATCGTATTTCTTTCCTGTTCGAGGATTTGCTTTGAGACCATAAAAATGAAAAATGCAAGGAGTATAAAGATTGGCACCTGAAGGACCCAGAGCGTAATATTGAGCCTCGATGCTTCAGACGAAAAACCTTCAAGTGTTTTCAAGTAGTTTACACGGCAAGCAGTTGTTCCGTAAAGATCAAAAAATTGCTTATACTCTAAAGTGTTTGAATAGATATATTCAACATCCCTTGCCGACATTGCTGTATAGTCAAAAAGTAAAAACCATTGTGATGTGAAGTGATAGTCATCTACAAAGCCATCTATAAATAGTTCTTTGAAAAGATTTTCCGACATCAGGCAGACATCTGAAAAATTCGCAGGTGAGTACACCCAGTAAGGATCCGACTTTTCTTTGTGTTCAAATACTCCGGTAACTTTAAAACGGATCGGCGTGCCGTCAGGATATGTAACAGTAACAAATTCATATACTTCGCCTATCAAAAGATCCTTATCAACAAGTGTGCGCTCATTTACGATTACCTCGACAACACCATCGACGAGTGAGTCATTGAACATTTCACCACTTACGATATTGATATGATCTATTAAATTTGAGTAAAAGCGAAGCTGAAATGTTCTGTCTTTTACATGGGAGTCCCTCTTCAGGACTGGCTCAGCTCTTAGTGTGTTGAGTGAATATGAAGTGACCTTTTCTACAAGCGGAAGGTCAAGGTCATGCTGCATAGACTTTATTTTATCCTCAAAACCCTCAAGAGATTTTAATTCGTAACCGCGATTGACGCTGAGGGAGTTAAACTTGATTTCAACCGTGCCAGGATATTTGTTTGTCTCTATCTGTTGTTGTTCGAGCTGCTTTATAAGCATTCGTTGGAGTATGGCATCTGAGTAGAGAGGAATACTGGAAACAAGCGAGCACAGCAGGATATTACCTATTAGGAGACTGATTATCATCCACTTGTTATTCAGCATCTTCCGTAATATAAATGTAAACATCCCGTTCCTCCTTAATTGACGACTACCGTTTGCCCGGCAGTAAGGCCGTCCAGTATTTGAACAGTGTTCAAAGAGGACATTCCAATAGTAACATAGCGCTTTTTCATAATGCCGTCCTCAAAGAGGTAGACAAAACGTTTTCCGTCTTCATTTTGTACTGCTCTCGAAGGCAATACTAGTACATTATCCAGATTGAAGCGTGATGCTTTGACGGTGATCCTCCTCATCCGGTCATTTGGATCGATGTCGATTTGCTCGTCAGGTATTATGATGACCCTTCCTGTTGATTGGTCAAACAAATCCGGAGAGGTAATGACCCGGCCTGTATATACTTTGTTTGCAACCGAAATTTCAATACTGACGGGAGTATTGTATCTCATGCCATTTGAAATATCGCTGCTAGTGGATATCCACACTTTATCGGGGGAGTATAAAGTACAAATATGAGAGCCGGGAGTAACTATGTTTCCGACTGGAAGGTACTCGACGGACCCGATAACACCATCAAAAGGAGCAAGTATTTTGTTGTTGTTGATCGTTTCCTCAAAACTCTTTATCGCTTTTTTCTGGCTTTCAATCATGCGCATGTTTTCGTATTCAAAGAAATTTAGAGCTGCCTTAGCCTTCTTAAGATTGATTTCAGCTTTTGCTATTTGGATTTCTAGATCATTTGATGGGGAAACCTCGTACTGTTCTGTCAGTGATTCTAGAGCTGCATGTGCTGCATCGACCATAGACTGAAAAGAAGAAAGATTGATTTGAAATTGCTTTTCGCTGATCTCAAGCTCCGAAATCATCGACATCAGGTCTGACTCGTTGTACTCTATCGAAAACTCTGCGATCACATCGCCTTTTTTCACAGTATCTCCCCGTCGTACATTTACGGACAGGAGACGGGCATTAAAAAAATCACAGGTGATGTTTTCTGATTTAGTATAAACTAGAGTTCCTTCACCGGACACGCTTCTATCGACAGAGCCGTGAGAGACCTCTACGACATTTCCTTTGACCCCATCTTCCGAGGGATCGGGTGTCCAGAGCAGAATTTCTCCGGCATCGTTCTCCTCTCGCAAGCAGCTACTGAAGGACAGCGGCAGAAGGCAGATCAAAAGTATCGACAGGATCCTTTTTACATTACTGTTTGACAAAGACCTCATCCCCCTCTTCAAGTCCTTCGGTGATTTCTGCAAAAGATTCTGTTCTTAAACCGCATTTGACCTTAGTGTAGACCTTCTGTCCGTCCTCAATAAGATAAACATAGTATCCACCTGAATTATAGAAGACGGCGTTTGTCGGGATGGCCAATACGTCTTGTTTTTCTACTTCGTAGACCATCAGGGCGGCAAAGTCGCCGGCTTGAACTTCATTAGGTGTTTGAGCAAATTTGAAAACAGTAGGCGGTCTGTTGCCTGAAAGCACTAGTGATATATACTTTTGTGGATCGTATTGTTCTTTTATAAGTTCGTATTCGTTTCCGTTGATCAAAGCCGTGGTGCGGTCTTTATCAGAAATAGATTCAGTTCCGTCAAACCTTACATAAAGTCTGGACTTGTCTGCAATATATACCACAGGGGTATGTGCTGCTACTCTGTCACCGCTGGAAAGCTGCGCTATGTATACCACTTCTCCGTCGCAGGGTGCCGTTACAACAGTGCCTTCAAGGGATTGCTTCAATTTAGCAAGCCTACTGTTAGCTTGTTCGATTTCTATTTCGCCATTTTTCCGTATGTACTCTTCTTCGGTGATCAGTTTTTCGAGAGAGAGCTTAGCTAATTCAATCTCTGTTGCGTCTGCGCCGGAAGAGGTCAGTGCATCCAGATCGATGCGTGCAAGCTCTATGTCGTATTGCTTTTGCTCTAACTCATAGGCCAGCTTTTTACTCCTGTACTCGAGATCGTCAGTAGCAGATGCAATTTGCTCTTCGAGCTCAGAAATATCGAGTGCAGCAACGGGTTCACCTTTGGAAACGTGGTCTCCGGGTGAGACATAAATCTCTTTTAGTTTTCCGGATCCCTTTTCAAAGGAAACCTGCTCAATTTCAGCTTTTACATATGCTTCATACTGATTGCGTTTTGCAAGATCCATGCGGGTCGCAATTGCTGTGTCATGCCGTACTTCTACAGGTTCATCCAAAGTAATATTCGTGTCGGTGTCCGTTGAACAGGACGGCAATATCAAGCAGACGGCCACAAGAATCGATATAGTCCTTATCGTTTTAATAGGCACCTCCGCTATTCTATGATGACTAGGTCACCGGGCTCAAGGCCGGAGACTATCTCTGTCTTATTATCGGCTGCAAATCCTGTAACAACTTCTTTCAATGTCTTGATTTCGTTGTCATCAAGTACATAGACTATCGATTTGCCGTTTGCCATCTTTATGGCAGTACTGGCAACATATATAACATCATCCCTGCGGTCAAGCTCAATTGTTATCACTCCGGTGGCGTTTTCCTTTATGTCAAAAGCCGTTTCATTGAGCTGTATATACGCTGTCACATCTGAAGGCTCTAGGTTTAGGTCTTTAGCATCTATAACGGTTGCGTCCCTAAATTCACCCGACAGCTGAACGGTGACTTCATCTCCAGGACTAAAATATTTCGCGTCCTTACCACTCACGATAAAGACAGAGGTTGACTTATCTGCAATAGTTATAAACTTTTCCTTCTCCACCGATAAAGTGTTTGGACCGGTTTCTTTTAGATAAGTTACGGTACCATCTATACCGGAAACAAGAGTACGTTTACTCTTTTGCTCCTGAAGCTCCGACAATTTAAGTTTTGATGCAGATATGCGAATGTCAAATATTTCGGCCTGTTTATTGTGATTGTCTATAAGGGAGGCAATAATCTGATTTTGATTTTCAATGCTGTCGTAAATTGCTGGTTTGACACTGTCTTCTGCAGTCTGATACTTTTCAGTAAGACTTTCGAGTTTAAGTGTTTCAGCCTTCAAATCCAACTCGTGGATTTTGACACGCCTTGATAATTCAAGCTTGAGCCTTTTGAGGTAAAGCTGCGCAGCTTCAATTTGAGCGTCAATATCGCTACTATCAAGTTCAGCAAGTATGTCGCCGGCTTTGACGAGATCGCCGCGTGTGACATAGACATTAACTACCGGCAGATTGCTGACACTAAAAGATAGTGTTTGTTCTACGGCGGGGGAATATTGGCAAGTGATCCTTACAGACTCAACAATATCACCCCGGGTAACCTCGGCGAATTTGTATTCTGTTTTTTCGTAGGAGCGTAATATAGGTGCAGGGGGCGGCTCTTCTTCTACCGGCAGGAAAGAACAGGAGCTGAGAACGAACATCATAGCCAGTATCGAGAAGGTCGTAATAAAAGCGTAGGCCGCTGTGCGCTGTAAAGCGCCATTTCTCATAGCAATCAATCCTTTGGACTTGTTGAATATGCAAAAACATGCATATTTGCAAAAGCAAATTTCACAATATTGATATGTTAACATATTTAGCGAGAAAATGGAATAGAATTTGACAAAGTACTACATATGATAGCCTATAATTTGGAAAAGGCAAAATAATTGTAAATATATAGACATTGACATGCACACAAAAAAATATTACAGCATCCTGTGTATTGGCAGGATGTGTAATATCAATTACTATATTTGTTTTATTGCCTCTAATACGCTGCTCACACGGACAAGTTCCAACCCACTAGGGGCACGTAGATCAGAAGTACCACGACGGGGAAGGATGCAGCGTTCAAATCCGAGACGCCGTATTTCCGTTAAGCGGAGCTCAGCGGCAGAGACATTACGAAGCTCACCTGCAAGCCCCACTTCTCCAAATGCAGCTACGCGATCGCCGATAGGTTTATCTGAGATGGCAGAAGCAATTGATAGAATGGCTGGCAAGTCAGCAGCGGGTTCTGTTAGGCGCAGACCTCCAACAACATTTATGTAAGTGTCGCAGTTAGAAACAACACGGCCGGCACGCTTTTCCAGCACTGCTAACAAAAGCATTGCCCGGTTATAGTCTATGCCAGCAGCCATCCTTCTGGGGGCGGCATAGGCAGTAGGAGCAACAAGGGCTTGGATTTCGGCAAGCACCGGCCTTGAGCCTTCCATAACACAAGCAACGCAGCTGCCCGATACGTTTGAAGGACGTCCTGCAAGCAACATTTCAGATGGATTTGGAACTTCACGAAGTCCCTGATTTTGCATCTCAAAAACGCCTATCTCATTTGTTGACCCGAATCGATTCTTATTTGCCCTCAGGATCCGGTGTGAAAAATTGCGGTCACCCTCAAAATACAGTACGCAGTCCACCATGTGCTCAAGTACCTTTGGACCGGCCAACGCGCCCTCCTTATTGATATGACCGACAACAAATACAGTGACGCCTTCCGATTTGGCAAGATTCATCAGTATTAAAGTGCATTCCTTTACCTGACTGACACTTCCCGGTGCTGCAGTGAGATTTGGGCTATATGTAGTTTGTATAGAGTCTATTATGACGATTTCGGGTGATTCGGAATGGACTACATCTATTATATCGTCCAGATTGGTTTCAGCAAAAATAAATAAATTGTCGGTATGCAAATTCAACCTGTCGGCACGCAGCTTAAGTTGTCTTTGCGACTCTTCACCGGTTACATAAAGAACTTTGCGTGACTTACAGAGATCTTTGCATATCTGGAGAAGTAAAGTGGATTTTCCAACTCCGGGCTCTCCGCCGACTAATACCAACGATCCCGCTACAGCGCCGCCGCCAAGAACCCGGTCAAGCTCACCCATACCGGTGGCTATACGTGACTCGGATGTAATGCCGATGTCGCTGAGCCGGGTAACACGGCTTCGGGGAGGTGATATATTGCTAGAGTTACGGCTAACGCGACGCGAAGCAGAGGGCCTTCCTGTAACGACTGTGCTTTCGGTAAGAGTGTTCCACTCGCCACATGAGGGACAACGCCCCTGCCACCTTGGTGTCTCAAATCCGCATTCGCCGCAAAAAAATACCGTTTTTTCCTTTGCCATTTTGCTCCTTTGTTCAATCTATAAAAGCGAAAAATAGTATGTATGCTTTTTAGTGATTGAATATACTTCCTTTTATTTTGATATAGTTATTTTTGATCGTGCTCACGAAGAAAAATAAAATATGATGAGACGATTACCGAGGCAAGTTTAGTCTGGTATTTCGGATCGCGTAATAGGGACAGTTCACGAAGATTTGTCATAAAACCACACTCAACCAAAATAGCCGGACAGTTAACGTTCTGCATAAGATACACATTCTTTGCTACCTTCTTGGCCTCCCGGTGATTGTTGGGGTCGAGAAACTCCCGCACACGCTTTTGAACAAGTTCAGCTAACGGACTGCTCTCATCGTTATTATAAAAAATATGTGCACCGCTATAGCGGCTGTCAGTAAATGTGTTCTGGTGGATGCTAAATAGGAAAGCATTTTCGATCGAGTTGATCAGTGCCACACGGTTTTTTAGGTCTGAAACTTTTTTTTGTCTCAAGGTGCTGGCTTCGGGACTGTGAATAGAAATATCGGTTTCTCTTACCATGACAGGGGCATGGCCAAACAGGCATAGTAAGTACTTTACCTTTTTGGAAACCTGTAGGTTAAGGTCACTTTCCACATCTCCGGAGGGAGAAACGGCACCTCCATCCTCACCGCCATGACCTGGATCGATCACAGGCACATATGCGCTTGCTGTAACGCCTAAAGTAATAAGCAGGCACAGCAAGATAACAAAGAATCTAAATAACATTGCATTGCCTCCCGTAATAGTCGGTTCCAAATATCTTATGACGAGAGGTCGATCAATATGTGCGGGTTATTTGAACTTCTTTTCGCGAATATCATTATTCGTATTTTTTTTATAAAACTTATCAGATACCGCATATCCTTTGTAGCCAAGCAGATAACCTATGTGCACAACGACCGGAGTAATAAGGGTGAATAGTGGAAACAGCAGAGGCGTAGCTTGCTCTGCAAACCAAATCAAGTCTACGAAAGGTGCGTAGAATAATTTATATGCCGATACAAAAAACGTAGAAAGAGAATCGGTCAATCTGGAAATGAGAGCTAGGACAGATAGAAGAAATCCCGGAATCTGGGACAGCAGCGATGCCTTTAGCCCTCGAAACCTGTCATCCGCCAAGTGTCCAAAATTCATTAGGTTACGGTCCTGTTGTCCTGAGCGCCACATTTCGGTGTACATCATTGCAAAGAACAGAAGAATACTCAATATTGAGCCTACTGTCTGAGCTGCAGATTCACTCAAAAACATTGCCATAAAGTACATCAAAAAGAATGTAGTGAATGCAAAAACGATATGGATGATCAGGATGGTCAAGATAAGTGGAAACAGTGAGCGTCTGCGGGACAAATAGTAATCACTGTCCGGCATGGGGGTACCTCCTTTAGATACAGAATGATCTGTGCAGCTAAGTTTTATAGCGTTTTATATATTGTACCACAGTGCAGGGCAAAAAGTAAGAACAGGATGTTAATTTTGCAAAATAACTATTCGTATAAGATTGGATTTGTGTGACTGTTGACGAATAGGGTCTGTTATGACTATGTTATAGCATCACTTTTTGTCGAAACATACATATAATGGAATGCAGAAGTGCCAGACAGCAATGTCGACATATAATTGCACACTGTGGTCTCGTTATATGCCGCGCCGTATAGCGAGACCAAACTTAAATAGGTGCGGAGAAAAGGCGGTATATATGGAGTTTGATAATATTTTGTCACAGCTTCTTAAGCAAGATGAAAACCGCATGAACTTGCGCGGGGAAGAAATAAAGGAAAACATTGAAAAAGAGTCAAAGATGCCGGAAAAGATGCCGGAAAAGATGCCTGAGAAAATGCCGGAGAAGCATTATCCGCGCGGAGCTGAGATGGGTGATCTCCCGTGTGAGGCACCTATAGGGATGACATATACTCCTTGGCAGCGCAAAGGCTCCCCGAGATTCACAGCCGGTGAGGCACTTGATCGGGGCACACTCTGGCCGGGACTGGAGTTGCCATGGAAAAACAACTATTCTGTTAGAAACGTAGCCAACACACCGTTGGGCGAAGTTCAGGCCCTCGAGTTTGCCATGGTAGAGTTAGCGCTATATTTGGATACACATCCTGATGATACAGAGGCTTTGCGTCTTTTCCGTCAGTACTCAAAAGCTTATCAAGACAAGAAGACAGCTTACGCCAAAGCATTTGGGCCGCTAGAAAAGTCGCAGGCGGGCGAAGGCGACCGTTGGAACTGGATCGACAATCCCTGGCCGTGGGATTATACCGACAGGAGGTAGAGCAAATGTTTGAATATAAGAAAAAACTACAGTATCCGGTTAAGATAAAGCGAACAAATCCTGCTCTTGCAAAGTTCATAATCACACAATACGGCGGGCCTGACGGCGAACTAGCTGCATCCATACGCTATCTGAGCCAGCGCTATGCAATGCCTTACCCGGAGCTAAAAGGATTGCTTACCGATATAGGCGTAGAAGAACTTGGCCACTTCGAAATGATCGGAGCAATTGTCCATCAGCTTACACGTGATATGAGCATTGAGGAGATCAAGAAAGCAGGCTTTGATACCTACTTCGTTGACCACACTGCCGGTATCTATCCTCAAGCGGCTTCAGGAACGCCGTGGACAGCTGCCTTTATACAATCCAAAGGCGATACGATCACCGATCTCGTAGAGGATATGGCGGCCGAACAGAAGGCAAGGACGACTTATGACAACATACTTAGAATGGTCGACGATCCTGATGTTGCAGATCCGATCAAATTCCTGCGTGAGCGCGAAGTGGTCCACTTCCAACGTTTTGGTGAAGGATTGCGGCTAGTTACCGAAAGACTTGATTCTAAAAACTTTTACGCCATCAATCCATCGTTTGACAGAGCACCTCACAGGTAACGAGGGAAATATCGAGTGTATGTTAAAAACGGAGCAGTTGCTCCGTTTTTCTGTCAAAGTATGATCTTTCGACACTCTAAGTAGTACCGTTTATCTTCCGCGCTGCCACAGGAGAAGGTCTTACGCGGAAATGCTCCATTTTGCATTACATCGGTAAAAAGGGTGGACTTGTCTATTGACGGTAGCAGGAATCCAATTGAACGGGGATCTGCTGCAAGTGATCTTAATGACTCCTCACCGTGAATATAATCGATTTTTTCTCCCGATGAAGAAAGGTAATTGTCAAGAAAATGCTGCAGGGCGGCTACGGGCAATGAAAATTTATCAGTTTTTACAGCGATTGTTCCTGTGTTGCCTCCCGTTATGTATTCAATGGTAAAACTATTTATGTGACTTTCAACAGTATCGTTATCAGCTGTCTTGCTAAAATACTTTTTCATACTCTTTAACAGATCGTCCGTATCCACGTCAAAAACGATCCTGTGGATGGCTTCAAACTCCATGGCAGGGTCATATAGGTTTACTGCTTCCACAAGAGCGTATCTAGCAGGATGGACAAGATACTCACACGCAGGCATTGTCTTCTTTATCAATTCATAGTTTGACTTTGCCGCAGCAAGCGAATGGTTACCGTCGCCTACTGCAAATACCATTGGTTTGTCAACAGTCAATGAATAAAAAGCTTCATGAACTCTCTGTTCCTCTTTACTGTCTAAGAGTCTTCCTGTGATATGTCCACCGTTTTCCATCAGCTCAAAGTCATAGAGAAGCTGAAATGAGTCCTTGCGGGTTTCTATAGGTGAAATAACGGTATCATTCGGATCATCAAAAAGCATTATCACATGGGAAAACTCAAGGGGTGAGTTCTTTCTGACATTCAATCTCGGTGGGATCCTTTCGAGTACTGTTTGCTCTGTGGCTCGTATCGGGCTGTCAGAGTTACTCTCGAATGAATAATCTTCAAGATCGATCATGCCAACGATTCCGCGCCTAATAACACCATTACACAGATTTCTTTCAACATAGACATAGCCGTGATGATTTCGAAAAAGATCCATATTCAAATATTCCAGCATTGAAGCCTGTAAGCCCTCGATGCGCTTGGTTATGTCGGGTTTGTCAAGGTATGCCTCGGGAAGTATAGCATGAAGAGTTGATGGAGCTTTGCCAACCGTTTTTTCTACGCGGGCCCAGTAATCGGGCTCGGAAGTAAATTGGTCGCATGCTATAACGCTCCATTTAGTCATATCCACCCCAATTGGGAGAAGAAAATCTGCAGGAAGTAGTCCGTTTACCACCATGTACCATCCCTTTCGTTTGTATATCAAATATATGCATCAAACATAGGCTTCCGTTTGAAGACATCACTGGATAAATAAAGAAATTGACAAGATGTATGAAATTATAACATATATCTCTTCGACTAAAAAGTATGTTGTCGCAAAAGGCGACCATTTTCTTGTAAAGGATTTTATATAATTGTGTACATGAGTGGTACTTGATGTTTAAATGACAGGAGAATGCAATATGGGAGATGCCGAAAAGAGCGCAAACCTCGGGAAATATGTAGTTTATAAGATAACATCCACCCATACAGGTAAAGTGTATATCGGTTCGACTGATAAGTATAGAAAGTGTATACTGCAACACATTTATAATGCCAGAGTAAATCAACCTGGGAAATTGTATGATGATATGAGAAAATACGGCGCAACAAACTTTAAGTTTGAGATCTTGTTACGCTGCAAAAGCCGTCCTGAATGCGATTTAGCGGAGGAAGAGTATATCAGGGAGTACGACAGTCGTATAAACGGCTACAATTCGGGACCGGGCAAAAATATCGATGACATGGCAGTATTTAGAATGATAGGCTACAATTTAGATGAGGTATTGAATATGCTCGGGCAAATGAAACGTGGCCGATATTTATTGAGAAGCTTTGATAAACCGGTTAGAAATATCGTGTATCTGCTGTCCGAATCTATGGTACTACAAAAACTGACTAACATAGGAATCAGCCTTGTCAGCGACCGCAATGAAAGTTACTTTGATATCTATGATAAAAAAGAGTTTGACAAGGAGATGAGATTAGATAAAAGCGGTGCATGAAAAAGTACAAAAAACACCACCTGCCGGCCATGCCGGCGTTTACTTTTTGTTGACCAATGCAAAATAATGGGTTATTATATCTTCACAATCGCTCTTGGGAGGAAATATTATGAAGCTAGTTTCAATAAAGGAGATCTTTGCCGATCCGGAGAGATTTCACGAGAAGGAAATACGGGTCGGAGGATGGATCCGCACATTACGTGACTCAAAAGCATTTGCTTTCATTGAACTCAACGACGGTTCGATTGTAAAAAACCTTCAGCTCGTACTTGAGTCGGCAATGCCAAATTTCGACGAGGTACGCAAATACAATGTCGGTTCGGCAATAATTGCAGAGGGAACTCTTGTATTGACACCCGGTGCAAAACAGCCCTTTGAGCTAAAAACAAATTCTGTCGAGCTTGAGGGGGCATCTTCGCCGGAATATCCGCTACAGAAAAAGCGTCACTCCTTCGAATACCTTCGCACGATCGCCCATCTCCGACCGAGATCGAATACATTCAGTGCCGTATTTAGAGTACGATCAGAGGCTGCCTTTGCCATTCATGATTTCTTTCACAGCCGCGGGTTTATCTATGCACACACCCCCATTATTACCGGAAGTGATGCTGAAGGTGCTGGCGAGATGTTCAGGGTGACGACTCTGGATCTGGATAATATCCCTCGCACTGAAAGCGGAGAAGTGGACTTTACGCAGGATTTCTTTGAGAAAGAAACCAATCTTACCGTATCCGGGCAGCTTGAGGCAGAGGCCTTTGCTCTGGCCTTTGGAAAAACCTACACATTCGGCCCGACCTTCCGTGCTGAAAAATCAAACACACCGCGCCATGCGGCGGAGTTCTGGATGATCGAACCCGAAATCGCCTTTTCAGACCTTAATGACAATATGCGTCTTGCAGAGGACATGGTAAAGCATATCATTCGACATGTTCTTGAGACTTGTCCTGCCGAGATGGAGTTTTTCAACAACTTTGTTTCTAAAGGACTGCTAGACAGGCTAAACCATGTGTTGGAATCGGATTTTGGTTGCGTGACATATACTGAAGCTATTGAGGTTCTTGAGAAAGTAAAAGACCGCTTTGAATATCCTGTTTACTGGGGATGCGACCTGCAGACTGAGCATGAAAGATATCTGACTGAGGAATGGATCAAGAAGCCGGTGTTTGTAATAGATTATCCTAAGGAGATCAAAGCCTTTTATATGAGGCTAAATGAAGATGGGAAAACCGTGGCCGCGATGGACCTGCTTGTACCGGGTGTGGGCGAACTCATCGGTGGTAGCCAACGTGAAGAACGTCTGGATGTACTAAAGCGCAGAATTGACGAGTTAGGGCTTAATGAAGAAGATTATTGGTGGTACATCGATCTTCGCCGCTACGGTGGAGCAAAACACTGCGGCTATGGTCTGGGCTTTGAGCGCATGATAATGTATCTCACAGGAATGACCAACATACGAGATGTAATACCGTTCCCGCGCACAACGGGATCTGCTGAATTTTAGAGCTATGAGTGTTTTAACAGTCAATATTGGAAACAGTGTTATAAATGTAGGTCTTTTCGGCGAAGGGGGAGAGTTGATTTTCAACTCATCTCTCTCCGCCGATGCGCGTTTTACCGAGGATGAGCATTGTATTCGCATAAAAAATGTATTACAGCTCAACAGTACAGATATATCAGAAATCAAAGGTTCGATTCTCTCATCTGTAGTACCCACAATGACTGATAATGTTGCCCGCGCCATGAAACGTCTCTTCGGTCGGCTGCCGATAATACTGGGACCCGGTGTAAAAAGCGGGCTCAACATCCGGATAGATAACACTTCTGAGCTTGGAAGTGATATTGTAGCTGAATCGGTGGCTGCGATCCATAAGTATGCCCCGCCGATCGTTCTTGTTGATGTAGGATCCGCTACTGTATTGTCTGCTATTGATATCAATCGCGACTATATTGGATGCGTAATATGCCCCGGAATAGACCTATCCATTGATGTGCTGGCTGAAAAAACCGCGCTTTTACCTCAGATCGGCCTGCGGGGAAGGGGACCTTTAATAGGGAAAAATTCAGCAGATTCTATAAATTCAGGGATAATTTATGGAACCGCCGCAATGATAGATGGCTTAGTTTCACAAATCGAAGATCAAATAGGTAAGTCCTCAGTTGTGGCAACAGGACAGTATGCAAAGGAGATATGTGGGCATTGTAAGCATGATGTCATATATGACAAGCACCTACTACTTGAAGGACTTTATACGATTTATGTTAAGAATACACAGAAAAGAAGTAGGAATTAACGATAAGTTTGGTATATGGCGGGTAAATAGGCTATGTTCAATGTCCGGTATATAAGATATAATATCAATCGTATTAGATCCATTTTATTATGCGCTACACCTTCCCATGTGGGGAAGGGTGGCAGCAGGAGGTATTATTTATGGCAAATTCAATGAGTAAACGTTCATCTAAGGAAAAGATCACCCGGATGGTCAGGATCGCCGTGCTTATCGCGATCATCCTTTTGCTCAACTTTACTCCCATCGGTTTTTTAAGGATCGGACCGGTTGAAATCACGTTTTTGCAGATTCCGGTGATAATCGGAGCGATCATGATCGGACCGGCAGCAGGCGCCTTTCTGGGTTTGGTGTTTGGATTGTTAAGTCTCTCTCAAGCGCCGGTAAGCCCGTTGTTCGCTCCGGTGTTTTCTACTGATCCCGTATTGGTCGCGCTAGTCTGTATAGTGCCACGGGTATTGATGGGATGGCTGACAGCGCTCCTTTACAAAGCTTTAAGCAAATCCAAAGTCAACAGCGTTGTATCTTATATTATCTCTGGATTTACCGGATCTGTGCTAAATACTATGCTTTTTATCGGAGGCGTGATCGTCGTTCTAGGTAAGTTCATAGAAGGCACAATGGCTGATTTAGGATTGATCACAGAAAAGACATTAACGGCTTTCTGGGTAGGTGTTGGCTTAACAAACGGTATTCCAGAGGCTATTGCAACTTCTATCATTGTTGCTGCTATATGTAAAGCCCTTTCAGTAATAGATAAGCAAAGAATAAAGAAGCTGTAGTGCTTTAAGGCCGCAAACATATTTTTTGATACTGTTTTTGCAACATAGATTTGAGGCTCTTGCGCTGTATTGTTTATGGCGCAAGAGCGAATTTTTGAGGTTGCTTTTTTATGGAAAACGGCATGCCTAAAAAAGGTAACGATATAATTTATGACAAATCAGTGAAATATTAGACTGAATAAGTAAGAAAAAGCTCGAAATTTAGAAGATAAGATGCTTATGGCTCAAATTACAAAGGGGATCAAAATTAGAAATTTAGAGCTTGACATTATTGACATTACACGGTATAATAACTCTCGTCGCTAAGGTTAACCCCTTCTGCGATAAGCACTTGGGAGCATAGCTCAGCTGGGAGAGCACATGCCTTACAAGCATGGGGTCACAGGTTCAAGCCCTGTTGTTCCCACCAAGTGGCCCGGTAGTTCAGTTGGTTAGAACGCTAGCCTGTCACGCTAGAGGCCGAGGGTTCGAGTCCCTTCCGGGTCGCCATATGCCTCTGTAGCTCAGTTGGTAGAGCAGGGGACTGAAAATCCCCGTGTCGGTGGTTCGATTCCGCCCGGAGGCACCATATGCGGGAGTGACTCAGTGGTAGAGTGTCACCTTGCCAAGGTGAAAGTCGCGAGTTCGAATCTCGTCTTCCGCTCCAGGTTGTCGGCAGGTTAATACCTGCCGACAGCAGAATAAGGCGCCATAGCCAAGCGGTAAGGCAGGGGCCTGCAAAGCCCTTATCCCCAGTTCGATTCTGGGTGGCGCCTCCATAAGTAAACCTCCGAAAGTTAACTAACTTTCGGAGGTTTACTTTTGCCTTAGGTGTTTAACTTCAAAGCAATGAGTGCAATTTTATAAAAGGGCAAATGGATCAGCCTCATTGTTTCTGCTACGCATAGCCGCTCTGTATACTAAATAAGCGATAAATAGACTCAAAACCGCTATTACTGTAATGATGATATAGTAAGGAGTGGAAATTTCCAGTACATGGACTTCGGTCAGTGCGTATGGAGCATAGAAGATAGCGTGTAGCAGAACAGCGGCGTATAATAAGTACATTTTGAATGGTTTTGTTGCTGAATACCAAACAAGGAAGGTCAAGCCTATAGTGATTGCACAATACAGGTAGCGCTCTATGCCAACCAAAAAAATATCAATTGGCGTCTGACTCGCTAGGGTTCGAAAAAGCTCAGGATAATCAAGGCTTGCTGCGCCCGACATAATGTTCATATTTTGGCTGTGGGCAAGCCAGCTATAGATGATGTAACGAATCCCCACAAGGAATAAAGTGTTGACTGCGCAAAATCCTAGACTGAACGCAATGGCGGTATAATGGGAGGAGTACCACCGTTTCATAAAATAAAAAATCAGGAATTTTCCTCCCTCAATTAAGAGCGCGGAACCGAAACCGATAGCCAGCATATACAATGCAGGATTTGCGACCATTATATCGTATAATGGGGAATCGGGGTCAATGATCCATGTGCGCAGTTGCGTTTCCGCTAACAGTACAAGTATCATGTATCCGGTGGCCCCAATAAGAAAAGGTATTACATTTAGGTGGAACCTTCGACGAAGAAGTACAAAGAGTAGCGGAAGACCTATACTGCACATAAGACCAGCAGTCAACAATGAAATTATGTTTTTGTTCGAAATAATAGTGCTTAAGAAAGTAAACATTTCAACCTACCAAGCCGGTTCAAAACAAACCTAATCTTTTCAAAATTATTGAAGCAATGCCCATCAGTGCTGCTGATAGTGTGATGGGAAACCATACTGTCGTAAGCGGAAGACCTGCTATGTTCATGCCATAAAAGCCGAAGATAATAGAGGGTATTGTGATGATGATGGTAAGGCTTGTAAGCATTTTCATAGTAACATTGAGATTGTTTGATATTACAGACGCAAATGCATCCATAGTACCAGTTAGGATACTTGAGTATATGTTTGTCATCTCGATGGCCTGTCGCACCTCGATCAAAACATCCTCCAGCAGATCCTGGTCTTCTTCATAAAGCCTCAAGATCCGACCTCTGAGTATTTTTTCAAGGGTGGATTCATTGGCCTTGAGTGAAGTGCTGAAAAAGACAAGAGATTTTTGCAGATCAAGTAGATTGATAAGCTCCTTGTTGCGCTGGGATTTATAGAGCTGTCGTTCTAACATGTTGGATATTTTGTCGATTTGTCGTAGATAATGGAGATATTTGTTTGCGATCCGGAGCAGTAATGTGAAAACGAAACGTGTTCTCATCGTGGTTTTGACACTGCGAACCGCTCCCGAGGAAAACTCAATGAGGATGTCATTAGGCTTGAGACATATTGTAATAATTGCATCCTCAGTCACAGCAATACCGAGAGGGAAAGTGGAGTAATGGGCAGTATCTCCTTTATCTGCAACCGGATAATCGACGATAATAAGAGTTTGACCCTCCTCCGATTCAATTCGGGAGGTTTCCTCTTCATCCAAAGGAGCAAGGAGGAATTGCATATCTACTCCGGTCTCTTCGCTCACTTTCCGGAGCTCTTCGGTGCTTGGGCTTATTAGGTTTACCCATGTACCTTTTTCATAACCTTCACATGGGGAGATAATGCCGCCGACTGTCTTGTAATAAGAAAGCATTTCAGACACACCCTTTCAGCGTGCGCAATTCTCCCCCTTTTTATCACCTGACAAGGTTTGCCTTCTCCAGGTGAAATCTATAGCAGGAGGCCTGCGCTCGCAAAATATTAATGTTTGTACATCTACCCAGAGGGTCGCTGCTCACGCAGAGTCACTCCTTTCGTTTGCATTAGATTATAGCCTGAATGTAGCTATGTAAATATTATCACAGTAATAAACAATTCACAATCAGCTAAATCGATAAAATCAAAATTTTAGGTCGAATCAATAAATGTGAAAATCATACACTATGAATACTGATAGAATATAGAACGTTATGTAAAAATAGATTCACCGGAAAAACATAATAATTTGGATTTTATGGGGTTTATGATGCACCCTTCTTCTCTTGTATTTCCTTAAGATCTAATATCATACGCACTGCACCTTCCACATCAGTTACTGATGTGTCTATCGCCAAATGATAGTTTTCTACTGATAACCAGTCCCTGCCAGTGTAATAGCTGTAATAGTTTGCCCTCTGTTTATCAAGCCTTCGGATACGGCTTTCAAGCTCCTTATTGTCAAGTCCGGGATTTTCACTTCGCAGACCCTCTATCCGATACTTAACTGGGGCGTGCGTAAACACAGTTATTAGTCCCGGCTCATCTCGTAGGATATAGTCTGCACATCGTCCCACAATAATGCAAGACTCCTTAGCTACGTTTCGTATGACCTCAGCTTGAATTGCAAAGAGTTTTTCATTGGAGAGGATATCATCCTGCTGATAAAACCAGCCCTTTGAAGCATATGACTCCATAACGAGTGAGAAGAGCAGACTTTTGGATGGTCTCTCGTCGGCATTCTCAAAAACTGTTTCTACATATCCGCTTTCTTTTGAAGCCAACGCTATGAGTTCTCTGTCATAGAATTTGATGCCGAGCAGCTCTGATAGCCGCATGCCAATCTCTCTACCGCGACTGCCATACTGACGGTTTATGGTGATAATGAATCTGTCGGCCATACTTAAGACCTCCTTATTATTTTGCTTTGTGGTTTCTCCTCAAATGTATTATATCCTTAACATGATCCGACTGCAAGCAGGAACTTCCAGTCAGGCAACTTGTGACTTGTTTTTTCAGAATACTACTGTTATACTTATCATGATATTGTTAAAAGTTTGAAATGTGCATTTTTTGATCTGGGGGGCCGGTGTTGGAGTTTTTCAAAAACCTGCTTAGCGGGTTCAACTTTTATTTTATCCCTGCTGCGTTGATATGTATACCTGTGCATGAGTGCTCCCATGGCTATGCCGCATGGAGACTTGGAGATCCAACCGCACGTCAAAGAGGGAGACTGACACTAAATCCTTTCAAACACTTTGACCCTGTTGGTGTTATTTTGTTGATAGTGGCCGGATTTGGGTGGGCAAAGCCAGTGCCGGTAGATACAAGGTACTTCAAACATCCAAGGCGGGATATGGCATTGACTTCTCTGGCCGGTCCGGTGTCCAATTTTATACTTTCTTTTTTGATGCTGGTTTTTCTGAACGCTGCGATACGTTTTTTCCCACCTACGATCCTCGCAGAGATTTCAATCAATCTATTGCTATACACAGCGCTATTAAGTATTGGACTGGGGGTTTTTAATCTTATCCCCATACCGCCCTTAGACGGCTCAAAGATCCTGTTTTCGTTTTTACCCGATCGCATATATTACACTATTCTCCGCTATGAGCGATATGGTATATTGATTCTTTTTGCAATCATATATTTAGGTCTTATTACAGGACCGCTCAATACGATGAGAGTGTGGGTGTTTGAAAAGTTGTTGTTTTTGGCGGATTTGCCATTCAGACTGATTCTACAGCTTTTATAGCAGCAGTGTGAAATTTATACGTTTATAAATGAAAATTCTTGCAGGCAAAGTTCATTTGCCACTGCACAGAGGGGGGCAATATGGAGACTCCGACCTTTCATCTGGAAAAGGTGATCAAAAGCAAGGAGGAATATGAAGATTTTGAAGGTCCTCTTGATTTGATCCTCTTTCTGCTGTCCAGGAATAAAATCGAAATCAAGGATATAAAGATTGCCGAAATCCTCGATCAGTACTTGGAATACCTCGGTGAGATGGAAAAACTTGATTTGGAAATAGCAAGCGAATTTGTGGCAATGGCTTCACATCTTCTTTATTTGAAAACCCGTATGCTTCTCTCGATTGACGATTCCGAAGTCAATGAAGAAATGGAAAACCTTATCAAATCTCTTGAAGAGAGAAGCCGTATGATAGAATACCAGAATATGCGCCTTGGCGTTGAGTATCTCAGTGAGCGAGCGGATGTGGGAAGAGACATTTTTGTCAAAAACCCTCAACCCATTGAAATCGATAAAACATATCCATACACTCACGATCCGGAAGAGTTACCCGAGGCTATTTTACAGATAAAGAAACGAACAAGAAGGAAGCTTCCTCCGCCTGTTTCCTCGTTTCACGGGATAGTTGGAAAAGAGGCGTTCCCGGTTTCGGTGAAGATAACCGAACTGCTTCAGCAATTTATTTTTCGCCCTGTCGCAAAGCTTAAACAGCTTATTGTGGGCTGTAAAAGCAGATCAGAGATCGTGGCCACATTTTTGGCTGTATTAGAGCTATGCAAGGGGAAAAAAGCACATATCCGCTCTGATGCGGAGGATTATGAGATCTGTTACGTCTCGGGCGAAGACGACGAATCAATTATGTAGATGTTTGGTGAAATCCATGGAAATAAATGAAATAGAAACCGCATTGGAGGGTATACTGTTTGCAGCGGGTGATCCCGTTCCTGCGGACAGGCTGTCAGCCGTTTTGGGTATAGACAGGGAGCTGCTAGAGCATGCCCTCGATAATTTATCCGATTATTATAAATTCAACCGCCGGGGTATCAGACTTGTTCGACTGGAAGATTCATATCAACTTACAACCGCTGCGGAATATGCTGAGTACGTTCGTCAGACCCTTGAGGTACGTAAACAACCCTCCATATCCAAAGCCGCACTGGAAGTTCTCTCTATAATAGCCTATTATCAGCCCACCACTCGTGCTTATATTGAGCAGATAAGAGGAGTTGACAGCTCCGGAACACTAAGCACATTACTTGAACGGTCTCTCATTCAGGAGTGCGGGCATTTAGAGGTCCCCGGAAGACCTAAGCTATATAGTACTACATCGAATTTTTTGAGGGCCTTTGGGATTTCCTCAATAGATGAACTGCCTCAAATAAGTGAGTATGAGCAGGCAGAGGGACAGATGGCATTTGAGGATCTCGATAGAGGTAATGGCTGGTCTGATCAAGAGGGCGACAAAAACGATATTACCAAGGAAATTGCAAGCGAAATTTCAGACGATCAAACAGATAAAGGTGTTCGCTCAATTTTAGAAGAAGACTTGCATGATATAAACGGGTTGTCGGATGATTAAATAAGCCAGCCAGCAGGTAGATGGTCGATGTTTCGGACAGACTAAGACGATCGACAGAAAGTGGTGATTCTATGATAGGCTGGATCATACTCGGGTCGGTTGTTATGCTTATTGTCGTGCTGTATCTTGTGCGCATAGGCGTTATTTTTCGGTATAATAAGGATGACGGATTTGAAGTTTATTTAAAGGTCGCTTTTGTTAAAGTCCTAATATATTCAACCACGCGGAAAAAAGATGTCTCGGAAGTAAAAAGAGAAAAGCATGTAAAAAAACAAAAAGATAAGGTGGCTAAAGACGAAAAGGAAAAGGGCAGTTCCCTTGAACGTTTCAAAGAAAATTATAACTTGATACGCGGAACGATACGGCGCCTTGGGAGTGCTGCCCGCATAGATTTTCTTTACATTCGGTTTGTGGCTGCTGCAGAGGATGACCCCGCGAAGGCGGCAATAATGTACGGTAAAGCTTGGGCGGCTGAAGGTATAATTATTGGGATATTGGAAAATAACATAAAGGTACGAAAAAAGGAAATTTCGATTGAAGTGGATTATATGGCCGTGCGCCCCACGATATCCTTCCAGCTGCAATTAACTGCAGCGATCGCCGGAATTTTGCGTGCGGTATTCGGCCTGCTTGCGGACATGATCTCTGTTAAACGCAGTAAAACGAAAACATTACATGAAAAGGGCGGTGCATAGAATGGAAAAGCCAATCGTAGACATGATGTCGGTAACTCTTCAGAAGATCAAGGAAATGGTTGATGTAAACACGATCGTCGGACAGGCAATAACTGCGCCAGACGGAACAACGATCATACCTGTTTCCAAGCTGTGCTTTGGTTTTGCATCGGGTGGCAGTGACTTTAGTGGCAAAAACGATGACCAAAACTTTGGAGGCGGAAGCGGTGCCGGAGTGAATATTGTCCCTGTAGCATTCCTTGTGGTTTCTAACGGAAATGTAAAGCTTCTACCGGTTTCACCTCCGGCTGGCAATACTGTCGATCGGGTTGTGGAAATGGTTCCAGGTGTTGTTGACAAAATCTCTGAAATGCTTGGCAAGGAAAAAAAGGACAAAGACAAGGACAAGAAAGACCAAAAGGACAAAAATCCTTCTTCCGACTCACACGAATAAATTTATTGGGCAACTCAAATCAGACAAACACATACTGTTAGTAAGCTACAGTATAAAACAGACCGTCCTGCGGAAAACTACGCAGGGCGTTTCTTTATTATTTTTTACGTCACAGACTTTTTTAGAGCAATTACATTGAAAGGAATGTATCTTAACACAGTATGGTCTTTATGAAAAAATCGTCAACTGCGGAAGGATTGCAAGCACTTCGTTCAAAAATATGCATCAGCAGAAATACCGGTAATATAAAAATGCGTCAGACAAGCAAACATTGCGCGTCAGTATTCTCAACAAAGACCTTGAAGACAAGATGCGCTTTTATAGTTGCTGTGCTGCTTCTTTGTGGAGTTACAGTTGATACTTCTATGGCTTTTAATGTCGAGTTTCCCAGTGTGTCGGCACAATCAGCAGTTGTATATGATGCAGACAGTGACAGGTTCTTATATGAAAAGCAATCCGATCGCAAAATGAAGATCGCAAGTACAACCAAAATTATGACAGCAATAGTAGTCCTGGAAAACTGCAACCTTGATGACGTTGTGACAATAGAAAAAAAGCATTATGCCGAGGGCTCCTCCATGTACTTGAGAGAGGGGGAGAAGGTCTCTGTACGGGATCTGCTGTATGGACTTATGTTAATGTCAGGCAATGATGCAGCATTGGCTTTGGCATACCACTGCGCCGGTGGGCCTGATGAATTTGCGGTCCTGATGAATAATAAAGCCAAAGAGTTAGGTATGGTAAACAGTTCATTCCGCAACCCCAACGGTCTTGATCAAGATGGCCATTATTCCACGGCAAGGGACATGGCATTGCTTGCTTCATACTGCATGAAAAATGAGAACTTTAGGGCTATTGTAGGCACAAAAAGCGGTCACTTTGCCGGACGCTATATGTCAAATCACAACAAGTTGCTTTCTAGGCTTGAGGGGACCACCGGATTGAAAACCGGCTATACATCATCTGCAGGACGGTGCCTTGTTTCGTCTGTAAAAAGAAACGGTCGGGAAGTAATCGTTGTTACACTAAATGCCCCGGATGACTGGCGTGACCACATAGCACTTTGCAATAAAGCTTTTGAATCATACAGTGAGACCGATATCGCTTTGAAGGGTGAAAAGTGTGTCGACATATCAGTTCAGAATGGTGTAAAGCCCAGAATGAGTGTCAATTTTGCAGATGATTGCCGGATATGGCTTGCAGACGGAGAAAGAGTCGAAAAGGTGATTTATGCACCCAAATTCGTATATGCTCCGGTTTTCAAAGGTGACATAGCAGGAGAATTGGTTGTGCTAATAAACGGAAGTGTGATAAAGAGGGTACCGCTAGTGTTTGATAGTGACGTGGAGAATGTAGATATCAAACCGGGCTTGTTTGATCGTGTTCGACTGTTTTTTAAAAATGTTGTAAGTATTACGCCTTTTTGATATAATCCAATAAAGTAATTATCTTAAAAAACCTCATATGTCGGCACTGCCGGCGTATATCAAATAAAGTTATAGAAGGTATAGGCAGAGTAACGATTATGAAAGAGCGACTGCAGAAAATTTTATCAAGAAACGGGATAGCGTCCAGGAGGGAGGCTGAAAGGCTGATTGCCCAAGGCGCTGTAGAAGTCAACGGAGTTAAAGCCGTTATCGGTCAGTTGGCTGATGCTGAACAGGATATAATCACAGTAAACGGTGAATTTGTTGGGGGAAGACCGGAACCGGTCTATATGGCCCTTTACAAACCAAGAGGTTACGTCACAACGTTAAAGGATGAGCTTGGGCGCAAGACAGTGCGTGATCTTGTTGCCAATTGCGGGACACATGTTTATCCTGCGGGAAGACTCGATATGGACTCTGAGGGCTTGCTTATAATGACTAACGACGGGGAGATCGCCAATAAATTGATGCACCCCTCAAATGAAGTTAAAAAAGTATACCGTGCAACGGTAAACAGCACCGATGATGCAAAGTTTGAAATGCTACGCAGGCTTACCGAAATTGATGGTGAACCTATAGTAAGTCCGGAGGTAAGGATCATCAAAAAAAAAGAGGACAGAAGTTCTCTTGAGATCATGATCCACGAGGGTAAGAACCGCCAAATTCGCAGGATGTGCAGTCAGGTTGGGATGGAGATCTTGCGCTTAAAACGCAATCGGATCGGTGAAATAGGGCTTGGCTCGCTAAAGCCGGGTGAGTGGCGCTTTCTTGACAAGCAAGAAGTTAGATATTTGAAGTCACTGCGATGATGACCTGGATAGCAGGATGTACCTTGCTTGCATCCACCGGGTAAAAAATCTTGCCAACAAGATAAGATCGATTCTCTGTATTCCGATGGGGTTGAAGCCTCGATAAGATCGGTTATGTGTGCGGAGGAACTGTATGAATAGTGACATAATGAAAAGGATGACTCAAAGGCGCGCAGAATTCTCAAAAGGCCAGAGAAGGATAGCTGACTATATTCTTATGAATTTGGATAAGGCGGCATTTATGACTGCATATGCCCTAGGTAAAACAGTGGGTGTAAGCGAGTCTACAGTCGTTCGCTTTGCAACAGAACTGGGATACACTGGATATCCTCATATGCAGCGCGCCCTGAGAGAATATGCCAATACCAGGCTTACATCCATTCAGAGGATAGACGTGACAAGTGAGCGGCTGAAAAACCGCAATATTTTAAAGTCTGTAATGGAAAGTGATGTGGAAAAGATTCGAAAAACCCTGGAGGTCGTTGACGAGGAGACATTCAATCGTGCTGTTGAGCGCATCCTTGGCGCTCGACATATCTACATATTAGGAATGCGTATTTCCTCATTTCTAGCCGATTTTTTGGGGTTTTATTTTAGGCTAATATTCAACAATGTTACAGTCGTTGGGGGTGCTCCAAACGAAGGTGATATCTTTGAGCAGCTGTTTCGTGCCGGTGAGGGTG
>JBMNIG010000014.1:0-62351 GCA_050950785.1 Eubacteriales bacterium | reverse complement strand
GATATTATATTAGAAACTGAAACAGTTTGCTCATCCTTTGCGTCGAAGTTTAGCAAATAAACATCTGATATCTCAGCTGAGCCGCTTCTTTGCAAACGCAGTAGTAAGAAATCTTCACCATCAAAATCATAATCAAGCAGGAGCGAGTTATCAAACTCAAACCTTCCACGCTCTTCTCCTTTGCGATCAAGGACTATTACACTATTTTCAGTTAGGACAGCTACGCTTCCGTCACTTAGGTACTTAAGGTCAAGTATTACAACGTCCTCAATATCTATCTGCGCATATGGTATCTCACTGTCGAGATGGAGAAGTATAACAGTTGAAATGATCTTGGCATTCTCCTGTCTAAGGCCACCGACTGCCGCTGATTTGCAGTCGTTGGAAAGTTCAGTGCATGTTATGTACCTCTCCGGTGATATCCACTCATAGACTATTTCGAGGTCATCGTTGTAAACAGTACAAGTAGCTTTGCTGCCTATCTTCTCTGATACAATAACTGCCAGCCCCTTTCGTTTATCTCGGCAGTAAGTATCAAAGACTCGGACAAAGCGTTTCGTACAACTTGATAATCTTCAACATAAAGCCAACGGTTACCCCCTAAATCATATCCAACCAGATACTTCCCCGCAGTCTTGATTACAGGCTTTGAAAATTTAGCAGGAAACAACAAACGCTCATTTCCTGAACTGTCAATTATGGATAGACCAGTTGAACTAAGAACCGTAAGACCATCCTGATAGATGGCAAACGCATTGACCGGGTCAGGAGTAAAGTCAAATCTAGTAGCCTCTTCCCTTTCAAAGCGTTTGCCTGTAATAATTGCCATTATCTTAGATGTCTTGATGTTTTCAGCATTGGTTATAACGTACAGCAAGGCGGTTGCCAAAACAAGTAATACTATTATCCTAAATATTATTTTTAGTGTACCTGTTGTTTTTTTCTTTGACTCCAAATTGTCACCACCACACCTTTGTTAAACGCAGCAGCGCCACCGACAGATTCTCCACCACTTAATTGATTATATCATAATTGTGGCGTAATAATCAGTATTTTTCTTATAGAATTCAAATTTTTAATAAAGTTAAATTTCAATTAAAAAATGGTTCTTTATACCAAACACCTGTCATGTATAGTCCGCAGGCAGGAAGAGTCGGACCCGCATTCTTACGTTCACCCGACTCAAAAATCGAACTGATTTCATCGGGTCGTATTTTGCCTTCTGATACATAGACTAGAGTCCCTGCCAAAGCACGAGCCATATTATACAAAAAGCCATTTGCACTGACTCGTAGCAACACAAGTTCACCTTTCTCTTCAACTTCAAATGAGAAGACTGTACGCACTGTAGTCTTTACATTCGATCCCACTGTTCGGAACGCCTTGAAATCATGTTCTCCGATAAACTCAGCTGCTGCCGATCGCATTCTGTCAACATCAAGCCGCATAGGGTAAAACATTGCCCTATTTGAATAGAAAGGATCCTTCGTTCGGCTCTGGTATATAAGATATGTGTACTCCTTTCGGATGCTTGAAAAAACTGCGTGAAAGGATTGGTGAACATCAGCAGCCTCATAGACAGAGATGTCGGACGGAAGCTTTGTATTTATGGCATATGGCACTCTATCAGCCGGTATTGAAGATGAAGTTCTGAAATTGGCTACATAGGTCTTTGCATGAACGCCTGCATCAGTTCTCCCGCAACCTGTTAGTTTTACAGGATGCCCTACTACTGCAGCTATCGCTTTTTCAATAGTCTGTGAAACAGTGGCTAAATCTTTTTGCGCTTGCCAACCATGATAGTTAGTGCCATCATATGCTAACCGTAGTGCTATATTACGCGTGTCATGTGCTATCCTCATGTCATGTGCTACCATATAATAATCGCCCTACAAACGATAGCCGATCCCCAAAGTACTATTGAAAACACCAATGCGTAGAAATCGACTGCTTCGTAATTCAATTGACGCAACTTTGTGCGCCCCTCTCCTCCTCGATAACAGCGGCATTCCATGGCGATCGCTAGCTCATCTGCCCGACGAAACGCACTGATAAACAGAGGAACGAGCAAAGGTATAAGCGCTTTTGCACGCCGAAAGATGCTGCCTGTTTCAAAATCAGCTCCCCTGGCCTTTTGGGCATTCATGATCTTGTCCGCTTCTTCAATGAGTGTAGGTATAAAGCGAAGTGCAATTGTCATCATCATTGCCAGCTCATGCACAGGAACCCTTAGCCTCTTAAGGGGGTTCAAAAGGCGCTCGATCCCGTCTGTAAGAACAATGGGTGATGTTGTATAGGTAAGCAAAAAGGTTCCGGTGATCAGCATAATAATACGCAAAACCATTAGAAATGCTGTATAAACACCCTCGTAGGTAATCGTTATCTTCCAAATTTTTAGCAGTTCCCTGCCCGGTGTATAAAACATATTAAGCACCGCGGTAAGCAAGATGACAAATATCAAGGGCTTTACACCACGTAAAATTACAGATGGCTTGATACGTGATACCGCAACAGCTGTAATCAGCCAAACTAGGATGGGCAGGTAGGACAGAATACCCTTTGCAGCAAAAAGCATTACTATATAGCCCATTGTCAGCAAAATTTTCATTCTTGGATCCATGCGGTGTATAGGTGTGTTTCCCGGGAAGTATTGCCCTAGTGTGATATCCTTAAGCATTCCTATCCCTCCACATCTGTAATATCCTTCTTTTTGCTTGTTCTACAGTATATATTGAGGGATCAACATCCAGACCCATTTCTCGAAGACGTAAAAACACCTGCGTTATCTGTGGAACAGCCAGGCCCATATCGCGAAGCTCAGCAGCATGTGAGAACACATCTGGAGCAGTTCCTGTCATACGTACCTGTGCATTTTCCATAACTATGATCCTGCTGGCGTTGCGTGCGATCTCCTCCATACTATGTGTAACCAAAATAACAGTCGTGCCTCTTTTGGCATGATAATCACGGATCCTTGCCAGGATCTCTTCTCTTCCGGCAGGATCCAGCCCGGCAGTCGGCTCATCAAGTATGAGAACATCCGGTCGCATTGCAATAACTCCTGCTATTGCCGCACGTCGCTTTTGACCTCCCGACAACTCAAATGGGGACTTGACCAGCTGTTCCTTTGTTATCCCGACAAATTCTGCAGCCTCGCAGACCCTGTCGTCGATCTCTGATTTGTCCAGACCCATGTTCGTAGGTCCGAAAGCGATATCTTTGTATACCGTCTCCTCAAAAAGCTGGTGCTCGGGGTATTGGAATACAAGCCCCACTTTGAACCGAATATTGCGTACCTTGCGGATGTCCTCCCATATATCTTTTCCGTCAAACAATACTCGTCCCTCAGTGGGTTTCAACAATCCATTCAGGTGCTGTATCAAAGTGGACTTTCCAGAGCCTGTATGACCTATCAGACCAATAAACTCTCCACGCTCTATCTCAATATTTATATCGTTAAGGGCAGTGCGCTCGAAAGGTGTTCCCTTACTATATACATGTACAAGGTTTTCTGTTTTAATTATTGCTGACATCGCGGTCTCTCCCGACTATATTTAATCTGTTAAGGATCGCTTCGGCGCACTCCTCCACGCTCAATGCGTTCAAGGGGATGTCCATACCTTCCTTTCGAAGAAGGTATATCAGCTCAACAGTCTGAGGTACCGCAAGACCTATGCTTTTTAACAGCTCTACCTGTGCAAAAACCTGTTTTGGCGTCCCATCAGCTTCGATATGTCCGTTTTTCATTACCACGATCCTGTCGCAAATCGCGGCCTCCTCCATGTGGTGCGTTATAAGTACAATGGTAATTCCGTATTCTCGGTTGAGCATCCGTATAGTCCTAAGTACTTCGCTTCGTCCGGCCGGGTCAAGCATTGCTGTAGGCTCGTCCAATACAATACATTGCGGCATCATTGCTATAACACCGGCTATTGCTATCCGCTGTTTCTGTCCCCCCGAAAGCATATGCGGGGCATGCTCTCTAAACTCATACATGCCCACAGCTTTAAGAGCAGAATCAACCCGCTTTCTAATTTCCGCAGGTTCAACCCCGAGGTTTTCAGGTGCAAACGCGATGTCCTCTTCAACAATATTTGCCACTATCTGATTGTCGGGATTCTGAAAAACCATGCCCACGGTCTGACGTATAGAGTAAAGCAGACTCTCATCTGCTGTGTCCATACCTGCAACGTACATGGTACCTCCGGCAGGAAGCAAAATGGCATTAAAATGTTTAGCAAGTGTTGACTTCCCTGAACCGTTGTGGCCCAGTATTGCCAAAAACTCGCCTTTGCGGACAGTAATGTTTAATCCGTCAAGCGCTAAGTCCCCTTCCGGTGCCGATTCATATCTGTAAGACAGGTCTTTAGCCTGTAAAATTATATCACTAACACTCATTATGGTTCATCCTTCCATTGACCTGCAAATCCGCAGGGAAAGAACCTAAGTTATACAATTGCATCCCGCAATTCCTGTGCCATGTCGGTATGCTCCCAGGGCAGATCGATATCGGTTCTTCCAAAGTGACCGTATGCAGCAGTCTGACGATATATTGGTCTTCCTAATTCCAAATGACGGATAATTTCATAAGGACGCAGGTCAAACTTCTCGTTGACAAGCTTTGCTAAGCGCTCATCGTCAACGATCCCTGTACCAAATGTGTCTACCATTACAGATACAGGTTTAGCAACACCTATTGCATAAGCTATTGCTACTTCGCATCGCCGTGCAAGGCCTGCGGAAACAATGTTCTTAGCAACATATCTGGCCATATATGCGGCCGACCTATCCACCTTGGTAGGATCCTTTCCTGAAAAAGCCCCTCCGCCATGCCTTGAATAACCACCATAGGTGTCAACAATAATTTTTCTGCCGGTCAGGCCTGAATCGCCACGGGGTCCTCCAACAACAAATCTTCCTGTTGGATTTATATATATAGTTGTTTTATCGTCTATTAGAGTGGGATCGATAGTCCGTTTTATAACCGTATCTATAATTCCTTCTCTCAGAGTATCCAAGGATACATCGGGTTTATGCTGGGATGATACGACTATTGACGCAACTCTCAGGACATTGAAATTGTCACCGTATTCTACAGTTACCATCGTTTTGCCATCAGGGCATAGAAAATCAAGCTCCCCTGACTTGCGTACATTACTCAATTGCCGCGCCAGCTTATGTGCAAGGGAGATTGGCGCAGGCATCAATTCAGGAGTTTCATCACAAGCGTAGCCGAACATCATACCCTGATCTCCGGCCCCAATAATGCTACTATTATCGGTACCCTCTTCACTGCGATATTCCAGCGAGCGATTGACCCCTAAGGCAATATCTTCGCTTTGCTCATCTATTGTGGTCAGCACCGCACAGGTTCTTGAGTCAAATCCAAGTGCAGGGTCGTTATAGCCTATTTCTTCAATCGTATTTCGCACGATCGTTGGTATATCCACATAACATTTTGCGGTTATCTCACCCATAACAAGTGCCATTCCGGTTGTGACTATACTCTCACACGCCACTCGAGCTTTATTGTCCTTTTCCAGAATAGCGTCTAAAACTGCATCTGAAATCTGATCGCAAACTTTATCGGGATGGCCTTCAGTCACCGACTCTGAGGTAAAAATTCTATTTTTCAATGAACCCACTTCCTGTAAATATATTTAATAGATCCTTGATCAAAATGAGTTTATATAAGCTTCCTGTTCGGCAGTAAGTTTATCGATTTTGAGTCCCATTGAACTCAACTTGACATTGGCAACATGAATGTCGATGGACTCGGGAACCGAATACAATCCCGGAGTAAGACTGTCGCCATACTTTGCCAGATGCTCAAGGCAAAGAGCTTGAATTGAGAAACTCATGTCCATGATCTCCGCAGGATGACCATTGCCGGCAGCAAGATTGACAAGGCGTCCCTCTCCCAACAGATTGAGCACTCTTCCGTCTTTCATACGGTAAGCGGTGACATTATGCCGCCTTGGATATGTCTCTGTGGCAAGTCCATTTAGGTCATCCACGTCTACTTCCACGTCGAAGTGGCCAGCATTTGACAGAATAACTCCGTCCTTCATCTTCTCAAAATGACGGGCAGTTATGACTTTATTACATCCAGTGGCACAGATGAAAATATCGCCAATGGGAGCAGCATCATCCATAGTCATAACATGATAGCCTTCCATTGCAGCTTCCAGTGCCCTTACTGGGTTGACTTCGGTAACTATAACACGAGCTCCCATACCCTTTGCACGAAGAGCAATCCCTCTACCACACCAACCAAATCCTGCAACAACTACCTGCTTTGAAGCAATAACCGTATTTGTTGTATTCATAATAGAATCCAATACCGATTGTCCGGTTCCGTAACGATTGTCAAACAGATATTTGCACTCAGCATCATTGACCGATATCATCGGATACAATAGCTTTCCAGCAGTATGGCGCGAACGAAGTCTTGCAATGCCTGTGGTCGTTTCTTCACATCCGCCGACCAAAGAGTCGCCAAGGTCTCGATGCTCTCCATGGAGAAGCTCAATCAGATCTCCTCCATCGTCAATTATCAGGTGAGGATGATGTGATAGGGCCATTACTAAGTGTTCCCTGTAACTATCCATATCCTCCCCATGTTTTGCATAAACATTAAAATCTAAAGAGCGAAGATAATCTGCCACGTCATCCTGCGTAGAAAGCGGATTACAGCCCGTCACAGCAACGTCTGCACCTGCATCCCGAAGCACTGTTGCAAGATACGCCGTCTTTGCTTCCAAATGGATGGACATGGTTATGCGGAGCCCACTCAGAGGCTTTTCCTCAATAAACCTTTTACGAATATGATTAAGAACAGGCATATATGAGCGCACCCATTCTATTTTCCGTTCACCGCTATCTTTCTGGCCCATCTGCCGAATGTCATATACCAGCGTTGATTTGGTTATATTATCTGTCACTTTCAAGCATTCCTTTCCAACGCATATTCGACGATCAATCGCCATATATATTTTTTGCCTATAATAATGTGGATTATATCACAAGTGGTTGTAAAAGAAAAGGCAGAAGTGTATATAAATGTCCATCAAGACGATCAGCGCTGAGATTATAATCTCAGCGCTGAAATTTCACTAATGTAACATTCTGTTGCGCATATGCGCATTGGTGACTTTAATTATTAGCCCTTGAGGGAACCTATCATAACACCGGTTACAAAGTACTTCTGTACAAATGGGTAAATACAGAGTATCGGTGCAGTAGCAACAATTGTTGTACAATACTGGACCAGTGGCTTGTAAAGGTCCATCTGGGCGACTGCGTCAGACCCGACCATTATCTTGGATGTATCGTTCTGGACCAAGATTTCGCGAAGGATCAGCTGTAGTGGGAACAGCGAACGGGTCTGGAGGAATATCATCGCGAAGAACCAGGAGTTCCACTGTGCAACTGCGATGAAGAGAACTATAACTGCAACAACCGCTTTAGACAGCGGGAGAATAATATTGAACAGAATGGTAAAATGACCGGCTCCGTCAAGTTTTGCAGATTCCTCTAGGCTTACTGGAATACTCATAAAGGACGTCCGCATAATTATGACGTTGAAAACCGAAATACAACCGGGCACGATCAATGCAATACGTTTGTCGATCCAACCCAGGTTCCTAACGACCATGTAGAAAGGAATCAGACCACCGCTAAACATCATCGTAAATGTGACGAAGAACATCAAAATGCCTTTCCACATAAGTCCGCTTCTGGACAGGATGTATCCGGAGAGAGATGCCATAAATGTTCCCAGCAGAGTGGCGGTAGTAACATAGAATATAGTATTGCCATATCCCTGTACAATGTTAGGGTTCTTAAATACTAGTTGATAGCCCTTGAAAGTAACATCACCGAGGGGCCAAAGAACAACGCCTTCGTTACGTGCGAGAAATCTCGGATCTGATAGAGATGAGAACAATACGTGTAGAAGTGGCATAACACACATTAGCGCAATACCAATTAGAACAACAGCGTTAATGATATCAAAAACTATTTTACCAAAAGTTTTCCTTTGAACCATTTCTTAGCACCTCCTCCTTAGAATAGACTGGTTTCACTGTATTTGCGGCTTAAGAAGTTAGCAAACAGTAACATCGCGAAGTTGATAACAGAGTTGAAAAGTCCAACTGCTGTACTGTAACCGTAGTTGTTCTCCAGGAGACCTTTTCTGTAGGTAAAGCTCGAAATGACGTCTGCGGTCTCATAAGTCATTGGTGTATAGAGAAGAATGATTTTCTCAAATCCAACACTAAACAGGCTTCCCATACGGAGAATAAGCATGATTATAATGGTTGGAGCAATGCCAGGAAGTGTAATATGCCAGGTTTGTTTCCACCTGCCTGCTCCGTCTATAATAGCTGCTTCGTAGAGTTCCTGGTCTACGCTGGACAATGCGGCAAGGTAGATGATACTGTTGAATCCGATTCCCTGCCATATTTCTGATCCGACATAGATAGTTCGGAACAGTTCCGGATCCGACAATAGATTTCGCTGCTGTCCACCCAATGCGACAACGATCATTGTTATGAGGCCGTCTGTATCGGTGAAGTCACGGATCAGACCAGCAATAACGACCATTGAAATGAAGTGGGGCATGTAGCTTATTGTTTGAACAGTCTTTTTGAAGTAACGGTTTTTGACTTCGTTGAGCAGAAGTGCAAAAATAATTGGTGCCGGGAAGGCAAAAAGTAGGGTGTAAAAGCTAATTAAGAATGTGTTTCTAATTAGACGCCAGAAATAATAGCTTCCGAAGAAATCGTAAAAGTTCTGAAGCCCGATCCAGGGACTTCTAAAATAACCAAGTCTCGGACTAAAGCGTTGAAACGCCATTACGATACCAGCCATTGGTATGTAGCTGAAAACTATGAAATACACAATCATTGGTATCGCCATCAGATAAATTTGCCAGTTCATTCGGAAGTCACGTTTAACTGCTTTCCAGGTCATAACTTGCCTCCTTGTAGTGTAACTACGGGATAGCGGCTCCGTCAGTTTGCTCAACAAAACTTCACGGGATCGCATCACCGTTGTCATCTTCCATAGTTAGTGTACTATATCTTTGTGCAAATTGCAATACTTAACTGCTAAATTTAACAAATCAGATACGCTGTTTTTTATGGGGTATCTATTTTGCATAATTGGTTGCCTTTGTCAACTATTTCTTTTGTATATTGTTCCAAATTGTGAATCATAAAATTCTGCATTTTTTTCTACACTTCCATCACTTTTGACATGATATTGCTATTGCTAGATAACATATTAACGGTTTTGCACTAATTTGTGAAAATTACCAATAGTAAAAAAGTTGCCTGATTTTGTTAATGACCAGAAAGCATTAAATTTTCAGCTACCATGATCTTCAATATATGATTTTGTTGTCACAATAAGGATTTCCCTTTTGTCGGCATTCCATTCAACAGAGAAATCAATCAACTGGGCTAAATCACGAAGTTTAAAAAATCTACTGTTTGCAACATTATACGAAATAACATGGGTTTCTCTGCCGGCTATTTCAATGACCCACTTTTCAGCTAAAGCTCTACGAGGTTTTGTATATCCACTTATTGACAATTCATTGCCTGTATGCATATACACCTTGTTTTTATGTAGTATTACTCTATTTTCATCTGCCATAAAAGTTGACGCGAACTTCTTGCCCGACCCTTCAAGGACATACGCAAGGTCACTTATACGAATATAGTTATGACCGGCAATCGTATATGCCTCAATCTCAATTGGTTTCTCGTCGATTTTTATAAATGCAGTTGACGGCAGAGCCTCGGCTATACCTTTGTTTAGAAGTGGATTTCTCAATACGACATATCTGCCAGACCTCTTTGCAATAGAAACACCGTTTTCAAACCCCTGGATATATCCGAATTCATCAAGAAATATAAACTCCCCAGACTTGTCTATGCAGCCAAAGCTTCCTTTGCGCCTTACAACAGCAAGTCCCTCGTGAAAAGACTCGGCTTCTTCATAAATACAAGGTATGACCTCTACACCTTCTTTGTTTATAAATCCATATTTGCCGTTTTTCGAAACAATGGACAGTCCTTCACTGAATGACTCAGCATAAGAATATTTGAATGGAATTTTAGTATTCAAATCAGAATCAACAAATCCGTAGAGTCCGTCCTTGACAGCTACGGACAAGCCCTCGGAAGGGGGCAAGATCCTTTGAAAAGAATAACTTATAACTGAGCGTTTTTTGTCAATGTCATAGTAACCGTATCTGCCGTTACTGTATATCAAAAAATATCCGTCTGCTTCCGCATTTTCTATTATCTCGTATGTGCCAGTGACTCTAGTTCCTTGAGTGTTGAGCAAAAAACTTCTGTTGTCCTTGATGGCAATTGCATAGCCGTCAATAAATGAATCGACCCAGTCAGCGTCAGTTCTAAAAGCAAAATGACCGCTTTTATTTATATAGTACCAATATCCCAATCTTTCACAAACTTTTGCTATACCTGAAGTGAATGGGTAGGCTTCAACAAGTCGGGAAGATTTCAGCAGTGGAACTCCGTTGCGATTTACATAGTTGTAATATCCTCCCTTTGAAACGACCGCAAATCCTTCTGTATATGGCTGCATCTCGTCGTATTCCGCAGCCACAACCGTATTCCCTTCCCTGTCGATAGCACCGAACTTTCCATCAACCTTGACAATTGCACGACCTTCACTGAATGGCTCAGCCGACTCAAATTGGGCCTCAATTACTATATCACCGTTTTGATTGATGTATCCAAAGCGTCGATCAATCCTTACGACCGCAAGGCCTTCACTGAACCTTGATACCTCGCTGTAGCTAAATGGAATCACTACTTCACCCAGCTCATTTATAAATCCCCAGCGATTGTTTTTCCTTGCAGCAGCAAGACCCTCGCTAAAGGATTCTACATAATCGTATTCCGGAATCTTATCAGCAATATCTTTGGTTTCAGCTGCGAGCACAGTAGTATTCCCTATGAGGGTCAACAAAAGAAGGAAAATAAAAATTCTTTTTGAGAATTTGCGTGTAATCATCTACTTGCCCCCTTTGCATGCTAAGCAGTCCTGACTTTTTCTCATTGCCGCTGCGGCAATTGTTATTTCTATGCCGCAAAGATTATAATCGTAGTTGTCCGATCAGTCCCGATATTACTATTCCGGCAGATAGCCATGGTCCAAATGGTACCTGCGACTTTCTGTTTGCCCTTCCTTTAATCATCAAAATCACAGCATATACGCTTCCCAAAAGCGATCCAATAAACAATGCCACAAGGTTCATTTTCCAACCAAGACAAAACCCGGACGCGGCAACCAGCTTTATATCACCGCCACCCATAGCACTTCCCCTCGAAATCATGGCAGCAGCAATAAAAGGAACGCTTACCGAGAAAATACCGATCACTCTCGAAAGCAATGACGCTCCTTCTCCTGATATCGCCATGATCGATCCTGCGATAGCCAGCACAATATTAAAACGATCAGGAATGATCCTATGCTCGGCATCAATAAAAGCTATAGCTATTAAAGCAGGCACGGCAATATACCACCCAAGGGAGTAGAACGTAAGCCCGAACCTGTGAAATACCGCTATGTAAAGCCCTCCGCTAAGCAATTCCACAAAAGTATAGCGAAATGAGATTTTGGCCCCACAATAACGACACTTACCTCTCAGGAAAATATAGCTGATTACAGGAACCAGATCAATAAGTTTCAACGAGCTTGAGCATACAGGGCATGCCGATCTGCCTGTAGTCCAATTGAGTTTCCGTGGTATACGGTATATGAGCACATTGATAAAGCTTCCAATTGCAGCACCGTATAGAAAGGCAAACATATACAGAACTGTTTCTATATCGACCAGTCCTTCCATTTACAAAAAAGCAGGAAACTCCTGCTTTTTTGATACTGTTTTAGTCTTAGGTTTCTTATAGATTTCATTCAATAGGTTAGTAGACGTACTGTTAATCGCTTGTAGTTGGGCTGCTTTAATCAGATTAAGTCTATATAATGGTGTAAAAAGGAGTTGAGCCAAAGCTCATACCTCGGTAAAATATAGTTGCTAAACAAATACCAAACCGAGGAGGATGAACCATGGCTCAGTTTAATATTACTATAACCGAAGAACTTTTGCACGGATTATTTTTATCAAATGGTAGGGATGAAGCATTCTCCAAATTGTTGGAGGAAATCTTCAACCAGATACTTTTAGCTCAATCTACAGAGCAAATAGGTGCTGAACCCTATGAGCGCACTGAAGAAAGAGCCGCATACCGCAATGGGTTTCGAGATAGACAAATGACTACGCGAGTTGGCACACTCACATTACGGGTTCCCAGGCATCGCAATGGACAGTTCTCTACAGAGCTTTTTGCCCGATACCAGCGCAGTGAACAAGCGTTGGTGCTGGCTATGATGGAGATGGTCATCAATGGTGTTTCCACTCGAAAGGTTGAGCTAATTACTGAAGAGCTATGTGGAAAAAAGTTTTCAAAATCGACCATCTCAGAACTTTGTAAGAACTTAGATCCAATAGTAGAAGCATTCCGTACAAGGCCTCTGCAAAGCCATTATCCCTTTCTCATGGTGGATGCCATCTATGTAAAGGTGCGGGAAAATGGACGTGTACAGTCAAGAGGTATGCTGATCGCCATTGCCGTTAACGAAGATGGCTATCGTGAAATCATCGGGTTTCAATTAGCCAACAGCGAATCAGAAAGCAGTTGGGGTGAGTTCTTTTCTTCACTCAAGGATCGTGGGCTAAAGGATGTTCGCCTGGTTACCTCTGATGACCATAAAGGGCTGGTTAATGCTGTTAGAAAGCATTTTCAAGGTGCTAGCTGGCAGCGTTGTCAAACCCATTTTTCCAGGAACATACTGGATCATACGCCTAAAGCATTACAGACGGAAATTAAGGAAGAGCTGCGCCAGCTTTATGAGGCTGTTGACCTTGAGAGTGCTCGTAAAATCAGAGACCACATTATCCAAACATATGAAGTCAAAGCACCAAAAGCCACAGCTCTCCTGGATGAAGCATTTGATGATATTACTGCTGTTCTTGCGTTGCCCCTGAAGTATCGGAAACGGCTTCGTACTACAAACGGTGTGGAAAGGTTGAATGAGGAAATTCGTCGTCGAGAGCGAGTCATTAGAATCTTTCCCAATGCTGCATCCGTCATCCGGCTCATGGGGGCTCTATTAATAGAGCAGCATGAGAAATGGCAGACCGGTCGTAAATACCTTGATATGCAGCTGTACTATCAAGTGCAGGATAAGGAATCAAAGTCTGGCACTGCTGCATAGAAGATGCATTTATTCCACGGTCTGTTGACAATGAGCCTCCCATGGCATGTTTTCAGGCATCAGGGCCATCCCCCTTATCTTTGAGGAGAAGTCTTGCGCTAGTATGGTGATGCCCGGCCAACAGCCTAACATGCCATGTACTCATCGTCAACAGCTTTCGCGGCATAAACGCTTAGGCTATTGTCTCATTAGCTACCGTTTGATGACCGAGGTAATTTACACACTAATTTGGACTTGACTTTTCATCATTTTCGCCATCCTTTTTGCTATGTATAGAACATTCAACACATTCAACACCATCTGTCATTACAATTTCATACTCTCCACCGCTTGGACATTTGGGCGTTTCTTTAAGGTAGCCTTCTGCAGCCAATGTGTCGATTTTATCAACATCGGTACCGTCATTTACTGCTCTATACTGTATGATAGCGCTCTCAATCGTTCTTATGTTGGCTAGGCATGCATTTGTCTCCGCTTTATCTGTGACATTGTTGTATATCGGAACTGCGATAAGTACCAGAATTCCAAGAATAACTACAACAATCATCAATTCGGTAAGCGTAAAACCCTTCTTGCTTTTAAGTATTTCTTTTGTTCTCATCTTTAACACTCCTCTAAATCTTGTTTACGCAAAAAATGTACTGTCAAAATTCTTGAACATTATATCATACGTAAATATAAAAGTAAATATATTTAAACATATATACGGGAAAAATGTCAGATTTTGATGTTTGCACAAGGAAATCAAACAAAGAAGATACACAATGTTCAAATTTTCAAAAATCACTCAAACCGATGACCGATCGAAACATCTATTGCTTTCTAATATAAATAATATTGCCGGACTCCCCAAGAAACTGATTAGGATTTACTCCAAGCAGATAGATCTCGGCCTCGATAGAATACTGAATATCCTCCCCCAAAGTACATCCTATTGAAACTTCGATAAATGCGCTTGCGGTCCTCTCAAAAGAAAGACTCATGCTGTAGTCCTCTGTCAAATTCCCTAATAGCGGAGATGCTTTGCCTCCTTTTTCCACATATATCACACCCTTGCCGTCAACATCTTCTAGATATATCGATTCTGACCAAGATGCAAACGGAGGACTTTCATCAGTGCTTCCTATGGCGATCGAGTCAGCTTTGCGAATCTTTTCGTCAATAATAGTCTTTGCAAGTATGACGTTCTCCTGAACTTGCGATTGCTGTTTAGCAAGGTTGTTTGATCGATGCATATATGTAAAAAAAGAATATATCAATGCTATAGCAATAAGCAAAAGGGTGAGAGTCAAAATCAACTCGATCAGGGTCACTCCCCTTTTATTTCGGGCAAATCGAAATACTCCGCCCATGTCATTCTCCTTCTGCGGTTTTTAACACAAATGACGCAAGCTCTGTCTTATTACCGGAACCATAAAACGCGACTACAACCACATCAAATCCGACTGAGCGATTGCCATCAGCTACGTACGAAGTTCTGTTATAGTAGAATTGTGCACCTGTTTTTTCAGTGTCTAGATACAGTTCACCCTCAACCCAGCCTTCCTCGGCTCGAAGTGCATCCTCTGCTTTTTGTGCATCTTCAGCACCGATTATAATAGCATAGACTCGGTCAGACTTCTCTGTAACCGCGGCTAATGCTTTACCCTTGCTGCCGGCTGTGAATATGCTTTTAAGGCTGACATTTGTAAGTGACAAAAAAGCGATAGCGATTATGGATAAAATCAGAATGCAAATCATTACTTCTACAAAAGTCAGTCCCTTGCGGTTTAAGATGCGATTTCTCATTTTTTTATCCATGATCCGTATACCCGCCAATTTACCCTGTCGGCGCTTTCATCCTCAGTTGGCTCAATATGGACCGGGAGATCGTCAAAACGCATCTCCTCATAACATAGAGTGCCACTTGTAGCAGAAAAAGTATCGGCAATGATTCCACCGATGATATGTACGCCGCCGTCCATATTTACATCAGCCTCGGGAGCGAATATTAAAGCCCGTTCAAGGTTTGAGCCACCTGAAACATCAACAGACTTCCCACCGGTCACGATCCCACCACCGTATTTTGCACCACCGGTTATTGATATTGTGGATCTTGTATTAGGTGCCATAATGTGACCTTTAAGAAGGGCTCCTCCTCGAATATCAACCTTTCTACCCGCTGTAATAACATTGCCGGAAAGTACAGAGCCTCCATATATAGAAAACTCAGCTTCTGTGCTGTTTAAATATATATCACCTGCTAATTGAGCAGCGGCTATCTCTGTTTTCTTCCCGTTTGAATATATGTTCGTTGTTACACTTTCCAGCAGTGGTCTGTTAGCAGAATACTTTATATTAGCGCTTTGGTTTAGCGCATAAAAAGTCCCGTCATGGGACAGACCGTTGAATGAAATATCCTTTCCCCCAACTATGAGTTCACCGCTGATGTCAGTAGGATAATTCGCTTCAATGTCTGCGTTTGGTGCAAAAATCGTTCCTGCGATAGCAGAACCGCTTCCAAGTTCGATATCTTTGCCACTATAATATAAAACTAAACGCTCGCTATCTCCATAAGCATTGATCGATGTTCGCCGATTTCCATCCAGGCCTTTGTTGACTATTAGCAACAAATTTCCTCTGCCCTCGAGTTTGATCGTACCCGACGACTCGATCTTGTCGGCTACTACCACGGCATCACCGTTAAGGCGTAGCGTCAACACATCATTCCAACCAAGCTCGATTTTCTCAAAGCCTTGAACTGTTCCGGACTCGATGTCCACAACGCCTCCGGTCAGTATATCATCCCGCCATTCGATGCTGGAATCCTCGGGAAGCTCAGGCAACTTCGGAACTTCGGGAGCTTTTGGCGGGGCAGGGACCGCTGGAATCTCTAGCTCTTTTTCAAAGTGAATTTCATGCCAGTCCACGGTTCTGTACTGAGGATGCTCAACCTTCGCTTCCGGACCCAGATACAGAATGCCATTGCCTCCGTCGTCCGACGATATCCGTGACGAATAATTTAAGAGAACTGGACCTTTATTTGTTCCGACTTGACCTATAATATAGGGACTTCCGCTACTAAGGTCTATTGTTGAGCGCACAAAAAGTACATAGTTTGTGGTATGATCTTTTGCCACAACGGGAGGGATTTCACCTTCTATGACATCCCCTCCACCCTCAACGCTCTTAAGAAGGTCGGTCTTTGTTATCTGAAATGTGATTTTGCACATCGTCCTTTTGTCTTTACTTCTGCCACCATATCCCACGGAGTCTATAATGAAAAGAATGTCGTCATCTTGCTCGGCAACGCTCAATGTAAAACTAAAATCATGAGCCTCGGTGCCATCTGATTTGTATATCGGACTTGTGCTCAGCTGTGACATGCCCAACACACCGTAGTATGTAACAGGTTCTTGGTCAGCTGCTGCATCGATATCATCGAGTATTTGTCCCACAGCAATTTCGACTGCTGATTTAGCATTATAATATGCTTGTGATTGCTGCTCATTTCTCTCTGAAGCGCGTAATCCTGCACCGGATGATTGCCACAGGATAACACCGGCCGCAGTAACCACAGTTGCTATCAATATTACATAAATCAGCGCAACTCCCCGTTTCGATTTAAGGTGCGCAATCAAAGATCTATGCACGGTACACCTCTCACTTCTCTACACTATAACCCGAAGTATCTCCTCGATAGAAGTAATGCCCTGTCTAACCTTGTTTAGACCGTCAGCACGCATCGATATCATACCATCCTCCTTGGCAGAGTTCTGTATGGCTGATAACGACGCATCTCGAATAATAAGTTTTCTAATGCTTTCTGTAACAGTCAGTAGTTCAAAAATACCTGTTCTGCCTGAGTAACCGGTATTGTTGCAGTGAATGCAACCAACAGCCCTGTTTATTGTGACTGACTCCTCATCCGATTCAAAAGGAAAGTCATCAACAAGATCATCGATCTCTTCTTTTGTGATTTTGTATGGCTGTTTGCAGCGTGGACATAGGACTCGGACCAGTCTTTGGGCCAATACTCCTGCAAGGGATGAAGAAATAAGGTAGGGCTCCACTCCCATTTCGATAAGTCGAACAACACTGCTCGCAGCATCGTTTGTGTGGAGGGTGGACAACACAAGATGCCCTGTAAGGGCGGACTCAACAGCAATTTTCGCCGTCTCTGCATCACGTATTTCCCCCACCATGATTACATCAGGATCGTTGCGTAGAATCGACCTGAGTCCCGATGCGAAAGTCATACCCGCCCTTTCATTCATTTGGATCTGGTTTATGCCGAGAATTCTCCGTTCCATCGGGTCCTCAAGTGTGATTATATTCTTGTCAGGTGTGTTCAACTCTTTTAGCATAGCGTAGAGAGTTGTACTTTTACCGCTCCCTGTAGGACCGGTTACAAGTATAAAACCATATGGCAGCTTTAGAAGCTTGTTGTATGTTTCGGATGCTTGTTTCGGAAACCCCAGCTCTTGGATACTAAATATCTTATCGTCCCGCGGCAGCAGCCTAATTGTCAGCGACTCTCCAAAAGCGGAAGGCAGAGTGGCAATTCTGATATCGACATTTTTGTCTTCGATGCGAACAGTAGCTCGCCCGTCCTGAGGAGTTCGCTTCTCTGAAATATCCATACCGCCCATGACCTTGATTCTGGATATTATTGCAGCATGCATGCGCATAGGCTGTGTCATCATCTCATGAAGTACGCCGTCTATGCGGTAACGAACCCTCATATTTTTTTCCTGTGCCTCTATATGTATGTCGCTTGCATTCATTCTAAGGGCAGCGCTTAATATGTGGTTTACCATTTGCACCGCAGGCGGATCCACCGACTCGGTGATCGATACGATTTCGTCCTGAACCGGCGGCTCCGGTTCCTCTTCCTCGGAGGTATCTAAATTCAAATTAACTAAGCTGTTAAGAGCAGCTTCTATTTCCGTATCAGAAACCACAATAGGCTTTATAACAAACCCTGTGAGTAAACCCAGATCATCTATTGCAACAACATCGTTGGGGTTTTCCATTGCGACATAAAGCTCGTTTCCACGAATCGATATCGGAACGACCCTATATTTCAACGCGGCCTCGGCGCTTATCAGAGAGGCCGCCCCAACATCTATTCCCATGTTATTTAACGACATGAAATCAAAACCGGTCTTTGTGGCAAGTGCCTGAGCGATCTCCTCCTCTTTGCAGTAGCCCTTGTTTACGAGGATGGTGCCAAGCTTTTCATGCGTCTGCTTTTGTATCTCCAGGGCTTCGTCAACCTGCTCCAGCGTTACAACTCCTTTTTTGACCAATAAATGCCCAAGTGATAGTCTGCCGTCTGCCATTACGAAACCCTCCCTTCGTTAAGTAGTAATGTAGCTAAATGCACTTGCGTTGACAACGACGCTAAGAGCACCCAATTCATCATTAGCTGATATAGTGAAACCTGTCAACCGTATGTACCGGTCAGAATCTTGAAGCTGTCGGAGTATTTGAACTAGAGTTTTATAGTTTGTCATCATATAAATCGTAAAAGGCATTTCAATATAGCCGCTTTTCTCCTCACGTGAATGAAATCTTATGTCAAGCACATAACCGGAGGTGTTGTCAAAAGCGTTGTTTATAACTTCGATCAGACCGGCTTCATCCGGCTCTGAGGGCATGCGGGCTTGCATCTCCTCCTCAAAATTTGAATCGGAGTTTTCCTCGCGCTGCCTCCGGAGGGCGGAAAGCTCCGACTGAAGAACGCGATTTCTTTGCTCTTCTCCCAAAGTCCTATCCCGCAATGAATCATAATCCTCCCATTGGCGAAAGCATAAAATTCCGCATATAGCCACCACTATTATCATTACGATCATGATAACTGCCTTAGCATCCAAATACTCATTTATGTCTTTCACTGCACAACCTGCTCTCTTGTCAGTTTTGACTATGTAATAAACAAAATATCAGGTAAAGGAAATCCTAAACTCAAATCTGATCCGCTTTGAAAAGTCCTCATTTTCTTCAACTTCAGTGTCCACCTGTGTGTCGATATCTCCCGTTGTCAAACGGGAAAAAGATATCTTATCCAGACCGTCGATCTCTCCCAAAGCGGAAATCCATTCAGATATCGATTCGTACCTGATCGCGCTCGCCTGAATAACACAAGCTTGCTCATCTCCCGACCCTGCCATTGATAAGTCGGATATAAGTATATCATCAGGGGCGCTGTTGCATATGAGAATGAGAAATTTCACATAGTCGATTTCAGAATCCTTCATACCATCGATAATATTGTCGATCTTAGTTGCATCAGCGATAGGAGAATGAGGGTCATTCAATTTCTGTATTGTTCCTGTGAGATTTGCATTTGCCTGGGAAAGTGAATCGAGCTGTTGACTTTGCCGGATCGCAAGCTCACTAAAAAGCCTATAAACCGATAAGACCATAATAAGCAAAATGATAAGACCGTATATGACACGGTTTTTTATTTGCTGATTTCTCTTATTTTTTATATAAGCTTGCGGTAATAAATTTACTTTATACATATCTTTATATCCATCATTTTTTGCTGTTCAGCGCAAGTGAAATACAGCAATCATATTCTTCGGGGGGCGAACTGCCACGCTTCCCATCGGGCTCATAAAGTCGGATGAGTTCTACTTTGGACTGCAGCTGGTTTTCGATGTCCGTAGATATATATCTTCGCAACGCTGCAGCTCCGGTTATATATATGTGATCGACCTCACGTTTGCTTTGCAACCGGTAATAATTGATAGTCGCATTTATGTTTCGCACTATGTCGCTTTGTATAAGCTCAATATCATTTTGAAAGAGAGTTTCACCTCTCATAGCAACCTTAAGTAATGATATGATCTCAGAATTTAGGTTCAAATGTCTCAAAAAGGCAACAGCACGGTTCTCGAAAACGATATGAAATACACTTTTCTTTCCAAGTCGTACCGCCATAAAGTCAGTCTTTGTAGTGCGGCTGAGTACTGCATTGGCATAAGCGATCTGACTTGGTGTAATGGAGTTTACCGATAAAGATGCAGCCTTTGACACGTCTAAGATCCTTTGTATCGCCTTCTTACTTACAGCACACAGCAGTACATTTATACGGCTGCCTTCCTCGTCCTCGAACTCGCCCACTGAAACGTAGTCCAATTCCAACTCAGATAAAGGTACCGGTATATGCTCCTGTGCGTTAAGCATGATGAGACCCCGCTGCTTGCTTTGCTCTACCTTTGGAAATGAGGCAAATCGCAATATGGTAGTTTGATTGTCAATGCCGAACACGGTTTTTCTTGCAGAAAAACCACCCTCTTTATACATGCGCACAAATGCATCAACAAATGCGTCCTCATCGATAACGACACCCTCACTTAGAACCGAATGATCAAGGTCCAGGGTGTGATATTTAGATATATAGAACCGGTTATTGCCAGTAAAGCACAACTCAACCGCATGCAAGTCATCCCGGCCGATTTCGACCCCTAACACCTTTTTGTTCCTAAACATAAGCTCCCCCAATAGTTAAGAATAGGCGAGCACTGAAGTAAACATTGGCAAATACAGCGCAATCAGCATACCGCCTACCAGTACACCTACAAGAATCAATAAAATCGGTTCCATAGTTGTGCCAAGATTTCTTGATTCGGTATCAATTTCTTCGTCATAGAATTCTGAAATTTTATCAAGCATATCGGGAAGGTTTCCCGACTCTTCACCTACAGCGATCATCTCCGTTACCATCGGTGGAAAAACCCCGCTTGAAACAAGGGGTCCGGAAATCGTTCTTCCGATCTCGATTTCACGCGCAGCGGCTTCTACAGCATTAGCTATCAACATGCTCCCCGAGGTGGGTCCGGAGATTTCAAGTGCCTGTACGATAGGGATTCCACCTCTTAGCAGCGTAGCCAGTGTTCTAACGAATCTAGAAATTACAGTCTTTGTTATAAGTGACCCAACAAATGGCATACGAAGCTTTCTTCTCTCCCATAGCTCATGGCCGAACCGACTTCGAAAAAACATAGCACACGATATAATGATTGTTAGTATAATCAAAATCCATAGATACCAAAGACTGCGCATACTATCCGACATGACGTATATGAATTGCGTGACAGCGGGTACATCTGTAGCTTCGGATGTGAAATCCTTAAAAGCGGGCACCATAAATACCATCATGACAACAAACATGATCGCAGCAAATGAACCGACAAGCTTCGGGTAGTTTACTGCCGTTTTTATGTTGCCCCGCAGCTTCATTTCCTTTTCCAAGTGAAGCGACAACCGGTTTAGTATTTCCTTCAGTGTCCCGCCCAATTCTCCCGCACGGAGCATTGAGACAAACAGGTCGTCAAATATCTCCGGATACTTGCCAAAGGCTTCTGCAAGAGAAGCACCTCCAGTCACTTCAACGGAAATTCGCTTTAGCGCCTTAGACAGCACGGAGTTTGTTGACTGACGCGCCAGGATCGAAAGTGATTGTGGCACCGTTACCCCTGAACTGATCAATGTCGCAAATTGTCTTGTTAGTCGTGACAAATCAGATAGTCGTACAGTGCGGCTAGTCTTCAATCGAAAAAGATTGACCGGCTTTTTGATGCGTACCGAATATGCATAAAGACCGGTTTCGCGAAGGATCGTGACAACGTCTTCAGGCCTGTCCGCCTCGGCTACGCCACGGTATACTTTTTTGTTCTTACCTACAGCTTCATAGGCATACTGAGGCATCCGGACACCTCCAATCCACTATCGGATGTCATCTAGATCTCGCAAACACATTCACGTTCCGTCTATTACTGCAATCAGTTCCTTTACTCTTTGGATTTCCTCAGGACTTGCAGTTAGGTACATAATATAGCGATAGCCTTCCTCTTTGGCAATGTTTGATGATATTTTGAACTGGGATGACGAAATCCCGCTGAGCTCGGAAATGAGAATACGGCGGTTGCGCAGCCGGTTGGCACCGTCGGGGGCTGTAGACGAATCGATGGGAAGAGTGATTGACGGAGATTTTCTATCAAGGGAATCTATAATCTGCGCTATCGTGTCCATATAGTCCGCTTCGGCCGAGACCATTATCGATCTCCCAAACTGGGAGAATGGAAAATTATATATTCTCAGATTTGGAATCGATAAGGACTGCAATTTTTTTGCCATCTCATCCGCTGTGACGTTGTAAAGCCTAAATACTTCAAATGTGCTAAGATCGTCTATTCCCGAAATGTCTATGTCGCTTATCACCTTTTTGGCCTCGCCAATTGCGTCGGGAGATCCCACAAGCCATAGAGTCTTCCTCAATTTAGCTGAGGAAAACACTTTTATGTCTAAATCCGATTCGGCTCCCATCTCGCTTAACAATGAGAGTACAACGTCGGAAGAAATGTTAGATAGTCTATACTGTTCAATTCGTTTGCTTGTATAGTAAGAGCCCTTTGCAGAGTAGTTTTCAACTACGTCCACCACCGAACGTATCGTGCTTATCGCGTCAAAATCCTCGTTGCTTGCGTATATGTACAAAACATTAGGATTTCCTTCTAGAAGAAATCCTGACGGTAGAGTGAGCTGTTCAAGAATACTCTTGAATTCACCTGCAGAGATATATTCCAATGAGACAGGTCTGAAGTTGTTGCTGATTTCGGAGCTTCCAAGCTCAAGGTTGGCGTTTTTGTCCAACATCCTGATTATCTGTCTCACTTTAACAAGATCGCCTGCGAACCCCTGCACCCACAGTGATTTGCTGTTTGCAGGAGCATGCAGGATGTTTACTTGTAACTCAAGAGCTTTTATCTGTTCAGCCAGGGTCTGTGATGTTATATACTTTAACTTGTACTCTGCAATCTCTAATTTTTCTAAATAATCATTCTTTATTCCATCGCGGTCTCCAAAGATCACGATGTCACCATCCTGAAGCCAGACCATCCCGACAGCCTTTGCAACATTATCTAAAGCTTCTACGGGAGTGATGTCCTCAAGCTGAATTGATATTTTTACAGGTTCGCCCTTAAAAATAACATTTGCGCCTGTGTGGACTGCTATGGCGGACAAAACATCTCTTATATCTGCTTGCCTTACATTAATAGAAATCACAGAGGTCTTGAGCAGCTTCTCGGTGCTAAGCAATACTTTTTGAGAGCCTGTATTCGATTTCCCCGCTGTTGGAGCTTGTGATTTGTCTAAAGATGTAACAGTATCTATGTTTGTAGCTATCACATTTGGAGCGCTCTCGCCTTCGCTAACGATTGACTCTTCCGAGTCTTCAGTTATATCTGCCGACGTTTCGGGAATAGTAAGCTGACTTCCCGTGACAATCAAATTGATATCTTTTATGTGGTTTGCCTCTGCAATAGCCTCCACACTTACTCCAAATCGAGCCGCTATATGTTCGAGCTTGTCTCCCCTTTGAACTGTGTATGTTAGGGCATTTGTTTGCACGATCATAAAACTGACCAAAAAGATCGGCAAAAAAATAAGTTTGATGAGTCTTCCGATTCCCCGCACAGCTTACTCCCGCCCTTCAAATCCAACAGTGATTTGTTCCTCACCGTTCGTGAGGATCGCAGTATTACCGCTTATTTCAATAAGATACCACTCTGAGTCCCCAATATGGTCATCGACTCCGACAATATAGCTAGCAAATCCGTCAGTTATGATCGCGGTAACTCTTCCGTCATCTCCCGAAAGGATACCCGACAGCCTGATCCCATTGATCGATATGCCCAAAGCAGATCCGAATGGGTCCTTTTCCGGTTCGATCCGGCTTAAATCAGGAAGGATTTCAACTGTGTGTGTTTCTGCAGGTGTGGTATCAGGAGTTGGTGTGGTGCCTTCCGATAGCAAATGCTCATCTTGGCCCCCTGCATTGAGCAGTAGCAACGGAATTGTGAGCAGTACGATTATGCCAAAAGCTATGAGCACAATAATTGTCGGTCTTTTTATTGTGCTGATTTCTATTTTGGGCTTTTTTACTTCTTTGGGCTTTTTTACTTCATTTTTATCATTAAGTTTGATCATTTTTCCTCAAATATGTAAAAAAAACAAAATTTGCAAAAAAATCATTGCATTATCACATATTTCCCTTTATTATAACATAGGGAGAGAGATTATTCAATATCAAATCAGCGAAAAAGGCCTGTAAAAGTATTTTTTTGCTGCATTTAGGCGATATTTCTCCGTCATTGTAGATATTTTTATTTTCTTTGTGTCAAGATTCGCCAAGCTTGTAACATTCAGCTAATCTAGGCGGAGGTGATAATAGGAAATAGATCATGATAAACACCCGAGTAGTGCAGCCCTCGCTTTCGGTACGCATAAAATCCATTCCATATAAAACCATTCATATCCTTGTTATAAGGTAATATATTGATATTTTACGGGAAATGATGTAAAATATAGATAGGGCTGTTACAATTCGGTTAGCCGTCAACCGGTAATGTGCGGCAACCGCATATTTGCCTTTTTGGTTGTATTGCGGTAGGAGTTAGCCATGAAGAAACTTAGAGTGTTTTTAATGGTCGCAACAGGTCTTCTGGCCGGCATCGGTTTGGTTTTTTTGATCGTTCGTTATCTTGACAAACTGGTAGAACTTTTCCGAGCCTTTAGAAAACAAGCTTTTCTGAGGCTTGAAGTCGGTTCATGCAACGCAGAAGTCCCCGAGCACAACCTAGATAATAGCCAGGAGGCTTTTTATCCCGGTTATGATACAGATTTTGCCACAGATGGGAGCCCGCAGCCCAATATCCCCTCTGAGGAGTAGTCATTTTATCCCATGGAGGAATAATCTTTAATGCCGATCAAAATACCATCCGGTTTACCCGCACACTCAGTCCTTGAAAAGGAAAACATCTTTGTCATGCCGGAGTCCCGTGCTCTGACACAAGATATCCGGCCTCTTAAACTACTGATCCTTAACTTGATGCCCACAAAAATCGTCACTGAAACCCAGCTTCTCAGATGTCTGTCCAATACCCCTCTTCAGATTGAGATAGAGCTTCTGCAGACATCGACCCATGTATCAAAAAACACCTCACCCGACCACCTGATAGCGTTTTATACAACATTTGATAAAATTCGGGATCACAAATTTGACGGAATGATCATTACTGGAGCTCCCGTCGAACACCTGGATTTTGAAGAGGTGGATTACTGGGACGAGCTGTGCAGGATAATGGAATGGAGCACCAAAAATGTCTATTCCACATTCCATATCTGCTGGGGGGCGCAAGCAGCTCTTTACCATCACTACGGAATCCCCAAGTATCCCCTGCCAAGAAAAATGTTCGGTGTGTTTTCGCATGACGTTTTATTACCCACTTCTCCGCTTCTCCGCGGATTTGATGACAGATTTCCGGCTCCTCATTCCAGGCATACTGAGGTTCGCGAAGCAGACATAAATAAATGCTCCGATCTAAGGATTCTGTCAACTTCTTCAGAAGCAGGAGTGTACATTATTGCGAAAACAGATGGCAGACAGATTTTTGTCACAGGCCACGCTGAGTACGATGTCGATACCCTTGCAGGAGAATACTTCCGTGACCTTGAGCGCGGCTTGGACATCGACCCACCAGTCAACTATTTCCCCAACGATGACCCAAAACGTACACCTATAGTAACCTGGCGCTCTCACGGGCACCTATTATTTACAAACTGGCTAAATTATTACGTCTATCAAGGGACACCATATGATCTCAGTTATCTGTAAACAAAAGCTAATAATTTGCATAATAGCTTTCCTTTTACAGATACTATTTTCGCAAGCGGTTCCTTTTGATATGATACTACTGGAGGAATATATATATGAAGGCTACAGGAATTGTCAGAAGAATTGACGACCTTGGACGGGTCGTTATACCAAAAGAAATCCGTCGAACAATGAGAATTCGAGAAGGAGATTCTCTGGAGATTTATACAGACAAAGACGGCGAAGTTATTTTCAAGAAGTACTCCCCAATGGGCGAACTTTCTTCCTTTGCAGCTCAACTTTGCGAGACCCTAAATAAAACCACAGGGGCGTCTACCGCGGTTATCGACCGCGACAGCGTCATCGCTGCCGCTGGTTCAGCACGTCGCGAGATTTATGAAAAGCGTATCAGCGAAGAACTAGAGCGTATTATGGAAGGAAGACAGGTATATCAGTATAAGCAAGGGGAACCAAGAGTACCTGTAATAGACGGTGGCAGCCTTTATGTCGAGGTAGCTGCTCCGATCATTGCCGAAGGCGATGTGTCGGGATGCGTACTCTTTGTATCCAACGGCGAAGGAGGAGCAACAGGAGAGACTGAATACAAGTTAGCACAAACTGTTGCAGGATTCCTCGGCAGGCAAATGGAGGCTTAGATTTGGCTGACATATTTATATGCAGGCGGTTTATACTGCCTGCATATATTGCTTAGTTTGTCAAAATAGCTTTGTGCTTATTATTTATGAGAATAAATTAGAAAAACACAAAAGAACTATTGCATTTTACTACAATTGCTGTTATAATCGTGGTTGTAGAAACGTCGGCTACTATGTGCGTTTAGTATTTGGAGTGGGACTTCCCACTCTTTATTATTGAACATGATGTTGCTGACACGCAATTGGACAGTTGAAAAATGCGCTATTCCACTGCGATAACTTGGAATAATATCAATTACGTTAAGCAAACGGAAAGGCGGAGTCGCTATGAGCAAGATAACTGAAGTTGTAACCAGACTCGCTACCCCAATTGCCGAAGAAGTCGGCGTTGCGCTTTGGGATGTCGAATTTGTGCGCACCGGTGGAGAGAGTTATCTCAGGGTGTTTATCGACAGCGATAACGGGGTCTCAATCGACCAATGTGAAGCAGTCAGCAAAGCACTCGATCCACTACTGGACGAAGTGGATATTATTAAAGGTCCATATATGCTTGAAGTTTCGTCGGCGGGCATTGAACGTTCTCTAAAAAAGCCGGAACACTTCATGAAATATGAGGGATCTTTGATCGAGGTCAAGCTTTACAGTGCTCTTGAAGGAAGCAAAAGATATGTAGGCATTCTTACTAGCTTTAGCGGTGACAGCATCGTTCTCGAGACCGACGGCAAGACTTTTACCATACCTCTGAAGGATATATCAAAGTCCAATCTGAAGTATAACTGGCAATAAAGCCTTTTCTATATACACCTATATATATATTTGACTTATTACCTAACGATCAATACGGCAACGATTTTTCTGCGTAGGAGGTTCTTTATAAATGAATGCCGATTTCTTCGATGCGCTATATGATATCGAAAGGGAAAAAGGGATCCCTGTCAATTATATGCTTGAGCGCATTTCACAGGCTCTGCTCACCGCATACAAAAGGGACACCGCCGGACCTGTTGAAAACGTTTTTGTAGAGCCGGATCTTGAAAAAAAAGAAATTCGTATGTTTGTCCGAAAACAAGTAGTTGAAAAAGTGACAAACCCCGCAGTCGAAATTTCCATTGAGCAGGCGGCTGAAATCAATAAGCGTCTCGATGTCGGTGATGTTGTCGACATCGATGTTGAAACGAAGCGTTTTGGACGTATAGCCGCTCAGACCGCAAAGCAGGTAATAATCCAGGGTATAAGGGAAGCAGAGCGGGGGCTTATCTATCAGGAGTTTACTTCTAAAGAGCATGAACTAGTCACTGCCGTGGTTACCAGAGTAGATCAACGCAATGGCAATGTTTTTCTTGATATGGGAGGCAAGTCCGGCCACAATGAGGCCGTACTTCTTTCAAGTGAACAAATTGCAGGGGAAAATCTCCGGGAGGGTGACCATGTAAAGGTATATGTTGTTGAAGTTCGCAACAGCAACCGGGGACCTCAAATATTGATTTCCCGCACGCACCCGGGCTTGGTGAAAAGGCTTTTTGAGCTTGAAGTTCCTGAAATCCATGATGGTATCGTGGAAATAAAAAGCATAGCTCGGGAAGCCGGTATGCGTACCAAAATCGCGGTGCACTCAAATGATGAAAATGTGGACCCCATCGGGGCATGCATAGGCCCGCGGGGATCCCGGGTTGAGAATATTGTCAACGAGCTAAGGGGCGAAAAAATCGATGTGATACGCTACAGCGAGGAGCCTGAGGAATATATCGCTGCAGCCTTATCCCCTGCTTCAGTACTGCAAGTTACTGTTCTTGACGATGGCAAGAGCTGTCAAGTTATAGTTCCCGACGACCAGCTTTCCCTCGCTATAGGCCGCGAAGGTCAAAACGCCCGCCTTTCGGCTCGTCTGACGGGATTCAAAATCGATATCAAGCCGGCATCTCAAAGCATATGAAAAGAGTACCATTGAGGCAGTGCTTGGGCTGCCGTGAAATGAAACCTAAACATGAGCTGATCCGAGTTGTCCGCGGGAAAGAGGGAGATATATCTTTGGATCTGCGAGGCAAAAAATCTGGTCGTGGTGCATACATTTGTCCCCTTGAAGCTTGTTTTGTCAAGGCAAAAAAGGCCCGGGCTTTGGAACGTGCCCTTTCAATCGAGATCCCAATTGAAGTATATGAGCAGATGAGAACGGAGCTAAAAAATGAAACAGAGTAATATTCTCTCTTTTTTAGGTCTTGCATATAGAGGACGCAACCTTGTATGGGGCGAGCAACCTGTTTTGTCCGCAATTCGTGAAAAAACAGCACGGATCGTTCTCGTTGCGTCGGATGCCTCTGAAAATACTGTTTCGCGGATCAGATTCCGCGCCACCGAAAACGATATTCCCGTTTTTGAGCTTACAAGCAACAAAGTCGAATTGGGTGCCGCACTGGGAAAGGCCACTTGTGCTTCGGTTGCAATAACTGATGCAGGCATAGCCCTTTCACTACTTGAGCGCCTCGACGTTGATAGCAAATACATTGAAACCACAGAAAAACTTCAAAAGATGAAAAAAAGAAAGGCTTTGAAGGCAAAGCAAAAACAGCGCTGAGGCTGCGCTTTAGACACGCAATTTTACGGAGGTGTATTCTATTGAGTACTTTATTTAAGTATCGCGTACATGAAGTGGCTAAGGATTTTGGACTGACATCAAAGGATATTACCAAAATTCTTTCCGAGTACGCAACCGCGCCAAAAAACCATATGCAGGCGTTGACCGACCAGGAACTGAACCTGATCTTTGACTATATTACATTAAATAACCAGGTCGAAAATATAGAATCGGTATTTGAGGCGGCTCTTCAAGCCGTACAATCCGATGCGTCGAAATCATCAAAGACGACGAAACAAACCACACATTCAGAAACAAGCAAAGGTGTGGAACCTGCAACTTCATCGGACTCAAAAAAGGATCAGGTAAGTAAAAAACAGACACAAGTGCAGAAGCCTCCACAGAAGCCTCAGCCGGACAGAAAAAAACCAGCCACTCAGAAACAAGAACCTCAAAAGTCGTCAAAGCCCTCACCTTCTCCCCAGAGCGGTGTCTCAATTCAGACCGAACCGCCTACGACTACCAAGAAGCGTGAAGTGCGTATAATCGACACACGGGGTGCTGAGATAGATCTATCAAAGTACGACGACAAGATCGAACAGCTTGTTCCGGAGCATGCTAAGAAGGTCACCGGTGGCAAGCAAAGGATAAAGAAGGCCTCCGAAGTCAGGGGCAGAGCACAAATCAGTCAAAAGAGGCGCCAGGAGGAACAGGAGAAAATCAGGCGTCTTGCAATGGAGCGTCAGAAAAAGCAACAGCTGAAAGTGTTGATCCCTGATGAAATCTCCGTGGGCGAGCTTGCCTCGCGCTTGAAAAAGACAGGTGCCGAGGTCGTCAAGTGCCTGATGAAACTAGGTACCATGGCCTCTCTTTCCCAGATCATCGATTATGATACTGCGGCACTCGTTGCAATGGAGTTTAATGCCAAGGTCGAGCGTGAAGTCCACATTACAATAGAGGAGCGCTTGATTGACGAATCAGTAGACAAAGAGGAGGATCTCAAACCAAGAAGCCCGGTTATCGTTGTAATGGGCCATGTTGACCACGGAAAGACCTCTCTTCTCGACTACATCAGAAGATCGAACGTCACTGCCGGTGAAGCAGGCGGTATCACTCAGCACATCGGTGCATATACTGTAGATTACAATGACAGTACGATTACCTTTTTGGATACACCCGGACACGCAGCTTTTACATCGATGCGTGCTCGCGGAGCTAATATAACCGACATAGCTATTCTTGTCGTTGCTGCTGATGACGGAATAATGCCACAGACAATAGAAGCTATCAACCACGCTAAGTCTGCAGAAGTTCCGATCATAGTTGCGGTAAATAAGATCGACAAACCCACCGCAAATCCCGACCGCATCATGCAGCAACTTACAGAGCACGGACTTGTGCCCGAAGAATGGGGCGGGGACACGATCGTATGTAAGGTATCAGCCCTTACCGGAGAAGGTATTGATAACCTCCTTGAAATGCTGCTTCTTACAGCAGAAATGAGGGAGTTAAAAGCAAATCCCGATCGCCGTGCACTAGGGACAGTCATTGAAGCGCGTCTCGATAAGAGCCGCGGGCCTGTAGCCACTATTCTCGTTCAAAATGGTACCCTTAACCAAGGCGATGTAGTAATAGCAGGCAAATCGGTTGGCCGTGTACGAATAATGACTGACTACAAAGGAAAGCGCATCAAGACTGCGGGACCCTCGACACCTGTTGAGATAACAGGTCTTTCCGAGGTGCCTGATGCCGGTGACCACTTCAACGCTGTTGAAGATGAGCGCATGGCAAGACAGTTGGTTGAGGAGCGTAAAAACAAGGAGCGCGAAGAACAGGCACGTCGCACAACCAAGGTAACTTTGGACGATCTTTTTGCCCAGATCAAGGAAGGCGAAATCAAGGATCTAAACATCATCATCAAGGCGGACGTACAGGGCACAGCTGAAGCCCTTAAGGCATCTCTTGAGAAGCTGTCAAATGAAGAAGTACGGGTCCGTGTTATTCACACTGGCGTTGGTGCAGTTAGCGAGTCCGATATATTGCTTGCATCTGCAGCGGATGCCATAGTGATAGGTTTTAATGTGCGTCCCGACAACACAGCAGCTGAGAGTGCAAAGCGTGCAGGCGTCGATATTCGCCTATATCGTATCATCTATGAGGCTATTGAAGAAGTTCAGTCTGCCATGAAAGGTTTGTTGGCTCCCAAATACAAAGAGGAGCTGCTTGGCCAGGCTCAGGTACGTCAGGTTTTCCGCGCATCAAATATTGGCACGATTGCCGGAAGCTACGTCCAAACGGGCAAAATCGTCCGTGGATCAAGCGTTCGTGTCGTACGAGACGGCATAGTAATATACGAGGGCGCAATATCCTCACTCAAGAGGTTTAAGGATGATATGCGCGAGGTTGCTGCAAACTATGAATGCGGCATAAGTATCGAAGGTTTTACCGATATCAAGGAAGGCGACATTCTTGAGTCATTCCGTATGGTGGAAATTAGAGATTAAACAATATTGATCATGTCGGAGGTTTCCATGCCCAGAATCGATAAAATAAACGAGGAAATCCGCAACTGTCTGGCATCCCTCCTGTCTTCTGTCAAGGATCCCCGGGTACGGGGCCTTGTAACCATTGTTCGTGTAATTGCGACACCTGATTTAAAGCAGGCGCGTGTATACGTCAGCGTACTTGAAGATTCTTCAGCTGATGAGGTGCTCAAGGGACTCAAGTCTGCAAGCGGTTATTTGAGACGTGAACTAGGCAGTGCTCTTAGACTTAGAAATACCCCGGAGCTTATCTTTATCAGAGACGAATCGATAAAACATGGCGCCCATATTCTTGACCTCTTACAGTCGGTGAAAACTCAGTCCGAGTCGACGGAACAGGACACCCTGAAGGAGCCGGAAGATGGATAGTTCTTCTATAATGCTTTCTGTTCAAGAAACAACAAAGTTTCTCATTGAGCGGGATAAATACCTTATTATAACACATGCAAACCCGGACGGAGACACATGCGGCTCTGCCGCAGCTCTTTGTGTTGCGTTGCGCCGAATGGGCAAAACGGCGTATATCTTGCCCAACTCTACAACGACCCCACGCTATCTACCATTCATTCAACCCTATCTAACCGGTCCCGACATGGAAGAGTACATCAACGACCCCGGCACAGTCGTGGCTGTTGATGTTGCAGACACAACTCTTTTTTCAAAGGAAGCAGAACCTTTTTCCTCAAATGTGGACCTGTGTATAGACCATCACCCTTCTAACCGGCACTATGCAAAATATCTGCTTCTGGATGCCGATTCAGCTGCGGCCGGAGAACTTATGTTGGATCTGATTTGTGATATTGGGATCGAGCTTGACAAGGAGCTTGCACTTCCCTTGTATCTGGCGATTTCGACCGATACCGGGTGCTTCCGGTTCTCAAACACCACATCACGAACTTTTAGAGCCGCAGCCCAACTTCTTGACACCGGAATCGACTTTATGGATATCAACACCAGTTTCTTTGACACCAAGAGCATGTCACGACTGCTTGTTGAGCAGAAAATAATAGAAAATATTCAGTATTACAACAGCGGAAGTATCGCTATAGCATTTATTACTGAAAAACTCATGTCGGATATCGGTGCAAAAGAAGAGGATGTTGAGAACCTTTCATCATTTCTGCGCAGCATAGAGGGCGTTGAGATAGGAGTATTGATCCGCGAGCGGGAAAACAACACTTGGAAAATCTCTGTTCGGACAGGCCCCGGAGCTAGTGCCTCAAAAATATGCATGGCTTTGGGTGGCGGAGGACATGAGCGTGCCGCCGGGTGTACTTTTGTCGGAACTCTTGAAAATGCTATTTCAACGATCCTTCAATCCATCGAAACGGAGATTCTATCAAATGGTTAGTGGAATCATTGTGGTTGACAAACCCCAGGGTATCACTTCACATAACGTGGTTTCCCGTTTGAGAGGCATACTTAGCGAGCGCCGTATCGGTCACGGAGGGACGCTGGATCCTCTCGCAACCGGCGTACTTCCGATTTTCGTGGGTCGCGCGACCCGGGCCTCTTCATATCTACTAAATTCGGACAAATCATATGCTGCAAGTTTCAAGTTGGGGATCTCAACCGACACACAGGATATTACCGGCATTATACAATCCAAAAGCGATAAACTCCCCTCCGAAGGGGAGTTAACTGATGTACTTGGCAAATTTATCGGAAAGCTACAGCAGACCCCACCAATGTACTCTGCTATCAAAGTCGGGGGTAAAAAACTCTACGAGTTAGCAAGGAGTGGGATCGAGGTCGAGCGTGAAGCCCGCGACATTGAAATCTACTCCATAGAAGTCCTTGAAGAAGGATGTAAGCCTTCAGAAGGTGTTTATACCATTTGGGTATCATGTTCTAAAGGCACATATATCCGTACTCTTGTACATGACATAGGACAACTACTCGGATGTGGTGCTGTGCTTACCGCTTTACGGCGGACATCCACCGGGCCTTTTGATCTGAATATGGCAAGGACACTTGAAGAAATCGAACAGGCAAGATCGGCTGGAACTGTTGACAGTATTATCGTACCTGTAGATACATTGTTTTCGGAATATCCTCAGTTCCAACTGGACGAAAGTGGTGAACGTCTCTGCCGTAATGGAGCTAAAATACCACTCCCATCAACCGGTACCCAATTTCAGGTCAATGATCTATATCGTGTATACGGACCTGAAGGCAACTTTCTTATGATAGGAAAAATAGTCCATCACAACGGAAGAGAATTCTTGAAAACAGTTAAGAGTTTCTTTGAAGTATAATACCATTATAAAACTGGGATATAGGAAGATATGAAAAAACAGAAATTTGCTATTGCGCTGGGTTTTTTTGACGGTGTTCATTTGGGACATGCAAAGCTGTTGGAGCGCACCCTTGAGGTATCGAGGGAAAAGGATCTCGTTCCAACTGTCTATACATTTGACCGCCATCCTGTTACTGCCCTTACAGGAAAATCTATTCCCCTGTTAAATTCTGTTGATGACCGTGAGTTTATTCTGAAAGAGCAATTTGGTATACAAAATATTATTTTTGCCAGGTTTGATCAAAAATTGATGAATACAAACTGGCGCACCTTTATTCATGACATTCTTGGGGAACAACTCAATGCAGGTCATCTTGTGGCCGGATGGGATTATAGCTTTGGTAAAAACGGAGAAGGAAATACCGAACTTTTGAGATCCGAAGCCTCAACCCTCGGAATAGGCTGTGATATAGTGGACAGAGTAGTTCTTAATGGCATTACCGTTAGTTCGACCCATATTAGAAATCTGGTTGCTGATGGAGATATGGAAAATGCCGCCCTGTTTCTTGGCCATCCACACCTGCTTTCAGGAGAAGTTATATCCGGAAAACGGCTTGGACGCACCCTTGGCATTCCAACTGTCAACATCTCCATCCCCCCCAATATCCAAAAACCTGCCAAAGGTGTATATGTAACAAGAGTTCATATAGCTGGCGACGAGAGAATATTTACGGGCGTTACAAACGTGGGTACAAAGCCAACCGTCACAGAAGATGATACTATTTTGACCGAGACGCACATTGTTGACTTTGAAGGCAATTTATACGGAAGCAAAATCAGATTGGAATTTCTGCAGTATCTCCGGCCTGAAATTCGTTTTCCGGGTTTAGAGGAACTTAAAAAGCAGATTTTAGGCGATATTAAGAGTGCGAGAGAACTCCTTTCTAGCAGTTGATCCTTTGTTATGTTTCTCTGCTTTACTCCGCTCCGCTTATCGTGCTTCGAATAAGTTTTTGTTTTCTATAGTGACTGTATACTTTCAGTAGCATTTTAGGCTGACAGTCTATTTATTCAAACTTTATTGGTTGATAATAAACTATCAAAACAGATTTTTCGTTAAATTTTACGAATTTAATTGACATTGCAATTACAAACTGATATACTAACGAGTGCCGCTTTGAACAGGCCCAAGTGGTTGAATACCCGCCTGTAGAGCGAGATTGAAAAGAAGTGAGGTGCTACCGGAATGACTGCAATTATAGAAACCGGCGGCAAACAGTACAAAGTAAGCGAAGGCGATGTTATATACATCGAAAAGCTGAATGTTGCTGAAGGCGAAACAGTTTCCTTCGATAAGGTTTTGGCCATTGTAGATGGCGATAAATCACGCTTTGGTGCTCCCTATGTGGACGGCGCAAGCGTCGATGCAAATGTCGTCAAGAACGGCAAAAGCAGAAAAATAATCGTCTTCAAGTATAAGCCTAAGAAAAACTATAAACGCAAGATAGGCCACAGACAGCCTTATACAAAGGTTCAGATCACAACAATAAAGGCCTAATGACTACGATACGTATTATAAGAAAGGCCGAAAATATCTCCAAAATCGAGATACATGGTCACAGCGGCTATGCAGCCGAAGGCGAGGACATTGTCTGTGCTGCGATTACATCTGCAGTCCGTTATGCAGAGGTCATGCTAAACCAGATCCTTCGTTTAGGTGTTGACTTTACTGTGAACCATGATACTGCCTTTCTCTCTTTCAGCCGCACTTCCCTTCTAGCAACCGATTCAGGCTCAAAAGCCGGTAATGCTGTTTTTGAGGGTTTTGCCAGGTATATGAAGGAGCTCTCCACCGAATATCCCGATTACATCAATGTTTTGGAGGTGCAGCAAGATGCTTAAAATAGGTCTTCAATTCTTTGCCCATAAAAAGGGCGTTGGATCTACAAGAAACGGCCGCGACTCCGAGTCCAAGCGCCTTGGTCCAAAGCGTGCAGACGGCCAGTTTGTTTTAGCCGGTAATATCCTTGTTCGTCAGCGTGGAACAAAGATCCATCCCGGTGAAAACGTTGGTCGTGGTAAAGACGACACCCTTTTTGCCCTGATTGACGGCAAAGTCAGCTTTGAGCGCTATGGTAGGGACCGAAAAAAAGTTTCGGTTTACGCTGTCGAATAGATTTACAAAATGTAAACATAGAAAACTCGCCTTTCCTCCACTGAAAAGTGAAAGTCTGGCGGGTTTTTTTGATATAATAATATCAAATATTATAACTATATATTTTGATAACTAGGCACGTCGTTTGTTGAACCATTTAGTTATACAATAGTTGCACACAAAGTTGCAAAGTAAATTTTAATTGTTTTGCATACAGGTGGTTGAAACCGATCTGTTGCAATATCCGTAGAAGAGAGAGGCTAATATGTTTACTGATGTAGCAAAAATAAAAGTTATAGCAGGCAAAGGCGGAGATGGTGCGGTCTCCTTCCACCGTGAAAAATTTATAGCTGCCGGCGGTCCCGACGGTGGAGATGGCGGAAAAGGCGGGGACGTTATCTTGGTTGTTGATGACCACATGGCGACACTGTTGGACTTCAGATACAAAAGGAAATATGCCGCTCAGAACGGCGCTCCCGGTGCAGGGAAAAAATGCTCCGGAAAGAACGGTGCCGATTTGATCATAAAGGTTCCGCGGGCGACTGTGATACGCGACCCCGAAAGCGGTGCTATTATCCACGATATGTCCGACGGTGAGCCCTTTGTTATCGCAAAGGGCGGCAACGGAGGATGGGGCAACCAACACTTTGCCACTCCGACAAGGCAGGCACCAAGATTTGCAAAAAGCGGCTTGCCCGGAGAGGAAAAAGAAATCCTGTTAGAGCTAAAACTCCTGGCAGATGTAGGACTTGTTGGCTTTCCGAATGTGGGAAAATCCACACTTCTATCTATGGTCTCTTCTGCAAGGCCGAAAATAGCAAACTATCACTTTACAACTCTTCAACCCAATTTAGGTGTTGTTTCGATAGACGAGACTGAGTCATTTGTTGTTGCGGACATTCCGGGTATAATTGAAGGAGCCCATGCCGGTTCCGGTCTGGGGCATGATTTCTTGCGCCATATAGATCGCTGCAGACTTCTGATACACCTAGTTGACGCTGCCGGAAGCGAAGGTCGGGACCCCATTGAAGATTTCAAAACAATCAACAAAGAATTGGCACTATACAACTCTGACCTGGCCTCGAGACCTCAGATAGTCGCTGCCAATAAAATCGATATCCTTGACCCCGAAAGTGACACACTCAATAAGCTCAAGGAATATACCTCGAGCTTAAATATACCCTGCGTGGAGATTTCGGCTGCTACAGGCAAAGGAGTGGATGAGCTTATGTACAAGGTTGCACAAAAGCTTAGAACTTTGCCGCCAATTCAATACTACGAAAGTGAATACACAGCACCTGAGCAAAAACTACCTGTTCCCGATGATGTAACCGTTCGTGTTGAAGATGGCACATATATCCTCGAAGGAGATTGGCTTATGCTTGTGGCACGCGACATAAACTTTGAGGATCACGAAGCCCGCATTCATTTCGAAAGAACCCTGCGTAGGTCAGGCATCTTTGAGCGGCTCGAAAAGATGGGTATACAGAACGGTGATACAGTTAGGATCTATAACCTTGAATTCGAATATGTAGATTAGAAAATTCAGTCTATGAAGAAACGTTCAATCACCTTTTTGTCACAATTTTCGGGAGAGTATTTCCAGTGGTCTATATGACCTTCCGATATAAAGTACTTCAACCTACTGGGTGCTTTACTGGGGCCGAAGCTGTCAATAACAAGGAGCTTTATCTTCATACGCTCGGGCAGAATCGACTTTATGTAGACAGACACACCCTCCCCCTCTTTCAGTCCTTCCCTCTTCTCAGCAAGACCTGAGAGATTTGGAGTCAATTCTATAAACGATCCGTAATCTTCCACACCCCGCACAACTCCTGCAACGGTTTCACCTGCTTTAAATAACGACGCATTTTCCTCCCAAGTTCCAAGTAACTCCCTGTGGCTAAGCGTTACTCTCCTAATGTCTTTGTCAATTGCCAATACTACAGCGTAGATATCCTGACCGGTAGTAAACCTGTCTGACGGATGAGATATACGGGATACTGATATGTTCTCGATGCCAATTAGTGATATAATACCGCATCCCATATCAACAAATGCTCCAAAGGGTTCCAGATGTGTAACCCTGGCTGAAATCACATCCCCACATCTCAGCGCGCTCATAAAGCAGGATAATGCCTCTTCCTGAGCAGATCTTCTACTAAGTATCACACGGCGCTCTTCCACCGATATGACCTTAAAGCAGACTGGCTTTCCAACAAGAGATATTATGGCAATATCTCTGATGGAACCATCTTCTGCGCCAATAGCAGTATCGGCATAGGGGATAATACCTTCAATATTTCCCAAATCAACATATAAATTTTTGCCCGCATCACATCTAACAGCGCGCGCTTCAATAATTTCGCCCGACGTCGCGGCTCTCCTCAGTCCCTCTGTTGATGCTGTCAGCTCGATATTTCGCGGCTGTTTGATACGACGCCCTTCAGGCAGATAACGGCTGCAATCCATACCCTTTCCCCCTCTGCTAATTTTCAACATCGGTATTGCATTATATGCGCAGTTAAATGTGAATTATGTTTCACAAGAAAACATTTCGTATATTTCGTATATTTTGTTTTCTGTGAAAACATTTTATAAGGGAAAGGGGGATTGCCAGCTATTTCGATCAGTTTGTCTTTATAAAGTTTTGGTTCTAAATTTATCCTTACTTGATCTTGATGCTGTATCCATGGCAGGACCTGAGTATTGCTTCCGCATCACTTGCTTGACCATCGGGTACGGTCACAACCAAACTTACTTCACTAGAATAGATATCATCATTACGAGTCCTATTTTCAAAGGTATCTGTATTCGTTCCAAAGAGAACACCACCGTAAGGTTGGACCCTTGATGAGTCCATCCAAAAAGACTCAGCGGCATATCCATTTTGCGTATGTGGACTCAATATAACGTCAGTTTCGTCGCCACCACCCTTTTTCGCTATAGGCTTTACATTAAAGGACTCTACATCGATTCCCTCTCTTTTCAAACGCATTCTGGCAAATTCGGCCATATCAGTGCCATCAAAAATCGCATGTATTTGTTTTGACATTTATAATCCCTCCCGCTCATTTAGCTTTACCAAGTTTACTTTTGATAGTATTGCCATATTTTATTATCTTTATAAACCTTGGTTGGAGGGCAAAGATATGAAAGGATGCTGCTTGTGGATGTCAGGTTAAACGACATAATTTTGATGAAAAAGCCGCACCCATGTGGTGGTAACCGTTGGATAGTGCTTCGAATCGGTATGGATTTTAGGATCAAGTGTCTTACTTGCGGACATGAGGTGATGCGGCCTAGACGCGTTGTGGAAAAGTCGATAAGATCTTTAGAGCGCGATGGTAAGCCCGTTCACATACGGTAAGGGGGTCGAACATCCACCCCACCCCATGATCGACCTTGTTCGATCCGAATGCAAAAGGCAATTGCGCATACATAACTAAAAACGGTGTTTTCATAAAAGCCGATCAATTTTATTGACCGGCAATATGAACACCGTTTTTGCTTTTAGTAAATAACTTGAATAGCTTTATTTTGTGTTGATTTTACTAAACAACTTAACTGAGCTTCCAAGGCCGCATCGGTATACCCGCGGCAATAAGCTCCTCCTTTAGTTCCTTTACAGTGTAGTTTCTGGGCAAGCGCGGTGAATAAAGCATAGAGCTTATAATGGCGGCTGTAGCCCCTGTATTTGCAAACACATCGATAAGATGGGATGGATGGCCGGCACCTCCCGATGCAACCACCGGAACTTTTACCGCATCGGAAATCAACTTTGTGATATCTAAATCATATCCCAAATGGGTTCCGTCCATGTCGATACTGTTAACTACGATTTCACCGGCTCCAAGGCTCTCTCCCCTTTTTGCCCATTGCACTGCATCTAAGCCGGTAGCTTTTCTTGCCCCATCGATAAACACCTCATAGCCCGAGGGTGTTTTGTCTGACACAGGCACCTTTTTGACCTGGATGCTCAGAACCATACACTGGGTACCAAACTCAATAGCGCCTTGCTTTATTAGATCTGGATTTCGTACAGCCATTGAATCTATACTGATTTTCTCAGCTCCGGCTTTCAGAACATCATACATATCGCTGAGACTACGGATCCCACCTCCGACTGTGAAAGGCACGAAAATCTCCCGTGCAACTTTCCTAACGGTTTCTAGGTCGATTTTTCTCTTTTCAGCAGAAGCTAATATATCGTAAAAGATGATCTCGTCGATCCGGTCATTATACATTCGCCGAGCCATTTCTTCAGCGGGCAGAATATCGATGTTGTCCTGAAACTTGTGCGCCTTTGTGACGATTCCATTGCGAATATCAAAGCAAGCTATCAGTCTATTTGTTAGCATCCTTATCTCCTTCCCTACTTGAGACTTCCGGTAAGAGCTGCAAAGTTTTCGAATATTTTCAATCCGATCTCACCGCTCTTCTCAAGGTGGCACTGTGCTGCCCAAATGTTTTTATACTCTACCACCGAACAAAACTCCACACCATACTCTGTTGTTCCAAGGATAATGTTCTCATCCTCAGGGATTGCATAGTATGAATTTACAAAATAGAAATATCCTTCCTTTATCCCGTTAAGCAGTAAACTGTCCCTTTTGAAATCGACCCTGTTCCACCCCATCTGAGGAACGCGGATAGCGTTATCATCAAAACGAACGACTCTTCCGGGAAGCCATCCAAGACAGCCGGAGTTCCCTTCTTCGCTTGACTTAAACAAAACCTGCAGGCCAACACAGATACCCAAAAAAGGCTTTTTTCTTTCCATTACCAAATCGGTAAGAAAATCTACCAAATCAAGATCTCTGAGTGATTGCATCGTGGCATCTGCTGAGCCCACTCCTGGAAGGATTATACCTGAGCACTTTGAAATTTCATCCTTTGACTTCACAAGTGCTCCATTACACCCTATTTTATTAAGCGCATTCAATACGCTTGTGCTATTACCCGCCTTATAGTCAACGACTCCTAACATCCTAAACCCCATTTCGACTGATTTTGTACGGTTGTGCAGCTACAACACTTTTCATTATGCGCTCCGTCATATTTATATTACAGACATAAAGATTGTGAATAGGCTTAATTATATCAAATATGAGCCAAAATTTCTACTGTTTTCAACCAGTTTCTTTTACACATTATTGCGCTAAAATATTGTGTTTGGTTGTCAATTATGGTACAATGTCATCCAGATTCGTCCGCTCTTACCCGAATATCGAATCCGTCGCCCGAATAAACATAGTGCAGATACTTTATATGTATAATAGTAAGGCTTGGGATCAACATAAAGGTTTGCATTGTTCAAAACCCGTATAATATTGTTGCTATACGTTTATTATTTAGGGGATGTGTCATTTTACAGACATTAATCGGGGGGAATGTTCGCGGACAAGGTTTAATTCCAACCGAAAGGCTGATACTTGTGAAATACGCTATCCCAAAGGACTACAAATCGCCTCTTAGCCTCTTTGAAACTCAGCAGGCCATAAAGGCAGTCAAGGACTATTTTGAGAAATCTCTTTCAACAGCGCTTAATCTTACGCGAGTGACCGCTCCCCTATTCGTTCGTCCCGAAACCGGACTTAATGACAACCTCAGCGGTGTCGAACGCCCTGTCCCCTTTGATATCAAAGAGCAAGACGGTGCAATTGCTGAAATCGTCCAGTCACTTGCCAAATGGAAGCGCTACGCACTAAAAAAGTATGGCTTCACACATGGTACAGGACTCTACACAGATATGAACGCAATACGCAGGGATGAAGTGACTGATGCAATCCACTCGCTCTATGTCGATCAGTGGGATTGGGAAAAAATCATTACCAAAGAAGAGCGAAACATAGAAACACTCAAAAATGTTGTACGCAGAATCTATGGATGCCTTCTAGCTACAGAGGCGCATATCATATCACTCTACCCGGTTATCGGAAAAACAATGCTACCTAATGAGATCACCTTTATTACTTCCCAGGAGCTCGAAGATGCTTATCCCTCCCTCACGCCACACCAAAGGGAGTATGAGATCGTCAAGAAACACGGAGCTGTGTTCATAATTGGTATAGGAGGTGCTCTCAGGTCGGGGAAACCGCATGACCAAAGAGCTCCTGACTATGACGACTGGAGCCTGAACGGAGATATCATTCTCTACAATCATGTGCTTGATATCGCATTCGAGATTTCCTCCATGGGGATCCGGGTTGACGCTGAAAGCCTTGCAAACCAGCTTAAAATCTCCGGAAACGAAGACAGAGCGTCACTTCCCTTTCAGACATCTTTACTTAACAACGATTTGCCACTTACTATCGGTGGCGGTATCGGTCAGTCACGCCTATGTATGTTCTTTCTCCGTAAGGCACATATAGGCGAGGTACAGTGCTCGATTTGGACGGAAGAAACCATCCGCGAATGCGAAAAGGCAGGTATTACCCTACTGTAATTTACATTGTTTATGCAACCGTTGTATTTGCCGCTTTGAATGATGCGGCTATTTAGGAGGTGCTTAATGAAATTTACAAAGATGCATGGTGCCGGCAATGACTACATTTATATCAACTGTTTCGAGGAAAAAGTTGATTCGCCGGAAGAACTTGCTGTTCGCCTAAGCAACCGTCATTACGGAATAGGAGCTGACGGCCTGATACTGATTCAGCCCTCTGAGCGGGCAGATTGCTTTATGGATATGTATAATGCCGACGGTTCCCGGGGTAAGATGTGCGGCAACGGCATCCGCTGTGTCGGAAAATATATTTACGATCATGGAATCGCTAAAAAGCCCACTGTTACCATTGACACGCTGAGCGGAATCAAAACTCTCACTCTTGACATTGAAAATGACCGCGTCGTTTCTGCCACCGTAGATATGGGTGCACCCATACTTGAGGCTCCGCTTATACCCACAACGCTTCGTGAAAGCGGTTTTATCGTGGATATGCCTGTGCGCCTTCCCGGCCTTTATGATTCTGAAGGCTCGCAATATATAGGTCCGGATACTTCTGAGCTTGGGACCTCACCTATGGAATTGAGCATGACATGTGTTTCCATGGGTAACCCTCATGCAGTAATCGTTGTGGATGACCCTTACGTATTCCCGGTCAGACGTATTGGAGCTTATATCGAAAAGCATCCGGCATTTCCTGAAGGAGTAAACGTGCACTTCATCTCAATCCAAGATGAATCACACATAACCATACGTACATGGGAACGTGGCTCAGGCGAAACCCTGGCTTGCGGTACTGGTAATTGTGCTGCCCTCGTAGCGGCAACTCTTCTCGGTAAATGCAACGGCGAAGCAGACCTGAAAGCACTAGGTGGCACTTTGCATGTTCGCTGGGACCGTAAAACAAACTTGGTTTATTTAACGGGAGGCGCCGTAGAAGTTTTTTCAGGAGAAATCTCGATAGAAGATATTGATTAAGTATATAGTTCAAAATATAGTTCAAACTAAAGAGCAAAACAACGCTCGTTATTACTGCTTAATGTCTCAGCTATATTTACACAATATGTTATTCTTGACATTTGTGAAGAGGCGCAATACCCATGTGAAGTGGCGCAATAGCCGTTACCAGCAAGGAAGTGTTAATGTTGAATTATGATGAGAATTACACAGACAATATCGTCAATACTCTAAGACGCCTTGTTTCGATTCCAAGTCCCACAGGGTTTTCCGATAAGGCAGCTGAATTTATAAAAAGTGAACTTGTAGATTTAGGGTACTCACCAATACTAACTAACAGAGGCAATGTACTATGCTCCCTGGGTGGTAGCGGATCAGGACTGATACTTGCTGCGCATTTCGATACCCTAGGGGCAATGGTAAGATCTATAAAATCCAACGGCAGGATTCGCATAACCAAAATCGGCGGCCTCTCATTGGGAAGCGTCGAGGCTGAAAACTGCAGAGTTTTTACATACGACGGCAAAACATACACCGGGACTCTGCAAATGAACAACCCCTCAGCTCACGTTGCAGGTTCCGAACTGCAAGAGGGCAAGCGGACCGAAGAATCTATGGAAGTCGTGCTTGATTACAAAACAATGTCAGCAGACGATACAAAAAATCTCGGGATTGAAACAGGCAACTTCATTGCTTTCGATCCACGTTTCACTGAAACAGAGACGGGTTATGTAAAGAGCCGTTTCCTCGACGACAAGGCCGGATGCGCTATACTGCTGACTCTAGCGCGTTACTTAAAGGAGATGGATATCTCCCTCAACAGAGAGATCTGGCTTTTGTTTACATGCCACGAAGAAGTGGGCACCGGCGCTGCAAGCGGTCTTCCTGAAGCAGACGAATTTCTGTCTGTTGACATGGGTTGCATTGGAGATGATCTTTCCTGCGATGAAACAATGGTTTCAATATGCGTCAAGGATTCAGGTGGACCGTATGATTTAGGTATAGTATCAAAATTAGTTCGAATTGCGAAGAATGAAAATATATCCTACGCATGCGATGTCTACCCTTATTATGGTTCCGACGCTAACGCAGCTGTAAGAGCAGGCTACCACATGCGTCACGGCTGCATTGGCCCTGGCATTTATGCATCACATGGATACGAGCGCGGACATCGCGACGGCTTTGAAAACACACTAAAACTCATAATTGGATATGCGCTTGCAGATTGATTATCCGTATTATTATTGATTGCATCATTTACAACAGCTCCCTGTCTATTTGACAGGGAGCTGTTTAATTATATGAAGATGTTGTGTTTTGCGTTACATTATTTAACGTGCATTGTAACGATCAAGTGCAGCTTGGTAAATTTCTATGCAGCGATCAATGTTCATGCTGCGAATTCTATTTACAAAATCATCAAACTCTGAAATTGGAGTGGCGCCTGTGATAAACTTTACTACAGCTTCATTGATATATGTTTCAATGTCACCGTAAATTGCAGAGTACTCCTCACCCTCTTGACTTGTCATAGAGACCGGCGGCATGACCCAGTCACCGCTTGATGTTTCACTCCAAGTATCAAATGCATTCAATTGATCCTCGCTATAAGCGATGTATTGACGTCTCCAGATATAGTAACCAAAACCCTGGTCAGCATATTTTTCTCTCATATCCGGGAAAGAGACATCCGGGTTCTTATAAATATACTCTGTAAACTGTGGTTTTCCATCAACGTACTCAAAGCTCTCGCCCTTGATGCCATAGTTAAGGATTGTATATCCCTTCTCTGTATAACGGAAATCCATCCAACGAACAGCAGCCTCAAGTCTTGCTTCATCGTCTGAGAGGTTTGTTGTAAGTGCTACAGGAGTCGTGCCAACGATTTCGTTGAATCTGCGGAAATGCGCAACATCATTAGCGTTCTTGCGTGGATATGGCATTCCAACAACCCTGAAATCAGGGTCGGGAGCAGATGCGGTGTAGACAGAAATCAATGAAGCTATACCATGCTCCCATGCACCCACTTTACCGTTAACTATATTTTCCATGTTTCCAAAGGTGTCTGTAGCGCGTGTATAGAAGTCTTGGTCTATCAGGCCTTCGCTGTACCACTTATTCATCAATGTCAAGTAGTCGCGGAAGCCTTCTTCAATAAATCCAAACTTAACAGTTCCATTTTCATTATAGAACGTTGGATCGATATTGAAACCTGCGGTCATAGTGTGTGTCCATGTGTTATAACCTAAGTGACCTATTGACAATGGCTGCTCAACATTTAGCTCACTTTTGAAAGCCTTTAGCACGTCGTAAAGATCATCATAAGTCTGAGGCATTGCCTTACCGGTTTTATCTAGATAGTCCTGACGAATCAATGGGCCACACCATGCGGGCTCATTGCCGTCTTGAATAGTAGTGAATACCGCCATATTGCCCTGGTCTGTTACCGACTGGCGATATATCGTTTCATTAGAGTCCAACATTGCTTTATAATGGGGCGCCCACTTTTCAATGTACTCATTGAGCCGCAGGAATACGCCATCTTCTATAGCCTTGTCATGTCCACCTCTATAGAGAGTACTTGAAGTACTATCCTGCATAAAGAGAAGGTCAGGCAATTCTCGAGAAGTCATCAAAAGATTGAAGTTTTGTGCTGCATCGACAGTTGGTGAGATCAGGTAGTCGATTTTAATATTTGTCAATCTTTCGATTTCCTTATTTGCTGCAATATCATTTGGTGAAGTGACTACAGCTGACGTAAACGCTCTCCATCCTGTTAATGTCATCGGTTCATCAACAATGGGAAGCTTAAACTCACCGACAGTAGGCTCTTCCGTTGGCTCTGCCGTTTGATTGGTGGTCGTTGGTGTAGGTGAAACTCCGGCATTCATATTATCGCAACCTGAAACAACTGCAAAAATCAAGATAATGCCGAGTAACAAGGACACCACTCGTGTCTTTCCACTCATTCTTTTACCTCCTAACTTTCTATCAGTGCTGTTTTCATGCTCTTTTTCTAGCGCAAGAAGTCAACACTTACATAAAGTATAAACATTTCTCTAACGGATAAGAATTGTTGTTATTGCGCTATTCGCACTATTTTCTTTAGTCAATTGTAAAAGTTGCTATGTTATTATGTATTGAATTCCATTTTATATGTACATCATTAGTGGTTTTTGTTACTTGAGAGGAATTTTTTTATATAAGCATCTCATAAAATTAATAGACAGATCACATGATTGACTATTGTAATGCAGTATTACATCCGCGATCACGTAATTTCTTCACTTAAGCTACATATATTCTCAATAGTAGGAACTTTCGATTAGTATTAGATTCTAACATTGGGCTTTTCTATACTATAATATTTGTTGTTTTATGTTGAATTTGCATATTATTTGTCGATTCCTGCGTTTTTTTTAGAAAGAATTTTGTTTTTATGTCAACTCATTGACTATTTTATTAATATATTATCAAAATGCAGTAAATTTGATATCAACTCAATATTGCTATCAACTTATCATATCTTCTGGCATTTGTACTTGTGGATAACTCTGTGGATAATGTGTAAAACTTCTTGTAGCAATGTAGTTGAAAATATTACGTAAACTGCATAATCGAATTTGTCATTAATATGTTTGAACCTTTTTCTACAATTATAATCATAATTAATCAATAACACAACTATTTTCTAACCTATGCAACATTTTTGCATTCCCAATCATTTCAGCTAATATGATATTAATCTTCTGATTATCGTCAATTTTGTAGGTATTTTGGAACTAATATACAGATTGTATTATTCACTTTACATCTTTCAAAAATATCGTAATTATTATTTTTTCCTATTCCTCAGCTAAGTATTTATATTGGATAGACAAGCTGTTTTGATCCTTGAAGTATCCAAATGTGGCTATTGATCGACATTGCATATATTTTGATGAGTATCCTAAAACTATGAAACCCGTTGCCAATTACCACGGACTCGTGTGGTCAACTTATCGTTGACTGAAAAAAAAATTTATGTTATTATATGAAAGCGCTTTGAACGATATGTGCTGGCATAGCTCAGTCGGTAGAGCAGCTGATTCGTAATCAGCAGGTCGTGTGTTCGAGTCACATTGCCAGCTCCAAAGAAACCTTGTAATCCGCAAGATTACAAGGTTTTTGATTTTAATCAAACTTGCTTGATTAGGTATCCTGACATTTACTAAAATCGATTATTGGTTGCTTTGCAAGGCAAGATCCGGTAAGCAACTATTGTTACCTACCGAATCATATTTTTACTTATGCTCTACCCCAACAATTGACATAGTGGATCTCCACTTTTATAAACAATCTCAGGCTTCTCGATAGTAGATATAACTTTGCTTTCCTTGCCTATTAGTATCGACACGAAAATTAAGACAACAGGCCTTGTGCCCTATATATTTCCATTACAAAAACAATAATAAAGCTTGCTTTTTGTCGAACTATAGTTTATCATAAGTATGCTATTCCGATAGCGTTTTCTATACACCTTATTCTCTTCCCTTTACCTGCATCTTTTGATGCAGGTATTTTTTTATAAATAAAAAATACTTTGTTCCGATTCCTTTGATCTTGCAGCGTCACACTAAAATCACAAAAGAGCTAATAAAAAATGTGACTCGCATTTTTTGTATCGGGAGGTTATAATTAGTATAACTTCTCGATTTTTTCTTTATAAAAATTTATTACACAGTATTTTCATTCTGTCAGAAATACTTGATCTAGTCTACACTAGAGTGTGGATATGGACCGGGTCAAGATCCTTTAGAAAGTTTTTGTATTGCGGGAAACGCAATAACACGCGGAAGGGAGATCTAAACTTTATGCTACACATTCTGGATATCATCGGTGTCAGTACAAGCAGTGAGGAAATAACCGAACTTCTGCATACTGTCCTATATTTGCTGATTATTATAGGATTTGCTTTGATTGCAGGACTATTGACAAGAAAGGTATTACTTAAAATCGTCGAGCGTATCGTCACCAAAAACAAAGCCAAATGGGATGATATCTTCCTGAGGAACAAGGTCTTCGATCTTTCTGCACATATCGTTCCGGCATTGGTCGTGTACCTTGCCGCACCTCTTGTAGGTGTTCATTTGGACCTTATTAGGCGTCTTGTCCTTTCGTACATCTTAGTTGTCTCAACTTTTGTTATAAGCTCGGTGCTAAATTCAATAAACGACATATACACGACCTATCCAATATCAAAGACTCGTCCTATAAAAAGTCTCCTACAGATAATTAAGATAGCGTTGTTTATTATAATGGGTATAGTAGTCCTGGCAAACCTCATGGGTGAAAGCCCTTTGATATTACTGAGTGGTATAGGCGCAGCTACAGCTCTCTTTTCACTGATATTTAAAGATCCGATATTAGGGTTTGTTGCAGGTATTCAGCTAACCGGTAATGACATGTTAAAAATCGGCGACTGGATATCGGTACCGAAGTACGGCGCTGACGGCTCAGTGATTGACTTAACTATGACCACTGTCAAAGTACAGAATTTTGACAAGACAATAGTCCATATACCCGCTTATGCACTAATCTCCGACTCATTCAAAAACTGGCGCGGAATGAGCGAATCGGGAGGTCGTCGCATTAAGCGCTCTATCAGAATTGACATAAGTTCAATAAAATTCTGCACACCTGAGATGATTGAAAAGTATAAAAAAATCCAGCTTATTTCGGATTATATAATCCGCAAGCTGGATGTGATCGAAAAATATAACACTGAACACGGCGTCGATAAGTCAATAATTATCAATGGCCGAATGCTAACTAATATTGGTACTTTTCGCGCATATATCAATAGCTATCTGAAAAACAACCCCAATATCCATCAATCTATGATAAGTATGGTCAGACAGCTTGCCCCTGACGAAAAGGGTGTATCATTAGAAATATATGCATTTACAAACACTACCAACTGGATAGAGTATGAAAACATCCAGTCAGACATTTTTGACCATATACTTGCCGCTGTTCAAATATTCGACTTAAGAGTTTACCAACAGCCTAGCGGTTACGATTTCAAATCCGCAGGCGATGATCGAAAAGTTGATACCTTCTAAAGTATATTAGGTTTCATCTACCATGACGTTCCGGTTGTGGATCTGTGAGTTTTCAGGCATAAGATCGCGGGAAATAATTCTCAGCATTTCTGTAAAAAATGCTGTTTGCTCCGGTGTAAATCTCTCCTTTATTCTCTCCATCACCGTATGAACATACTCACTGTTAATGTTGTAATAATCGAGAAACTTCTGTGTGACCCTTAAATGATACTCCCGCTTGTCCTTTTTAGAATTGATCTTTTTTATATATCCTTTTTTTATAAGGGAGTTTACCTTATACGTAGCATTGGGCTGAGATATCCCGATTGCCTCAGCAAACTCTCCTATCTTTGGCTCTCTGAGTGCATATATTGCTTCTGCTGCAAACGCCTCAGTGACATTCAGACTACCTAACCGGTCGCTGACTCTGTCAAAAATACCACGGTAAAAATTCAGCTTAAACTTAGAATAAACCTCCTGGAAACATTCCTCAAGATCTATGGATTCACTTTGATCTGTTAGTTGTCCAGGGGGCTGTTGTATATCAGTTTCTTTTTTTTGATCTAGCTCTTTACTATTTTCGGAAAGACTGTTTATTTCCGACATCTCCTCACCACCCTTTGATTTATTAAAATATTTTAAGTATTTATATCCTTGATTTCGTACGATTTTTTGCGTGCATCCGGTGATAAAATATGTGGTGGCTTCGATCCGATCACACCTGTCACATCACCTTTATCTGTTACAACCGTAACGCGTTGGGCAAGCATCACCTGTGACCACCAGCCGCCGATCGTTTGGAAGCGCAGAAAGCCCGACTCATCAATTTGTGTCACCATGAAACCAACTTCATCCATATGGCCGGCGATCATAATTTTCGGGCCGTCCGCCTGCCCCGTTTTCTTTGCAATTAAGCTGCCGAGGCCGTCTGTGTCAAGTTCATCGGCATACGGCTCTATGTATTTTTTGACAACGGCACGCACTTCTGCTTCATTGCCGGCAATCCCTTTTGCATCGGTTAAATCTTTCAACATGGACAATGTCTCATCTAACTTTGCCACTGGCATTTCCTCCTCGTCCCGATATGTACAAAGCCTATTATAATCAAAATCGCAAAAAGTGTAAAAAGTTTCAGCCTTCTATTTTATATCACGTCGGACTATGCCGGGTATTTCCTGATACTCTTTTTATATGTCAGAAGCAGCATGCTTTAGAGAGCTTCATCCAACCAAGAAGAGCTGGAAATAGCTGCTTCACTGCCTGATGGGAAGAAGGCAGACTACCTGTTCTCTGAAGCAGATGGCAATTCAGGGACTGAAAAAGAAACAGCATATGGAAGTCCACCACGCCATTCTCTATGAGGGATGGGAAATCAATGGCAAAAGGGGCTTCCTGCGTCAGCCCCACAGTCATCATGAGGACGGAAGCCATTCAGATATTTTGGGATGAAGTCCAAGCCACAGCTGCCAACACCTATTCCCTCGAAAAAGCGCATATTATTACAAACAGTGATGGAGGTACGCCGAGATACGGCAAATCTTCCCGTCCGTTTTTTGAAGATGACTGTTATGAAAAAAATCAGCAAAAACAAAAATAATCAAAATAACCACAAGGTCTCCTGCTTTAAAAACAAGGAAACCCGCCGGAAAATCTTTGGCGGGTTTCCTTAAACTTTACAGATTTGCCGCGACTTCGTAAGCATCCCAGATGGCATACATGATGTTTGCGACCTTGCGGGCATCGCCAACCACATGAAGATCGGCAACCTCAAACTTTAAATCTTCATAGAGTGATTTTTCAGCCGAGTAGCCGACTGCGAGCACAATGCTGTCTGCTTCAATTTCACGCAATTCGCCGTCAACATCCACAACGGCTGTCTTTTCTGTCGTATCTACTATTTTTGAAGAAGTGTAGACTTGAACACCTTTAAACGGTACGAGTCTTTCCAGCATGTCCGAGTTAGCGTGGCAAAGCGGACCATTAACTGCCAGCAGTTTGTCCTGCATTTCCACAAGCGAGACATCTTTTCCTTTTTCTGCAAGGTTCAAAGCCAGTTCGCAGCCGACAAGACCGCCGCCGACAATGACAACATGTTGCCCGGCATCCACTTTATCGAGCAAAACATCTTCTGCTGTAAATACTTTGTTTTTTCCGTCGAGCGGCAAAATTTTCGGATTCGAACCCGTTGCAATCAGCACGGCATCCACGTTTGCAGCCAAAATTTCTTCTTTTGTCAATGCAGTATTCAAATGAATTTCTACGCCAAGGCGTTCCAACGTATGCTCATACCAGGCAACAAGCGCCAGGTCATCTTCTTTAAAATCAGGTGCGCCGCCAGGGATCAAGTTGCCGCCTAAACGGTTCGATTTTTCAAAAATGACCGGTTCATGGCCGCGCAATGCAAGCACACGGGCAGCTTCGCATCCGGCCACGCCGCCGCCTGCAATCAGTACGCGTTTCTTTTTTAAAGCAGGTGTCAATGCTGCTTCTTTTTCTCGACAGGCAGCCGGATTCACTGCGCAGCCTAAGGAAGAATACTCCTGGATCCGACCCATGCAGCCTTCATGGCATGACAGACACGGGCGGATATCGGCAACCTGCCCGGTTCGGAGCTTATTGACGTAATCCGGGTCAGCCAATAACGGGCGGCCCAAGCTGATAATATCACATGCTCCGTCTTCCAGTGCGGCAAGTGCAAGATCCGGATTGTCCATGCGGCCCGCGCAAAGGACAGGCACATCGACAGCTTCCTTCACCAGCCTGGCATACGGAATGTAAAGCCCCTTCTTCTGGTACATCGGAGGATGGCTCCACCACCATGAATCATAAGAACCAACATCGACGTCCAGAGCATCATAGCCGTAGGAAACGAGCAGCTTTGCTGCCTCGATGCCTTCATCCAAATCGCGGCCTTTTTCTTCAAACTCCTCGCCAGGCAGTGCCCCTTCCCGCCAATCCTTGATAAAACTTTTCGGGCTGAAGCGGAGCGTCACAGGAAAATCTTCGCCACAGCGCTGTTTAATTTCCTCGACAATTTCCCGGGCAAAACGAAGGCGATTTTCAAGCGGGCCACCGTATGCATCGGTACGTTTGTTGAAAAACGCAATCGCAAACTGGTCGAGCAAATAGCCTTCGTGCACAGCATGGATTTGCACCCCGTCAAATCCGGCGCGCTTCGCATTGAACGCCCCATCCCCGAATTTGCGGACAATGGAATGAATTTCTTCAACTGTCAGTTCGCGACATGTTTTATCCAGCCAGCGATGCGGGATTGGCGACGGTGCAACCGGCGGGTACTCGCCAAGGTTTGTCGGGATCGTCACCCGGCCAAAACCGGCGCTCATTTGCAGAAAAATTTTCGAATCATATGAATGGATGCGCTCTGTCATTTCTTTGGAAGTCCGGACAAAATGGACAGGGTTATGGGTCGGGCAAGGTACGTTTGGCATTCCGTGCTCTTCCACTTCATTATCAACGAAAGTGACGCCGGTAATAATCAGAGCGGTTCCCCCGCGCGCACGGGCTGTATAATACTCAATCCCGCGCTGGTTGAAACCGCCTTCTGCATCGGCAAGACCCAGCGGACCCATTGGTGCCATTGCATAACGATTTTTGAGTTCCACATTCCTTATTTTCACAGTTTCAAATAGCTTTTTGTATTTCATTTTAAAGGCCTCCCCGGATTTTCCATTTTCATCGAATGGATTCGGTGAACATTTTCATTATAGAATGGGTATAATAAAAAATCGGTAGACAAAATGTGAAATTTTTCACATATGTAGAGGAAGCATTGACAAAGGCTGCGGCTTGCTTTCATAATTTTTTACATATCATGAAGAATCGGGGAATGAAAGATGGATGAAAAGCCGTTGACCAAAAGGAAAAAACAGGCGATGGAAACGAAAAACCGGATTTTCGAAACAGCGATGGAGCTGTTTGCCAAAAAAGGATACAAAGACATTAAAATTGAAGATATTTGCCGGCTGGCCGGCGTTTCAGTCGGTGCTTTTTATCATTATTTTCCCTCGAAAAATGACTTACTTCTTGAAATGTACAGCCGGGCAGATGTGTATTTTGCAGAACAAGTGCGCGAACGTCTCAAACACCTCGATTTTCCACACAAGATCACAGCCTTTTTTGCCATTTATGCACAATACAATGAAAAAACAGGAATCAGTATGATGAAGCAGCTTTACCATGCAGAAAACCGCCTGTTTATCCAAAAGGGGCGCGGCATGCAGGAGACACTTGCACAAATCATTGCAGACGGCCAGACAGCAGGAGAAATGGTTCGTGATATGCCTGCAGAAAAAATCACGGAATACCTCTTCATTGCAGCACGGGGCGTCACGTATGACTGGTGCTTGCATGATGGGGGTTATGATTTGGAAAAGGCAATGAGAGCGTATATGGGAAGATTGTTAAAAGTATTTTTGCAATAGACAAAATGGTTCAAATTCATTATAATAAAGAAAAATGAATGATCATTCATTTTAAAGGGGGGACTTACCCATGCCATATACGAAATTCGGGCCGCTTACCGTCATTCCGGGGGAAAACGGCAGCCGCGTCCCGTTCAGTACCTCGCTTCTCGTCGAGGGCGGGCAAGGGACGGCGCTCATTGACTGCGGCAGCGGCTTTCAAATTTTAAATGACATAAAAAAGGAATACGCCATTCGGTCTGTTTATTTGACCCATTACCATCTGGACCATATTTGGGGCGCGTACCTGTTTAAAGACGCCGAAATTCAAATCAATCCATATGATGTAAAAAAACTGAATGATGTTGAAGAGCTGGCAAAAGCGAGCGGTATGCTGAGCCCGGCCGACCCGGAGAGCCGCAAAAAGTGGATGAAGCAGCTGTTTGAAAAGCCGCCTGAAAACTGGAACCGCCCGCACTGGCAGCCAGTGCTGAACCTTACGGAAAAATGGTATCCGTACGGGGAAGAGCTCAATGTTTATGGGACGAAAATGTTGATGATCCATGCGCCCGGCCATACGGAAGGATACTGCTGCCCGTATTTTCCGGAACACGGTGTCCTGTTTGCCGGCGATTTTGACCTGGCTTCTTTCGGACCGTGGTACAACAACGCCGACTCTGACATTGACGCCTTTATCGCATCCGCGAAAACCACGTTGGAAACAGATGCGCAAATTTTCATCACTTCACACCATAAAGGGGTGGTGGACAGAAAAACATATGAAGAATTGCTGAAGCGGTATATCAACAAAATTTATGAGCGCGAAGAAAAAACGCGGTCTGCTGTAAAGCGGGGTGTGGCACCGGACGAAATGATCCACGAAGAAATTTTTTATTTCCGGAAAAATCTAGAACAGAACCCGCAACTTGTGATTTCCGAAATTGTCGGCATCGCCAAGCACCTCGACAGGCTTGTGCGTAATGGGGAACCATTTGAAGCTTATTTTGAGGCATTTTTGCAGCACTTTCAGTTAACAAGGGAAAATATTTTCTATCACACATCTTCTGTCCCGGCACAACTCCAATAACAGGTAGCGGCGCCCGCTTCGCCGCTATTTTTCCTGTAAAAGCCTTTTTCTGTGCCGGACACAGCGCTTGCACAAAAAAAACAACCGCCATTACGGTTGCAAATCGGCAGCTTGTTTCCTCAGCTGCGTTTTTAAAATTTTCCCGACCCCGTTGCGCGGCAGGTCATCTAGAAAGACAAATTTTTTCGGCACTTTGTTTTTCGCGAGATGCTTGCGGCAATATGCGGCCAAATCCTGCGCTGATGTTTCGTCTCCCGGCTTCTTCACGATAAAAGCAAGCACTTCTTCCCCCATCCGCTCATCCGGCACACCGATCACCGCTGTCTCCAGCACAGCGGGGTGGCGGGCAAGCAGTTCTTCGATATCACGCGGATAAATATTAAAACCGCCACGAATGATTAAATCTTTTTTACGGTCGACGATATACAAATAGCCGTCTTCATCCACTTTCGCAAGATCCCCTGTATAAAGCCAGCCGTTCTTTAAAACCCGCGCTGTTTCTTCTCTATTTTGGTAATAGCCAGGGGTGATGTTATCGCCGCGGACGACCAGCTCCCCGACCTCGCCAGCCGGCACTTCCAAATCATTCGGGTCCACAATTTTAATCTCAACGCCAGGGATCGGCACACCGACAGACCCTGGTTTATACGGCATGCCCTCCTTATAAGAACTGACAACCGGCGCGGCTTCCGACAGCCCGTAGCCTTCCAGCACCTCCACCCCGAATTTATCCAGAAATCCCCGCCGTAATGCTTCCGGCAGCGGCGCTGAACCGGAGCCAAGGGATTCGAGGCTCGACAGGTCGTACGCTTCTGCCTTCGGGTGATGGTACATTGCATACACCATTGCCGGGACCACCGAGAAAGACCGGACCCGATATTTTTCAATTGCTGCAAAAACCTGTTCCGGCTCAAATTTTGCAAAAACAACGACAGAATACCCTTTGATATAGCATACATTTGAAACAGTCAGTCCGTACACATGGGCAAGCGGCAGGACACCAATTGTCACTTCGCGCCCTTGCCCCTCTTTCGTGTTTGCTGCAGAATTCACCGCATTCGAATATAAATTCCGGTGCGTTAAGATAACCCCTTTTGGACTGCCGGTTGTGCCGGATGTATATAAAATGACAGCGGGATTGTCTTCCCGGATTCCCGTTACCGGTGTGAAGGCATTTTCCAACGGGTCGGATGTTATACCGTCCGCCGAAAAAACAACCGGTTTTTCCGGCAAACCGGAAATGGCCTGCCTGAGTTTTGGCATTGTAGCGGCGTTTGTGATGACTGCCTTGGCACCGGAATTCCGAAGAATATAGGCGATTTCTTCAGCATGCAGCAAAAACATGACCGGTACGATGATGGCGCCGGTCCTTGCGATGCCCTGATAGGAAAACAGCACTTCCGGGCAGTTGGGCATGCAAACGAGCACCCGGTCTCCTTTCCGGATACCGTTTTTTTGCAGGTTCCCGGCAATCCGGTTGGCGTATTTTTGCGCATCCAGATTGCTGTAAGCCTTCCCGCTGTAATAAAACAGCGGGTATTCGCCAAACTGTGCAATGTTTTGTTCCAGCAAATCCTGTAATAACGGCATTTTTTCACCCCATTTATGTTAAAGTGACGGGAGACGCGCTTTTTCTATCCGCCCGGGCATGAGCCGTTAATCCATTAATTCCCCCACTTTCACATGCCCACGTAGCAGGTTCCGGGAGATGATGTAGCGCTGGATTTCGTCCGTGCCTTCGAAAATCCGCCACAGCCGCATTTCCCGGTACCACCGTTCAATCGGCAGTTCTTTCGTATATCCCATGCCGCCGTGAATTTGCAGCACCCGGTCCACAACCCGGTTGGCCATATTGCTGCCGTACAGTTTTGCAATCGAGGCATAGTGACGGTTGTCCTTTCCCGTTTCAGAAAGCCATGCCGCATGGAGAACGAGCCACCGTGTTGCTTCAATTTCAACATTAGAATCGGCAATCATCCATTGGATCGCCTGCCGTTCTGCAATGGGCTTGCCAAAAGTAACGCGTGTTTTTGCGTAGTCCATTGCCATTTGCAATAACCGTTCCGAGGCACCGACCGCTCTGGCCGGAATGAGCCAGCGCCCTTGGCCGATCCACTTCATCCCAAGGCTGAACCCCTTGCCCAGTTCGCCGAGAATATTTACTTCAGGCACCCGGACATCCTCGAACACGAGCGAAGCAGGCCCCCACTCCCCCATCGTCTGGATGTATTCCGACCGCCACCCCATATCACGATCAACAAGGAAGCAGGTTACCCCGCCGTTTGCCCCTTTTTCCTTGTCCGTGACGGCAAATACCATCGCAAAATCGGCTTCATTGCCGTTTGTAATGAACACTTTTTCGCCGTTTAATACCCAATGGTCCCCGTCTTTTACGGCCGTCATTTTAATATTCGCGGCATCAGACCCCGCCCCCGGTTCCGTTAAGGCAAAGCATGACCGCCGCTCTCCATTGATGACCGGGATTAAATATTTTTGCTTTTGTTCCTCATTACAGTCATACAAAATATTATCCGCCGAACCGCCGAAGCTGAACGGGACAAAGGTGCGCCCGAGTTCCATTTGGAGGAGCGCCGTCATCACGGGGCCGAGGTTCGCGCCGCCATATTCTTCCGGCGTATTAATCCCCCAGAAACCGGCTGCCTTCGCTTTCTCTTGCAAATTTTTTATGACGCTATCCGCCAGGCCCGGCCGCCCCTCGCGTTCATTTTTTAAAACCTCCTGCTCGAGAGGCATCAATTCTTTTTTTACAAACTCCCGCACCGTTCGCTGAATCATTTTTTGCTCATCTGACAGCGTGAAATCCATTGTTCGTCCCCCTTTTGAATAATGATTACGCTTTCATTTCTTCGTTTTCAATACAATATATGCATCGTCCAGGCGGATATACTTGGAAAATAGGACAGGGCTGTACCGGAAATGCCCGGCACAGCCCTGTTTTTGCGCAGGTTTCGTATGAAACTGCCCGCCTCTTCAGCCATATTTTTTTAAAAAAACTGCACCTATCACCTGCCTTCTTTCAGGTGATAGGTGCAAGGCAATAACACACTATTTTTTCACATAGAACAGCCTTGACACAATCAACCCGACCGTCCCGAGCGCAATAAACAAAATCGTCCGGATGAAAAGGTTGACGGTATGCATATCGACAAAAATCAGTTTACAAAGCGTGATCAAAAGCAGGATCATCCCCGCGAGCCGGATCTTCTTATTGTCTTTCCAAACCCCGAGCGCCACTCCAGCTGCAGCATATACCATCCAGACAAAAGACTGGAGCATCATCCGCAGGCTGACGGACCAGCTTTCTGCAACCGCACCTGCCAGCTGGGTAAGAAAAACAAGATGAAAAAAGGCATTTACGGCGATCATAAAGTTTTTCAGCCCTTCCTGTTTCAACGAAGCTGCAGCCAGCATCCGGTAGAAAAACAGCATCGTCCCGATCACAACAAGCCACACGAAAGTCTCCGCACTGAACACATCCCGGATCCATACGGTGGAAAATAATTGAAAAGTTGTAAAAATATAAAGCAATAACCCGATAACCTGCTGAATGACTGCTTTAAAATGAAAGCCAAGATAAATGGCGACCGTGGCTACAATAAAATACACGGCAAGATTTAACACATGATCAGGCAAAATTTGGTACAGGAAATAAACAACGCTTACTGTACAAATGGAAATGGAGACAGAGATCTGCTCCCGGTTTTGTTTTTCCCGGCCGTAGTAGGCAAACCAGCCGTAAGCGACTGCAGCGGCCAATAAGTATAGATTAAACAGCGCATGTTGAAGCGATGCTTGCAGCAATATGCCCGGCACTTCCTCCAGCGTACTATAAGCCCATCCGGTTGTCAGCACAAAGCTTGAGAATAAGACCGGCACCGTTGCCTCTCCCATTCCCTTCTTGTAAAAAGCGACCCAGCAAAGCAGCGCATGCTGAATGATCGCCCCAAGCACAACAGAATACGAGATCCCTGCACCAACTTGATCGATCAAAAGATTGATATAAAGGATAAAAACGGCGGCATGCCACAGCCCACTTGCCATATAAAACAGCGCTTTGTAAGATTTCCGGACGGCAAACAAGAGCAAAAGCGCATAAAATGCCGTTTCATACCAAATAACAAAATGGCGGCATGTTCCTTTCCTTCAACCAAAAACGGCACAAGATACCCGGCACATGCAGTTAAAATCGCAATCGCTTCCGAACGGTGCCGGTCAGAAAGAAACAGCCCAAGCCCGATCCAGATCAGGTTCAGGATAAATGCAATGAAAGGCGGCACGAAACCGTACAAAACATGCATCGCAAACGTCGTCAAAATAGCAACGGAAACGGCGCCGGACAGCAGCACGGTTCCAAGTGCCACCATTTGTTTCTTAATCTGTCTCTCCCCAAAAAAGTACAGCACAGCGGCACGCCAAAACCGAGCAAAACCCTGATTAGTTCCGTCCCCGCAATGGCCACAATGGTAAAGGCAAAAATGATGCCCAGAAGCAGCACGAAAATAAAGATTCTCGGCAGCCACACCCTCCCGAGTCGGTATTCCCAATCAACCGGTTCCGACTTCGCCTGAACCGGTGTTTTCTGCACCGGTGTCTCAGCATCCTCTATGCGTGGTGCGGTTTTCTCAACCCGTTTATCCGGCGTGCTGGTTGTGGTTGGTATGGTGCTTTGAGCGGCTTCCCTTTTGGCCGGCTGGTTTCCCTGTTTCGCTGCAAGGTCAGTTTTTAATGTTGCCACTTCCTGTTCCAAAACGGCCACTCTTAGTTCAAGCTGTTCAATCCGGTCCATTTGGTCCCCCCTCAATTTCTCTTCTTCTTTAAAGATATTCGAAGCAGGCAGTCTGGTTTCCTTCTCATTTTGTCTTTTTTCGACAGGTTGAGGCGGATTTTGCCGGTTGACCCGCAACCAGCAAGCGTGCGTTTTCCAAATCAGGATGACACAACTGCAAGTTCCCTTTCCAATGGCAATAATTCCCCTGGCTTAAGTTCCGGATTTTCTGAACTCATCTTTTCTATCCTTATACTTTACATTCAAAATTCATTTGCCAAATCTAATAGTATGCCTTCCGGGAATTACCCGCCAAATCCAATCAGCACACCTATGAAATACATCAGGCAGCACCAAAAAAACTGTCCCCGGCAGGCAGCCGCTTTATTCCCTGTAGATCAGCTCAAACACCGCATCAAACAAATCCGGGTCGAGATTCATGGTGCGCAGCCGGGCCAGTATTTTCAAAGGCGCCTCTTCTTCCCGGGCCAAAGTATAAATCTCCTCTTTCAAACGATAAGCAATCTGTGCCGCGTTTAGCAGCCCGTAAAAATCCTGCAAGCGGCGTGCGCGAACATCGTGCGTGCCGGCCGAAAATGAAACCGCAGCCCCTTTTTTCGGATCGTATGCTGCAATCCGCACAATCATTGTATCTGTTGCCTCGTCATAGGATGCCGAATACCCGGATATTTCGATGTTTCCGAATCCGCGAAACAGCATCCGGATCTCTCTTGGAGCAGGCAAAACACGCGAGTCGCCCTCAATCGGATGCACGATAAATTTCTGCTGCTCCCAGTCGAGTTCAAATTTCGTCAAGGCATACGCCCCGTTTTCATATGCCAGCGTTTCCCCGTCATCTTCATACAGTACAAAGGTATTTGTGCTCCCCGGAAAAACCAGCACATCCAGCTGCTTCGGATTTTCGGTTCCGTTTTTATGCGGGCAGTGCCCCGCAAGTGGAATGATCGCGCCGGCTTTTGCAAAAACAGGCAAACGGCCAAGCCCCCTGTACACGTTTAACCTCGTGCCGCCTTCATAACGGTGGCCGGTAAAAAAGTCGTACCACGTGCCAAACGGCAGCCATACCTTTACACACGCGAGACCAAGCGCCGGATTTCTTTTTTCCGTTACTGGTGCAACGACCAGTTCGCTGCCGAAAAAGTACTGGTGCCGGACATCATACGCTTCTTCATTAAGCGGATACAAACCATACATCGGCATGACAAGCGGCAGCAAGTCATGATGCGTCCGCCAGTTCATCGTGTAAAGATACGGAACCAGCCGGTGCCTTAACCGCAGAAATGCCTTGATTGCATCCGCCGCTTCTTTTCCGTATTTCCACGGCTCTTTCCCCATGAATTCACTCTGCGTGCTGTGCAGGCGCAAGATCGGGCTAAAAGTGCCAAACTGCACCCAGCGCACAGCCAGTTCGTCATCACGCGCCCCGCCGAAGTGGCCGCCGATATCATGGCTCCACCATGAGTAGCCAATATTTGAAGCTGTTGCCGTAAAATACGGCTGAAACCGGTAAGAGTCCCAGGATACAACGGTATCGCCGGAAAAACCGATGGGATAACGGTGGCTGCCGGCGCCGGCGTAGCGTGATAAAATGAGCGGGCGCTTTCCGGACTTCAACCTGTCCAAGGTGTGGAAATGATTCAAAAGCCACAAAGGATCAAGCCCTTCAATCGAACTGTTTGTCCCCTGCTGCCAGTCAATCCACCAAAAATCAACACCATCTTTTTCCTGCGGATGGTGCAGGTACTCAAAATACGCATCACGGAAAAAACGGTTGTTGATATCGAATAAAATCGGGTCTCCCGTCTCCGGGTCGATGCCCATTTTTACAGCCATTTCCGGATACATTTCCTCATAGGCACGCACCCCGTCGGCTGGATGCAGATTGAGCGTTACTTTTAAATGCCGTGCATGCAGCCAGTCCAAGAACGATTTTGGATCCGGAAACAGCTCCTTATTCCACGTATAGCCTGTCCAGCCGCTCCCGTATTTTGCCGGAATATCCACAAGATGCCAGTCCATGTCCAGCACGGCGACAGAAAAAGGAATATCCTCGTTTTCAAACCGCTCCACAAGCGTTTTATATTCCTGCTCTTTATACGGCCAGTACCGGCTCCACCAGTTTCCGAACACAAACCGGGGCAAAAGCGGTGGCGCCCCTGTCAGTTTGTAAAAATCACGCAATGCCTCCAGATAACTGCGGCCGTACGCAAAAAAATAAAGATCCACGCCTTTGTTCTTGCGCGGTTCAATCGTCTCTTCATCAACAAGAATAAAAGATTCCGAATCATCCAGCACCGTGTAACCTTTTTTAGAAAGAATGCCTTCTTCCAAATCGATTTCCCCATCCACCTGGTCCAGCGTTCTGGCTGTGCCTTTCAATGTTTCCACCGGTGTTCCGAAATACCAGCGGTTCT